>NZ_JBIVUY010000008.1:0-426534 GCF_044757425.1 Streptomyces sp. NPDC091281 | reverse complement strand
AACGGGGTATCAACATATCTGGCGTTGACTTTTGGCACGCTGTTGAGTTCTCAAGGAACGGACGCTTCCTTCGTACTCACCCCAGCCAACCGGCTCAGGCTTTCCTCCGGGCATTTTCCCTTCGGTCTTGCGTTTCCGACTCTATCAGATCCTTTTCCGATCCGATTTCCTCGGCGCTTTCCAGGTTTCCCGCTTCGTTCTCGCGGTTTTCCTTTCCGGCGGTTCCGACTGTATCAGATCCTTTCGGCGCTGATTCCCCGTCAGAGGGGGTTGTCTTTCCGGCTGTTGGGCCGTTCCGACGTCTCAAACCTTAGCGGACGTGTCCCGGCGAGCGCTAATCGGGCTGCCGGTCCCCTTCGAATTGAATTCGGGCATGCCGAATTAACCCTGAGGGGAGGTCGTGCTGATGGTTTGATGTGCCGCTCAAGCGGCGGAGGTGTTACCGGAGAACCGTTACGGCTCGGCGGCAACCCGAAGAACTCTACGGATCGGCCAGGGGGCTGTCAAGCACCCCCTGTCAAGATCTTTTAGTCCAGGTCGGTGAGGCGGCCGCCGGCGTCCGGCTGGGCGTGCTCGACCCGGCGCAGCAGCCGGGTGAGGACGTCGCCGAGGGCGGTGCGGTCCTCGGCGGTGAGGTCCTGGAGGAGGTCCTCCTCGAAGACCGTCGCCATCCGCATCGCCTCCAGCCACTTCTCGCGGCCCTCGGGCGTCAGCTCCACGATCACCCGGACCCGGTTGTTCTCGTCCCGCTGCCGGGTCACCAGACCCTCGGCGACCATGCGGTCGATCCGGTGGGTCATCGCGGCCGGGGTCAGGCCGAGGCGCTTGGCCAGTTCGCTGGGGCCCATCCGGTAGGGCGCCCCGGACAGGACGAGCACCTTGAGGACCTCCCACTCCGCGTTGCTCACGCCGAGGGCGGCGGTCTGGCGGCCGTAGGCGACGTTCATGCGGCGGTTCAGGCGGGAGAGGGCCGAGACGATCTGCTCGACCTGCGGGTCCAGGTCGCGGAACTCGCGCTGGTAGGCGGCGATCTGCTCTTCGAGGGTCGGCTCGCCGCCGAGGCCGCTGCCGCCTGTGCTGTCCGGGGTGTCACCCATGTGCCGAGTATGGCACGGGGCCGGTGGCGTTAAAGTCCTTTGATGTGTACTCTTTAGCTTCGAACTTTACCTTCAAAGTCTTCGGTTCTAAGTACTGAGACTCACCAACTACCTGAGAGAGGTGAACGTGACCAGGGCGAAGGGCGCGGCGATGCGCCGGATTCACGTGGGCAACGCACTCAGCGCGTTCGGACTCGGCTTCACCGTCCCCTACCTGTACGTCTATGTGGCGCAGGTGCGGGGACTGGGAGCCATGACGGCGGGGATGGTGCTGGCCGTCTTCGCGGTGGCCGCGCTGATCGTGCTGCCGTTCGCCGGACGGGCGATCGTGCGGCGCGGCCCGCTGCCGGTCCTGGTCGCCGCCCTGGTCACCGCCGCCGTGGGCGCGCTGAGTCTCGGGCTCGCCGCGAGCGCGACCGCCGTACTCGCCTCCGCCGCGGCGGTCGGGGCCGGGCAGGCCGTGATGCAGCCCGCGCTCGCCACCATGATCGTGGACTGTTCGACCGCGGAGACGCGGTCGCGGGCGTTCGCGACGCAGTTCTTCCTGCAGAACCTGGGGCTCGGCGTCGGCGGGCTGATCGGCGGGCACCTCGTGGACACCACGCGCGTGTCGTCGTTCACGCTGCTGTTCGCGATCGAGGCCGTGATGTTCCTGGTGCTCGTGGTGGTCATGGTGACCGTGCGGGTGCCGCACGCGCCGGGGTTCGGGGACGCGCCGCGGGCCTCGGCGAAGGGCAGCTGGAAGGAGCTGCTCGGGAACCGGGCCATGGTGCAGCTGTGCGTCCTGGGCTTCGTGCTGTTCTTCGCCTGCTACGGCCAGTTCGAGTCGGGGCTGAGCGCGTACGGCGTGGAGGCGGCCGGGATCTCGACCTCGGCGCTCGGGACGGCGCTGGCGGCGAACACGGCGATGATCGTGATCGCGCAGTTCGCGGTGCTGCGGTTCGTGGAGCGGCGCAAGCGGTCGCGGGTGATCGCGGCCGTGGGCCTGATCTGGGCCGTGGCGTGGGCCGTGGCCGGGTTCGCCGGGCTCGGGCAGGTGAGCCAGACGATGGCGACGGCGGCCTTCGTGTCGACGTACGCGCTGTTCGGGCTGGGGGAGGCGATGCTGTCGCCGACGGTGGCGCCGCTGGTGGCGGATCTCGCGCCGAGCGGGCTGGCCGGGCAGTACAACTCGGCGTTCGCCCTGGTGAAGCAGCTCGCGCTGGCCGTGGGTCCGGCGGTGGGCGGGCCGATGGGGGCGTCGCTGCACGGGCCGTACGTCGTGACGTTCCTGCTGTTCTCGCTGGGGATCACGGTGCTGGGGCTGCGGCTGGGGCGGCGGCTCACGGCCGTGCAGGACCAGCCGTGGGCGGCGCGCAACCGGGTCGTGGCGCGCGGTGGGGCGGCGCCGGAGCCGGTGGCCGCGGACGTCTGAGGGCGCGGGTGAACGGGGGAAGGCGGCTGTCGTCGGGAGGCGACGGCCGCCTTCGTCGTGTGCGGGCGGGGGCGGTCAGCGGACGGCGGTGACCAGGGTGGCGGAGAAGGGGAACGCGGTCGTCCCGGCGGGGAGGGCGGCGCGGAGGGCGTCGGCGGCGC
Organism: Streptomyces sp. NPDC091281; assembly: GCF_044757425.1. Taxonomy (NCBI): domain Bacteria; kingdom Bacillati; phylum Actinomycetota; class Actinomycetes; order Kitasatosporales; family Streptomycetaceae; genus Streptomyces; species Streptomyces sp. NPDC091281. The sequence goes on along the minus strand of NZ_JBIVUY010000008.1, from coordinate 423,862 downwards.
GGGCGAGGGCTTCGGGGCCGCCGCTTTCGGTGAGGACGCGGCCCCAGGGGATCGCGGAGAGGTGGCCGGGGACGTACTCCTCCAGCGGGGGGAGGGCGACGGTGTAGGTGAGTTCGCGGCGGGTGACGCGGTGGTAGCCGGCGCGGGTGAGGGCCGCGGTGAGGCGGTCGGCGGCGTGGAAGGCGGAGAGGTACTGGGTGCCCGCCTCGGGACCGCCGTGGGCGAGGACGACCTCGTACAGGGCGGCGAAGTAGGGGGAGGCCTCGGGGCGGGACCAGACGGTGGCGGCGAAGCGGCCGCCGGGACGGGTGACGCGGGCGGTCTCGCGCAGCGCCGCGTCGAGGTCGGGGAAGAACTGGGCGCCCTGCTGGCACAGGACGGCGTCGAAGACCGCCGCCGGGTGCGGGAGGTCGTCGGCGGGGGCCGCGGTGAACTCGATGTCCGGGTAGAGGCGCGGGTGGCGGTCGACGGCGACCTTGAGCATGCCCTCGTCGGCGTCGGTGCCCGCGACCCGGCCGGTGGGTCCGGCCTGGGCCGCCGCGGCGCGGGCCGCGAAGCCCGTGCCGCACGCGAGGTCGAGGACGGTGGCGCCCGGGAAGAGGTCCGCGGCGTCCACGAGTGCGGTGACGAAGGGCGCCATGAGAGGCGCGACGTAGTGTTCGTAGCGCTCGGGAGCGCTGCCCTTGAGGTGAAAGCCCGTTGCGTCTGCCATGGGTTGCTAGTAGCACCGGGGGGCGGGTTCGCCTAGGTGGTGCGCGGGGGAATGGCCGTGTGGCGCGGTGGAGGCAGCGGGTTTCACACGGTCGGCTTCGGGAGGACGAACTCGCACCAGACGGCCTTGCCGCCGCCCGGGGTGCGTCTGCTGCCCCAGTGGGAGGCGATGGTGGCGACGATGGCGATGCCCCGGCCGGACTCGTCACCCGGTTCGGCGCGGCGGCGCCGGGGCAGGTGGTCGTCGCCGTCGGTGACCTCGATGATCAGGCGGCGGTCGGTGCGGCGCAGGCGCAGCCGCATCGGCGGGGTGCCGTGCTGGAGCGAGTTGGCGACGAGTTCGCTGGCGGCGAGGACGCCCAGGTCGTGCAGGTCGGCGGGGAAGCGCCAGCTGGTGAGGACGCCCGAGGCGAACGCGCGGGCGCGCGGGGCGGCTTCGACGCCGCCGAGGAGTTCCAGCGCGGCGTTGCGGAACAGCTCGCCGTCGGGGCCGGTGCGGTGCGGGTGCTGGAGGACGAGGACGGCGACGTCGTCGTCGTGGTCGGCGGTGACGCCCGCGGAGCGGACCAGGCGGTCGCAGACGACCTGCGGGGTGCCGGTGGCTCCGGCGAGGGCGCGCTCCAGGGCGGCGATGCCCTCGTCGAGGTCCTCGTTGCGCCGTTCGACGAGGCCGTCGGTGTAGAGGACGGCGGTGGAGCCGGGGCCGAGGGCGATGGTGCCGGAGGTGTGCAGCCAGCCGCCGGTGCCGAGGGGCGGGCCGGTGGGTTCGTCGGCACGCCGGACGGCGCCGCTGTCGTCGCGGACCAGGATGGGCAGGTGGCCCGCCGAGGCGTACACCAGCCGCCCCTCGTTGGGGTCGTGGACGGCGTAGACGCAGGTGGCGATCTGGTTGGCGTCGATCTCCGCGGCGAGGCCGTCGAGGAGCTGGAGGACCTCGTGCGGGGGCAGGTCGAGGCGGGCGTAGGCGCGGACGGCGGTGCGGAGCTGGCCCATGACGGCCGCCGCGCGCACGCCGCGGCCCATGACGTCGCCGATGACGAGGGCGGTGCGGCCGCCGCCGAGGGTGATGACGTCGTACCAGTCGCCGCCGACGGCGGCCTCGGTGCCGCCGGGGTGGTAGGTGGCGGCGATGCGGAGGTCGTCGGGTTCCTCCAGTTCCTGCGGGAGGAGGGAGCGCTGGAGGGTGACGGCGGTCTCGCGCTGGCGGCGTTCGCTGGCGCGCAGGCGTTCGGCGGCCTCGGCGTGGTCGGTGACGTCGGTGGCGAAGACCAGTACGGAGCCGCAGCCGGTGCCGTGCTGGTCGGGGACCGGGGTGCAGGTGAAGGTGTAGGAGCGGCCGTCGGGGGCCTTGCGGGACTTGAGGGTGCGGGGGCGTCCGCTGCGCTGGGCCTGGTCGAGGAGGGGCATGAGGCCGAGGTCGCGGAGTTCGGGGAGGGCGTCGGCGGCGGGTTCGCCGGTGGGGCGGGCGCCGAAGGCGGTGGTGTAGGCGTCGTTGACGTAGGCGAGGCGGTGGTCGGGGCCGTGGACGAGGGCGACCAGGGCGGGGACGCGGTCGAGGACCTCGCGGACGGGCAGGTCGTCCACGGCGGGGACGGCGGGGGCGGGGGTGCCCTCGGGCGGCTCGTCGGTGGGGTGTTCGGCGCGGGCGGCGGGGACGGCGCCCTCGCCGCGCCGGTCCGGGGCGGTGACCGGGTGCTCGACCCGCGCGGCGGCGCGGCGCTGTGTTCCGGGGAGCCGGGCGCTCCAGCGCGTGAAGTTCACGAATCCTTGCCTCGTGTAGTCGTCGACGGCCGGCTCCGGGGCCCGGCCTGGGCGCCGGGGGCCGCGCGGCGGTGACCGCACATTGTTGCAGCACCCTGGGTTTGCAGCACTGGGGAACAGCCTCGTGGTTCGCGGGGACGGGCGGGGGTCCGCCGGGGCTCGGGGACGGGAGCGGGCGGTGGGCCGGTGGTGGGCAGGGAGCAGTCTGGCAGGGCGGCCGTCGTCCGGGCCCGCATTCGTCAGACGTGGGGGCGGTCGGTGGAGTTCCTGGATCGGGTCAGGACGACCCCTTCGGGTCGTCGGGTGGTTCCTCCGGAGGCTTTCCACCGGCCGCGAGTTCGAACTCGGCGCGGGGATGTTCGAGTGATCCCAGGGAGACGATCTCGCGTTTGAAGAGTCCGGCCAGGGTCCATTCCGCGAGGACGCGTGCCTTGCGGTTGACGGTCGGTACGCGGCTGAGGTGGTAGGCGCGGTGCATGAACCAGGCGGGGTAGCCCTTGAGCTTGCGGCCGTAGATCTGGGCGACGCCCTTGTGGAGGCCGAGGGAGGCGACGGAGCCGACGTACTTGTGGGCGTACGTGCGCAGGGGTTCGCCGCGCAGGGAGGCGGCGAGGTTGTCGCCGAGGACCTTGGCCTGGCGCAGGGCGTGCTGGGCGTTGGGGGCGGTGGGGGTGCCGGGTTCGGCGGCGGTGACGTCGGGGACGGCGGCGGCGTCCCCGGCGGCCCAGGCGTGCGGCACGCCCTCGATCGTGAGTTCGGCGGTGCAGCGCAGGCGCCCGCGCGCGTCGAGCGGGAGGTCGGTGGCGGCGAGCAGGGGGTGGGCCTTGACGCCGGCGGTCCACACGACCGTACGGGTGGGGAAGCGGGCGCCGTCGCTGAGAACGGCGACGCGGTCGGCGCAGGACTCCAGGCGGGTGCCGAGGCGGACGTCGATGTTGCGGCGGCGCAGCTCGCTGACGGTGTAGCGGCCCATGTCGGTGCCGACCTCGGGCAGGACGCGGTCGGTGGCCTCGACGAGGATCCACTTCATGTCGTCGGGGGTGATGTTGTGGTAGTAGCGGGTGGTGTAGCGGGCCATGTCCTCCAGTTCACCGAGGGCTTCGACGCCCGCGTAGCCGCCGCCGACGAAGACAAAGGTGAGGGCCGCGTCGCGGAGTTCGGGGTCGCGGGTGGAGGAGGCGATGTCCATCTGTTCGATGACGTGGTTGCGCAGGCCGATGGCCTCCTCGACGGTCTTGAAGCCGATGCCGTGGTCGGCGAGACCGGGGACGGGCAGCGTGCGGGAGACCGAGCCGGGCGCGAGGACGATCTCGTCGTACGTCAGCTGCCGGGGGCCGGTGTGTTCCTCGGCGGTGGCGAGGGTGGTGAGGGTCGCGGTGCGCTTGGCGTGGTCGACGGCGGTGATCTCGCCGACGACGACCCGGCAGTGCGGCAGGACGCGGCGCAGCGGGACGACGACGTGCCGGGGGGAGACGGCGCCGGCCGCGGCCTCGGGCAGGAACGGCTGGTACGTCATGTACGGGTCGGGGGTGACGACGGTGATCTCCGCGTCGCCGCGGGCGAGTTCCTGTCTGAGCCGCCGCTGGAGCCGCAGGGCCGTGTACATCCCGACGTAGCCGCCGCCGACAACGAGAATGCGCGCACGTTCCTTCACCGTCCCATGACGCACCCGGCGCCGGGGTTTGTCCACAGGCTCGACAATTTGTGTGACCGGAGGCGTGCGGGGCGCATGGTTGGCCGAAAGACGGGCCTGCTGGACGAGTGCGCAGGTCAGGTGGGGTGGTGGGGGGTGCGGGAAGGGGCTGAATCAGGACGTATACGACCCGTACTCCGATCGGGGGGCGCTCCGTGCGGAACCTGCCCCTTCTGAATTGACTGCCTCTCAACTATGTTCGTGGGGCGACGGGGTGCTGGGGGAAGCGCTCGTCGGGTCCGTGAGGTCCTGTTCCGCAGGGCGGCCGGGTCCGGGTCGGTGGTCCCCTGTGCCATGTGCCTCGAGCTTGTCGATGGCGGGGAGTCTCCGGGGGGAGACGCCATTACCGGGGGATCGTTCATGCATATTCAGGACACGCACTGGTCGTCCGCGTCCACGCTCGGACCCGGCGGCATGGTCGGCGCGGCGGGCGGCGGACGCGGGGACACCGCGCGCTCCACACCGCTGCGCGTGGACGCACAGCGCAATCTGGAGCACGTACTGCGCGCGGCGCGCGAGGTCTTCGGCGAGCTGGGGTACGGCGCGCCGATGGAGGACGTGGCCCGCCGCGCGCGGGTCGGGGTCGGCACGGTGTACCGGCGCTTCCCCAGCAAGGACGTGCTGGTCCGGCGGATCGCCGAGGAGGAGACCTCCCGGCTGACCGACCAGGCGCGGGCGGCGCTGGGCCAGGAGGACGAGCCGTGGCAGGCGCTGTCGCGCTTCCTGCGGACCTCGGTGGCCTCCGGCGCGGGCCGGCTGCTGCCGCCGCAGGTGCTGCGGGTCGGCGTCGCGGAGGACGAGACGGAGCAGGCTCCCGGCGCCGGTGGCGCGGGCCACGCGGCCGGGGAGGCGCGGGTGCCGCAGCAGCGGACCCAGCCGGGCGCCGGTGAGCTGCGGCTCGTCGCGGAGGACGGGCTGACGGGCGGGGTGGACGACGCGGGCGCGGCGGCGCTGCTGGAGGTCGTGGGGCAGCTCGTCGACCGGGCGCGCGCCTCGGGCGCGCTGCGGCCGGACGTGTCGGTGTCGGACGTGCTGCTCGTGATCGCGACGGCGGCCCCGTCCCTCCCGGACCCGGCCCAGCAGGCAGCGGCGTCGGCCCGGCTGCTGGACATCCTGCTGGAGGGGCTGCGGTCGCGGCCGGTGGGGGCGTAGGTCCCGGGGGGCGCAGGTCCCGGGGGGGGCGTAGGGCGGGGCCTGGAACGTCGGGGGGTGGTGGGGTCGCCGGGAGTTTCGCGGGGCCCAAGGCCGCGGGGGGGGCTTCGCGGGGCTTCGGGCTGCCGGGGCTTCGGGAAGGGCCGCAGCGGGGCGCTTGAGGGGCCGGAGGCGTAGAGGCGTCAGGCAGAGGTCGCGTGGGGCACTCGAAGAGGTGAGAAGCGGGGCCGCCGCCGGGCCCCTCCCCGGAGGGGCGGTGCGTGCCGGGCCGCCGCCGCGCGCGGGGCGCGCGGGCCAACTGATGCCCACGGAAGGGCAGTTGAATCTACCCCTTCCGGGTGAGCGTGACCATGGGACGGCGCCAAGTCCCCACGGACGAGTGGACGGCCCGCACCGGGGGCTGCTGACCAAAAGCCAATATGGCACTCTGAGCCGGTAATCCGGACGGGTTCGGCAGGCGGCGGGGGCTTCCGCGATGGGCGTTGACGGCAGGGACGAGTCATCGGGTGACGGTGCTGCCGAGGCCGGGGGCCGCCCCTCACCGCAGAGCCCACCGGCGCCCCGGGACTCGCAGCCTCCCCGGACCCCCCAGCACCCGCAGACCCCGCAGGTGCCCAACCAGGGCACGCGCGCGGGCACTCCGCCGGGTGGGGAGCCCGTGCCGTTCGGAGCGGACAGCGTCCCCTTCAATGGAGACACGGTCCCCTTCGAGAGCGGTGGGCCCACGCCGGTCGCCGGGCCGTTCGAGGGCAGTGTGCCCGCGCAGCGCGAGGGGCGGACGGACAGTGTCCTGCCGCCGCTGCGGGAGGTGCCCCCGGCCGACACCGACCTCGTGGCGCGGATGCGGGGCGGCGACGACAGCGCGTACGAGGAGCTGTACCGGCGCCACGCCGACGCCGTACGCCGCTACGCCCGTACCTGCTGCCGGGACGCGCACACCGCCGACGACCTGACCGCCGAGGTGTTCGCGCGGATGCTCCAGGCGGTACGCGGCGGCGCCGGGCCCGAGCACGCCGTACGCGCCTATCTGCTCACCTCCGTGCGCCGGGTCGCCGCCGGGTGGACGAAGTCGGCGAAGCGGGAGCAGCTCGTCGACGACTTCGCGGTGTTCGCCGCGCAGTCCGCCCGCCCCGCCGAGGTGTCGGGCGACGACACCCTCGATCTCGGCGCGGACGTCCAGGCGATGCACGAGGCCGAGCAGTCGATGGCGATGCGGGCCTTCCGGTCGCTGCCGGAGCGCTGGCAGGCCGTGCTGTGGCACACCGAGGTGGAGGACGAGTCGCCCAGCGAGGTCGCCACCCTCTTCGGGCTCGACGCCAACGGCACGCGCGTGCTGGCCAGCCGCGCCCGCGAAGGGCTCAAGCAGGCCTATCTCCAGGCCCATGTGAGCGCCACCCTCACCAGCGACGAGGAGTGCGCGCGCTACGCCGACCAGCTCGGCACGTACGCCCGCCGCAGGCTGCGTACGCGCGCCGAGCGGGGGCTGCGCAAGCATCTGGAGGAGTGCGCGAAGTGCCGGCTGGCGGCGCTCCAGATCGAGGAGGTCGCCAGCAGCATCCCGGCCGTCGTGCCGGTCGCCGTCATCGGCTGGTTCGGGGCCGCCGGGTACGCCAAGGCCGCCGCGCTCATCGCCGGGGGCACCGGCGCCGGGGCGGCGGGGGTCGCGGGTGCCGCCGCCGCGGCGAGCGGCGGCTCGTCGGGCGGGGCCGGTGGGGGCGGGGCCGCCGCCTCGGAAGGGCTCGGGGCGCCCGTGAAGGCCGGGATCGCGGCCGGGGTCGTCGCGGTGGCCGCTGCGGTGGTGGCCCTGGCCCTGGTCGGCGAGGACGCCCCCGTGGACGCGCCGGTGGCCCGGCCGTCCGCGTCGGCGCCGGTCGTCGTGCCCGAGGCGCCCGCGCCCGCGCCGCCGTCGAAGAAGCCCGCGCCCGAGCCACCGGCGCGCGCCGCCGAGGCCCCCGCGCCCCGCACGCCCCCGGTCGCCGCCCCCAGCCCGACCCCGACCCCGGCCCCCGAGCCGACCCCTCCACCCACCCCTGCGCCGAGCCCCGCCCCGCCGCGTCCGGCCCCCGAGCCGACCCCGACCCCGACGCCCACCCCGACCCCGACTCCGCCGCCGCCCGCCCCGGCGCCCGCTCCCCCGGCCGTGTACCGCTTCAGCGAGCTGGCCTTCGACCTCACTGGGGACGGCACCGGACCGGAGATCCGGCTCGGGCGCAGCAGCTGGGTGTGGCAGCGGCAGGGCCTGTCCATCGGGGACCGGCGGTACGCGCACGGGGTGACCGTGCGGGGCGCCTCCGCGGTGAGCATCCGGCTCAACCGCGCGTGCACCGCGTACGACGCCGTCGCCGGGGTCGACGACCTCACCCTCGGCATCGGCCGCGTCCGGTTCTCCGTCTACGCCGACGGTGTCCGCCTCTGGTCGTCCGGCACGGTCCGGGGCGGACAGGGCGCGGTCCCGGTCCACGTCGACCTCACCGGCCGGGAGACGGTCCGCCTGGTCACCGAGCCGGGCAGCGGCCTCGACGGGCTGGCCCTGGCGGACTGGGCGGAGTCCCGCTTCACCTGCGGGTGACCCCACCGGGGCCGGGCCGGCGGGGAGTACGGGTACCCGTCGCTCGGCGTACGGCCGTACGCCGGCACCCGCCCCGACCCCCTACCCGTAGTACCCCCGGCCTTCTCAGCCCCCGGACGACACCGCCCGCCGCCGGGGCGCGATGCCCGCCGGGACGGCGCGGGCGCGGGCCGGGGTGCCGGTCCAGCAGGTGCCGCGGCGGGAGAGGAGGCGGCGGAGCCAGAGTTCGAGGGAGACGAGGTCGGCGAGGCCGTCCAGCGGGAGGGGTTCGCCCGCGGCGGCGGCACGCAGCGCCTTGCGGACCACGCGCGCCTCGACCAGGCCCGCCTCCGCGAGGAGCGGCGCGTCGAACAGGGTGAGGAGCGGGTCGGCGGCCAGGCGCAGGCCCGCGCGCGCGGTGGCGGTACCGGTGCCGGGCGTCGGCGCGCCCCAGCCGGGCGGGAGGTCGGCCACCCCGGAGCCGTTCAGCACCGTGCGCAGGATCGCGGCGCGCGCGCCGGGCTGCACGCGCAGCGTCTCGGGGAGGGCGCGGCAGGCGCGGACGACCTGGTTGTCGAGGAAGGGCGCGTGCAGCCGCTGGGAGCGGATCTCGGCGGCCTGTTCGAGGACGCGGAGGTCGGCGGCGTGCCGGGCGAGCGCGGCCCGCGCGCGGTAGTCGCCGGGCCGCTGGCCGGGGCCCACCCCGGCGCGGTGGGCGGCGCTCTGGAGGCGAACCGATACTTCGGCGAGGGCTTCCCCGGTCAGCCAGCGCGCGGCCGGGCCGGGCGCGCCCCAGGTGAGGGCGGCCAGGGAGGCGCCGACGGCGCTGCCGGGGTCGTCGAAGCGGCGTTGCAGCAGCCGTGCGGCGAGGCCTTCGACGCCCGCGCGGTAGGGCGTACGGGCGAGGCGGCGGGCGGCGCCGTACACGCGCGCGGGGACGAGGACGGAGCCGTCGGCACGGGTGAGGGCCGCGACGGGCCGGACGAGGTGGCGTCTCTTGCGGTCCATCAGGAGGTCCGCGAGGCGCGCCGGGTGGGCGTCGAGGACCTGGCGGGCGCCGTGGCCGGTGAAGTGGTCGGCGCTGCCCGCGGCGAGGCGGGCGCGGTGCCGGGCGGCGGTGACCAGGCTGGAGCCGGGTTCGTCGGTGAGCGGGCCCTCCAGGTCGGCGTACGGGAGGGTGTCCTCGGCGCCGGTGACGACGACGTGGTGCAGGCGCGGGTCGGCCGCGAGGGCGCCCGCGCGTTCGAGTTCGGCCTCGCGGCCGCCGACGGCCAGGTCGTTGAAGGTGACGGCGAGGAGGCGTTCCCCCGCGCCCGTGCTGCCGTGGCCGAGGAGGGTGCCCGGGCGTCCGGGGAGGCCCGCGGCGAGCAGGGCGAGGGTGCCGGAGGCCGGGCCGCCGGAGAGGTCGGCGCCGATGCCGGGGGCGGGCATCCCGCGCGCGGCGCGCCGTTCGGCGGGGCCCATGCCGGGCACGGGGCCGGGGTCGATGTCCGGGACGTGCCGGGGCGCGGACAGGCGCGCGCGCACGGACTCGACGAGGGCGTCCCGTACGGCGTCGACCGCGCGGTCGGCGTCGACGGGGGCGGCGGCCACGGCGAGGGAGGCGACCGGCTCGTATCCGGCGATCTCGCGGGCCCCCGCGCGCAGAATCAGTGCGTGCCCTGGCGGAACGCGCCGTACGCCGTCGTACGGGGTGGAGTCGTAGACGGCGGCGGGGACGTCCGGGGCGGCCAGCAGGGCGGCGAGGTGACCGAAGTCGAGGTTGGCCTCGACGAGGTCGGCGAGGGGGAGCGCGGCGGTCGCGTAGGCGGTGCCGCCCTCCCAGGGGGTGTGGAACACCGGGCGCGCGCCCGCGAGATCGCCGCAGACGGTGATGCGGCGGCCGACCTGGACGACGGCCGTGTAGCTGCCCGGCCAGGCGGTGAGGTGGCGCAGCGCGCCCCCGCGCGCGGCGAACAGGCCGACGCGCAGCTGCTCGTCGGTGGCGCCGCAGGTGCCGAGGACCGCGATCCGGGTCTGCGCGTCGGCGCGCACGAGGCGCACCTCGTCGGGCCGCCAGTCGCCGACCGCCCACAGCGGGTCGGGGTCGCCCCACAGGAGGTGGGCGCCGACCGGCTGAAGGGTCTCGCCGTCGTGGCCGATCCGGCCGCCGTCCTCGGGCGCGTACCCGCCGGGGCCGAACGGGCCGCCGTCGGTCCGCGCGCCGGGAACGGTGGCACCCGCGGTGATGCTGCTCCACCCCACCAACCACCGCATCGACGCCTCCACGGACCGCGGACCGCTCATGGACAACCAGGTGCACCGTACGAACGGTTCACATGCTGCCACGAAGAACGCGCCAGAGAGGGGGACGGCACCGCGCGGGATGCGGGAAGTGCGCCCTCGCGAGCGCCCCCGGTCCGACCTGGGTGAGGGGGCGAACTCCCGTACGGGGGGCGGCCGCAGCGGGGTGCACCCCCCGCGTGCACGACGCGAATGCGCCCCCGGTACGCTCCCCTCGAACGCCACGTGCGCCCTGGATTTCCATGGTCGGAGGCGTGTCGACCGAGGGAACGCAGGGTCGATTTTCGGCCAAATAACGGGCGCCAGGCGGCCGTTCGGGCAGGCCCGCACACGCTCCGTACACAGACGCGCGTCCGTCCGCACGCGTCAGTCCGGGAGGCGGAGCACGCCCCCCGGACCGGTCCGCCGCCCGCGGGGATGGGGGCGGCGGTATCCCCCAGCCCACTGGATCCAGTACAGCGGGCCGACCCACGCGACTCCATGGAACGCCCCCCGGACCGCCCGCACGAGAGCGCACGGCCGGGCGCACGGCCACACGTCGGGGGCACGCCGCAACCGTCCGTGCCGGGGCCGCACTTGCGTACGGACCACAATCCCGCCATCCGGAAGAATGCCCCTTAACGCTTGGGATGCGGCGAACTACGCTGGGTTTACGAATGCCGGGTGGTTATGCCAGCGCGGCAGCCGTCTGTGTCGAGGGGTGGCGCAATGTCCAGGGAGCAACGCGGGCCGAACGAAAAACTCGGCGCCGTTCTCGCCCTCGCGGGAATCAGCAACGCCGGACTCGCGCGGCGCGTCAACGACCTAGGCGCACAGCGGGGGTTGACGCTTCGCTACGACAAGACGTCGGTGGCGCGCTGGGTGTCGAAGGGCATGGTGCCGCAGGGCGCCGCGCCGCACCTGATCGCGGCCGCCATCGGCCAGAAGCTCGGCCGTCCCGTGCCGCTGCACGAGATCGGGCTGGCCGACGCCGACCCCGCGCCGGAGGTCGGCCTCGCCTTCCCCCGCGACGTGGGCCAGGCCGTGCGCTCGGCGACCGAGCTGTACCGCCTCGACCTGGCGGGCCGCCGGGCCGGCGGCGGGGGCATCTGGCAGTCCCTCGCCGGGTCGTTCGCCGTCAGCGCCTACGCCACGCCCGCCTCGCGCTGGCTGATAACCCCGGCCGACAGCTCCGTCGCGCGCGAGATGAACTCCGCCGAGGCGTCCGGCGCGCCCCTCAAGGTCGGCCACAGCGACGTGCGCAAGCTGCGCGAGGCCGCCGAGGACGCCCGCCGCTGGGACTCCAAGTACGGCGGCGGCGACTGGCGTTCGTCCATGGTCCCCGAGTGCCTGCGCGTGGAGGCGGCGCCGCTGCTGCTCGGCTCCTACTCCGACGAGGTCGGGCGCGCGCTGTTCGGCGCCTCCGCCGAACTCACCCGCCTCGCCGGGTGGATGGCGTTCGACACCGGCCAGCAGGAAGCCGCCCAGCGGTACTACATCCAGGCGCTGCGCCTCGCGCGCGCAGCGGCCGACGTCCCCCTCGGCGGATACGTCCTGGCCTCCATGTCGCTCCAGGCGACCTACCGGGGCTTCGGCGACGAGGGCGTCGACCTCGCCCAGGCCGCGCTGGAACGCAACCGCGGACTGGCCACCGCGCGCACGATGAGCTTCTTCCGGCTCGTCGAGGCACGCGCGCACGCCCGCGCGGGCGACGCGCACGCCGCGGGCGCCGCCCTCAAGGCCGCCGAGAGCTGGCTGGAGCGCTCCCGCGAGGGCGACGGCGACCCGTCCTGGCTCGGCTTCTACTCCTACGACCGGTTCGCCGCCGACGCCGCCGAGTGCTACCGCGACCTCAAGGCACCCCGCCAGGTCCGCCGCTTCACCGAGCAGGCCCTCTCCCGGCCCACCGAGGAGTTCGTCCGCTCGCACGGCCTGCGCCTCGTCGTCTCCGCCGTCGCGGAACTGGAGTCCGGCAACCTCGACGCGGCCTGCGAGCAGGGCGTCCGCGCCGTCGAGGTCGCCGGCCGCATCTCCTCCGCCCGCACCACCGAGTACGTCAAGGACCTCCTCCACCGCCTGGAGCCCTACGGCGACGAGCCCCGCGTCGTCGAACTCCGCGAACGGGCCCGGCCACTGCTGATGACACCGGCCTGAGGGCGGTCGACGGCGGCCTGAGGGCGCCTGGCGGCGGCGCGGGACGGACGGCCTCGCGGAGGGCGGGCCGGGGCTGCCTCGCGGCGGCGGGCCGGGCCGCCCGACGGCGCGGGGAACGGGTCGCCCGGTAGCACGCGAAACGGGTCGCCCGGCAGTGCGCGGGGCAGGTCGCTCCTTCCGCGCACCGAAGGATTCGCCTCACGGCGGCTCCCCCGCCCGTCCCCCTCCGCAAGATCAAGGCGCCTCTCCCGGGTTTGAAGGGATTGTCAGTGGCGCAGTGCACTATCGAAGCCGGGAGGTGGTGCAGGTGCGGGGCAGCGGGCTGGACTGCGACGTGCTGGTGATCGGAGGCGGGATCGTCGGCCTGTCGACGGCGCACGCCATCGGCCGCGCCGCGCCGGGCACCCGCGTCACCGTGCTGGAGAAGGAACCGGGCCCCGCCCGCCACCAGACCGGCCGCAACAGCGGCGTCGTCCACAGCGGGATCTACTACCGCCCCGGCTCCCTCAAGGCGCGCTACGCGGTCCGCGGCGCCGCCGAGATGATCAAGTTCTGCGCGGAGTACGGCATCCCGCACGCCGTCCCCGGCAAGCTGATCGTCGCCACCGACCGCGCCGAGCTGCCCCGCCTGCACGCCCTGGTCCAGCGCGGCCGGGAGAACGGCATCCCGGTCCGCGAACTGGGCCCCGCCCAGATCATGGAGTACGAACCGGAGGTCAGGGGCCTCGCCGCGATCCGCGTCCGCACCACCGGCACCTGCGACTTCACCGCCGTCGCCCGCCAGCTCGCCGAGTCCTCCGGCGCCGACATCCGCTACGGCGCGCAGGTCACCCGGATCGACCGCCGCCCCGACCGGGGCGTGGCCGTGCGCACCGCGCGCGGGGACGTCGTCCGCGGCCGGGTCCTGGTGAACTGCGCCGGGCTGCACTGCGACGAGATCGCCCTCCTGACCGGCGACGAGCCCGGCATCCGCATCGTGCCCTTCCGGGGCGAGTACTACGACCTGGCCCGCCCCGAGCTGGTGCGCGGCCTGGTCTATCCGGTGCCCGACCCGGCGTTCCCCTTCCTCGGCGTCCACCTCACCCGCGGCCTGCACGGCTCGGTCCACGTCGGCCCCAACGCCGTACCGGCCCTCGCCCGCGAGGGGTACGGCTGGGGGACGGTCAGCGCGCGCGAGACGGCGTCCACGGCGGCCTGGCCCGGCACCTGGCACCTCGCCCGGCGGCACTGGCGGTACGGGGCGGGCGAGCTGCGCCGCTCCCTGTCGAAGGCGGCGTTCGTCGACCAGGTGCGGCGGCTGCTGCCCGGGGTCGAGCCGGACGACCTGGTGCGGGCGGCGCCCGGCGTGCGCGCGCAGGCGGTGCGCCGGGACGGCTCCCTCGTCGACGACTTCCTGATCCGGGAGACCCCCCGCGCCGTCCACGTGCTCAACGCGCCCTCCCCCGCCGCCACGGCCTCCCTCCCGATCGGCCGCGAGGTGGCCCGCAGAGCGCTGGCCGCCCTGGCGGAGGCGTAGCGCACGGGCTCCGGGACCCGCCCGTAAAATCGACACCACTGTGTCTGATTCCCTGAGCACCCCCGACGCCCCCGGGCCCGCCGCCGGTGACCACCACCCCGGCGAGTCGGTCCGTCACACCCGCGCCAAGGGCGAGCCCCGCTTCCCGGACGGGCCGCGGGCCGACCCGGCCGGTTCGCACTTCGAGCGGCGCATCCGCAGCTTCCAGCCCCGGCGCAGCCGGGTCACGGCCGGGCAGGCCGACGCGCTGCAACGGCTGTGGGCGCGGTGGGGCACCGACATCGACGGTCACCCCGTCGACCTCGCGGCGCTGTTCGGCGACGACCGGCCCGTCGTCCTGGAGATCGGCTTCGGGATGGGCGAGGCGACCGCGCGGATGGCCGCCGCCGACCCCGGCACGAACATCCTCGCCGTGGACGTGCACACCCCCGGCCAGGGCAACCTGCTCAACCTGGCCGACCAGGGCGGCCTCACCAACGTACGGGTGGCCAACGGCGACGCGATCATCCTGCTCCGCGAGATGCTGCCGCCGGACGCGCTGGCCGGACTGCGCGTCTACTTCCCCGACCCCTGGCCGAAGAAGCGCCACCACAAGCGGCGGCTGATCCAGCCGGAGTTCCTGACCCTCGCCGCGACCCGGCTGCGGCCCGGCGGGCTGGTGCACTGCGCGACGGACTGGGAGCCGTACGCCGAGCAGATGCTGGAGGTGCTGACCGCACACCCCGCCTTCGAGAACACGACGCCCGGCGGCGGATTCGCGCCGCGGCCGGACTTCCGGCCGCTGACCCGTTTCGAGGGGCAGGGCCTGGAGAAGGGTCATGTCGTGAACGACCTGCTCTTCCGCCGCGTACCGGACGGAGCACGGGGGGACCACTGACCGGCGGCGGCCCCCCGTCCCCACCGGCCTCCGGCCGCCGACCACCGGTCACCGGCCCGGTCCCGGTCCCCTCCACCGCCGTCCACTGTCCCGTTAGGGTCGATGCCGTGGCCACCCGTTCCCCGACCCCACCGCACCCTCCGCTTCCGCCGCACCCCGGCGGTCCGGCGGCGGACGGGTCGCTGCGGCACGCGCACTGGTGGCAGCGCCCCTGGGTCCGCTACGGCGCCCTCATCACCCTGCTCGCGCTGTCCGGGCTGGTCATCCTGGCCCTGGTCCGCGAGCAGACCGGCACCCAGGGCTTCCTGGTCGGGCTGGGCCTCGCCGTCCTGCCGGTGCCGCTGCTGACAGCCGTGTTCCGCTGGCTGGACCGGGTGGAGCCGGGCCCCTGGCCGAACCTGGTCTTCGCGTTCGCCTGGGGGGCCTGCGCGGCGGCGCTGATCGCGATCGTCGCCAACAGCTTCGCCACCCGCTGGATCGCCACCGCGACCGCGGACCCGTCCGGCGCGGACACCATCGGCGCGACGGTGATAGCGCCCGTCGTCGAGGAGTCCGCGAAGGCGGCGGCGATCCTGCTGGTGTTCCTGTTCCGCAGACGGGACTTCACCGGGCTCGTCGACGGGGTGGTGATAGCGGGGATCACCGCGACCGGCTTCGCGTTCACCGAGAACATCCTCTACCTGGGCACCGCCTTCGGCACCGACCAGCTCACGGGCGACACCGGCATCGAGTCGGTCACCCTCGCCACGTTCTTCGTGCGGGTCGTCATGTCGCCGTTCGCGCACCCCCTGTTCACCGTCCTGACCGGCCTCGGCTTCGGGATCGCCGCCCTGTCCGGCGAGGGCCGGCGCGTGCGCCGGGTGCTGCTGCCGCTGGCGGGGCTGCTGCTCGCGATGAGCATGCACGCCCTGTGGAACGGCTCCTCGGTGCTCGGCGAGTGGGGCTTCTTCGCGGTGTACGGGGCGTTCATGGTGCCCGCGTTCGCGGTGCTGACCTGGCTGGTGGTGTGGACCCGGCAGCGGGAGCTGGGCACGGTCCGCGACGAGCTGCCCGCGTACACGGCGGCGGGCTGGCTCTCCCCCGCCGAGCCCTACGCGCTCGGCTCGATGCGCGCCCGCAGACTGGCCCGCGACCACGCGCGGCAGTACCTCGGCAGGCCGGGCGCGAAGGCGGTCGCCGAGTACGAGGCGTACGCGACGTCCCTGGCGTTCCTGCGCCACCGCGGGCGGCTCGGCCGGGCGGGGGCGGACTTCGTGGCCCGGGAGCGCGAGCTGCTGAACGAGCTGTGGCGCCGCCGCGACATCGCCCGCCCCGCCCTCGACCACGCGGCCCGCATGACCGCACCCCCGATCCCGGCCCAGTTCCCCTACGGGCCGTACGGGGCCTACGGGTCGTACGGAATGCGGCCCGCCTACGGAACCCCGGCACCCTACGGGGGCCACCCGGTCCACCCCGCCCACCCGGCCCCCGGAAGCCAGGGCCCTTACGGCCCGCACCCCTACGCCCCGTACACCCCGTACGGGCAGGGCGGCCACGACCCCCGCGCGCCCTACCCGCCCCCGGCCGGGTCGCCCTACCCGCCCCCTACGGGTTCCTAGGCCGACGCCTCGGTGAGACGGTCCTGTTCCGCCGCCGTGAGGTCGAGGTCGGCTACCGCGAGCAGGGCGGGGAGCTGGTCGACGGTGCGGGCGGAGGCGATGGGGGCGGCGACCGTGGGCCGGGAGGCGAGCCAGGCGAGGGCCACCGTGGCAATCTCCGCGTCCCGCTCCCGGGCGATCGCGTCGAGCACGGTGAGCACCCGCCGGCCGCGCTCGGTCTCCAGGTGCTTGGCGGCGCCCGAGGCGCGGGGGCTGTCCACGGTCGTCCCCGGGCGGTACTTGCCGGTGAGGAACCCGGCGGCCAGCGCGTAGTACGGCACGGCGGACAGGCCCGCGTCGGCGGCGAGGTCCTGGAGGGGGCCCTCGTAGGTGGCGCGGGAGACCAGGTTGTAGTGCGGCTGGACGGCGACGTAGCGGGCGAGTCCCTCGCGCTCGGCGAGGTCGAGGGAGGCCTTCAGCCGCTCGGGGGTGATGTTGGAGGCGGCGACCTGCCGGACCTTGCCCGCCCGCACCAGTGCGTCGAGGGCGCCGACGATCTCCTCGACGGGCGTCTCGGGTTTGTCGAAGTGCGTGTAGTACAGGTCGATGCGGTCGGTGCCGAGGCGGCGCAGGGAGGCGTCGGCGGCGGCCTTGATGTTGGCCGCGGAGAGGCCGGGATAGTCGGGGTGCTGGCTCACCTTGGTGGCGATGACGACGTCGTCGCGGTTGCCGCGGGCCTTGAGCCACTTGCCGATGAGGGTCTCCGACTCACCGCCGGAGTTGCCCTCGATCCACGCCGAGTAGGAGTCGGCGGTGTCCAGGAAGTTGCCGCCCGCCGCGGTGTAGGCGTCGAGGACGGCGAAGGTGGCCGCCTCGTCGGCGGTCCAGCCGAAGACGTTGCCGCCGAGGGCGAGGGGGAAGACCTTCAGGTCGGAGGAGCCGAGTGTGCGCAGAGAGGTCATGCCCCGTGACAACACCTCGGCCGGAGGCACGTGTTCCGTGCCTCCGGCCAAGGGTTCGCAAACTCCGGGGAACGTCCGGGGGACCTCACCGACCCCCGGCCGCTTCCCCGGAGGGTCTCGGAGGGTTCCTCGGGGCTTCTTCTCAGGGCCCCGCCAGGGACCCGCTCAGGGGTTGAGCCCCTTGTCGCGCAGCCAGGCGCCCGGGTCGATGCCGGAGGCGCTGCCGCCCGGGTGGACCTCCAGGTGGAGGTGGGCGCCGGTGACGTTGCCGGTGGCGCCGACGCGGCCGATGACGTCGCCGGTGCCGACCTTCTGGCCGACGCTGACGCTGATCGACGACTGGTGGGCGAACCACAGCTCGGTGCCGTCGTCGAGGGTCAGCACGGTCTTGTACCCGTACGACCCGTCCCAGCCCGCGGAGGTGATCGTGCCGCTGTGCACGGCCTTGATCAGGGTGCCGGTGGGGGCGGCGAAGTCGAGGCCGGTGTGGTACCCGGAGGACCAGTAGGCGCCCGCCTGGCCGAAGGTCGAGGTGATCGTGTACGACGAGGTCGGCAGCGTGTACTGCTTGGCCAGCTCGGCGAGGCGCTCGGCCTCGGCCTTCTTGGCGGCTTCCTCGGCGGCCTTCTTCTTGGCGGCCTCGGCCTTGGCCTCCGCCTCCTTCTCGGCCTTGGCGGCGGCGGCCGAGGCGGCCTTGGCGGCGGCTTCCTCGGCGGCCTGCTGCGCCTTGAGGTCGACCTGGGCCTGCTGCGACTCGGCCTGCGCCATGATCCGGCTGCGCAGCGACTCGCCCGCGCCGGTGTCGGAGCCCGCGCCGATGCCGGTACCGGTGCTCGCGGTGACGACGGCGCTGTCCTCGGCGACCGTCTCGGCGGCGAAGCTGCTGAGCGCGGGCGCCGTCTCCTCGGGGGTGTCGTCGTCCGAGATCAGGGAACCCACGTTGGGCAGGTCCGGCAGGGAGATGGAGACGGGGGGCTTGCCCGTGTTGGCGCTGGCCATCCCGGCACCGCCGACGGCGGCTATGACACCGACGCCGAGGACGGTGGAGCTGCGGGCGAGTCCGCCACGCTGCTTGGCGACGCGGTGCTTGCCACGGACCGGGCGGACGGACTCCGCGGTGGGATTCCACTCCTCCCAGGGGCCCTCGTCGGTGCGGTAGCTGCCGTAGCCGAAGGTCTGGCTGGGCACGGCGGGGGCTTCGGGGGCAGGCGGGTTCGACGCCACGCGGGCGTACTCCTTTCCTTCCGTCGCCTACCGGGTTAGCTGACGGGTTCGGAGCGGGAAGGTCTCCTACGCGCGTATACCGGCCGTGTTTCCACGGCGGCTTCCGCGTGATTCACCCCAAGGTGGTGGTTCCCCGGTTCCCTTACGGGATTCGGCGCGTGCGCACGGAGCCGACTCTTGTGACGGCTGGGACGACCGCGCTGCGTTATCGAACGTTAATAGACCCGGGCCCGGGATTCCAAGCCGTTCCGCTTGATCAACAAGATTTCTGGCCTGGACTTTCACCCCAGGAGCGGTGAAAAACGGGCGAGTTGACCTCGCCCGAGGAATAACCCGGCGGCCCGCTTAAACCTGACGGTGACTCAGCTGTAACCGCAGCCCACTCGCGTGATCACCGCACGTGACGAAGGTCAGGGGTGGCGGACGGCGAGCAGCGCCATGTCGTCCGTGGTCGCGCCCCCGGTGTGCCGGTGCACGTCCTCGGCGAGGGCGGCGATCACCGCGGCCGGGTGCCCGAAGATCCGTCCGGCGAGGCGCTGCGCGGGGTCGTAGAACCGGCCGGAGCGGTCGCGGGCCTCGGAGAGGCCGTCGGTGTAGAGCAGCAGCGTGGCCCCCGCCGGGAAGGGCGTCTCCTCGGCCCGCCCCGGCACGGGGTGGAGGTCGCCCATGCCCAGCGGCAGGGCGGGGTCGCGGACGTCGAGCACGCGCACCGCGCCGTCGGCGTGCAGCAGCAGCGGGGGCGGATGGCCGTGGCTGAGCAGCCGCAGGACGCCGTCGCCGTGCGGGAGTTCGGCGAGAACGGCGGTGGCGAACCCCTCGGCGGCGTGCAACCGCGCGCCCACATCGGACGGACCGCCGCCGCGCCCCGGGTCGTAGGGGTCGTACGAGTCGTACGGATCTTCCGAGGCGTGCGGGCCGTAGGGGTCGTACGGGTCGCGCGCGTCTCGCCCGTCCTGCGGGGCGGACGGGTCGTACGGGTCGTAGGGGTCCCGGTGGACGCACCACTCCACGCCCTGGCGGGTCAGGGCGTGCTCCAGCCGTGCGGCGACCGCCTCCAGGGTGGCTTCGCGTTCGGCGGCCTCGCGGAAGGCGCCGATGACGGTGGCGACGGCGGCGACGGCCCCCATCCCCTTGCCGCGGACGTCCCCCACGATGAGCCGGACGCCGTGGGCGCTGTCCTGGACGGCGTAGAGGTCGCCCCCGATGGCGGCGTCGCGCTGGGCGGCCTGGTAGCGGGCGGCGACGCGGTAGCCGCCGATGCGGTCGGGGGGCCGGGGCAGCACCGCGCGCTGGGTGGCCTCGGCGATGTGCCGCGCGGAGGCGAGGCGGGCGTCGCCCCGGCGCAGGACCTGGTTGAGGAGCGCGGCGAGGACGGTGACCGTGACGACGGTGACCAGTTCGGTGATGGTGGTCTCGTCGGGCCGCACGTGGTGGTAGGCGTGCACCAGGTAGGTCGCGGCGAGGGCGGCGAGCCCGGTGACGAGGGTGCCGGTGAGGGTGAAGAAGGGGGCGGCGACGAGCGGGGCGGCGGTGAAGAAGGGGATCGCGGTGAAGTACTCGGGGGTGCTGACGTCGTAGCCGATGCCGCCGACGATCAGCAGGGCGGGCAGGAGGCGCAGCAGGGTGCGCGGGGACGGACGCCGCCCGCGCACGCCGGATGCGGCCCGGGGCCCCTTGTCGTCCACTCCCCCAGGCTGGCGGGGTCCGGGACGGGCGGCGAGCGGGGTGGTCCGACCGGAGGACCACCCGGACGGGAGGACCATCCGCGCCGGAGGCGCACAACGACCGAGGGCCGGAACCCTGTAAAGGATTCCGGCCCTCGGCCTTCAGTAGCGGGGACAGGATTTGAACCTGCGACCTCTGGGTTATGAGCCCAGCGAGCTACCGAGCTGCTCCACCCCGCGTCGTTGTGTTCACAGCCTACGTCATTTCTGAGGCGCTCGTGACCACGGGTGGTTCCGGGGGCGTACGGGGGCTACGGGTCCGGCTCAGAGGAGGTGCTGGTTGGGGGCCTTGGCCTGGGACTCGTACGCCGGGAGGACGAGGACGTCCGCGCCCGCGGCGGTGAGCAGGCCGGTGCCGTCGGCGTCGGGGACGAAGGTGTCGGGCTCGCGCCAGGCCGTCACCACGCGGCGGACGCCCGCGTCGAGGATCAGGCGGGCGCAGGGCGCCGGGCGGGAGGCGCGGCGCACGCAGGGCTCCAGGCTGGAGTAGACGGTGGCCGTGGGCAGCCGCGGGTCGGCCGGGTCGATCTTGGCGAGGGCGGCCTCCTCGGCGTGCACGACCGGGTCGCCGTCCTCGCGGGAGTGGCCGCGGGCCAGTTCGGTGCCGTCGGCGGCGACCACGACGGCGCCGACGCTGAACGCGGTGCGCGAGGGCGGGCAGGCGGCGGCCAGTTCGCAGGCGAGGGCGAGCCAGTGCCGGTCGGCGGCGGCGGGGCGCGGGCCGGTGCCGGGCGCGGTCGGCTCGTACACGGCGAGGACCACGTCCTCGATGCGGCGGGTGGAGACGAGCCGCAGCCGTCCGCCCTGATAGCCGCCGGGGCCGAAGAGGCGGGGCGCGGCCGGGTCGCCGACGAAGAGGGGGGCCGTGACGAGCTGGAGTTCGTCGGCGAGGCCGTCCCGGAGCAGCTGGGTGTGGATCGTGCCGCCGCCCTCGACCATCAGCCGCCGCACGCCCCGCACGTCGTGCAGGTGCTCCAGCAGCCGCCGCCAGTCCAGGTCGTCCCCCAGGGCGACGACGTCGGCGGCGAGGCCGAGCGCGCGGGCCCGCTCGGCGCCCGCGCCGGTCGTGTACAGCACCTTGTCGCCGCCCGTGTGCCAGAACCGGGCGGCGGGGTCGAGGTCGCCGGAGCCGCTGACCATGACCTTCAGCGGGTACTCCGGGCGGCCCGCGGCGAGCCGGGCGGCGCGGCGTACGGGCGAGTTGACCAGCAGCCGGGGGTTGTCGGCGCGCAGGGTGCCGGCGCCGACCAGGATGGCGTCCACGGAGGCGCGCACCTCGTCGACCCGGTCGAAGTCGGCCGGTCCGGACAGCAGCAGCCGCTCGGGGCCGGTGTCGTCGAGGTAGCCGTCGAGGGAGACGGCGGCGGACAGCAGGACGTACGGGTACGGCATCGGCGGGTCTCTCCGGGCGGGGCTCGGCGGGGCGGGCGGAAGCGGGGGCGGGGCTCGGCGGTGGGCGGGCGGGCGGCACCCTTGGTTCAAGTTTGAAACAAACCTACACTGGGGGCATGACGACCCGCTGGCTCAGCCCCGAGGAGCAGCGCGCGTGGCGCGCCTACGTCGCCGGATACCTCCTGCTGGAGGACGCGATCGACCGGCAGCTCCAGCAGGAGGCGGGCATGCCCCACCTCTACTACTCCATCCTCGCCCACCTCTCCGACGAGCCGGGGCGGCGGCTGCGCATGACGGATCTCGCGGAGCGGCTGAAGATCACCCGCAGCCGGCTGACGTACGCGGTGACGCGGCTGGAGAAGGACGGGCTGGTGGGGCGCGAGGACTGCGACGCGGACCGGCGCGGCAGCGTGGCGGTGCTGACCGACGCGGGCATGGCGGTGCTGGAGCGGACCGCGCCCGGCCATGTGGAGACCGTGCGCGCCACACTCTTCGACCGGCTGACCCCCGAGCAGGTGGGGCAGCTGGAGGCGATCTTCACACAGGTCGCGCGGGGGCTCCAGGAGAGCGGCGGGGAGACGGCGGCCGAGGGGCTGCCCTGGCGGCGGCGCTCCACGCCCTGCGCGGGAGCCTCCTGAGCCCTGGCGGGAGCCTCCTGAACCCTGCGGCCCCCGGGCACCCCGGCGGCCAGCCGCCACCCCCGGCACCTCACTCGCCCCGCAACTCCCCTAACCCCGTAACGCCCGTAACCCCGAAGTCGCACCGTCACCCGTACCCCTCCGGGGGACACGTCCACCATTGCTTCAACTTTCAAGCATGAGGTAGGGTCACGCTTCGTGGAGGTGCTTCAAATCTGAAGCACCATGCCACGGCCGCACCCCACCCGCCCACCGGACCGGGAGAACCCGCATGCCCGACACCCCCGCCGCCACCCCGCGCGCCCGCGTCCGCGTACCGCTGCGCTTCCACGACGGCTACGCGGTCGACGCCGACCTCGTCACCTTCCACGGGCTCACCGACGGCCGCGAACACCTGGCGATCGTCCTCGGCGACCCCGGCCCCGTCCCGCTGGTCCGGCTGCACTCCGAGTGCCTCACCGGCGACGTCCTCGGCTCCGCCCGCTGCGACTGCGGGCCCCAGCTGCGGGAGGCCGTCGAGCGGGTCGCCGAACGGGGCGGCGTCCTGCTCTACCTCCGCCAGGAGGGCCGCGGCATCGGCCTCTACAACAAGCTCGACGCGTACGCCCTCCAGGACCAGGGCCTCGACACGTACGAGGCGAACGCCGCCCTCGGACTGCCGGAGGACGCCCGCGACTACACCGCCGCCGCCCAGATGCTGCGCGCCCTGGACATCGCCGCGCTGGACCTGCTGTCCAACAATCCGGACAAGGCCGAGCAACTGCGCGGCCACGGCATCGACGTCCGCGAGCGGGTGCCCACCGGCGTCTTCACCACCCCGCACAACGTGCGCTACCTGCGGGCGAAGGTCCTCACGACCGCGCACACCCTGCCCCTCGCGGAGCTGACGGAACGCACCGCGGGCTGACCGCCGGCCGCCCCGCGAGGCGGCCGGACGAAGTCGGGGGGGTCCGGCCGGAGCCGAGCGGGCGCATACTGGGGACAATGACAAAGCCAGCTGCACCGAAGCGTCATCTGCCCACCAGCCCCTTCAAGGCCCCGGTCGCCCCGCCGCTCAAGGAGTTCGCGGTCGGTGACCAGGTCCAGCACGACATGTACGGCCTCGGCCGCGTGATCGGCATCGAGGACGGGGTCGCGGCGCTCGTCGACTTCGGCTCGGCGCAGGAGCGCATCCTCAGCCCGTACGCCAAGCTGCACAAGCTGTAGGGCGGACCGACTCCCGCTCCGCGGCCTCCCCGCCGCCGGGCCGGCGCTGAGCGCTGCCCGGCCACTCGTCCCCCAGGAGACTCCTCATCGAACCGACCTCGCTGTTCTCCGCACCGGAAACGCCTCCCCGCGGCCCCGCCGCGGCGGTGCCGCCGCCCCCGGCCACCGACCCGTTCCGGATGCCGGACTTCGGCGTCGAGCCGGAGGACCACACCCACGCGGCCCTGACGGCAGCCACTGAGGCCTAGGACACACACAGGACCAGAGCGCCGAGCCCGCCGATGTGCTACGTTGGTGTGCAAGTGGCAGTTTTGGTTACCAGAGGCTTTTGAGTGCTCTCCGACCTTATGTCGGTGGGCACTCTTTTTGTTTCCGGGGCTTTCCGGGACTTTTCGATCTTCCCGTCAGGTCAAATCTTTGCTGCGACGCCGGGTCCGCGAGGTGCGGACTCCGGGAGTTTTGCCTCAAGGGAGTTTCGTTATGGCATCTGGCACCGTGAAGTGGTTCAACTCGGAAAAGGGCTTCGGCTTCATCGAGCAGGAGGGTGGCGGCCCGGACGTCTTCGCCCACTACTCGAACATCGCCACCTCCGGCTTCCGTGAGCTTCAGGAGGGCCAGAAGGTGACCTTCGACGTCACGCAGGGCCAGAAGGGCCCGCAGGCCGAGAACATCGTTCCCGCCTGACGCTGACGCGTACGCACGGCCGGGGCCCGCACCTCATGGGTGCGGGCCCCGGCCCGTGTGCGAATCGGGTGCCGCTTCGAGGAAGGTCCGCATGAACCGCCCAGCTCGTACGACCAGCAGCTCCACCGGCTCCGGCCGGGGCAACCGCGTCCGCTCGCAGGGAACGGGCCGCCCGAGCGCCGCGTCCCGTTCGAACGGCGCGTCCACGTCCCGAGCGGCCAAGTCCGGGCGGGGCAACGGCCGCGGCGGCCGCCCCGCCGCCGCGGGAGGCGAGTTCGCGCTGCCGGTCACCGTGACCCCGGCCCTGCCTCCCGTCGCCTCGTTCGCCGACCTCGACATGCCGAAGCGGCTGCTGACCGCCCTGGACGCCGAAGGCGTGACCACCCCCTTCCCCATCCAGGCCGCCACGCTGCCCAACTCGCTGGCCGGCCGGGACGTCCTCGGCCGCGGCCGCACCGGCTCCGGCAAGACCCTCGCCTTCGGCCTCGCCGTCCTGGCCCGCCTCGACGGACAGCGCGCCGAACCCCGGCAGCCGCTGGCCCTCGTCCTCGTGCCCACCCGCGAACTCGCGCAGCAGGTCACCGACGCCCTCACCCCGTACGCCCGCGCCCTGCGGATGCGGCTCGCCACCGTCGTCGGCGGACTGTCCATCGGCCGCCAGGCGAGCGCGCTGCGCGGCGGCGCCGAGGTCGTCGTGGCGACGCCGGGACGGCTCAAGGACCTCATAGACCGTGACGACTGCCGCCTCGACCAGGTCGTCGTCACCGTCCTCGATGAGGCCGACCAGATGGCCGACATGGGCTTCCTGCCGCAGGTCACCCGCCTCCTCGACCAGGTACGCCCCGACGGGCAGCGGCTGCTGTTCTCCGCCACCCTCGACCGCAACGTCGACCGGCTGGTGCGCACCTACCTGGACGACCCGGTCGTCCACTCCGTCGACCCGTCGGCGGGCGCCGTCACCACCATGGAGCACCACCTGCTCCACATCGAGGACGACGACAAGCACGCCACCACCACCGAGATCGCCGCCCGCGACGGGCGCGTGATCATGTTCCTGGACACCAAGCACGCCGCCGACCGGCTCGCCAAGAAGCTGCTCGCCGTCGGTGTGCGGGCCTCGGCGCTGCACGGCGGCAAGTCGCAGTCGCAGCGCAACCGGACGCTGGCCCAGTTCAAGGACGGGCACGTCACCGTCCTGGTCGCCACCAACGTCGCCGCCCGCGGCATCCACGTCGACAACCTCGACCTCGTCGTCAACGTCGACCCGCCGGGCGACCACAAGGACTACCTGCACCGCGGCGGCCGTACGGCCCGCGCGGGCGAGTCCGGCACCGTCGTCACCCTCGTCCTGCCGCACCAGCGGCGCGAGGTGACCCGGCTGATGGCCGACGCGGGCATCACCCCGACGACCACCCGGGTCCGCTCCGGCGGCGAGGAACTGAGCCGGATCACCGGCGCGCAGGCCCCCTCCGGCGTCCCCGTCGTCCTCACCCCGCCGCCCGCCCCGCAGGAGCGCTCCGGCCACAACTCCGGCGGCGCCCGCCGCTCCGGCGGCCGAGGCCGCCCCGGCCAGGGCCGCCGCCGCTCCGCCTCCTCCTCCACGTCCGCCTCGTCGTCGGCGTCGGCGAACTCCGGTTCCTCGGGGCGCGGGGGGCAGCGCAAGTCCCGCTGAGGCGCCGTACCGGTTCAGACGCCGTACCGGTCGAGACGCCCTACCGGCTGAGCCCCCACCCGTCTCCCGTCCCGTTGTCGGACCCCGCTGTTAGCCTCGGCGGGGTCGGAGTCGGGGTGGGGAGGCTTGCGGTGGGGGCACGTTCGTTCATGGTCGCGGCGCGGGTGCCGATGGCGCGCGACGGCTTCGAGGCGTGGCTGCGCGCGCCGCTGCCGGGCCTCGACCGGATCGAGAACCCGGCCGCGATGTACGCCGGTTGGGACGCCGAGGGCACCGACCCGGACTGGGACCTGGCCGCCCTCGACGGATATCCGGCCGCCGACGCCGTCCGCGCCGACCGCTCCGCGACCCCGCTCGACCGCCTGGCCGCCCGCGCCGCCCAGGGCTTCACCCTGGCCCGCCACCGCGACGAGGCGCTGGAGATCTACCTCTACGACTACTACGACGACGCCCACCGCGCGCGCACCGATCTGCTGATGCTGGCCGGGGTGGGCCGGTTCGCCCCCGGCGCCGCCGAGGCGCCGGTCCTGTACTGGGGCGGGGACGTCCACCCGGGCCTCCCCCTGCCGGGGCAGTCCCCGCTCGCCGTGCTGCTGGTGGGCGCGGAGCGCGCGAGGTTCACCGACCGGTACCCCGTCGGCACACTCGTCGCGGACCTCGGCCCCGTGGAGGCGGCGTTCCTCACGGCGGTCGAGCACAGCGAGAGCGGCGGAAGCAGCGACGGAGACGGGGGCGGCGGAGGCGGGGAGTCGGGCGCCGAGCTGCTCGACGTCCTGATCCGGGACCGGCTCGTCCGGAACGGCTGAGAGCCGGACGGAGCGGGCCGGGGCGAGCCCTCGGGCCTCAGGGGACCCGGATCACCGCGGTGCCGCCGTCCAGGTCCACCGTCGTGCGGTGCGGCGGGGCGCCCTCGTCCTCGTCGGCGCGCAGGAGCAGCGACGACTGGCGTTCCCTCAACTCGGACTGTTTGCCCGGGGAGAAGCTCGCGTGCAACTGCTCGAAGCCGGTGGCCGAGATCTGGCCCTGCCGGGTGCCCGTCCGCCAGGGCAGCAGCCCCGCACGCCCCGCGCGCAGCAGGATCTGGTCCACGAAGGCGACGACGGTCAGCACGATGACCAGTCCGGGCAGGGTGACGAAGACGGCGAACTCCACGGGGCCAGTATCGGCGGCCGTACGGGTGAAGGACAGGGGCCGGGACGCCAGGAGCACAATGAAGGCATGAGCATCGTCAAGATCAACGTACTCACCGTCCCGGAAGAGCAGCGCGAGACGCTGGAGAAGCGATTCGCGGCGCGGGCGGGCGCGGTGGAGAACTCGGACGGCTTCGAGTGGTTCGAGCTGCTGCGGCCCGTGGAGGGCACCGACACCTACCTCGTCTACACCCGCTGGCGCAGCGAGGAGGACTTCCAGACCTGGATGTCCGGCCGGGCGCAGGAGGCACACGGGCGCGGCGGCGCCGAGGGCGCCGGGCCCGGCGGAACGCAGGGCGGGGCGCACGGTGGTGGTGAGGGTGGTGGTGAGCGGCCGAAGCCCGCGGCGACCGGCGCGACGCTGTGGTCCTTCGAGGTGGTGCAGCAGGCCGCACCCCGGACGGACGGCGCCCCGGCGGAGTAGGCTCCGTACCCATGGCGCACGCTGATCACCTGCTCGTGGACATCGCCGAGCGGGTCGAGTCGGAGCACAACAGCCGGATGTCGCTCACCGTCGTGATCCCCGGGGCGGTCATCACGGGGCGGCTCGCCCCGGAGTCCCTGTGGAAGCAGCGGGTGGCCGAGGTGCTCAAAGACTCCGCCCAACTGGGCGTGTTCTCCTCGGTGTTCACCCGGCCGTCCGAGCAGGACACGACGTCCGGCAGCGCACCGGCCCGGGACCGCCCCACCCATCTGCACTTCCACGTCGCGCGCATCCTCCAGGGCACGATGGGCATCCCCGACTCGGGCGGCATGTACCGGGTGGCCCTGGAGGACGTGAGCGCCTGGACGGTGGGCGACCTGGGGTACTCCGACCAGTAGCGGGGACCGGCCCGCCGGGCGGAACGGCGGCGCGGGCTACGTCTCCGGGGCGCGCAACTCCCGTACCGCCTCCGCGGCCTTGTGGACCCCGCGGTCCGCGTCGGCCGCGAGGGCGGCGAGGAGGGCGTCCGTGCCGGGCGTGGTCCAGGACGCGACCGCCCAGGCCAGGGCCCGCCGCACGGCGGGGTCCGGATGGGCGGCGAGGCGGGCCAGGCGCGGGAGCGGGCCGCGGCGGCGCAGGCCGTACCAGTGCAGGGTGTCGAGCAGGACGGCCGGGTCTCCGGGGTCGCCGGCCGCCTCGATCCGGGCCAGCAGGACCCGCGGCGCGGGCGGCGGCCCGTCCAGCGAGTGCGGCAGGCGTTCACGCAGGCGGCGCGTGCCGTAGCCGCCGCGCTCCCGGCAGCCGTAGCAGGTGCAGGGGCGGGTGCCGTGGGCGTCCGGGGCGTACCGCCAGCCGCTGACCTGCGGGGCGGCGCGCACCCGGTGGATCTCGCCGGGCCGGACCGCGCGCGGCACGAACACCTCCCAGCCTCGCGGATCGTCGAGGGCGGCGATCCGGCCCACCGCCTCGGCGGCCCGCACGGTCCGCTGCGCGCCGCCGAGCCGGTCCCCGTACCGCCCGACCAGCACCTCCTGCGCGTCGTCCAGCCGCAGATGCACGGCGACCAGGCCGCCGCGGGTGCCGAAGCGGGCGAGTTCGCGCAGCCACTGGTGGGTGAGGGTGTGCGAGGGCAGCACCGGGAAGCAGTACACGCCGCGGAGGCCGTCCTGGCCGTGGCTGACGGCGCGTATCCCGGCCCGGCGGACGCGGGGCGCGGCGGACGCGGAGGTGAGGTGCACGAACATCGCCATGCGCGGACGGTAGCGGAGGGTGACGGAGAGCGTGTCGGCGGGGTCGTACGCCGTCCCGCGGTGCCGCGGACGCCCGCTTTGTCTCCCTGTTGTCCGCCTCTCCGGCGCACGCCCCGGTTACTTTTCCCGCAACCCCTGGTGGACGACGGGTGAGCGGGCGACTATGGCGTCATGACTCTGGCCGACCGCGCCATGCAGCGACTGGAAGTCTGGCCCGACCTCAGTACGGGACAGGCGAGTTGCGGCGCCGGACGGGCGTTGCGCTCCGTCCACAGCGAGATCCTTCACTTCCACTCCGGCCGGGATGTGGACCTGCATCTGACCGTGCCCGCGATCCTGCGCATCCACGCCGAT
Organism: Streptomyces sp. NPDC091281; assembly: GCF_044757425.1. Taxonomy (NCBI): domain Bacteria; kingdom Bacillati; phylum Actinomycetota; class Actinomycetes; order Kitasatosporales; family Streptomycetaceae; genus Streptomyces; species Streptomyces sp. NPDC091281. The sequence goes on along the minus strand of NZ_JBIVUY010000008.1, from coordinate 394,891 downwards.
CTGGAGGAGTCGACGGCGGTACGGGTGGTGCCCGGTTCACGCTGGGTCACCGTGCACCTCGACTGCGACACGGACGTCGACCTGCTGATGAGCCTGGTCAGCGTCGCCCTCAAGGCCCATCTCGCCCAGGGCGCGGTGGGCGTCGCGGGCGGCCCGTCCCTCACCTCCTGCAACCTCCACCGCGTGACCCTGGTCCCCCGCGAGGAGCAGGGCCACCGCTGAGCGGGGCGGGGAAACCCGGCGACGCGTGCCGCCCGCCCCGGTTCAGTCCGTCGCGTCCAGGCCCGCCGGGCGGTCCTCCTCGTCCCAGCGGACGATCAGGACGCGGTGGACGGCGGCCCGGTCGAGGGGTCCGTGGACGTGGGGGAAGCGCACGGAGTCGGGGACGCCCGGCGGGGGCACGGGGTCGGCCGCCTCCCAGACGCAGGGCGCGCCGAGCCGTTCCTCGTCCAGCACGACGGCGAGCAGCGGACGCGGCGCGTCCCGGTAGAACGCGCCCGCGACGGCGAGCGTCGTCGCCTCGTCCGGCGCGCAGTGGATGAACCCGTCCCGGCCGAGGGAGGCGGGCGCGTAGGGCAGATCGGGGCACGCGTCCCAGTCGGACCGCGGTACGAGGTGGTAGATCACCGTCCGGTTATACGTCCCGCAGGTCACCGGTGTACCCCACGTGGTGCCGGGCTTACCCGTCTGCTGACCAGGGACGACCGTCCCTGGCAGTTGCCCGTAGCGCCCGCCGAGTCAGGGGGAGGGCTGGTCTTTTGGGCGGCGCTCACCTGGCGGTGGGTGAGCAGGGCGGGTCCGGCTCCCCGCAAGATCGTGCGGGCCGAAGTCCAGGTGGCCCCCAAAAGCAGACCTTCGGTGGCGGCGTGGCGACTTTTGGGGGACGGGGGATAGGGGGGTGGGCGTCGTACGGTCGGGGGGATCAGGTCGGTGGGTCTGCGGTGGGAGTCGGGTGGCATGAAGGTTGATGTGCGGCACGGTCCGTCCTTCGGGGTGGCGCGGGTGATGCTGGAGGCCGGGGAGGGGGTGCGGGCCGAGTCGGGGGCGATGATGGCGACCTCGGCGGGGGTCGAGGTGGAGGCCAGGGCCGAGGGCGGGCTGCTCAAGGGGTTGAAGCGGAGTGTGCTGGGGGGCGAGTCGCTGTTCGTGACCCGGTTCACCGCCGGACCCGAGGGCGGTTGGGTCGATCTCGCGGCGAATCTGCCGGGGGATGTGGTGAGCCTCGACCTCGACGGGGGTGTGAACCTCGCGCGGGGTGCGTGGCTCGCCTCGTCCGGTGGGGTCGAACTGGACACGAAATGGGGCGGGTTCAAGAACCTGGCCGGGGGTGAGGGCGGGTTCCTGGTGCGGGCCGAGGGGCGCGGTCAGGTCCTGGTGGCCTGCTACGGGGCCCTGGACGAGATCGTTCTCGGCGACGGGGAGCGGATGGTGCTGGACTCGGGGCATCTGGTCGCGTTCGACGAGAGCGTCACGTACACCACCCGCAAGGTGACCCGTGGGCTGGTGCAGACGATGAAGTCCGGGGAGGGGCTCGTCTTCGAGTTCAGCGGCCCCGGCACCCTGTGGTCGCAGAGCCGCAATCCGAGCGCTCTCATCTCGTGGCTGACGACGAGGTTGCCGTTCAGCCGAGGGTAGGACCGTCCGGCGGGCGGGGTGCGGGAAACGAAGAGTCCCACCCCGCCTGACCCGGGATGGGACTCTTCGATCGGAGCGCTGGGCAGGCCTTGCACCTGCATTTCCCCGCAGGAAGCGGGGCGTCTTTCCTTGGACGACCAACGCGTGGACCAGGCTCCCGTTCTCCGGGCGGCCCGCTCAAGATCAAGGGTACACCAGTTCTGGGGGTACCTCGCACACCGTCAGATCACCGTCGTGTCGGCCGCGTACGGCGGGTGTCAGGCGAGGTCCGTCAGGTCGAGGTCCGGGCCGACGGTGAGGGTGACGACCCCGGTCTGCGCGTCCGCCGAGGGGGCGGAGCGGGCCTTGGGGAGGCGGGAGGCGAGGACGGCGCCCTGGCGTTCCAGTCCCGCCGGGTAGGAGACGGCCGTACGGTCGACCGTGGACGGGGCGTTGCCGGTGCCGGTGACGGTGAACCCGGCCTGGCGGAGCTTCTCGGCGACGGCGGCGGCCCGCCCGGCCTGCCCGGTGCCGTTGAGGACGCGGACCGACACCTGGGAGGCGTACAGGAGTTGCTTGGTGGCGGTCGCCAACTGGGCCTTGGTGGTCTCGCGGTCCTTGGCGAGGGAGGTGAACAGGTCGGCGGCCTGCGGGTACTGCCAGACGACGTTGGCCCGGTCGGACGGGACGTCCGCCTCCCGCGGGTAGTTGGGCACGGTGAGGAACGCGAGCCGCTTGCTGGGGATGCCCTTCAGTTCGTTGGCGAGGCCGTAGATCGGCTTGATGCCCGCGAGGTCGGGGTCGGTGGTGAGGGACTTGGTGGCGGACTGGAGGACGCCGTAGAGGGCGTCGGGGCTGGTGAGCTTCGACTGGGCCTTCGTGGCGAGGGCGTTCATGAACTCCTGCTGGCGGCCGATGCGGCCGATGTCGGAGCCGTCGCCGACGCCGTAGCGGACCCGGACGTAGCCGAGGGCCTGTTCGCCGTCGACGGTCTGGCAGCCGGCGTCCAGGTCGAGGCGGGCCTTGTCCGATGTGATGGCCTGCTCGGGGCAGACCTCGATGCCGTCGAGGGCGTCGACCATGCCCTTGAAGCCGGAGAAGTCCACCGACATGAAGTGGTCGATGCGCAGGCCGGTGTGGGCCTCGACGGTCTTGATGCTGCACGCGGCGGCCCCGGCGACCTCGCCGCTGCTGCCGCCGAGCGCGAACGCCTCGTTGATCTTCGCCTTGTGCGGGGCGGAGGTCTTGCCGTCGCCCATCTCGCAGGACGGTATCTGCACCCAGGAGTCGCGCGGGAAGGACACGATCGCGGCCCATTTCCGGTTCTTCGGGATGTGCAGCACCATCAGCGTGTCCGACTGCATGGTGGTGAGGTCCTTGCCGTACTTGGCGTTGGCCCCGTCCCGGCTGTCGGAGCCGACGACCAGGATGTTCTTCGAGCCGGGACTGAGGTTCTCCGGCCGGTCGCCGCCGAGTTTGCCGTCCACGTCGGCGGCGTCGATGTTGTTGTTGAGGTCGGTGTAGATCCAGGCGCCGACCCCGCCGACGCCGAGGACGAGCAGGGAGGTCAGTCCCGCGCCCCACACGACGACCCGTCCGCGCCGTGTCAGCCGGGTGCGGCCCGTGCCGCCCGCGGCCCCCGCCGTCTTCCGGGGGTTCCCGTTCGCGCGGGGGTTCCCGGTCCCGCCGTTCGCGCCGGTCCCGCCGCTCCTGCCCGGCGCCGGAGCCCGGCGCCTTCCTGTCCCGCTCACCGGCGTTCGCTCCTTGCCTCGGCCGCTCGTCACCCCGTACACCGTGCTCGGATGGTCCCGCGGTGTGGATCACCGCCGGACGACGGAACCCTACACGCAGGGGGGAATACGTCCCGAAGGCCCGCATGGCTCACCGGACGCGCGCCCCCGCACCCGCCGGGGCGGCGCCCGAGGTGCCCGTGAGCACCCCGGACGCCGCCCGTCTCACCTGGACCGCGGACCCCGCCGGGCCGCGCGGCGCCTCATCGGCCCACCCGTCAGGGGGTGTTGATCAGCTCGTACGGCGGGACCGTCACCGTGCGGGCGCCGGGGGTGCCGCCGAGGACGACCTTGCGCAGGGAGACGTTGTTCTTGAGGTCGGTCTCCTTGAGGCGGTTGGCCGGGTTGGCGAGGACCTCGATGTAGTACGTGCCGTTCGCCAGGTCCGTGATGTCGAAGGACTGGCCGGGCCGGTACTGGGTGTAGGTGTCGCCGGAGCCGACGTCGAGCACCTCGCGCACCGAGATCGAGTTCTGCTGGCCGCACGCGGTGGACAGATCCGTGTTGTACGGGTGCCAGTTGGCGTTCTTCACCGTGTAGTCGACGGCGTCGGTGTTGGCGAGGCAGAACGCCTCCTTGCCGCTGCGGACCTCCTTGGTGCGGTCCTCGCTGAGCAGCCGGTAGCTGGCGAAGTCGGTGAAGTGCCAGTGCTCGTGGCCGATGCGCGGGTCCCACTCCATGGTGCCGGTGGGGGTGTAGCCGATCTGCTTGCCCTGGGCGTCGTAGAAGTACTGGTAGGCGTCCATGAGTTCGGCGCCGGGCTTGCGGAAGCCGTCGACGACGAGGGGCGCGGGTCCGGCGTTCCAGACGTTGGCGCTGAAGGCGAGGTAGTCCTTGCCGGGTACGTCGCCGTCCTCGCCGTCGGTGACGGCGATGTCCCAGGCGGGCAGGGACCGCAGGTCGGGCTTGGGGGCGTCGGCCGGGACGCTCGCGCGGCCGGTGGGCCGCTGGCCGTTGGCCTTGAGCGCGGGCTTGATGCGCGAGCCGTCGGTGTGGCCGCGGCCGTCGCCGAGGTGCTCGGCCTGGCCGCGGGCCTCCAGGGCGTGGGAGAACGCGGGCGGGACGGGCTCGTCGGCGCCGCGCGGCCCGTAGTGGTGCCCGGCGTCCGGCGCGGCGGCCGGGCCGCCGTGGCCCGCGTGCGCGGAGTGCGCGCCGTGGGCGCCGTGGGCGCCCGCCTGCGGGGCGGCGGAGCGCAGGCCGACCGCGCCGCCGTCCTCCGGGGGCGTGCGGACGGTCACCTTGACGGTGGCCCGGTCGTCGGCCATGCCGAAGGCGTCCCGGTACTTCTTCGCGACGGCCACGGTGGCGGTGTACTCGCCGACCGGCAGGTCGACGCGCTCGTCGTAGCCGACGGTGCTGGAGTTGGCCGCCCAGCCCTTCTCGACGCCCCACACCGAGCCGAGGGTGAAGGGGTTGGTGGGGCAGCTCTGCGGATAGTGCGAGGTGGCGGGGGCGTCCGGGTGGATGCGCCCGGAGGCGTTGTTGGGGCAGAAGCCGGAGGCGGTGGTGAGCACCTGCTTCCCGGCGGCGTCCTTCACGGACACCTCCAGGAAGCCCGGCAGCCCGCTGAAGTCCTTGACCAGCCCGGCGGGCAGCGTCTTCGTCTTCACCTTGGTGCCGTCCCGCAGGATCTGCTGGGCCACCACCGGGTCCTTGTACGACTTCCGCGTCACCTTCAGTTCCAGCGGCGCGTTCTCCACCGAGACGTAGGTGCCGAGGTCGAGTTCGACCCCGGCCTCCCCGTCCCACTCCCACCGGTCGAGCGTCACGGACTTCGACGCGGCGATCAGCTTGAGCTGCGGCACCCCCGGCTTGGCCTGCGGCGCGGCCCCGGCACCGGGCGCGGCCCCGGCGACGGCCACCACGGCGAGCGTGGCGGCCCCGGCGGACGCGGCCCGCCGGAGGTTTCTGCGGTGTTCCTGCTTGGTCATCGGTTTCCTCGTCTGCGAGTGCCGTGGTCAGTGGCATCGGACCGGACAAACGCCCGCGCCCGCCCGGCCTCCGACGCACCCCCGGCACGCCCCGGACGGTGCCGCGAACAACCTGACAGAGAGGCAAAGTCGTTACGGGGGTTGCCTGTTGGGGGGAAGTTCACCCGATACGGCTAGGGGTCCGAGGAGATCCGTGAGAAAGGTCCGAACTGCCGTGCGTGGTAGTCGGTCCGGGTGGCTCGGTGGGGAGTGGGGGGTGGCGGGAGGGGGTGGTCGGCATGCTGGGGCGGTGTTCCTGTCTCCCCGCGTGCTTCTCCGCCGTGTGCTTCCCGGCGGGCTTCTGCGTTTTCTGGTCGCCGGGCTGCTGGTGGCCGCCTGTTGCGGGTGCGGGCGGGTCGGTGGCGGGGGTGGTGAACGGGCCGTGCCGGAGGGGGCGTTCGGGGCGTACGTCGGGTACGACGGGGTCGGGGTGCGGCGGATCGCGGGGCTGGAGCGGTGGGTGGGGGCGGGGGCGGCGCCTCGGGTGGGGCGGGCCTATCTGCCGGGCGACGTGTGGAGCAACATCGAGGGCGCGCCCGGGTATCTGGAGGAGTGGGCGCGGTGGCGGCGGGCGCGCGCGGACCGGCTGTTCGTGCTGAACGTGCCGATGCTGGAGCGGACCGAGGGACGGCTGTCCGACGCGACGGTGCGGGCCGAGCTGCGCCGGGGCGCGGGCGGGGCGTACGACGGGCACTTCCGGGCGCTCGGGCGGCGGCTGGTCGGGCTCGGGGTGCCGGACACGGTGCTGGTCGTGGGGTGGGAGATGAACGGGATCACCTACACCCACCGGTGCGGGCCCGATCCCGGGGCCTGGAAGGCGTACTGGGCGCGGATCGTGACGGCGCTGCGGTCGGTGCCGGGGGCGCGGTTCCGGTTCGAGTTCACGCCGAGCCGGGGGCGGGACGCCGTGCCGTGGACCGACTGCTACCCCGGCGACCGGTACGTCGACGTCATCGGCATGGACGCCTACGACCAGCCCGCGGGGATGTCCTTCGCCGAGCAGGTGGCCGAGCCGTACGGGCTCGCGGTGCACGTGCGGTTCGCGGCGGAGCACGGGAAGCCGGTGTCGTACCCGGAGTGGGGGCTCTTCCGCAACGGCGACAACCCGGCCTACGTACGGGGCATGTTGGGCTGGTTCGCGCGGCACCGGCCGCTGTACCAGACGATCACCGACTACTGCCCGCACGGGGTGTGGGGGTGCGGGGAGAACCCCCGGTCGTCGGCGGCGTACCGGGAGGGGATGGGGCGCGGACAGGGCGAACGGGAGGGGTAGGGGGAGAGGAGTACCGGAGGCGTACGGGTAGGGGGCGGGCCGTGTGCGTGTGGGCCGTTCGGGGGAGTCGGCGGCGTGCCCTTCCCTGGGGGTCCCGCTCCGGTCTGATGATCGCAAGATGCGACGAGAACACCATGTGCGGAACCGTTACGGGGCTCTGGCCGCCCTGCTGGCCGTGGTGCTGGTCGGGCTCGGCTCGGCGCCCGCCGGGGCCGGGGGCGACGCGTTCCGCAAGGAGAACGCCCGCGCCGTCGAACGGCACGAGAAGGCCCGCGCCCAGGTGGACCGCCTGCGCTCGGCCGACGCGGGCGGCCCGAAGACCGCCTCGGCGGAACGGCGCCGCAAGTCCATCCGGGCCGACCTCTGGGACCGGCTGTGGGCGGCGTCCCGCGAATCGGGCGACCCGGTCGCCGTCGACCCGTCGGGCCGCGCGGGCCGCTGCCCGGTCGCCCGCGAGCGCAGCCGCGCCCCCGCGAACGGCGGCGGGTGGACGGCCCCGATCCGGAAGTACCGGCTGTCCGCCGGGTACGCCGAGAAGGGCTCGCGCTGGGTCCACCGGCACACCGGCCAGGACTTCGCCGTCCCGTCGGGCACCCCCGTCCACGCGGTGGGGCCGGGCACCGTGCACGCCACGACCTGCGGTGACGGCTTCGGCAACCAGGTCGTGATCCGGCACCCCGACGGCTACTTCACCCAGTACGCCCATCTCTCCCGCATCGACGTCGGCAAGGACCGGAAGGTCGTGGCGGGCCAGCGCATCGGCCTCTCCGGCGCCACCGGCAACGTCACCGGCCCCCACCTCCACTTCGAGGTGCGGATCACGCCGTACATGGGGTCGGCGGTCGCCCCGCTGCCCTGGCTGCGGCGGAAGAACGTCCAGGTGCCGTAGAGCGTGCGGGTGCCGCAGGTCGTCCGGGTGCCGCAGACCGTCCGGGTGGGGTGAGGCGGCAACGGCGGGTGCTGGATGCGTGCTTGGGGGCTGCCCCGCCGACCTGGGGCAGCCCCCCTGTGTGCCGCCGGGGGGAGTTCGGTGCCGGGCGCCTTGCCATGACAGCCTCGGGGAGCCGGCCAGCCGGCCCCCCGGCACCTCCCGATCCCCCGGGCGGCACCGCCAAGGCTGCCCCCCGGCGGACGACGGCGCACACCGGCCGCGCGAAGATCCGTACACGCAGAAGCGGGCCGCCGCCCGCGCGCCGTACGTAGGTATGGGCCGCGGGTGGCCCCTAGGGGCCCGCCACCGACGGGATCTCGGTGCGGGAGGTGATGCCCAGTTTGGCGAGGATGTGCTCCACGTGGGCGTCGACGGTGCGCTTGGAGATGACGAGGCGTTCGGCGATCTCGCGGTTGGACAGGCCGCGCGTGACGAGCGCGGCGACCTCCCGTTCGCGGCGGGTCAGCGCGTCCGTGGACCGCGGCGCGGCGCGCGGCGCCCGCTGTCCCGGCACCGCGCCCCGGCCGCCGGACGCGGGCCGCGGCACGTCGGCGTCGGCGCGGACCGCCTCCAGGACCTCCTGGCCGGACAGCCGCGCCCCCGCCTCCCGCCACCGCTCGAACGCCTCCGCGCCCAGTGCCGCCCGTACCGTCCGCCGGGTCTCCTCCTGCTCCTCCAGCAGCCGCGGCAGCAGCGCCACCGGGTCGCCGCTGAGCCGCCGGGCGTGCTCCGCGTAGCCGAGCAGCCAGCAGGCGCGCACGTGGCGTTCCTGGCGGGCCGACAGCCAGGCCAGGCCGAGGCAGGCGAGCGCCGCGACCAGTACTTCGCCGATCTCGCCCGCCGCCTCCAGGCCCCGCCGCAGGCACTCCTCGCTCTCCTCGGCCGCCCCGGCGTCCGCGGGGGCCCGGCTCCCGTCCGGGGCGCCGGTGAGCGCGAGGATGACCCCGCGGGTGGTGACCGTCGAGCCGTAGAGCTGGCGTTCGCCGCGGTCGGCGAGGTAGGCGAGGCCGGTGGCGCACAGGGCGAGCGCGCCCTCGGTGTCGCCGAACACCGCGCGCAGCAGGGCCGCTTCGTAGTGCACGACGCCGATGCCGAGCCCGTCGTCCAGCTCCAGCAGCCGCAGCCGCGCCGACTCCACGCGGGCCAGGCCCTGTTCGACGTCGCCGCCGAACGCGGCGAGCGCGCCGAGATAGGCCCCGGCGGAGACCTCCACCCGTGTCTCGGCGGCCCGTACGGCGGCCTCGTGGGCGAGCGGGAAGCGTTCCAGCGCGGTGTCCAGGTCGGCGGTCCACACGGCGAAGATGCCGGTCATGTGCAGGCCCCAGGCGCGTTCCGGGCAGTCCTGCGGGACGAGGGCGAGCGCCCGGTCGATCCAGTGCCGCCCCTCGGAGAGGGTGCCCGCGGCCCGCCAGTACGGGCCGAGCCGCGTCGCCGTCCACAGCGCGTCCACCGCCCGGCGCCCGCCCCCGGACCGGCAGCCGTGGTCCAACGCGGCCCGCACGTCCGCGATGTCGTCCCGTACGGCCCGGTGGAGCGCGGCCTGCGCGGGCGAGAGGAACTCGTCCCAGAAGCGGGCGACCAGCTCCTCGTAGTACGTGAAGTGCCGTTCCCGTACGGCCTCCCGCGCGTCCGGGGGGCCTTCCGGACCGTCCGGGCCGTCCGATCCTGCCGGGCGTCCGGCACCGTACTCGCGCAGGGTGTCGAGGAGGCGGTAGCGGGCGCCGTGGCCGTCGACGCGCTGCACGACGGACTTGTCGACGAGCCCGATCAGCGCGGTCATCACCTCCGCGACCGGCAACTCCCCGCCGCCGCAGATCCGTTCGGCCGCGGTCAGCTCGAAGGAACCCGCGAACACCGACAGCCGCGCCCACAGCAGGCGCTCCTGCGGCGTGCACAGTTCGTAGGACCAGTCGATGGCGGAGCGCAGGGTCTGGTGGCGGGTGAGGGCGGTGCGGCGGCCGCCGCCGGTGAGGATCTCGAAGCGGCGGTCGAGGCGGGCCAGCAGCTCGGCCAGCGGCACCGCGCGCAGCCGTACGGCGGCGAGTTCGAGCGCCAGCGGCATCCCGTCGAGCCGGTCGACCAAGGCGAGGGCGCCCTCGTGGTCGGCCTCGGTGAGCGTGGTGACGGCCGCGGCCCGGCTCAGGAACAGGTCGAGGGCGTCGGCCCGGTCCAGCGGGGCGATCTGCACGCAGTGCTCGCCGGGCACGTCCAGCGGCTGGCGGCTGGTGGCGAGGACGCTGAGGCCGGGGGCCTCACGGAGCAGGATGTCGCAGAGCGTCGCGCACGCGTCGACCAGGTGCTCGCACGTGTCGAGCAGCAGCAGGGTCCGGCGGTCGCGCAGATGATCCACGACCACGTCCAGCGCGCTCATCCCCGGCTGCTCGGCCAGTTCGAGCACCCCGGCGAGGGTCGCGGGCACCAACTCCGGGTCGTGCAGGGCCGACAGCTCGACGAGGCGGACGCCGTCCGCGAAACGGGAGGCCGCCGCGCCCGCCGCCCGCAGCGCGGTCCGGCTCTTGCCTACCCCGCCCGGTCCGACCAGGGTGACCAGCCGGGAACGGACCAGTCCCGCCCGGATCAGGGCGAGTTCCTCCGTCCGCCCGACGAAACCGGTCAACTCCACGGGGAGTTGACCGCCCCGCCGCTGTCCGAAGCCGAATCCCATGGCACTCCCGCGCACGCCGACCGCCGACGGCCACCGGTCCCCGGCGGCCCACCACCGGGACCATCACAGCGCACCCGCGGGCGTACCGGGGGTGCATCGCCCCGCCCGGCCGCCGGGACACCTAGGTATCACCCGCTCCGGGGAGCCGGTTCGAAAATCCGCGCGAGGGATGACGGCGGCGGGGCACGCTGCGAGCCGACCGTACGGGGGACGGGCGGGGGACGGACGGGGCACGGGCGGGGACACGGGGGGGCTGCCGCGGCTGCGGCTGCGGCTTCGGCTTCGGCTTCGGCTGCGCCGGGCGAGGGCGAGGGTTGCGGCCGTCTCGGCGCGGGCTACGGCCGTCTCGGCGCGGGCTGTGGGTGGTAGGTCGCCAGGGCCCAGATGACGAAGATGTCGATGGCGATGAGGACGATCGACCAGACCGGCGCGTAGGGCAGGAACAGGAACTGGAGGATCAGGCTCAGCGAGGCCAGCGCGATGCCCGCGACGCGGGCCCAGGCGGCGCCGGTGAGGATGCCCCAGCCCGCCACGGCCGCGATGACGCCGACGATCAGGTGGATCCAGCCCCAGCCGGTGAGGTTGATCTTGTAGACGTAGTCGCCGATCCGGCCGTACACGTCGTCGTCCGCGATGGCGGCGATGCCCTGGAACACGGCGAGGACGCCGTTGACCAGCATCAGCACACCCGCGAAGACGACTCCGCCGGCGGCCCAGCCGGTGTCCCCGGGCGGCTGCCCCGCGGACCAGCCGCCGGAGCCGGTCGGGGCATGACCCGTGCCCTGGTGGGAGGGGTCCCAGACCGGCGATCCCTGGGGCGTTCCGGGAGGAGACGCGTCGCTCATGACCGTGCCCCGCCTCTCTGTCGCTGGAGCTGGCCGGACCTGGCTGGAGGTAGGTGCACCTGGCTGGGCCCGGCTGAAGTAGCTGCACCGGCTGGGCTCGCCGACCGGGCAGGTGTCTCATCCGACGATCCGTGCGGGTGACGGTCTCCACCAGAGGGGCTGCTCCGTACGGGTGAGGGGGTGCGGGTGGACGGGCGGGCGGGGCGGGTCCGGGGGAAGCCCACCGGGAGGACCCCGATACCCGTAGCACCGTAGTCCCGTGGCACCCGTGGCACCGCGCCACGAGAAGTACGGGTACTACGGGTAGCTCTCCCGTAGTACCCGTACTCCCCGCGATCCCCGTAGTACCCGTACTCCCCACGCCGGAGGCGCCATGCCCGCCGTTCCCCGTCCGCTGCCCCGACTCCGGCCACAGCACCGGCTCCGACTCCGGCCCCGGCGCCGGCGCCGTCCGGGTGCGGGTGGGCTCGCCGCCGTACTCCTGTGTCTCGCCGCCGTGACCGCGCTGACCGGCTGTTCGGACGGCGACTCCCCGTCGTCGGTGGCCAGCGGGGCCGCGTCCGCCGCGAGCCGGGCCGCCTCGGCCGGGGAGTCGGCGGCCAGCCGCGCCGCTTCGGCCGCCGAGTCGCTCGCCTCGCGGGCCCCCGAGGCACTGGCCTCGGCGACCGCCGAGGTGGGCCGCAAACTGGACGACATCAAGGACGGCACCGACGCCGCCTCGGACGTGAAGACCGGCACTCCGAAGGCGGACGGCGACCGCAGCACCGTCGAGGTCACCGCCACCAACACCGACGACGCCACCCGCTCCTTCGCCGTCCAGGTCGACTTCACCGACGCGGGCGGCAACCTCCTCGACACCGTCCTCGACGTCGGCGCGGGCGGGTCCGGCACGGCGACGGCCCGCAGCAACCGGGACCTCCAGGGAGAGGTGAAGGCCAAGATCGGCCGGGCGGTGCGCTACTGAACGGCCCGGTCAGGCGCCCGGCGGGGGCGGCCCGGCGGGGCGGACGATGCCGTGCCGCCGGGCGTAGTGCGTCGCCGCGACGCGGTCACGGCAGCCGGTCTTGGCGAAGATCCGGTTGATGTGGGTCTTGACGGTGTTGTTGCTGAGGAACAGCGCCGCGCAGATCTCCGGGTTGCTCAGCCCTTCCGCCAGCAGGGCCAGCACCTCCGCCTCGCGTGCGGTGAGGTGGTCCGGGAGCGGGCCCGCCGGTGTCGTCGCGGGGGCCGGGTCGGCCGGTGCCCCGGCGAGCAGCGCGGCCCGGACCTTCGGGTCGAGCACGGCGTACCCGGTGGCCGCGCTGTGCAGGGTGCGGGCGATGTGCAGCCGGTCGGCGTCCTTGGTGAGGTAGGCGCGCGCCCCGGCGCGGAGCGTGTCCAGGACCATGGGGCCGTCGTCGTACGTGGTCAGCACGACGACGGCGACGTCGGGGTGCTCGGCGGTGAGGCGGCGGGTGGCGGTGACGCCGTCCATCACCGGCATGTGCAGGTCGAGCAGGATCGCGTCCGGGTGGTGCGCGGCCACCGCCTCCAGGGCCCGCGCGCCGTCGGCGGCGGTCGCCACGACGCTGATGTCGGGGAGGAGGTCGAGCATGATCGCGAGGCCCTCGCGCACGCTGGCCTGGTCGTCCGCGACGACGATCCGCAGCACGGGCTCCATGAGGCCGGGGCTCGGCGCGGGTCCCTCCGGGGCGGTGGTCGGCGGGGGCTGCTGCGGGCCGGGGCTCGGCGCGGGCCCGTCCGGGCCGGTCGGCGGGGGCTGCTGCGGGCCGGTCATCGTGGCACCCGTGCGGTGAGCACCCAACGGCCGTCCTCGACGCCGGTCTTCAGGTGCCCGCCCGCGAGCAGCAGCCGCTCCCGGATGCCGGTCAGGCCGTAGCCGCCGTCGACGGTGCTGAGCACCGGGCCGGACCGGGCGCCGTCCGGTGCCCCGGCGGGGGCGAGGGTGGGAGCGGGCACGGGGTTGCTGACGGTCAGGGTCACCGTCGTAGCCGTAGCCGTATCCGCAGCCGTATCCACGTCTGTGTCTGTGTCTGCGTCCACGTCGGCGTCGGCGTCGGCGTCGGCGTCTGCCTGCAAGGTGATGTCCACCCGCTGACCGGGGGCGTGCTTGGCGGCGTTGGTGAGGGCTTCCTGGGTGATGCGTACGAGCAGCAGGTTCCGCTCCGGGGAGAGGTCGGGCGGCGGGGTGCCGAGGGTGAGGTGTACGGGGGTGCGGTGCAGGTGACGGTGGTTCTCGGCGAGGGTCTCCAGGGCCTGGGGCAGGGGCGGGCCGTCGGCGCGCAGGGCGTGGACGGCGCGCCGGGTCTCGGTCAGTCCGTCGGCGGCCAGCCGCTGGGCGCGGGCGAGGACATCGTCGGTACGGGCCTCCTGGCCGCCCCGGGCGAGCAGCGCGCGGGCCGCCTGGATCTGGATGCCGAGCGCGCCGAGGGACTGGGCCAGTACGTCGTGGATCTCGCGGGCGAGGCGGGCCCGTTCGTCGAGGACCGCGGTGAGCCGCTGCTGGGCGCGGAGTTCCTCGGCCTGCGCGAGGAGGCGGGCGGCCTGTTCGGCGCGCAGCCGGTAGGCGCGGCGGTTGAGGCCCGCGAGGAGGGCCACGACCAGCAGCAGGGGGAAGCCCAGGAAGACGCCACGGCCCGCGCCGAAGGCCAGGGCGCCGACCTGGAGGGCCAGCACGCCGAGGGCGGCGACCACCCAGCCGTCGCGCAGCCGCGTCTCGCTCCCGGCCGCGATGACCGCCATGATGGCGAGCCCGATCATCGCGGAGCCGTGCGGCGCGGCGCTGGTCAGGGCGGAGGCGGCGGTGATCAGGCCGAGGAGGTACGGCAGCGGCGGCCAGGCGCGGTACGGGGCCGGGCTCGCGGCGGACCGGTCCGCGACGGCGCGGCGCAGATCGGCCGCCGCCCAGACGGCGAAGGCGGCGGCGGACAGCCCGTAGGCGACGGTCACCGGGACCGAGCCCGGGTGTCCGGCGGGGGTGAGCACCAGGCTGTCGATGCCGACCAGGACGAGCGCGACGGCCCGGATCAGCCACGAGGCGACGCGGAGCACGGCACTACGATACGGCTCCGGCCACCGCCGTGACGGCGGCCGGAAGCCCACCTCCACGGAGCCCTCCTTCATGGAGCCCACGCCCACGTCCACAACGCCCACCTCCACGGCGCCCCCCTGCACGGCGCCCGGAGCGGCGGCATCCGGGGCGAGGCCGAGCCGGGCAGCGAGGCCTCCCGATGCGGGGCCGCCCGACGCGAAGGCACGCGACGCGAGGGCACGCGGACTGGACAACACGGCCTCGGCCTCCGTCGGCTCGGCGGGGAACGGGAAGGGGCGGGGAACGGGAAAGTGCAGGGGGCTGGAGGGGGCGGGAAGAGACGGCCCCGGGCGGGGGTCCGTAGCGGTCGGCGGTGCACGGTCGGGGCCACCGTAGGAGCCGGGCGGGCGGCGGGGCGTCACCCCACGGGGTGAGCGGCGGGGTGAGGCGCGGGCGGCGCCCGTCACCCCGTGGCCGCAGCGGCCGGGACCGTCGGCTCGTCCCGGGGGTCACCGCGTGCGGCGACGCGGCGGACGGGGTCTCTCCCGAAGCTGGGCGGCAGGTAACCGTCCCCCGGAGAAAGGCCCCGTGGCTGCCATGGACCAAGCGATGATCATCAACGGAGTCGTGCTGTTCGCCGTGCTGGAGGCGGATCTCGGCCCGCACCGGGTCGTCGGCAGGTTCCGGCTGCTGCGTCCGGTGGTGACCGCGGCGGCGATCGTGCCGTTCTTCGCGAAGGGCCTGGTCACCGAGGGCGCCGGGCTGGCGCTGGAGATCGCCGGGGTGCTGGCGGGCCTGCTCTGCGGCCTGCTCGCGGCCCGCGCGATGGAGGTCTACCGCAGCCCGCGCACCGGCCGCCCCGTCAGCCGCGCCGCGTGGGGCTACGCCGCCGTGTGGATCACCGTCATCGGCGCGCGCGCCGCGTTCTCCTACGGGTCGGTGCACTGGTTCCCCACCCAGCTCGCCTCCTGGATGGCCGGCCACCGCATCTCCGGCGACGCCCTCACCGACGCGCTGCTGCTGATGGCGGTCACGATGATGCTGACCCGTACCGCGTCCCTGGCCGCCGGCGCCCGCGCGGTCCTGACCCGGGACCCGGCGACGGCGGCCTGAGCGGGCACGCGGCGCCCGGACCCGGCCCCGTTCCCGGCCCCCCTCTACGGCCCCGGCCCGGTGAGCCGTACGTAGGCTCGGTGGCCTCCGCTCAGCGGGCGCGCGAGGCGAACTCCCGCAGGAACAGGGCCTCCACGTGGGCCATGTGCGCGATCTCCGTCGGGTCGACGCTCTCGTTCGGGGCGTGGATGAGGCAGCGGGGTTCCTCCACGCCCATCAGGATGATCTCCGCGTCCGGGCAGGCCGCCGCGAGGACGGTGCAGAGCGGGATCGAGCCGCCCTGTCCGAGGAACGCGAGCGGACCGCCGTACACCGCGCGGACGGCGCGATCGAGAGCCGCGTAGGCCGGGCCGTCGGTCGCCGCGCGGAACGGGGCGCCGGTGCTCTCCCGCTCGACGGAGACCCGCGCACCCCAGGGCACCGCGTGGGTGAGGTGCGCGGCGAGGGCGTCGAGCGCCGCGTCGGGGTCCATGCCCGGCGGGACGCGCAGGCTGACCCGGGCGCGCGCGGTGGCCGGGACGGCGGCGGCGGAGCCGACGACCGGCGGGCAGTCGATGCCGAGCACGGTGACGGCGGGCCGCGCCCACAGCCGGTCCGCGACGGTCCCGGTCCCGGTGAGCCGTACGCCGGGCAGGACGCCCGCGTCGGCCCGGAACCGTTGCTCGTCGTAGCCCACGCCGTCCCAGGTGCCGTCGGTGTCGAGGCCGTCGACGCGGGTGGCGCCGGTCTCCGGGTCACGGAGGGTGGACAGGGCCTGGACGAGCGCGGCGAGGGCGTCCGGGGCGGGGCCGCCGAACATGCCCGAGTGGACCTCGCCGCGCAGGGTGTCCACGGTGACGACCAGGTTGGCGAGGCCGCGCAGGGTGACGGTGGCGGTGCCGGTGCCGACCTCGGCGTTGCCGGTGTCGCACACCAGCAGGGCGTCGGCGGCGAACTCCTCGGGGTGGGCGGCGACGTAGCGTTCGAGGCCGCCGGTGCCCTGCTCCTCCGAGCCCTCCGCCACGAACCGCAGGCCCACCGGCAGGTCGTCGCCGAGGGCGCGCAGCGCGGTGAGGTGCATGACGATGTTGCCCTTGCAGTCGGCGGTGCCGCGCCCGTACCAGCGGCCGTCGCGCTCGGTGAGCGTGAACGGCGGGGTGGTCCAGGCCGCGTCGTCGAGCGGGGGCTGCACGTCGTAGTGGCAGTACAGCAGGACGGTGGGGGCGCCGGGCGGGGGCGGGCGGTGGCCGAGGACGGCGTGGCTGCCGTCCGGGGTCTCCACCAGGCGGACGTCCTGGAGTCCGGCCTCGGTGACGGCGTCCGCGACCCAGCGCGCGGCCCGTCGGCACTCCTCCGCCGGGTACTGGCGGGGGTCGGCGACGGACGGGATGGCGACGAGGGCCGTGAGGTCGGCCAGGGCGCGGGGCATCAGCGCGGCGACGCGGTCACCGAGCCCGTCGGGGGAACCTCCGGGGCCGTTCCGCGCTTCCGTGTCCGGGTTCGCGGGGGAGTGCTGCGCGGGTTCGGTCATGCCGGTCACCGCCTCACCGTGGCGTCGGTCGACAGGTCGTCGAGTTGGTCCTGGATCCGGTGGAGCTTGTCCGGGCAGTAGACGCGGAGGATCTCCGCCTCGGCCATCAGCGCGGCGCCGTCGCCGATGACGGGCCGCTGGCCCACGAACGCGGCCCCGTTGGAGACGTTGATCTTCCACAGCGCCGACTTGAGGGCGCCGGCCGGGTCGTCGCAGACCTGGCCACCGTCGGTGCCCAGGATGCGTTCGACGGTGTCCGTGTCGGGCCGGGAGAATCCGGCGGCCACGGCGGCGTCAGCGAGCTGGTTCGCCTTGTCGGCGGACTCGTCACCGGTCTTCACGGTCTCGAAGCGGATGATCCCGGCAACGGCGAGGCCGAGCAGGACGACGATCGCGCCGACGTAGAGCCAGCGGTGCTCGGAGGCGAAGCGGGTGGGGCTCATCGCGCCTCACCGCCCTCGACCGCGGCGACCTGGGCCGCGGCCTCCGGGTCGCGCCAGCCGGGCTTGCGGAACTTCAGGAACGCCCAGGGGATGAGCAGACCGAGGACCACCAGGCCGGAGCCGATCATGAGGACGTACGACCAGACACTGCCGTCGCCGAACTGCGAGGGCGGCACGAACCCGATGGCGAGGGCGGCGACCGAGGCGAGCAGGCCGACCGTGCACATGACGTGCAGGGCGGGCACGCGGTAGCCGCGCGGGTGGTCGGGCTGGGTCTTCCGCAGGCGCATCGCGGCGGCGAACATCAGCAGGTAGACGATCAGGTAGACCTGCGTGGTGATGGTGGAGAAGATCCAGTAGACGCTGGAGACGTTCGGGATGAACGCGTACATCAGGGCGATGACGGTGGTGACGACGCCCTGGGTGACGAGGATGTTCTGCTGTACGCCCCGCTTGTTGAGCTTCTGGAGGAACGGCGGCAGGTAGCCCTCGCTGCGGGAGATCTCCAGCAGGCCCTTCGACGGTCCGGCCAGCCAGGTCAGCATGCCGCCGAGCGCGGCGGCGACGAGCATCACCGCGGCGACCGGGGTGAGCCAGGCGACGTGGAAGTAGGCGAAGAAGGCGTTGAACGCCTGCATCACCCCAGCCGTCAGGCTCAGTTGGTCGGCGGGGACCACCCAGCTGATGGCCAGCGCGGGCAGGATGAAGATGACGAGGACCAGGCCCATCGCCAGGAACATCGACTTCGGGTACTCCTTCGCCGGGTCCTTCAGCGAGGACACGTGCACGGCGTTCATCTCCATGCCGGAGTACGACAGGAAGTTGTTGACGATGAGCACCAGGCTGGCCAGGCCCGCCCACTCCGGCAGCAGGTGACTGGCCGTCATCGGGGCGGCCGAGTCGTTGCCCTGGCCGAGGAAGACCATGCCGAGGACGACGAGGATCGTGCCGGGCACCAGCGTCCCGATGATCAGCCCCCAACTGGACAGCCCTGCCAGCGCCTTGGTGCCGCGCGAGGACACCCATACCCCGGTCCAGTACAGGACCATGATGACGATCGCCGTGTAGAGGCCGCTCGCGGCGAGGGAGGGGTCGATGACGTACGCGATGGTGCTCGCGACGAAGGCCAGCAGGCTGGGGTAGTAGAAGATCGTCATGGCGAACTGGCACCAGACCGCGAGGAATCCGAGCGGCTTCGACAGGCCCTCGCTGACCCAGCGGTAGACGCCGCCGCTCCATCCGGAGGCCAGTTCCGCCGAGACCAGCGCGGTCGGCAGCAGGAACACGATCGCGGGGACCAGGTACAGGAACACGCAGGCCAGGCCGTAGACGGCCATCGTCGGCGCGGCCCGCAGGCTGGCCACCGAAGCGGTCGTCATCAGCGCCAGCGTCACCCAGCTGAGCAGGGGAGGCGCCCCGGCCCTGGCCGTGGTGCGCGCGGCCTGCGCCTGCCCGGACTTCGGCAGGTCGGCGGGGACGTCCATCGACGCCATGGGGGCTCCTCCTCTGGCGGGGGGGCGGGGCTCGCCCGGTACGGGGCGCAGTCGGGGGCGCGGATCGCCCGGTACGAGAACGGGCCGTGGCCCACTGCCAGCGTGCGGTGCAGTGGGGGCGCACGCAGGGCGGGTGGACCGTACGGGTGAGGGGTGGAGGGTTGGGGGGGGCCGGAGTCGTACGGGTCGACGGGGGTGGGGGCAGGGGGCGTACGGGTCAACGGGGGTGGGGGCAGGGGGCGTACGCGGGTAGGGGCGAAGGTCGTACGGGTAGGGGGCGCTCGCGGGCTCGCGCGGCGCCGGGATGCCGACCGCCCGCCCCGCCCGCACCCTGGTCCCGTGCAGCCCCCGCAGAGCACCCCCGCCCCCGACTCCGCACCCACCCCTGACTCCGGCCCCGCCCCTACCGCCCCCGTCTCCCCCGCGGCCGTGTCCGATCTGGTGCCGTTCCTCGCCCGCCTGACCACGCTCCTCCTGCGGTCCTCCGGCGAGGGGGCGCACCTGATCGGGCCGACGGTGGCGCGGTGCGCGCGGGCGTACGGCGGGGAGGCGGCGCTGCTGCTCGTCCCCGAGGCGGCCGTGCTCACCGTGACGGCGGCCGACGGGGAGACCCGTACCGTCACGGTGCGCGGCTTCCCGGAGGTGTTCCGCCTCGACCGGGACACCGCGCTGAAGCCGCTGCTCACCGACGTCGAGGCGGGCCGGGCGGGCCTGCGGGAGGCCGCCCGGCGGCTCGCGGCGATCGAGCGGGCGCCCGCGCCGTACCCCTGGTGGCTCAAGCTGCTCGGGGTGGTGCTGTTCGCGCTCGGGTTCGCCCCGCTGATGCAGGCCACCTGGTACGAGATCGCCACCACGGCCGTCCTCGGCACGCTCACCGCCGCGCTCGCGGTGGCCGCCGACCGGGTGCCGCGGCTGGCGCTGGTGCTGCCGCTGGTGGCGTCGGCGGCCGTGTCGTTCGTGACGATCGAGCTGTTCGCGGACGACCCGGCGCGCGGTGGCCCGGTCCTGCTGATGCTGCCCGCGCTGTTCTACTTCGTCCCCGGCGACTACCTGAGCGCGGCCACCGCCGAACTGGCGGGCGGCCTCATCACGACGGGCGCGATCCGTCTGGTGTACTCCGTGTTCCTGCTGGTGCAGCTGTACGTCGGTGTCCTGCTGGGCGTGCTGGTGACGGGCACCTCCACCCGCGCCCTGTTCGACGTCGCCGCCGACGCGGATCTGCCGCGCTGGGCGCTGTTCCTGAGCTGGATCGTGTTCACGGCGGGCACGGTGCTGGCGTTCGCGATCCCGTACCGCCTGTTCTGGCCGCTGCTGCTGCTCGTGTACCTGACCGTCGGCGTGCAGACGGGGATGACGAAGCTGATCGGGGAGGTGGGCGGCACGTTCGTCGCGGCGGCGGTGCTCGCGGCGGCGGCCTCGGTGATCTCCCGCCCCGCGCACCGCCCGCCCCGCCTGGTCCTCCTGCTCCCCGGCTTCTTCACCCTGACCGTCGGTTCCCTCGGCATGCGCGGCCTGACGACGCTGGCGGGCGGCCATGTCATCGACGGTTTCAAGGACTTGATGGAACTGGTGACGATCGTGACGGCGATCGCGGTGGGCATGGTGACGGGCGCGGCACTGGCCCGGCCGCGGGAACGGAGCGCTCCCGCGCGATGAGCGCGCCGGGCCACCCCGGTCCCCAGGTGACGAGCACCCACCGGGGAACCCTCAGCGGACGCTGCCCGCTTCCCCGTCGGCGGGCCCGGCGGCGTAGGCGAGCGGCGGGGCCACGGCCTGCGCGTCGGCTCCCTCGCCGACCCAGAGGCCGATGAAGAGGGCGGCGGTCGCTTCCAGGAGCCCGGCCCGGTCGAGGCCCCCTGCGGAGACGGGCGTACAGCCGAGGTCGCGCACCAACTGGCTTACGCGTACGAGGGATTGCTCATCGTCGCCGGAGACGGGCACGGCCAGGGGCCGGCCGTCGAAGACGGGCGGGTGCATCCGCCACACGTCCTCGTGGCAGAGGTTGAACGCCTTGACGACGTGCGTGTCCGGCGCCGCGTCGGCCAGGCGGCGGGCGGCCGAGGGGCCGCCGTCCGTCAGCAGCCGGAAGCCGGGCCCGACGGGATTGGAGCAGTCGAGCAGCGTCCGTCCCGCCAGCTCCGTGCCCAACTCCCCTACTACGTCGGCCCCCACGCCGTACGGCAGCGCGGCGAGGACCACGTCACCGGCCTCGGCCGCCGTCCGCAGCTCACCGGCCCTCGCCCCGCCGCCGAGCCGTGCCGCGAGCCGCTCGGCCCGTCGCACGTCCCGCCCGCCGACGGTCACCTGATGCCCGGCCCGCACCCAGTGCGTGGCGAGCGCGTCGGCCATATTGCCGGTGCCCAGTACGCCGATCCTCATCGCGTGTTCCCCCTCCGTCGCCGCCGGACCACAACCGGCCCGGCGCCGAGTCCTGTTGACGTCGTTCCCCTGACGCTAGAGAGCGGCTCGGGCACCATTCGGTACGTGACGCCGACGACGCCCGACGCCTTCCTCGCCGACTGCCGCGCCCGCCTCGCCTTCGACCTGCTCGCGAACACCTGGAACGCCGTGGTGCTCCAGGCGCTGCGCGAGGGCCCGCGCCGCCCGGCCGACCTGCGCCGGCGGATCGGGGGCATCAGCTCCAAGGTCCTGACGGAGACCCTGCGAAGACTCCAGTTCAACGGCCTGGTCGACCGCCGCCCGTGCCCCGGCGCCGCGTCCGGGGTCGAGTACCGGCTGACCGCGCTCGGCCGGACCCTGCTGGCCCCGATGGACGCCGTGGGGGCGTGGGCCTTCGCGCACGGCGACGAGGTGATGGCGGCGCAGGAGGCGGCACGGGCGGAGGGGACGGAGGGGGTGGAGGGGGACTGAGCATCCCCCAACGGCACCCCGCCGAGGTTTAGTTGACGCAGGGTTGACCGTCCGCGACCGTATGCATACTCTCCCGCGACCGAGTCCATACTTCCGCGCGGGCGAGTCATGACCGGCCCCGGACTTAGCGTGCGTTACATGTCCATGCCACAGAGGTCATCCCGTCCCGGCACGGCCGCCCCGCTCCCCGTGCTGCCGTACCGGAAGCCCACGAAGGGGCGCGACTACTGGGTCTTCGACGATGTGCTCCCGGACGTCGCCGAGGTCCGGGAGCGCTGTCTGGCGAAGGACGACTGGGTGCGCGGCCACCCGTACACGGCGGAGGCCTGGCCGGGCCTGCGGGCGATGCCGGGTCTGGAACCGGCCGAACTCGCCCGCGTGGAACGGCTGGTGCGACAGGCGACGGGGGCGCGTGAGCTGTGGGTGCAGCGGACACCGGGCGGGGGCACCCTCAACCACAACTGCGTCCAGGTGGTCGGCGAGGGGGAGTCCAGCCCGCGCCCGCACACCGACTCCCGTTCGCTGTGCCGGTACGCGGCGGTCCTCTACCTCAATCCGGCGGTCCCCAAGTCATGCGGCACCAGCTTCTACCGCCAGTCCCTGCCCGGCGGCCGCCTCGGCGGCAACGTCGTCCAGCCCCCGCACGAGAACCTGGTGGACGCTCTCGGCACCCGCTTCGTCGCTCCCGACGCCTTCGAGGAGGACCTCACGGTCCCCCACCGCGCCAACCGCCTCCTCCTCTACCACGCCAACCTCGTGCACAGCGCGACCGGTTACTGCGGGACGACGCTGGAGGAGAAGCGGATGACGGCGGTGTTCTTCTGGATGGCGTGAGGGGGCGGTCCAGGAGTCAGGGAGTAGTCCAGGAGTCAGGGGGGCAGTCCAGGAGTCAGGGGGGCAGTCCAGGAGTCAGAGGGCGGGCGCCACGGCCCGTCCGTCCCACCGACTCGGCGTCACTCCCCCGGCGTACTGACCCGCAGCCGATTGCCGTCCGGGTCACGCACCTCGAACTCACGCGCGCCCCAGGGCATTTGCTCGGCCCGCAGACCGAACTCATCTGCCACCGCGTCGACATCGTGGACGCGGAGGTAGAGGAGGGTGTCCGGGCGGGCGTCGCCGGTGTGCTCGGAGAGGAACAGGCGGACACCGCTGCGGGCGACCTCGACGAACGCGGGGAAGCCGGGCTCGAAGCGGTGCTCCCACTGCTGGGCGAAGCCAAGCCGCTCGTACCAGGCGACGGCGACGGCCGCGTTCTCGACGCGGAGGATGGGGATGACTTCCTCGACCATGGGGTCATCGTGGCAGGTGAAGGGCGATCCCGTACACGGCGACCGCGACTCGGCGGTCACGGCGGTCACGGCGGTCACGGCGGTCACGGCGGTCACCAACACGGTCGCCCGGCGCCTCGTCGTACCGCCCCACCGAGCGGGCTACCAGGCCCAGTTCGTCGCCGCGCCGGTCCCCGACCGAGACGACCCCCCACTCGCCGCGCTGCTCCCGTGGACCACCGCCCGCCTCGACCAACCCCTCACGGTCGACGGCCTCGCCCGCCGGACCGGGATGAGCACCCGCCCCTTCCACCGGACCCTGGGGGTGGCACCGGACGCGTATCGGCGGACGTTCAGGGAGCGGTGAGGGGGGTGGCGGGGTCGGCGCCTGCTCCGGCGTGCAGCGCATGGGGGGGGTTCAGGTCACGTCGGACGGCGGGCCGACACCAGCAGTGTCGCCGCCCTGCGCGGCCCGTCGGCCGTGGCGGGCCACACCTCCACCGCGACGTCCGTGAACCCGACCCGCCCCAGGAGCCCGACCCACACCCGCTCGGTCAGCACCCAGCGCGGCAGCGTGGCCGCCACCCCGTCGGGCGTCGTCATGGCGACTCTGCCGGGTGCACCGTCGGCCCGCGCGGGCGCGCCCGTCACGCAGTGGGCCAGTGTCGAGAACACCAGCCGCCCACCCGGCCGGAGTGCCGTCGCCGCGGCGGGAAGCAAGTCCTGCGGATCGGTGAAGTCGACGGCCCCGAACACGGAGTACAGCACGTCGTAGGCGGCGGGGACGGTCCGGAGGTACGCGGCCACCTCGCCGGGCACGATCCGCAGACGCGGCCCGAGATGCCCGTACAGCTCGGCGGCCGTCGCGCGCTGCGCGGGCGAGGAGTCGACGGCGTCGACCCGGGCGGGCCGGTGCCGGACGGCCAGATACGCGGCGTGCCGCCCCGCCCCCGCCCCGAGATCCGCCACACACGCCCCGTCCAGATCACCCAGAACCTCCGCACCGGGCCCGGAGTCCTGCCCCCACGTCCACCGAAACCGCTCGGGCACCTCCCGATCGGTCGCGGCACGGGCACGGCCGTAATCGTGCCAGAGGTCGGGGGTCGTCTCGGGGGTGGCTTCTAAGCCGGTCTCCGGGTCGGTGCCCGGTGGGGTCGCTGTCACTCGGTCATCCTGCGCGGGGGCGCTCGCCGGAGGGCCCGGAACCGGTCGAAGTCACCCCACGGCGTGACGGGGGCGAGCGGAACGAGCCGCGTCGGCCGGGTAAGTCTGCCGACGCCACGGGTGGAGTCGCCGCTCGAACTGTCCCCGGAGATCGCCCTCTTCAACGAGCGAGGGAACCGGCCCCAGCCGAGCGGGGAGCCCACGGAGGCCGCCGGTACGTCATCGGTGTGGCCGACGTCGCCTGGATGCGGCGTACGCCGTGTTCGACGCGGTCGGCTTGCCCTGGCGCCCGCTCTCGACCGACGGGCATCCGTCCTTGCACCAGACGACCCTCGGTACGACGCCGGAGCAGCTCTCGGGCAGAAACGTCTGGACGGCACCGACGACAGTCCGGCCGCAGCGGTCGCAGATCATCGGCGCCTCCGCACCAGCCGGTAGAGGGCCCGGCCGATGTCGCACTCGTCGGACCGGCCGACGCACAGCTCACACGTCCGGGCGTGGACGAAGAGGGCGTCGTGCGCGCGGGCCGCAGCACAACGGCGACAGGACCTGGGGAACCAGCGCTGCCCGTCGGCCTCGGCCGGTTCGCCGAGGTCCACGGCGGACTCGCCCGTCAGTTCCTCCGGACACCAGACACAGACGGCACCACGCCGCCGTACGTCGGACAGATCCTCGCGGACCGGAAGGCCAAGCAGTGCCGGGAGTGCCTGAGGGATCACCGCTGTAGGTACGTGGGGTCTTCCGTGCGCCATGCCGACTCCAGACGTTGATCAGCTCTCGCGTGGCTGCCGGGCCCGGCACGACGAGGTTCCGCTCACGACGTTAGACACCTGCCTCCAGAAGCAGCCAGCAATGTGCATCAATGTGCAGCCACTCACTTGAACAGCTTGCTGGCGGAATATAACCCTTGATCTGCCCCCGATCATCAGCACTACTGATACACATCGGTGCACGACTTTCCTCAAGGAGCGACGCCATGTCCTTGCGCTACATCGGGATCGACCCCGAGACCGGCAAGAACGGCTCACCCACCGCCTGGATCGACCCCGACACCTCCGACATCGTCATCCAGAGCTACGTCGCCGACGCGGCCACCCGGACGGAGTGCCTTCGGAACCCCGCCCCCGGGCACGCTCCCGGCATCCCCGACCACGAAGCGGTCATCCGTGTTCCCGCCCGTCTGATCCCGGTCCTCAGGGAGGCCTGCGATGCCGCAGAACGTGCCCAGCTTTGACGCGTTGATGGAGGCGGCCCGCCACAGCGCCGTCCACCTGGAGATGCGGGACCAGTACGCCGTGGGCGACGAGGCCGATGACTTCGGCGCCTGGCTCGCCGGAGGTGAGCGCGACACCGACCCCGGCTCGGAGTACTGGGCGCCCTGGGTCGACCTGATCTCCCGCGCGGTCGGCCGGGGCGTCACCGTACGACGGGCCCGCGTCGTGTCCGAACCCGTCACCGACTACATCCGGTACGAGCACGCGGCGACCGGTGTCAACGTGGCCGCGGGCGAGCTGGTGCGCTGGCTGCCCAGGCGGCGCGCGGCCGATCTGCTGCTGCCGGGCGCCGACCTGTGGATCTTCGACGGACAGCAGGTGCTGTTCAACCACTTCACCGGTGACGGCGACTGGGCCGACCCCGGCATGGAGCTACGCTCGGAACCTGACGTCGCGAAACGCTGTTCGGACGCCTTCGAGTCCGTCTGGGAGCGCGCCGTCCCGCACGACCAGTACGAGATCCGCTGACGAAGGCACCCGACCGGTACATGTCCTCCTCCCCGTCGTCCTCCGCCCAGGCCGCCCGTGAGAACGTCGCCGGGCGGCTCCGTGGACTGAGGAGGAACGCCGGTCTCACGGTGACCGAACTGGCGGCCCGCTGCGACTGGCACCACGCGAAGACCAGTCGCATCGAGAACGCCCGGACTCCTCCCTCTCCCACAGACATCCGACTGTGGTGCCGCGCCACCGACGCCGCCGAGGAGGCCGCCGACCTCATCGCGGCCTCCCAGCAGGCCGAGACCCTGTACCGGGAGTGGCGACGGCGGGTACGCACCGGGCTGGCCCGGCTTCAGGAGAGCTACGTCGAGCTGTACCGGTCCACCGCACTGTTGCGCGTGTACTCCCCGGTCCTCGTACCGGGCCTCCTCCAGACCGAGGGCTACGCCACCGCGCTGCTGAGCATGAACGCCCAGTTCCTGGAGGTGCCCGACGACGGGGCGGAGGCCGCCGTCGCGCGTCTGGAACGCTCGCGGGTGATCCACGAGCCGGGACACCGCTACGTGTTCGTCATCGAGGAGGCCGTCCTCCACTACCAGCTCGGTGACGCCGAGGCCATGGCGGCGCAGCTCGGCCACCTCCTCACGGCCGGGGCCCTGCCCGCGGTGTCGCTCGGCATCATCCCGGCCTCGACGAGCAATCGACGCCTCTGGCCGCAGGAGACGTTCGACGTCCATGACGACACCCTCGTCTCCGTCGAACTGCTCACCGCCGAGGTCAATGTCACCCAGCCCACCGAAATCGTCCTGTACACCAAGGCGTTCGAGCGACTGCGCGGCATGGCCGTGTACGGCGCCGACGCCCGCGCGCTGATCCTGCGGGCGATCGAAGCCCTGCGCTGAGCCGGGATGCGCCCCGCCCACTAGGACGCCACCGGCAGCTCGCACCACACGAACTTGCCGTGCCGCCCGAAGCGGGCCAGCGGGTGCCAGCCCCACACGTCGGCGAAGGCCCGCACCAGCGCGGTGCCGCGCCCGTTCTCCGCGTCCGTCAGGTTCGCCCAGTCGTCCGGCGGCTCGGGCGGCTCCGGGTCCGCGTCCCACGCACCCACCCGCAGCACCCCGCCCGCACAGCGCAGCCGGAAGATCGCCGGCCCCTTGGTGTGCAGCACGGCGTTCGACACCAGCTCGGAAGTGATCAGCTCCGCCGGTTCCGCAAGGTGGGCAAGCCCGTGCACGGTCAGGATCAGCCGCAGGGTGCGACGGCACACCGGAACGGCCTTCGGGTCGTTGGGGATCTGGAGGGAGTACTCCCAGGGCTCGTCGGAGGTGGTTCCAGGCATGCGTCAACTCCGTGTGTGGGGTGAGGGGTTGAGGGTGCGGTGGCAGTGCCGCGGACGTCCCGGCAGGACGAAGCGGTGCGCTTCCGCAGAGTGAGGCTCGCATCACCGACGGTAGATCTAAATGTAGAGACGCGGCAAGCAGGTCGCGTAATCTGACTCCGAACGAGTCGCGCCCGACGGCGCGTTGAACCCAGGAGCAGGCAAGGCTTTGAGGCGCGAACCAACGGCACGCCAGATGCGGCTGGCGACTGAGCTGCGCAGACTCCGGGAGGCGGCCGGTCTGACCTCACGCCAGGCCGCGGCGCTGCTGGGAGTGAGCCCCACCCAGATCACCCACATCGAATCTGGCCTCGCGGGCGTCAGCGAGGAACGCCTGCGCCGCCTCGCCTCCCACTACGCCTGTACGGACACCGAGTTCATCGACGCCCTGGTGGCCATGGCGACGGATCGGACGCGGGGGTGGTGGGAGGAGTACCGGGGGTTGCTGCCGACGTCGTTCCTGGACGTGTCCGAACTCGACCACAACGCCGCGTTCCACCAAGAGGTGGCCATCCTCTACGTGCCGGGTCTCTTGCAGACGGAGGACTACGCCCGAGCCGTCTTCTCTGCGCGCGTTCCGGAACTCACGCGCGAAGAACTGGACGTGCGCGTCGAACACCGGCTGGCTCGGCAAAGAGCAATCGACGGCAACGCGGCGAAGCCGTACAAGGTCGTGCTCCACGAGGCCGCTCTGCGGATCAGAGTCAGCGACCGGGCGGTGTGCCGGGCGCAACTTCTGCGGCTCCTGGCACTCTCCGAGGAGGCACACATCACGGTGCGCGCCGTTCCGTTCGACCTGGACGGATTCGGCAGGGCGGCGGACACGATGACCTACGTGGGCGGGTCCGTCCCAAAACTCGACACCGTGATTCGCGACGTGCCCCACGGCTCGGCGTTCATCGACTCCGACGCACAACTCGGCGTCTTCCGTGCTCGGTTCGATAAGGTCGAAGACGTCTCGCTCAACCCCGGCAAGACACGCGACTTCCTCCGCACGTTGGCCCAGGACTTGTGAGGCACATCCCGTGAACTGGCAGAAGTCCACCTACTCCGGCCCCGACGACGGCAACAACTGCGTCGAACTCGCCGCAAGCCGCGCGACCCTCCACCTCCGCGAGAGCGACGCCCCCGACACGGTCCTCACGGCCGACCCGAAGGCCTTGGCTCACTTGCTCGCGGCCCTTCAGGGGCGCACGCTGTAGAGCATCCACCGGTCGGCGAATTGACGATGCGAGGTACATCGCATGACAGCGATCCCGATCCCTGTCATCTGGCAGAAGTCGAGCTACTCAGGCCCAGACGACGGCAACGACTGCGTCGAACTCCGTTCCGTCGCTGAGGCGTTGAATCTGCGCGAGAGCGACGACCCCGCCGTCGTCCTGGCCGTCGATCCTGCCGCGATGGCCCATCTGCTCGACGCCGTGCGCTCGGGCACCCTGCCGGGGCTCCTGTGAGCGACGCCGACGGGTGGCAGAAGTC
Organism: Streptomyces sp. NPDC091281; assembly: GCF_044757425.1. Taxonomy (NCBI): domain Bacteria; kingdom Bacillati; phylum Actinomycetota; class Actinomycetes; order Kitasatosporales; family Streptomycetaceae; genus Streptomyces; species Streptomyces sp. NPDC091281. The sequence goes on along the minus strand of NZ_JBIVUY010000008.1, from coordinate 366,338 downwards.
TTCCCACTCCGGCGGCGGAGACGGCTCGAACTGCGTCGAACTCCGCGCCACCGGCCCCACCCTCCACCTCCGCGAGAGCGACACCCCCGGCGCCGTCCTCACGGCCGCCCCCGCCGCCCTCGCCCACCTCCTCGAAGCGCTCCACAGGAGCGCCCTCTCTTGAGACGGGCTTCCTCGTGACTGCGAGCGCGCGTCAGAACGCCATGGACCGGCTTCGTGAACTTGCCGTGCGGCTTGAAGAGGAGCACGGCCGGGTGACGGCCTGCGAGGAAGCAGCGGCGCTGGAGCGTATCTCCCGCATCGACGGCTGGCATGACGCTCAGCCGTCGCCGTCGCCGACGCCGACGCCGACGGACTAGGTCGGCTCAGCCGAGCCCGCCCTACGGAACCGGCGGTTCAGCGCCCTCCCGTTCCGGCTCTCCGGTTCCCCCGATCCCCCCAACCCCCCGCCCGCTGTACAGCACATCCCGTGCCTGTTCCGCCGCTCTCGTGATGCTTTCCGTGATGAAGTCCAGGTAGCGGGCGATGTTTTCGAGGCGGGTGCCTGCGGGGGTGGTGGGGCCCATGATGTCGGCGCCCTGGCGGGCCGTTTCGACCATCTGGGCGGTGGAGCGGGCGCTGGCCAGCATCGACTGGTACCAGACGTCGTCGTCGACGACGTACCGCTCGCGCCGCCCCTCCTCCCGCTCCCTGCGGACCAGGCCCTGGCTCTCCAGGAAGGCGATCGCCTTCGAGATGGACGCCGGGCTGACGCCGAGGCGGTCGACCAGTTCGGCCGCCGTGAGGCTGCCCGCGTCCGTCGTGTAGAGGCACACCAGCACCCGCGACATCATCTTGTTCGACAGTCCCGTCTGCATCAGGACTGTCGTGAACTCCTCCTCGTACGCCCGGACCGCCTCCGGGTCCCGGCCGTGCGCCTGCGCGGGCGCCGCCGTGTCGCGCGGAGCGGCCGTGCGGCGGCGGTGCGCGCGGTGTTCCGTCGCGCGGTGGGCCAGGTCGGCGCGGTAGCCCGCCGGGCCGCCGTTGCGCGTCACCTCACGCGTGATCGTCGACGTCGGGCGGTCCAGCCGCCGCGCGATCTCCGCGTACGCCAGGCCGTCGGCCAGTCCCAGCGCGATCTGCTGGCGTTCCTGCTGGGTGAGTCTGCCTCCCGGCACGCCTCCGCCCTCCTCCGTCGTCCACGATGCCTGTCCGGTCGGCGTCAGCATAGCGTTCGCGGACAGACCATTGCAACGGAACGTTGACCTCCGTTGCGTTAGCTTGCAGGGTCGTTGCAATGATTTAGCGGCTATCACCTGCAATTACTTGCTCACAGTGCAACTTACTTGTTGCCGTACCCGTGAACGCAACGTAGCTTTTCGTTCATCGGAAACGCCGGGCATACGGCGATCACCCCGCGATCAGGAGCACTCCATGCAGACTTTCTCCCTCTCCCCCTCCACCCCCCTCACCCTCTCCCTCGACCTGCCCGCCGCCCGCGTCCAGCTCATCGCCGCCGATCGGGGTGACGCCACCGTCGAGGTGCTGCCCGCCGACGCCGCGAAGGGGCGGGACGTCAAGGCGGCCGAGGAGGTCACCGTCGGGCTGGTAGACGGTGTGCTGCGGATCGCCGCGCCCGCCGCCCGGAACCGGGTGCTCGGGTCCTCCGGGGCCGTCGAGGTCACCGTCCAACTCCCCAGCGGGTCGCGGGTGGAGGCCAGGACCGCCGCCGGTGCGCTGCGCGGCGTCGGGCGGCTCGGCGACGTCACCTACGAGACCGCCCAGGGCACCGTCAAGCTCGACGAGTCCGGCGCCGCCCGCATCGCCCTCCTCGACGGCGACGTCGTCGTGGGCCGGCTCGGCGGGTCCGCGGAGATCAGCACCCAGCGCGGCGACATCACCGTCACCGAGGCCGTCCGCGGCAGCCTCACCCTCACCACCCAGGCCGGGGGGATCTCCGTCGGCGCCGCCCCCGGCGTCTCCGCCTCCCTCGACGCCGGGACCTCCTTCGGCCGCGTCCGCAACAGCCTCCGCAACAGCGACGGCGCCGCCGCCCCGCTCGCCATCCGCGCCACCACCGCCTACGGCGACATCACCGCCCGCAGCCTCTAGCCGCCTCACGGCCCCGGAAACCGACCCGGCCCCAGACACCGACCCGGCCCCAGACACAGGAGAACCTCTCGATGACCGACCTCGCGATCTCCGCCCGCGGGCTGCGCAAGGCGTACGGCGACAGGACCGTCCTCGACGGTGTGGACCTCGCCGTCCCGGCGGGCACCGTCTTCGCCCTGCTCGGCCCGAACGGCGCGGGCAAGACCACCGCCGTCAAGATCCTCTCCACCCTCGTCTCCGCCGACGCCGGTGAGCTGCGCGTCGGCGGGTACGACCTCGCCACCGACGCCCACGCCGTACGCGCCGCCATCGGCGTCACCGGGCAGTTCTCCGCCGTGGACGGGCTGATCACCGGCGAGGAGAACATGCTGCTGATGGCGGACCTGCACCACCTTTCCCGGCGCGAGGGGCGCCGGGTCGCCGCCGAACTGCTGGACCGCTTCGACCTCACCGAGGCCGCGAAGAAGCCCGCCGCCACCTACTCCGGCGGCATGAAGCGCCGCCTCGACATCGCCATGACGCTCGTGGGCGGGCCGCGCATCATCTTCCTCGACGAGCCGACCACCGGGCTCGACCCGCGTTCCCGGCACACCATGTGGCAGATCATCCGCGCGCTGGTCGCCGACGGCGTCACCGTCTTCCTCACCACCCAGTACCTGGAGGAGGCCGACCAGCTCGCGGACCGCATCGCCGTCCTGCACGACGGCACGATCGCCGCCGAGGGCACGGCCGGGGAGCTGAAGCGCCTCGTCCCCGGCGGTCACGTCCGGCTCCGCTTCACCGACCCGGCCGCCCACCGCGCCGCCCGCACCGCCCTCAGCTCCCTAGGCACCCTCGGCACCCTCGGCGAGGAGACCGCCGACGCGGTCGGCACCGAAGTCACCGACAGCTCCGACGGCACCGACCTCACCCTCCGCGTCCCCGGTGACGGCAGTCAGCGTTCCCTGCGTGCCCTGTTCGACCGGCTCGACGCCGCCGGGGCGGAGGCGGCCGAGGTGACCGTCCACACCCCCGACCTCGACGACGTCTTCTTCGCCCTGACCGGCGGCGCGGCCGTCCCCCGCCAGACCACCACCGCGACCCGAGAGGCCCTCCGATGAGCACCCCGACCAGCGTCCCGACCGGCAGCCCGGTCAGCCCCGCCGTCCCGCCGCGCGGCCATCCCTTCGCCCTCGCCGTGCGCGACTCCCTCACCATGCTGCGCCGCAACCTGCTGCACGCCCGGCGCTACCCGTCGATGACCCTCAACCTGCTGCTCACGCCGATCATGCTGCTCCTGCTCTTCGTCTACGTCTTCGGCGACGTGATGAGCGCGGGCATCGGCGGCGGGCGGCCCGACCGCGCCGCGTACATCGCCTTCGTCGTGCCGGGGCTGCTGCTGATGACCATCGGCAGCACGGTCGTCGGCACCGCGGTCTCCGTCTCCAACGACATGACCGAGGGCATCGTGGCCCGGTTCCGCACGATGGCGATCCACCGCGGCTCGGTGATCATCGGGCATGTCCTGGGCAGCGTCCTCCAGTCCGTCGCCAGCGTGCTGCTGGTGGGGGTGGTGGCCGTCGCGATCGGTTTCCGTTCGGCCGACGCCACCGCGCTGGAGTGGGTCGCCGCGTTCGGGCTGCTGGTGCTGTTCGCGACCGCGCTCACCTGGATCGCGGTCGGCATGGGCCTGGTCAGCCCGAACGCCGAGGCCGCCAGCAACAACGCGCTGCCGCTGATCCTGCTGCCCCTGCTGTCCAGTACGTTCGTGCCGCTCGACTCGATGCCGGGCTGGTTCCGGCCGATCGCCGAGTACCAGCCGTTCACCCCGGCGATCGAGACCCTGCGCGGGCTGCTGCTCGGCACGGAGATCGGGCACAACGGCTGGCTCGCCGTGGCCTGGTGCCTCGCCCTGGCCCTCCTCGGCCACCTCTGGTCCTCCGCGACCTTCCGCAAGGACCCGAGGTGACCGTCCCGGCCCGGACCGTCATCCCCCGAGGACCGACGACCGCGCAACTCGCCTCAGGGGGCGGGCCGTTCGACCCGGTCCCCGACCGCCACCCGCCCCTCCCGCCGTACGTCGAAGTACGCGCCGAAGACGATCCCCTCCGCCGCCCGCCGGTACCGCGCGAGCGTCCGGAGGGGTTCGGGGCCGGACCGTACGCCCCGCTCCTGGTCGACCATCGTGATCGCGCAGCGGACCGTGCGCTCGGTGAACTCCAGGCGCGCGCCGCCCAGTTCGAGGACCGGCGACTCGTCCTCGGTGTGCGGGGCGTCCCAGCCGTCGATCACCACGTTGGGCCGGAAACGGTTCATCGGCAGGGCGGGCAGGCCCTGTTCCGCGAGCCGCGCGTTCAGCAGGGCGAGGCTCGCGCGCGACACGACGTGCACGCGGCTGTGGTTCGCCACCCGCGCCACGGGCCCCGCCCCGGTCCCGGTCCCACTCCCTTCGCCGGTCCCGCTCCCCGCGTCGGCCGCCCGGACGCGGACCAACCGGCTCGGCGCCCCCAGCACCTTCGTCACCCAGGCCGCCGCCTCCTCCCCCGCGTCCAGCCCGCCGTACGTCTGCCCCGGCAGCTCGACGGGACGGCCGACCCCGCCGGTCGCCCCCGGACCGGCCGGACCCGCCGCACCCGCCGCCTCTTCCACGTGCTCCACCCGTAGCTCGGGCGCGTCCGGTGCCCGGAGGGTGAGGCCCGTGCCGCCGCCGGGGTCCGGCTCGGGGGTGAGGAGGGCGAGCCGGGGGTCGCCGCCCTGCCAGCGCAGGCGGCCCGACGGGTCGGTGATCACCCAGGCCCGGTCGCCGGGCAGCCCGTGCACTGTGATCCTCGTCTCGGGGACCGGGATCCCCGCACCCCCCTTGACCGGGTAGTACGTCAACCGCTCCACGCTGACCTGCCCGTTCACCCCGGGTCTCCCTCCCGTCGACCGGTGACCGTACGGCCCAAGTTTTCCCCGGACGGGTGAATACTGGCGGCCCTTCGCCCGTACTCCTGTGTGTTCGACCCCGCCCGCGCACACCCGAGCACCGGCGGTATCCCCGATCAGGCAGGAGGAACGGTGCGTCTTTCGCGGAACGTGATAGGTACCGCCTTCGTGGGTGGCGCCCTGACCTTGACCCTCGCGGCACTGGCCTATCCGTCGATGCTGGGCCTGGAGACGGTGTCCACCACGAACGACCGGATCATCGCGAACACCCAGTGGGGTCCGCTGACGGAAGGCGACCGTGACTTCGTGGTCAAGGTGCGGGCGGCCGGACTCTGGGAGTACCCGCTCGGGGTGATCGGCCTCCAGAAGGGTCAGAGCAAGGAGGTGAAGACCGCGAGCGAGCACCTCATCGACGGGCACGCCGCGCTCGACATCACCTGCCGCAAGGTCGCGCCGATGCTCGGCGTCACCCTGCCGAACGTGGCGAGCCCGCAGCAGGTCGGCTTCGTCAACCAGATCAACGCGAAGACCGGCAAGGAATTCGACGTCGAGTTCGCCAACATCCTGCGCCTGACGCACGGTTCGATCTTCAACACCATCGCGAAGGTCCGCTCCACCACCAAGAACACCCTCATCCGGGCGCTCGCCGACCAGGCCAACGACACCGTCCTCGACCACATCACGGTCATGGAGAAGACCGGCCTGGTCGACTTCGACCAGACCCTCTTCCAGCAGACCACCCCGCCGAAGCTGCCCAAGTCGGACCTGACCCCGCCGCCCCCGGCCGCCGGGCAGCCGATGGTCATCCTGACCCCGCCGCCCACGGCCACCGCGGTGCCCGTGGACATCGACGGCGCGGCCGTGGTCGGCGGCCAGACCCCGCCGCCCGCCCCCGCACCGGGCGGGTGAGACGGCGGCAGGCGGGACAGCCGCAGGCGGGACGGCGGCGGGTGAAGCACCGGGCGGGATCTCCCAGGCCCAGGTTCACGCCCAGGTCCGGGCCAGGACCCCGGCTAGGCGAGCCAGACCGTCGTGTCGGGGGCGAGGCGGCCGTCGCCGGAGAGCGGGGAACTGCTCAGCAGGACCTCGCCCTCCGGCAGCGCGACCGGCTCCCCCGACAGGTTGGTGACCGAGCGCCAGCCCGCCGTACGGGCGAAGCCCAGGACGCCGGGCGGCAGCCCGTCCGTCCAGGTCAGCGCCTCGCCGTCGAGCAGCTTGCGCCGCAGCCGCAGAGCCGTGCGGTACAGCTCCAGCGTGGAGCCCTCCACCCCGTCCTGCGCCTCCACGGCGTACCGGCCGAACCACTCCGGCTGCGGCAGCCAGGCACCGCCCGCGCCGAAGCCGTACGAGGGGCCCGTCCGGGTCCACGGCAGCGGCACCCGGCAGCCGTCGCGGCCCTTGCGGACCCGGCCCGTCTGCTCCCACACCGGGTCCTGGAGCACCTGCACCGGCAGCTCCGCCACCTCGGGCAGGCCGAGTTCCTCGCCCTGGTAGACGTACGACGAGCCCGGCAGCGCCAGCATCAGCAGCGTGGCCGCCCGCGCCCGGCGCAGCCCGGCCGCCTCGTCGACGCGGGGGGCGTGCCCGCCGGACAGCAGCCAGGTGTTCTCGTCCGTGCCGGGCGGCAGCGACAGCCGGGAGGCGTGCCGTACGACGTCGTGGTTGGACAGGACCCAGGTCGCCGAGGCGCCGACCGCGCGGGCCGTGGCCAGCGAGGCGTCGACGACCTCGCGCAGCGCGTCCGCGTCCCAAGGGGTCTGGAGGTACTCGAAGTTGAAGGCCTGGTTCAGCTCGTCCGGGCGGGCGTACAGCGCGCGCCGCGCGCCCGGCACCCAGGCCTCGGCGACGGCCGTGCGGGGCGGGGAGTAGGTGTCGAGGAGGCGGCGCCAGTCGCGGTAGACCTCGTGGACCTCGTCACGGTCGTAGAACGGGTGCGTGCCGGGCGGGAAGGCGGCCAGGGACTCCTCGGCGTGCGTGTCCGGGGTGCGCAGATCGCGCAGCGGGTCGCGCAGGTCCTTGACCAGGGCGTGCGCCACGTCGATCCGGAAGCCGTCGACGCCCCGGTCCGCCCAGAAGCGGAGCGTGGCGCGGAAGTCCTCGCGGACCTCTTCCTCGTCCCAGTTGAGGTCGGGCTGTTCGCGGGCGAAGAGGTGGAGGTACCACTGGCCGTCCGCGACGCGCTGCCAGGCGCTGCCGCCGAACACCGACTGCCAGTCGGTGGGCGGGAGTTCGCCGTGCGGGCCGCGTCCGTCGCGGAAGACGTAGCGGGCGCGGGCGCGCGAGCCGGGCCCGCTGGCCAGCGCCTCCTGGAACCAGACGTGCCGGTGCGAGGTGTGGTTCGGCACGATGTCGACGATCACCTTGAGGCCGAGCCGGTGCGCCCCGGCGACCAGCGCGGCGAAGTCGTCCAGGGTGCCCAGGCGCGGGTCGACGTCGCGCGGGTCGGCGACGTCGTAGCCGCCGTCGGCGAGTTCGGACGGGTAGAACGGGCTGAGCCACAGCGCGTCCACGCCCAGCGCGGCCAGGTGCGGCAGCCGTGCGGTGACACCGCGCAGGTCGCCCAGGCCGTCGCCGTCGGCGTCCGCGAAGCTGCGCGGATAGACCTGGTAGACGACCGACTGGCGCCACCAGTCGGGGTCACGGGAGGAGAGGTCGGCGGCGGCCCCGGCGGGGGTGGTCTCCGGGGCGGGCGCGGGTACGGCGGCGGCTCGGGCGGAGGGCCCGGTGGTCGGCCGGGCGGTCGGTTCGGCGGTCGGTTCGCTGGAGTCGGTCACACCCACCAGCCTGTCCACTTTGCCGGGAAGGGGAACGCACGCACCCTGCGGAACAGATCATTCCTTTCGTGCGGGGAACGTGACGAAAACTTGAACTTCCGTGCCCCAGGCTCAAGTTGACAGTCTTCCGTACCGCGTTCCACGATGAGGCCACGCCGTGGCACACCTGACCGACGAGCCCGGTGTCTTCTCTCCCTCCGCCCCGCCACCCCGGCTTCCTGTTGCCGTGGCGGGCCCCGCCCAGATGGGAATCTGATGTCCATAGCGAGACGTGTTTCCGTGCGCCGCCTGCTGGGGACGGGCGTCGCCTCACTCGCCCTGTGCACCGCGACCGTGGCCGCCGCATCCGGCGCCTGGGCGCACGACGGCGCCCCCGGCGGCGAGGGCTGGTCCGACGGCGGCCAGTACCGCCCCGGCACCGGCGCGGGCACCGAGACGGAGACCGACCGCTGCCAGTTCTCCCTGGACGGCACGCGCTTCTTCGACTCCGTCAAGGTCGACGACCAGAACCTGCGGCCCACCGACGACGGCAAGGTGCACATCACCGTGCGGGCCGCCGACAAGGCCACGACCTGCACCGCGTCGCTCGCCTCCTACCTGGCGCACGGCCCGGACTTCCGCACCTCCGGCGAGCAGGTCTTCATCGACTTCGACACGGTGACGGTCAAGCCCGGCGCGACCGACACCCTCGACATCGCGGTGCCCGACGAGGGCTGCTTCGCACAGGTCGACCTCTACCGGGGCGCCGTGAAGTTCGACGGCGAACTGGACGCGAAGGACGGCTTCCAGCACGGCGAGCTGCCCAAGGGCCCGGACCGCCCGGTCATCAAGGACAAGCTGATCGCGGCCTGGAACGGCGGCACCAAGGAGTGCTCGGCGCCGCCCGCCGAGGAGCCCCCCACGGAGCAGCCGCCGGGTGAGCAGCCCCCGGCCGAGCAGCCGCCGACCGAGGAGAAGCCGCCGACGGAGGAGAAGCCGCCGGCCACGCCCGAGCAGCCCGGCACCCCGTCCGGCAGCCCCTCGGACACGCCGTCCGACACCCCGTCCGTGTCGCCCTCCGCGTCCACCCCGGCCCCCGCGCCGACCCCCAACGGCGGAGGCGGCGGCGACCTCGCCGAGACCGGCGCCAACAGTGCCACCCCGCTGATCGCCGGGGGCGCGGCGGTGCTGCTCGCGGGCGGCGCGGCCATCGTCGTCGTCACCCGCCGCCGGAAGGCCTCGCAGGCGTAACCGGCTTCAAGGGGGCGGACGTTCGGGCACCCGCCGCAGCCGCCGCACCCGCCGCAGCCTGCGGCTCACGGCGGACGGCTCGTGCCGGATGACTCACGGCGGACGGCTCACGGCGGACGGCTCACGGCGGACGGCTCACGCCTTCTCGACCGTCGTGAGCCACAGGCTGACGTAGCGCTCGACGTCCACCCCCAACGCCACTTCCACCAGCGGCCGTTCACGCGCGCCGTGGTGGATCTCGGCCTCGCCGGGGACGGCCCGCCGGTCCACGATCGTCTGACCGCGGGTCGGCCCCGGCGCCAACGCCACCTCCACCGGGAGGGGTTCGGTGGTCAGGCCGCCCGGGTCGACGACCGCGCACACGGCCCCCGCGTCCCCGAGGCCGCCGGTCGGCGCCGGATCGGCGGCCGACGCCGGGTCCCGGTGGGCGAGGAGTTCGCCCGCCAGCCGCAGCCGCGGCTCCCCACTGGCCCGCAGCCGCGCCACGTCCGCCGCCGGGACCACCACCCGCGTGAACACGTCCAGCCCGTACATCGTGATCGGCACCCCCGCCGTCAGCAGCACGGCGGCCGCCTCCGGGTCGTGCCACACGTTGAACTCCGCGACCGGTGTGGCGTTCCCGGTCGTCACCGCGCCGCCCATGAAGACGATCCGCTCGATGTTGCGGACCACCTCGGGGTGCGTGCGCAGCAGCAGGGCGATGTTGGTGAGCGGCGCCGTCGGGATCAGCGTGACCGGGCGCGGCGAAGCGAGGATCTCGCGCCGCAGCAGCGTCACCGCGTCCACGTCCGCCGCCCGCCGGGTCGGCGCGGGCAGCCCGAGGTCGCCCATGCCGTCCTGGCCGTGCACGTGCCGCGCGGTGCGCAGCGGCTCGATCAGCGGGCGTTCCGCCCCGCGCGCCACCGGGATGTCCCCGGCCCCGGCCTGCTCCAGCACGGTCAGGGTGTTGCGGACGACGCCGTCGACGTCGGTGTTCCCCGCGACACAGGTCACCGCGCGCACGTCCAGCCCCGGATGCCGGACGGCGAACAGCAGGGCCAGGGCGTCGTCGATCCCGGTGTCGCAGTCGATGATCACCGGAATGGGCTGACCGGTCACGGCGGCGCTCCTCACTGTGGGCACGGCGGCAGGCAGGGGTACGCAGGGGTACGACAGACAGCACCGTACGTGCCCACGCACCGCCCCGCCCGGGACACCGGCCGCCCGCGGCGGACCGTGGGCAGCGAGCCGTAGGGGACGCCCGTACGGGGCGCGCGGAGGCCGGTCGCGCCGCGGGGCGGACGCCCCGTTAACCCGGACGGACCGCCGCGCTGGTCGGCGGGGCGCGGTGGTGTTGCCGTGGGAGCAGGCATCCCCGCGGGCCGCCCCCGCGCCCCGCTCCCCGCGCCCGCGCGTCGGCCCTTCCTGGAGGCTCCCCCGATGACCCGCCGTACCCTCCTCGTCCCGGTCCTCGCCGTCACCGGGCTGGTCGCCCTCACCTCCTGCGCCACCCTCGGCCTGGAGCACCCGCCGACCGCCCGGCAGGCCCTGCCCACCGTCACGCCGTCCTCGGCGCGGCCGTCCGCGCCGGTGACCACGCCGGTGCTGACCGACGCGCAGGCGCACGAGGCGCTGATCAGCGACGTCGACCTCGGCGAGCCGTGGACCCCGACGCGGGGGACGGCGACCTGGCGGGACGGCATGCTCAAGGCGGCCACCCCGACCGCCGACTGCCAGAAACTCCTGGACTCCCTCTACGCCGACGAGCTGCTCGGCGCCCCCGCCCAGGCCGTCGTGGCGCTCGACGACGCCGACACCGGGGCCCAGCTGCGCTACCAGGTCACCGACCGGCGCCCCGCCGACGTGGACCGGGTCCTCGCCTGGATGCGGACGCTGCCGCAGAAGTGCGCCCGGTTCACCGCCAAGACCCCGGACGGGACCGTGCTGGACGCCACCGTCGCCGAGCAGCCGCTGCCCGAGGTGGGCGACGCCCGGCAGGGCCTGCGGGTCACCGTCACCAACTGGGACACCGACGGCGACCCGGTCGCGCTCGCCCTCGACGTCGCCGTGGTCCGCGCCGGTCAGGACACCTTCGCCCTCACCAACGGCGGCCTCGACGCCGTCCCCAACGAGGCCACCCAGGCCGCCGTCCAGCTCGGCGTGCAGCGGCTCACGGACGTCAGGAAGCAGGGGCGGGTGCAGGTGTAGCCGGGGAAGGGCGGCCCGGCGGCTGCGGGTGCGGGTGCGGCGGCCCGGCGGCGGCCCGCCGGGACCCGCCCGTGCGCCGCGCTACAGCGGCGGCTGGGCCGGGGCCGGGCCGAGGGTGGTGGTGCCGGGGACGGTACGGTGCCCGAGGCCCGTGCGGTACGCGTCGAGGGCCGCCTCCACCCGGCCGGTACGGCGCAGCAGGTCGCCCAGGAGACGGCACAGGTCGGCCAGGTCACCCGCCGCCCCGGCCCGCTCCAGCAGGCTGAGGGCGCGGACGTAGTGCTCCTCGGCGGCCTCCGTGTCGCGGGCGTCCTCCGCGATGATGCCGAGCAGGCGGTGCGCCCCGGCCGCGTGCACCGCGCCCCGCTCCGGGGAGAGGTCCCCGAGCACCTCGCGCAGCAGGACGGCGGCCTCCTCCGACTTGCCCCGCCGGTGCAGCACGTCGGCCAGCTCCACCGCGACCTGGCTGCTGTAGAGGGCGGCGCGGGACGCGGAGAGCATCTGCTGCGCCTGCTTCAACTCCTCCTCGGCCCTGTCCAGTTGGTTGTTCTGCGCGTAGACGTAGCCGCGCATCCAGTGGCAGTTGGCGAGTTCGGTCCGCAGGTGCAGCTGGCGGTACAGCTCGGCGGCCTTGCCGAGGGAGGCGTCGGCCTCGGCGAGACGCCCCTCGGCGAGCAGGGTGCGGGCCACCGAGCGGTGCATCCGGGCGACCAGCGCGGGGTCCCCGGCCTGCGGCGCGAGCGACAGCGCGAACTCGGCGGCCTGGGCGGCGCGGGCGTGGGCGCCCATGTCCATGTAGGGGCCGATGGCGGAGGCGTAGAGCAGCAGCAGCGCGTCCGGGTCGTGCAGGCCGCCCCGGTTCAGCTCGTCGAGGGCGGACTCCAGCAGGTAGACGGCGTACCGGAGTTCGCCCGCCAGGTAGTGGGCGACGGCCCGGCCGCGCAGCGCGGGCACCCGCACCGGCAGCGGGGCACCGGCGAGACACGCCTCGGCGCGCTCGAAGTAGCCGCGTGCCGCCTCCAGTTCGCCGGTGTCGATGCCGCACTCGCCGAGCCCGAGCAGCGCGGTCGCCTGCTCCTCGGCCAGCCCGTGCGCCTCCGCCTCGGCGAGCAGCACGGCAAACTGCCGCGCCGCCTCCTCGGCCTCCCCGGTGGCGAGCGCCCGCTGGGCCTCGGTGAGGCGCAGCCGCAGATCGGTGACGAGCCGGGCGGACCGGCCGGTGGCCAGCTCCTCGAAGGCGACGCCCAGCCGCTCCGCGATGTGCTTGAGCGCCTCGTCGGAGGGCCGCACCCGGCCGGACTCCAGCGTGGAGACATAGGCGGGGGTGTACGTCGGCTCCGCCAACTGGCGCTGTGTCAGGCCCTGTTCCACGCGCAGCCGCTGCACCCGGCGTCCGATGACCTCCGGTTCGTCCCGCTCCCCTGTGCCGCGACTCACTCCAACTCCCCTTGGCCCTCTTGCCGTTCGGCTCACCGAGCCCCTAGGTTAAACGGCGTATTAAGCATGCTTAATACATGGTTGAAGTGAACAACGACTGCGGTTGTCGCTTATTGTCCGCTGTCGGTTTCCCCGTCCGCCGCCGTACCGACGCTGCGAGGTCGCCGTGCAGGATCGCACATCCGCACCCCCCGGGCGCCCGACGGGGCGCCTCGCACGCGCCCTCGCCGCCGCGGTCCTCGCCGCCACGGCCCTGATCACCGCCGCCAACGCGGTCCCGGCCCGCGCGACCGACACCCCGCCGCTCACCACGAGCACCACCGGCACCACGGTCACCCAAGAACGCCCCGCCCGCTGAGCCACCCCGCCCCGGCCCCGAACCCGGTCCCAGCCCCGGCCCCGGCCCCGGTCGCACGAGGTCGGCGCCGAAGCGTCCGAAGCATCTGACGGGACTGGTGCATCCGACCGGACTGGTGCGTCCGGCGGGTCTGGTGCGTCCGGCGGGTCTAGTGCGTCTGGAGCTGGCGGAGCTGTTCCCGTACGTGGTCGAGGGCGCCCTCGCGGCGGCCCGGCACGCGGGTGCGCAGCGCGGTGAGGTCCGGCCCGAGACTGCGGGCCCGTACGGGGTCGGGAATCCGGCCCCACTGGTGGTGCGCCCGGTCCACGGCCGCCTCCACCGCCGCCGCCCGCGCGGACTGGCCCGCGGCGAGCCGCGCCTCCGCCACCGCCATCCAGGTGCGGCAGCTCCGCTCGGGGTCCCCGGCGAACATCGCGAGGTCCGCGCGGACCTCCGCCCAGTGCAGCGCCTCCTCCGACCCCGGCCCGCGCGCGGCGAGCGCGGCCCGCTCCTGCCCGGCGGCCAGCGCGTCGGCCCCGGCATGGTCCCCGGCCCGCACGGCGGCCGAGATCAGCGCGTGCGGCTCGACGGCGTCCGCGCCCGCGGGCGTGGGCTCGGGGGCCGAGGAGGGAACCGGAGGCACCGGCCCGGAGACCCGCGCGGCAGGCACAGACACCGGCACCGCCCCGGCCTCAGGAACCGGCACCGCCACCGGCTCCGCCCCGGCCTCAGACACCGGCACCGATACAGCCCCCGTCCCAGCCCCAGCACCGGCCCCGGCCCCGGCCCCGGCCCCCGCACCGTCGGCCCCACCGTCGGCCGCCCCGGAGATCACCAGATCCCCCGTCTCCCCTTCCCGCACGACCCGTTCCATCGCCATGAGGTGCAGTTGCTCCACCGGCGGGCGGCCCCCGCTGCGCAGGATCGTCGCGACGGCCTTCATGTAGGTCGGCGCGGCGAGCCCCCGCCGCCGGGCGGGCGGCGCGATCCGGCCGTGGGCGGTGACCCCGGCCCCGCAGTCCAGGGGCCGCCCGTCCAGCAGGCGCCAGGTCTCCGCGTCGGCGCGCAGGTCGAGCAGGAGGTCGGTCGTGCCGGGCTGCCGCAGCCGCAGTTCCTCCCGGAACCAGTGCCAGGGCAGGCCGGTGTAGCGGACGGTCGCGGGCGTGGTGCGGGCCAGGGCCAGGTGGGGCAGTTTCTGGCGGCGGTCGAGCTGGAGCTGCCCGGCGACGAACACGGTGAGCGGGCCGGGCGCGGTGGCGGCGGCCCGCAGCCGGGTCAGCACGGCCTGCGGGTCCAGCGGGTCGGCGAGTTCGACGACGTTCGCGGTGTCGGTGCCGGAGAGCACCGCGGGCGGCACCGCCCCGAGGACGGGGAGCACGGAGGCGGCGTCGACCAGGCAGCCCCGGCCCATCGGTGAGGCCGCCAGCAGCAGCACGGTTCCGGGCATCGCGCCTCCCCCTGTCGGTCACGTACGTCAGCTGTCGATCACGTACGTCAGCACCGTAGCCGCTGACACCCCGCGGGAGGGCGTCAGGACGGCAGATGTCCTCGTACGGGGTCTTCGTCGCGCGGGGTGTCCGGCCGGGCCCGGCGGACCGCGAAGATCGTCGTGTCGTCGGCGAGGCGGCCCCGGCAGTGGCGCAGGGTGCCGTCACGGACGAAGGCGACCAGCCGGTCGGGGTCGGCGGTGCGCGGGACGCGGGCGACCCCGGCGGCGAGGTCCTCGGCGAGGGCGTAGAACGTGCCGGAGCGGTCGCGGGCCTCGGTGACGCCGTCGGTGCACAGCAGCAGCGTCTCCTCGGGGGCGAGGGCCGTGCGCCGTACCTCGGGCGGCGCGAGCGGGGCGAGGGCGGCGAGGCCGAGGGGCAGTCCGTCGCCGTGCGGCAGGACGCGGACGCCCGCCGGGCCGACGGCGAGGGGCGCGTCGTGGCCGAACCGGACGAGGTCCACGACGCCCTCGGTGCCGTCGGGGAAGTCCAGCAGCACGGCGGTGGCGAACCGGTCGCCGTCGTCGCGGCCGAGGGCGACGGTGTGCTCGCGGTGGCGCCGCATCCGTGTCTCCAGCCGGTCGGCGACCGTCCGCAGGTCGGCCTCGTGGTAGGCGGCCTCGCGGAAGGTGCTGAGCAGCGCGGCGGCCGCCTCCACCGCGCCGAGGCCCTTGCCCTGGACGTCGCCGAGCAGCACCCGCGTGCCGTGCGGGCCGGGCTGGATGTCGTAGAAGTCGCCGCCCACGCGGGCGTCGGCGTCGGCGGAGAGGTAGACGGCGGCGTGGTCGAGGCCGCCCCAGACGGGCGGCAGCGGGCGCAGCACCGTACGGCGGGTGGTGTCGGCGATGTGCCGGATGTGCAGCAGCCGTCCCTCGCCGCGCACCCGCAGCGCGGCGGCGAGCACGGAGAGGACGCCGCCGATCAGGACGAGGACGAAGTCGGCCGGACCGGCGCGGTACTGGTCGGGCCAGGCGGCGTCGCCCGCGACGAAGGTGAGGAGGGCGAGGACCGCGAAGAGGGCCGTCGTCCACACCCCGCACAGCGCGGCGGCGATGGCCGCGACGAACACGCACCAGGACACGACGCGGAACTCGCCGCTGGTGTTGTAGTCGGCGGCGGCGATACCGACGAGGGTGAGCAGAGGGACCAGCCAGGTCACGCTGTGCCCGCGGATCTGGAGGAGCTGCTGCCGCCGGACGACCTCCCGGCGGCGGGGGCGCAGGCGGGCCAGGCGCGGGTGGCGGGCGGGCGGCGGAGCGCCCGACCGGTCCGCGGGGCGGGTGCGGCGCCGGGGCCGGGTGCGGCGCGGGGGACGCGCGGTCGGCCCCCTGCCCCGTCGGTCGCTCACCGCAACAGCGAAGCACGGCCCGGCGGGCCCCGCATCCGGGCCGCCGGGCCGCCCCGACTTGCCCCGGCCGCCCCCCAGGTGTGCCCTGGAGACCAGGGGCGGGAGAGACGAGAGGAGCGGTCCCATGGCACATGCGGCACCCGCGCCGGGGATGCGGCGGCGGACCCGGTCCACCCCGGCCGACGTCTTCGGCGACCGGACCCACCTGGTGATGACGTGGGCGGTGCCCGTCGGGCTCGCGCTCGTCTACGGCTACTGGGCGGCGGCGAACCGGCGCAACGCCGGTCCGATCACCGGCTGGAACGTCCTGTTCGGCTTCGTCGTCGCCCTCGTCTTCGCGGTCCTCTACGTCGCCGTGCGCGCCGTGGCGTCGCGGGAGCGCCGTGAGGTGCACGCCGCGCTGTGGGGCGCGTTCACCGGCTGCGCCCTCGGGTTCCTGGTCAACCAGACGGGAGCGAGCGTGCTGTTCTCGGCCGGGGTCTCCCTGGTGGTCGCCGCGGGCACGGCCGTGACCTTGTTCTACCGCTACTACACCCACGAGGACGCGGAGGGCCACCACCTCACGTAGCCGCTCTCGGCTCCCCGTCCCCCGACCGGCCTCCCCCGGCTCGCGCAAGGCCCCCGTACGGCCTTGCCTGGAGACGTGTCCCGGAGCCTGCGGACCGCCGTGTCGGCCGCCCTGATCGCGCTGTCCTGCCTCCTGCTGCCGTTCGGCGCGCTGGCGGCCTGGGCGGCGTACGACCTGACGGACACCGGCCGGTACGTGACGACGATGGCGCCGCTCGCCTCCGACCCGGACGTACGGGACGCCGTCGTGGACACCGTGGGCGACGGCATCCTGCGCCGGGCGACCGCCGAGCGCGGCCCGCTGCACCCCGAGGTGTCGCCGTTCGTGCACGACGCGGTCCGCTCCTTCACCCACACCCGCGCCTACCGCACGGCCTGGGACGCGGGCAACGAGGCGGCCCACTCGGCCGTGATGGCGGCCCTGCACGACGACCGTTCCGGCGAGGTCACCGTCGACCTCGCCCCGGTCGCCACCCGTATACGGGAGCAACTGGCCGCCGAACGGGTCCCGTTCGCCGACCGGGTGCCGCTCGCCCACACCCGCGTCGCGCTGCTGCCGCCCGGCGAGCTGACCACCCTCCGGAAGGGGTACCACGTGCTCGACGTCGCCGGATTCTGGCTGCCGCTCGCGGCCGTCGTCCTCGCCGTGGCCGGGATCGCGGTCGCGGCCTGCCGCCGCCGGGCGGTCACCGCGGCGGCCCTCGGCACGGCCCTCGGCGGCGCCTTCCTCGGCCTGGCCGTCGCTCTGGGCCGCCGGCTGACCCTCGCGGACCTCCCGGACCCGGCGCACCGGCCCGCCGCGGGCGCCGTCTACGACGCGCTCACCACGACCCTGCGCGCCACGTCCTGGTTCCTGCTGGCCGTCGGCCTCGGACTGGCCGCGACCGTCCACCTCGCCCAGGCCGTCCGCGCGGCCCACCGCCGCCGCACCGCCCCCGGCCCGGTGCCCGCCCCGGCCCCGCCGGAGCCGACCCACGCACAGGTCTGAGCCGCCGTAACCACCTGGCCGGGGCGCGCAGGGCGCGGCTACCGTCGTCCTCCATGACCACCACGACCGCCACCCAGCCAGCCACCGGGCCCACGCCCCCGCCGACCACGACCCTCTGGCGCCCCACCGGCCCCGAGGAACTGGCGCTGGTGGCGGCCTCCGGGTGGCGGGCCTGGCCGCCGCGCCTGCCCGACCAGCCGATCTTCTACCCGGTCCTGAACGAGGACTACGCGATCCGCATCGCCCGCGACTGGAACGTGCCCGCCTCCGGCGTCGGCCACGTCACCCGCTTCGAGGTCGACAGCGCGTTCCTGCGGCGGTACCCGGTGCGGCAGGCGGGCGGGTCGACCATCCTGGAGCTGTGGGTACCGGCGGAGGAGCTGGATGAGTTCAACGCGCACATCGTCGGGACCATCGAGGTCGTACGGGAGTTCCGCTGACGGGTCCGGGGCCGGTGGCCGCCCGCGGGGGCGGGGGCGCCGGTTCGGGGCGTGGTGCGCGGGGCTGCTGCTGGCCGGGGTGAGCGTGGTCGTCGGCTGCCGGGCGGCCGGCACCGACGCCCTGACGCCGGTCCCGCAGCTCCTCGCCTTCCTGCCCTGGCTGCTGGTGCCGACCGGCCTCGCCCTGCTGCTGACCCTGGTCACCCGCTGGTGGACCGGCCTGGTGTGGGGCGTGGCCGTCCTCGCCCTGCTCGCCTGGTTCACCGAGCCCTACGGCACCGCCGACGAGCCGACCGGCCCCGCCGTCGCCCGGCTGCGCGTCCTCACCGCGAACGTGGAGTTCGGCCAGGCGACGGTGCCCCTCATCGACGCGGTCCGCCGCGAACGGCCCGACGTCGTCTTCGTCGCCGAGTGCGAGTACGGCTGCCAGGCGGCCCTGGAGCGGCGGCTCGGGTCGGCCTACCCGCACCGGGCGGCCGTCCCCGGCGACACCTCCGTCGGCTCGGTGATCCTCAGCCGCCACCCGCTCACCCCGGCCCCCGCCGTCCCCGGCCGGATGGGCATGCCCGGCGCGGTCGCGGACGTCGACGGCCACCGCGTACGGCTGCAACTCGCGCACCCCAAGCCGCCGTTGCCGCGCCAGGTGAGCCTGTGGAAGCGGGAGCTGGACCGGCTGCGGGACTTCGCCGGCGTACACCGCGACGACGGCCCGCTGATCCTCGCCGGGGACTTCAACGCCTCCCAGGACCACGCCGCGTTCCGCCGCGTCCTGGACACCGGCCTGCGGGACGCGGCCCGCCTCGCCGGGAAGCACCGGGAGCCGACCTGGCCGACGCGGACGACACCGGCGTTCGGCACGCAGATCGACCACGTCCTGGTCTCCGCCGGCTTCTCGGCGGACCGCGCCCGCTTCCTGGACCTGCCGGACACCGACCACCGCGCCCTGCTGGTCGACCTGACCCTGCACACGGCGCGCTGAGGCCCGCCGGGAGGGGGCTGAGCGGGGGCGGGGACGACGGCGGCCCGCAGACCACCACCGCCCCCCTCCACGCTTCCTCAGACGCCGATGTCGTCGCCGTCGGCGCGCCAGACGGCGACGACGGCCGGGCGGACGATGCGCCCCGGTCCGTCGGGCCAGGTGCTCTTCGGGTTCTCGACGGTGGCACCGTCCAGCTCGCCCGGATGCTGCACGGCGACGAGGACGCGCCGCTCCTGGATGAGCGGACCGCAGGTCTCGGCGCCCTTGGGCACCGTGAGGAACTGCTTCAGCTCACCGCGCCGCTCGCCGCGGGTGGCGACGCCGAACAGGCCGTCGTGCGAGCCGAGCTGGGCACCGTCGGTGGAGATCCACAGGTTGCCGTGCGGGTCGAAGGCGACGTTGTCCGGGCAGGAGATCGGGCTGACGTCGTCCTTGGGGAAGCCCGCGAAGTAGGTCGCCGGGTCGTCGGGGTCACCGGCGACGAGGAAGAGCGACCAGCCGAACGTCGTGGCCTCGGCGCGGTTGCGGTGCTCGGTCAGCTCCAGGACGTGCCCGTGCTTGTTGGCGTTGCGCGGGTTGGCCTCGTCGGCGGCCGGGTTGGCGCCGACACCGCGGTTGGTGTTGTTGGTGAGGGCGACGTAGACCTTGCCGCTGACCGGGTTGGGCTCGATGTCCTCGGGGCGGTCCATCTTGGTGGCGCCGACCTTGTCCCCGGCGAGCCGGGTGAAGACGAACACCTCGTCGGCGCTCATGCCGGGGACGTGCGAGACGGCGCCCTTGGCGGTGGCGGTGGCGAGCGGTATCCACTGCCCGGCCCCGTCGAACTCGCCGTCGTTGGGGAGCTTGCCGGTGCCGTCGATCTCGATGGCGGGGGAGTCGCCGGTGAGCTTGGCGACGTAGAGGGTGCCCTCGTCGAGGAGGGAGAGGTTGTGCTCGCGGGCGGAGCGGCTGCCGCCGTGCCGCATCCGCTTGCTGCTGACGAACTTGTAGAAGTAGTCGAAGCGCTCGTCGTCGCCGGTGTAGACGACGGGGCGGTCGTCGTCGGTGAGGCGGACGGTGGCGGCCTCGTGCTTGAACCGGCCGAGCGCGGTGTGCTTGCGGGGCACGGAGTGCGGGTCGTACGGGTCGAGTTCGACGACGTAGCCGAAGCGGTGGACCTCGTTGGGCTCCTGGGCGACGTCGAAGCGCTGGTCGAAACGCTCCCACTTGCGCTCGGAGGCGCCCATGCCGATGCCGTACCGCTTGTCGGTGGGGCGGGAGCTGTTGGCGAAGTACTGGTTGAAGTTCTCCTCGCCGTGCAGCGTGGTGCCCCACGGGGTGGTGCCGCCGGAGCAGTTGTTGAGCGTGCCGAGGACTGTGCGGCCGGTCGGGTCGGCGGAGGTGCGCAGCAGCGGGGACCCGGCGGCGGGCCCGGTGAGCCGGAACTCGCTGGTGGCGGTGAGACGCCGGTTGAGCGGGTGCCGGGGCACGGCGACGAGCTTGCCGGTACGGCGGTCGCCCTCGACGACGACGGCGGAGAGCCCGTGCGCGGCCCAGGCGATCTCGACCTGGGTGCGGGTGGGGTTGGCGGCGTCGTAGCCGCGGAACATCAGGATCTCGTCGGTGTACTCGTGGTTGGCGACGAGGAGCTGGCGGTGGCGCTCGCCGGGCAGCGGCAGCAGGGCGAGGAAGTCGTTGTTGTAGCCGAACTGGCCCGCCTGGGCGGCCGGGGTCTGGTGCTCGGCGTCGAAGGCGGGCGCCCCGCGCAGGATGGGCTCGCCCCAGCGGATGACGACGTTCTGCCGGTACCCGTCCGGGACGGTGACGGCGTCGGCGGTGTTCGGCGCGACGCTGCTGTACCGCAGGCCGCGGGCACCGCGGCTCGGTTTCGGCTTCTGCGGATGCCCTCCGTGGTGACCGCCGTGGGCGGGCAGCCCCTGCGGGGTGGCGGCCGAGGCGGGCGCGGGATCGACGAGCCCGCCGGCCCCGGCGGCTCCGGCGACGGTCACGACGGCGGCGGCCCGCATCATCGAGCGGCGGCTGAGGGCGCCCGCGATGACGTCACCGACGTAGGCGTTGTCGCTGGTGTTGGGCACGTCCTGGAAACAGGCGTCACCGCAGCGGAAGCGGCAGGTCAGGGCGGACCGTCCGCCGGGGTGGGAATGGGACATTTCAGAGGAACGGGACGGTGTGGCGATGAGCGGCAGCAGCTTGCGCACCTTGAATCTCCCCTTAAGTACGCTTGGTGTGATCGTGACGCTAGGCGTACGTACGTGCGGAGGCGCTGACGCTGGGTGAACGAGGGGTGAACGCCCGGCAGCCGGTGGCCGGTTGAGAGCGGCCGGGGCTTGACGGCGACTTTGCGAACGGGACGGCGGGGCGGGTGGCCGCGGGCGGCCCGGAGGCGGTGTTGACACACCCCCGCTTCCTCTACTCACCCCTGCCCAAGATCACCCCCTGGGGCCGCTAACCTTACGTGTCCGTCCTGGCCAGGGATTGACGGGGATCAACTCACGCGAAGGGTTGCGTACATGGGCATTCTCACTCTCCTGCGGAACGCGTTCGGCCGGTCACGCAAGCAGCGGACCCCCGAGACGGAGGGTGCGGACCGGGTTCCCTCGCAGCCCGAGAGCACCCCGGAATCCGCCACCGCACCGATTCCCGCCCCGGCCCCCGAGCCGGCCTCCCCCGAGCCGACGGCACCGGAGCCGACGGCCACGGTCCCGGAGCCCCGCACGTCCCAGGACGAACACGACCTGGTGGCAGCGGCCTTCGACAACATCACGGTCCCGAAGCCGAGCAGGCCGGTGGAGGAGGGGCCCCTGAACGGGGGCGAGGCGGAGGCTGCGCCTGGGGCGCAGGCGGAGGCTTTGACGGGGGGTGCGGTTGGGGCGGAGCCTGGGGTTGAGGCGGAGCCTGGGGTTGAGGCTGCGGCCGAGCCGGTGGCGGAGGTTGAGGCTGCGCCTGGGGCGGTTGCCGAGGCTCCGGCTGAGGCGGTTGCCGCTGACGCTGCGTCCGAGCCGGTGGCGGAGGTTGAGCCGGTGGCTGAGGCTCCGGCTGATGCGGTTGCCACTGACGCTCCGGTGACCGAGGCTGCGCCTGAGGCGGAGCCGGTGATCGAGGTGGAGCCGGTGGTCGAGGCTGCGCCGGTCGCGGAGGTTGCTCCGGTCGTGGAGGCTGCCCCGGTCGAGGAGAAGCCCGAGGCTGTGGCGCCGGTGGCCGAGGAGGCTGCCGCCGCGGTCGAGGAGCCGGTCGCGGTCGAAGACCCGGTGGTGGAGCCCGCTCAGGTGACCGAGCCGGAGCCCGCGGTCGAGACCGCCCCGGTGAGTGAGCCCGAGCCCGCCAAGGAGACCGCCCCCGTGGCGGAGGCGCCGGTCGTGGCCGAAGAGCCGGTGGCGGAGCCCACTCCGGTGACCGAGCCCGAGCCCGCGGTCGAGACCGCTGCGGTGGCCGAGTCGCCCGTCGCGGCCGAAGACCCGGTGGCTGAGGCCCCGGTCGTGGAGGAGCCCACGACGGAGTCCGCCCCGGCGGCCGAGGAGACGGTCCCGGCGGAGCCGGTGGCCGAGCCCGTGGCGGAGTCAACCGAGACCGCGCCGGTCGCGGAGACGCCCGAGCCGGTCGCGGCCGCCGAGCCCGCTGTGGCGGAGGAGCCCGCGCCGCTGGCCGAGGAGTCCGCCCCCGTATCGACGCCGACGCCGCAGGCGGAGGCGGAGGCCGGGGCGACCACCCCGGAGCCCGAGGTCGCCGACGGCGAGGAAGCCCCGCAGGGGCCACCCGCACCCGACAACGCATCCCGCACGGGTGGTGCGGGTGGGAACGACCCGGCCGAAGGCGAAGCCGAGGCCGGACCGACCCCCCTCCCCGCAAGCACCCCCCTCCCCGCCCACCTCCTCACCGCCCACACCGCGGCCACCCCCACCCTCACCCACCTGAACCTCACCTCCACCACCGCCCACGTCTACCTCGTCCTCGACCGCTCCTCCTCCATGCGCCCGTACTACAAGGACGGCTCGGTCCAGGCCCTGGCCCACCAGACCCTGGCCCTGGCCGCCCACCTCACCCCCACGGGAACCCCGGAGGACACCTCGGTCCACGTCGTCCTGTTCTCCACCGAGGTCGACGGCACGACGGACCTCACCGTCACCGACCCCGAGTCGAAGATCGACGACCTGCACGCGGGGCTGGGCCGTATGGGCCGTACGAGCTACCACGCCGCCATCGAGGCGGTGGTGACCCACCACGAGAAGACGACCGCGGCCACCCCCACCAGCACCCCCACCCCCGCCCTGGTGGTCTTCCAGGTGGACGGCGCCCCGGACGCGAAGACCCCGGCGACGGCCGCTCTGACGGACGCGGCGAAGAACCACCCCGCGCTGTTCTTCTCGTTCGTCGGCTTCGGTGAGCACGACAACAAGGCGTTCGACTATCTCCGCAGGCTGAAGACCCCGAACACGTCGTTCTTCCACGCGGGCCCGACGCCCCTGGAGCTGACCGACCAGGAACTGTACGAGGGCGTCCTGAAGAACTGGCGCCCGTAGACGGCACGGCACCCGCCATCGGCACCACCCCCACCCCCCGTCCCCCATCTCCCACCCCCGGGCCGCCCCTTCCACCCTCTAAAACGGGAAGCGGGCGGCCCCCCCATGTCGGCTACGATTTCAAGCTTCCGAGCACGTACCTACCTGGGAGCAGCCACGATGGCTCGACACCTCATCACCAGCGCCCTTCCGTACATCAACGGGATCAAGCACCTGGGCAACATGGTGGGGTCCATGCTCCCGGCGGACGTGTACTCCCGGTACCTGCGCCAGCGCGGCCACGACGTCCTGTACATCTGCGCCACCGACGAGCACGGCACCCCCGCGGAGCTGGCCGCGAAGGAGGCCGGCCTGTCGGTCGCCGAGTTCTGCGCGCAGGCGCACGACGCGCAGAAGGCGGTGTACGACGGCTTCGCGCTGGCGTTCGACTACTTCGGCCGCAGCTCCAGCGAACAGAACGTCGAGATCACGCAGCACTTCGCGCGCCGCCTGAACGAGAACGGCTTCATCGAGGAGCGGGCGATCCGGCAGGTGTACTCGCCGGTCGACGGCCGCTTCCTGCCGGACCGCTACGTCGAGGGCACGTGCCCGCACTGCGGCTACGACAAGGCGCGCGGCGACCAGTGCGAGAACTGCACGCGCGTGCTGGACCCGACGGACCTGATCAATCCGAGGTCGGCGATCTCGGGGTCGACGGAGCTGGAGGTGCGCGAGACGAAGCACCTGTTCCTGCTCCAGTCGAAGCTCCAGCACGAGGTGGAGGAGTGGGTCGCGCGGCACGAGGCGGACTGGCCGCAGCTGGCGTCGTCGATCGCCCGCAAGTGGCTGACGGAGGGCCTGCACGACCGGGCGATCACGCGTGACCTGGACTGGGGCGTGCCGGTCCCGGCGGACACGTGGCCGGAGCTGGCGGCCGAGGGCAAGGTCTTCTACGTCTGGTTCGACGCGCCGATCGAGTACATCGGGGCGACGAAGGAGTGGTCGGACGCCGACCCGGAGCACCGTGACTGGAAGTCGTGGTGGTACGAGGCGGACGCGTCGGTGCGCTACACGGAGTTCATGGCGAAGGACAACGTCCCGTTCCACACGGTGATGTTCCCGGCGACGGAGCTGGGCGTGCGGGAGCCGTGGAAGAAGGTCGACTACGTCAAGGCGTTCAACTGGCTGACGTACTACGGCGGGAAGTTCTCCACGTCGCAGAAGCGGGGTGTCTTCACCGACCAGGCGCTGGACGTCCTCCCGGCGGACTACTGGCGCTACTTCCTGATCGCCAACGCGCCCGAGTCGGACGACTCGTCGTTCACGTGGGAGCACTTCACGGCGACGGTGAACAAGGACCTGGCGGACACGCTGGGCAACTTCGTCAACCGCGTCCTGTCGTTCTCCCGCAAGCGCTTCGGCGACGCGGTGCCCGAGGGCGGGGTGCCGGGGGAGGCGGAGGCGCGTCTCGGCGAGGAGATCGCGCGGCTGCTGGCGGAGTACGAGACGCAGATGGAGGCGCTCCAGTTCCGCAAGGCGGCGGCGGCGCTGCGGGCCCTGTGGTCGGCGGGCAACTCGTATCTGGAGGAGAAGGCGCCCTGGCTCCAGATCAAGACGGACCAGGAGGCGGCGGCGCTGACGCTGCGTACGGCGATGAACCTGATCCACCTGTACGCGGTGGTCTCGGAGCCCCTGATCCCGTCCTCGTCGCGCGCCATGCGTGAGGCGTTCACGCTCCCCGACGACACGGCCACCTGGACCACCCAGGAAGAGGCCCGCACCCTCACCGGAGTCCCCGCGGGCACCCCCTTCACGGTCCCCCCGGTCCTCTTCGCCAAGCTCACGGAAGACGACCTGACGGCCTACAAGGAGCGCTTCGGAGGCGTGACGGAGTAACACCCCTCACCCCCTGAGAAAGGGAGGGAGACGCCCACAGCGTCCCCCTCCCTTTTCAACGCCCCGAGGCAAACCCCACAAACCCACCCCACACGCCGGGTGAAACCACAAGCCGCGCCCCATCAGCCCACTTGGAGTCCCGCACGTACACAGTGCCGGGAGCGAGAGCCAACTCGACGCACGAGTCCCCTTCGTTCCCGTCGCTGTACGTGCTCTTGAACCACTCCAGAGCCAGCTCGACACAGGAGTTGCCGTCATTGCCGCTGCTGTAGCTGCTCTTGAACCAAACGAGCCCGGCGGACGACTGACGCATCCGAACCTCCCACCGACTGCGCGGCGCCGATCAGCGCTCCGAGGCGTGAGCCACGAAGCTGGCCCACGCATCCGGCGTGAGCACGAGCCGCGATCCCGCGACCTGCTTGGAATCCCGCACGTGCACCGTGCCCGGAGCAAGGGCGAGTTCGACACATGATTCGCCGTCCGTGCCACCGCTGTACGTGCTTTTGAACCACGTCAGAGCCAGCTCGACGCACGATTCGCCATCCGTACCGTCGCTGTAGCTGCTCTTGAACCACACCAGCTCAGCCACGCCCGCCGTGGATGACTCACGCATCCAGCTCTCCTCACAGTTGACCGATGCCGACCGTCAGCGCCCGGAGGCGTGAGCCACGAACCCCGCCCACGCACCCTGAGTGAGCGCGAGCCGCGGCCCGTCGGCCTGCTTGGAGTCACGCACGTGCACCGTGCCGGGAGTGAGAGCCAACTCGACGCACGAAGTGCCGTCGTTGCCACCGCTGTAGCTGCTCTTGAACCACACCAGCTCGGCGAGGTCCCCGGCGGATGTCTTGCGCATCATGTTTCTCCCCGCTCTAGCGCCGCCACGTCATTGTGCCCCCGGCCTACCGACGCGGCGACGCCTCTTCCAGGCCGAAGTGGACGGATAGAGGCCGGGTGTCGTTCGAAGGCCGGCTGAACTCGCTCCGGCCCGGATTCCGCACCTCTTCGGATACCGGACCTCCTCACGTCCTCCCTGGTCACCGAGACGACGAGTCCGCCCCCACCCAACTCCAGCCACCCACAAACGACTTCACGGTGCTGCTCTCCCCCGCCCCCCGAGGCGCCCGCCTGGCCCGTCTCCTCGCCACGGACTGGCTGCGCGCCCGGAACCTGCCTCACCCCGTCCCCGAGACCGCGGAGCACCTCATCGCCGAACTCGCCGCGAACGCGGCCACCCACGGCCGGTTCCCCGGCAGGGACTTCCGCCTCGCTCTTCTCGTGGACGCGGCGACGCTCCGTATCGAGGTCGCGGACACCCGAGGGGACGACCTCCCGCACCGCCGAGTACCCGGTCCCGAGGACGAGTCGGGGCGCGGTCTGCTGCTGATCGAGGCCCTGGCGGACCGCTGGGGAGTCGAGCGCGGCCCGTTCCCGAGGAAGACCGTATGGGCTGAACTCGATCTGGCAAAGCGCCGACCTGCGGAAACATCGCTCGCACCGGAACCCGGCCGCCCGTGCTCCGGTGGCGCCGACGATCTCCCACAAGAAGCCACTGGAGAGAAAGGAACCGGACCAGACCCCACCCCTCCCGCCCATGGCGGCGACTCACTCGGGAGGGTGAACATCCCCAACTGGATTGGATAGGCGAGGGGTTGTCTGCCCTACGCTCAGCGCAGCAAAACAACACGACCCCGGACATACGACGGCCCTCGCAGGGACTGCCATCCCGATGCGAGGGCCTGACCACCTAGGAAGCATCACCTTCCCGACGGCCTGACCACCAAGAAGCATCACCTTCCCGATGGCCCCCACCTAGGAAGCATCACCTTCCCGATGGACACTCAGAACCCTAGCGCGCACCGCCGCCCCCAGTCCCGTATCGGCGGGAAAAGCCACTCCTTCCGGCGCCCCCGCGCGAACGCGCATCCGACCGGTGGCGTCACCCACGACAACGCGCGGCACACCACCCGCTTCACGGTGATCGGCAACCACCTGGCGCAGCACGAGGATCTGTCGCTGCTGGCGATCGGTCTGGCCTGCCACATCCAGTCGCTGCCGACGGGCGCCGCGATCGACATCAAGAGCCTGGCGGCCCGCTTCCCGGAGGGCGCGGCCCGGATCGCCGCCGCCCTGCGCGAACTGGAGGCGCACGGCTACCTGCGCCGCACGCGCGAGCGCACCACCGAGGGCCGCATCATCACCCGCACCGTCTCCTGCAACCAGCCCAAGCGGGCCCGTACGGCGGACGACACCCGCACCCCCGGCCCCGGCGCCCCGTCCGCCCCCACCCCCGAGGGGGCAGCACCGGAGCGTCCCGCCCCCCGCCAGAACCCGACCCCCCGCCGCCCCCGCGCCCTCCCCGACGTACCGAAGCCCGCGTACACCTCCCCGGCCGCCCTCCAGGCAGCTACGGAGGTCCTGGCGTCCCTCCGCCGGGAGGACCCCCGCCTGCTGCTCTCGGCGACCGACGCCGACCACCTCGCGCCGGGCGTGGCCGCCTGGCTGGAACGGGACCTGACCCCCACCGCCGTACGCCGCGCCCTGTCCACCGGCCTCCCCCTGGAACCCCTGGTCAGACCGGCCGCCTTCCTGGCCCACCGCCTGACCGCGAACCTCCCACCCCTGCCCCCACCCGGCCCGCCGAGACAGACGCCCCCACCCCCACCACCGCTCCGCCACCCCCTCCGCAACTGCGACTCCTGCGACCACGCCTACCGAGGCCCCGACCCCCACCGCTGCCCCGGCTGCGCCGCGCCGAAGGACCCTCCCGAGCGATGACCCCGCGGGCAGACGGCGCGCAACGCGAAGAGGGCCCGGGATCACCGATCCCGGACCCTCTCGCAGGCACCCTATGCCCGCCGCTACTACTTCGGCTGCGGCTTGCGCACCGTCAGGTGCAGTTCGCGCAGGCGGGTCTCGTCCAGCTCGGTGGGGGCGCCCATCATGAGGTCCTGGGCGTTGCCGTTGAGCGGGAAGGCGATCGTCTCGCGGATGTTGGGCTCGTCGGCGAGGAGCATCACGATGCGGTCGACGCCGGGGGCGATGCCACCGTGCGGCGGGGCGCCGAAGCGCAGCGCGCGCAGCATGCCCGCGAACTCGCGCTCGACGGTCTCGGCCTCGTACCCGGCGAGGGCGAACGCCTTCAGCATGATGTCGGGCTCGTGGTTACGGATCGCGCCGGAGGACAGCTCGACGCCGTTGCAGACGATGTCGTACTGCCAGGCCAGGATGTCCAGCGGGTCCTGGTTCTCCAGGGCGTCCATGCCGCCCTGCGGCATCGAGAACGGGTTGTGCGAGAAGTCGATCTTTCCGGTCTCCTCGTCCTTCTCGTACATCGGGAAGTCGACGATCCAGCAGAACCGGAAGACGTTCTCCTCGAAGTGGCCGGCCCGGCGGGCGGCCTCGACGCGGACCGCGCCCATGATCTTGGAGACCTCGTCGAACTCGCCCGCGCCGAAGAACACCGCGTGCCCGGCGGCCAGCGACAGCCGCTTGGTCAGCTCGGCCACGTCGTCCTCGGTGAGGAACTTCGCGATCGGCCCGGACAGCGAGCCGTCCTCGGCGACGCGCACCCAGGCAAGGCCCTTGGCGCCCTGCGAGACGGCGAAGTCGCCGAGCTGGTCGAAGAACTTGCGGGGCTGGTCCTGGACGGCCGGGACGGGGAGCGCGCGCACGTGCTTGCCCGCGAACGCCTTGAACTCCGAGCCCGCGAAGACGTCGGTGATGTCGACCAGTTCCAGCTGGGCCCGCAGGTCCGGCTTGTCGGAGCCGTACTTCAGCATCGACTCGCGGAACGGGATCCGCGGGAACGGCGAGGTGACCTCACGGCCGCCGCCGAACTCCGTGAACAGCTCCGTCATCAGCTTCTCGATCGGCTGGAAGACGTCCTCCTGCTCGACGAAGCTCATCTCGACGTCGAGCTGGTAGAACTCGCCGGGCGAGCGGTCCGCGCGCGCGTCCTCGTCGCGGAAACAGGGCGCGATCTGGAAGTAGCGGTCGAAGCCGGAGACCATCAGCAGCTGCTTGAACTGCTGCGGCGCCTGCGGCAGCGCGTAGAAGCGGCCCGCGTGCAGCCGGGACGGCACGACGAAGTCGCGCGCGCCCTCGGGGGAGGTCGCGGTGAGGATCGGCGTCGCCATCTCGTTGAAGCCGAGCGCCACCATCTTGTGCCGGATCGCGGAGATCACGGCCGTGCGCAGCATGATGTTGCGGTGCATGCGCTCGCGGCGCAGGTCGAGGAAGCGGTACTCCAGACGGCGCTCCTCGTTCACCCCGTCCTCGGCGTTGATGGTGAACGGCAGCGGCTGGGCGGCGCCGAGCAGCTCGACCTCGCCGACCTCGACCTCGACCTCACCGGACGGCAGGTCCGGGTTGACGTTCTCGGCGCCGCGGGAGACGACCTTGCCGTCGACGCGGACCGTGGACTCCTTGGTCAGCTTGTCGAGGGCGTCGTAGGCGGCGGTGCCGGGGCGGGCCACCAGCTGGGTGATGCCGTAGTGATCGCGCAGATCGATGAAGAGGATGCCGCCCAGGTCGCGCCGATTGTGCAGCCAGCCGCTCAGCCGGACGTCGGTGCCGACGTCAGAGGCGCGGAGCTCGCCGCAGGTGTGGGACCTGTACCGATGCATCGTCGTTTCATCCAGTCTGTGCAGATCGGGCGGATCAGGGCGGATCGGGCGGATGTTTCACGTGAAACAGCTCCCAGGGTACCGGGCACCCCACCGCCGCCTCCCCCGGATAACAGGCCGCCACCGGACCGCCGACCCGACCACTGGCCAGACCATCGACCGGACCGCCGACCCGACCACTGGCCAGACCATCGACCGGACCGCCGACCCGACCGCCGACGAGCGGTCACCGGGAGCGGGACGGCCGATCGCCGACGAACGGGCGACAGACGACCGGTAGGGGGATCAGTGGCATTCTTCGATCGTCTGTTCTTAAAGTGGGGCAATGCGCACTGGCGAGCCGTTGCCCGCCGTGGGGGAGGTCCTGGCCACCCTCGCGACCGGAGTCTGGCACTGGGACACCGCCACCGGACTGGTCACGGCCGACGCCGAGGCCGCCCGGCTGCTCGGGCTGCCCCCGGAGGAGACCGTCCTGACCGAGGCCCAGACCCGGGCCCGGCTGCACCCGGTCGACTGGAACGAGATCACCGGCATCGTGCAGCTCGCCGCCGCCGAGGGCACCCTCGCCGAGGTCCGCATCCGGATCATGGACGAGCGCGGCCGGATCGTCCGCGTCGTCCGCAGCCGCTCCCGGCCGTCCTTCGACCCGGTCAAGAAGGCGTACGAGCTGATCGGCACCCTCCAGGAGGTCACCGAGCCCCGCCCCGGCACCCCCGCCGGGCGCACCGCCGTCACCGGCGACTGGCGGCGCTCGCGGGAGGCGTTCCTGCTGGACGCGGGCCGCGCGCTGGCCGAGGCCCGCTCCACGGAGGAGGTCCTGCGGGTCGCGGGCGGACTGTCGATGCCGGGGTTCTCCCCGGACGGGCTCGCCGTGTTCGGCGTGACGGGCGACCGGCTGACGATCATCGGGCACCACGGCCAGCAGCCCGGCGACGAGGACCCCTTCACCCAGATGGCCCTCGGCACCGACTACCCGGCGGCCGAGGTCGTCCGCACCGGCCGCGCCGTCTACCTCTCCTCGCCCGACCAGTACCGCACCCGCTACCCGCTGACCTGGCCGCTCGCCGCCCGCTTCGACCGGCACTCGTGGGCGTTCCTGCCGCTGACGGTGGCCGGGCGGACCATGGGCGCCTGGATGGCGGGCTTCGCCTACCCGGTGGCGTTCACCCCCGACGAGCGGTCCGTCCTCACCACCGTGGCCCGCATGCTCGCCCAGGCCCTCACCCGGGCGAGCGCCGCCGAGACCCAGCGCGAGCTGACCGACGGGCTCCAGCGCTCCATGCTGCCCACGCTCGGCCCCGAGATCCCCGGCATGACCCTCGCCGCCCGCTACATACCGACCGGCGGCGGCCTCCAGGTCGGCGGCGACTGGTACGACATGATCCCGCTGCCCAACCAGCGCTTCGCCCTCGTCATCGGCGACGTCCAGGGCCACGACGTGCGGGCGGCGGGCCTGATGGGGCAGCTGCGGATAGCGCTGCGGGCGTACGCCGCCGAGGGCCACCGCCCCGACGCCGTCCTCTCCCGCGCCTCCCGCTTCCTCTACGGCCTCACCCACACCGACGACGCGGGCGCCGACGGCGACCTGCGCTTCGCGACCTGCCTCTACATCGAGGTCGACCCGGCCACCGGGCTGCTGGAGACGGCCCGCGCCGGGCATCTCGACCCGGCGATCCGGCTCGCCGACGGCACCGTCCTGCTCCGGGCCACCGCCGGTGGTCTGCCCCTCGGCATCGACCCGGACTCCGACTACCCCACCACCCGGCTGGCCCTGGAGCCCGGCGAGGCCCTGATGATGAGCACCGACGGCCTGCTGGAGACCGGCGGCCACGACCTCGACAGCGGCTGGCAGCGGGTGCGCGGCATCCTGGAGACCCACGAGGGCGGCCTGGAGGAGCTGGCCGACGCGCTGGTCCAAGCCGTGCACGGGCCGTCCTCCCACCACACCACCGGCCCGTTCGCCGACCGCCGCGAGGACGACATCGCCCTGCTGCTGGTCTGCCGCCAGTGCGAGGGCGGCGTCGGCCTCGGCGCGACCGCGCCCGCCCGGACCGCCGTACGGCGTTCCGTCCTCACGATCGCGCAGGCCGAGCCCGAGCGGGTCGCGGAGGCCCGGCGGCAACTGCGCGAGCTGCTGCACGACTGGCCCAGCGCCGACCAGGTCGACTCCGCCGTCCTGCTGGTCTCCGAGATGCTGACCAACGTCCTCGTCCACACCGACGCGGACGCGCTGCTGCTGGCCGAGGTGACCGGGGTCGGCCCCGGCGGGCGGCGTATCCGGGTCGAGGTCACCGACACCAGCGACGACCTGCCCCACAAGCGCCGACCGGGCGAGCTGGCCTCCTCCGGCCGGGGCCTGGTCCTCATCGAGCTGCTCGCCGACGCCTGGGGGGTCGCCCCGCGCGGCGAGGGCAAGAGCATCTGGTTCGAGCTGTACGAGACACCGGGCAC
Source organism: Streptomyces sp. NPDC091281 (assembly GCF_044757425.1). Lineage (NCBI taxonomy): Bacteria > Bacillati > Actinomycetota > Actinomycetes > Kitasatosporales > Streptomycetaceae > Streptomyces > Streptomyces sp. NPDC091281. The sequence goes on along the minus strand of NZ_JBIVUY010000008.1, from coordinate 334,098 downwards.
GGACGACCCGGACGCTCTACCGGACGCGGCCGACCGGACCGACCCGGCCCCTCGGCCCGACCCGGCGGACCAGGCCGAGGGGCCGGACCTCGGCTGACCCTGGGCCGCCGGACCGGTCAGGGGGAGCCGCCCGCCTCCGGCGTCGCCTCCGCCCCGCCGCCGGGCCCGTACCGTTCCCGCAGCTCGTGCACGACGCCGAACACGGCCGCCGTCAGCGGGACGGCGAGGAGCATGCCGATGATCCCGGCGACGGAGGCGCCCGCCGTGATCGCCAGCATCACCACCGCCGGGTGCATCTGCACGGTGCGGCTCTGGATCATCGGCTGGAGCACGTGCCCCTCCAGCACCTGCACCGCCAGCACCACCCCGAGCACCCACAGCGCGATGACGAAGCCCCGGTCCGCCATCGCCACCAGCACGGCCACCGCCCCGGACAGGAAGGCGCCCAGGTAGGGGATGTAGGCGCCGACGAAGACCAGCGCGCCCAGCCCCACGGCGCCCGGCACCCGCAGCACCAGCAGTCCGACGGTGATGCAGACGGCGTCGATGAACGCGATGAACGTCGTCCCCCGCATGAACCCCTCGACCCCGCGGAACGCCCGCCGGGCCATCGCCTCCAGGGTGTCGGCGGTCCCCGCCGGGGCGATCGTGCGCAGGGTGGCCACGGCCCGGTCGGAGTCGCGCAGGAAGAAGAAGACGAGCAGCAGGGCGAGGACGGCGACGGCGATCGACTCCGCGACCACGCTGACCCCGCTGATCACCCCGGAGGCGGCGGTCCCGCCGAACTTGGACAGCAGCTCCCGCGCGTTGGAGGCGACGTCCTCCAGGGAGGTCCCGGCCGGGCCGAAGTGCTCGGCGAGGGAACGGGAGGCGTCCTTGAGCGAGGCGACGATCTCGTCCCCGCTGTCCAGGATGGCGGCGACGACGATGTAGACGGCCCCGCCGACCACGGCCACCACGGCGACACAGGTGACCCCCGCCGCCACCGACCGGTTGACGCGCGCCCGTACCAGCCGCCGGTGGAACGGCCCGAGCAGCGCGGACCCCAGCAGCGCGAGCAGCACCGGCACCACGGCCGTACTGAACTCCACGCACAGCCTGATCCCGATGTAGACGACCCCCGAGACCAGCAGCACGACCACACACCAGGCGGCGACCCGCCGCACCGCATCCGGAAGCAAGAGCACACGCCCACCCGACCACGCCCCCGCCCTGCTGTCCCCCGCACAGGGCCACGCGGGTGACGGACCGTCAGCGGGCCGGGACCCGCACCCTGGGGTACGGCTCCCGGCCCGCTTCTCCCGCCGCGGCGGGGGGACCCGGCCCCTACAGGCCGCCCTCCGTCATTCCGTGGACCGCCGGGACGGTGCCGAGGCGGCCCTTCTGGAAGTCGTCGAAGGCCTGCTGGAGTTCGGCCTTGGTGTTCATGACGAACGGGCCGTAGTGGGCCATCGGCTCACGGATGGGCTGTCCGCCGAGGAGGACGACCTCCAGGTCGGGGGTGTGGGAGTCCTGCCGCTCGTCCGCCCGGACGGTCAGCGAGCCGCCCGCGCCGAAGACGGCCGTCTGCCCGACGTGGACCGGACGCCGCTCCGCGCCCACCGCGCCCTTGCCCGCCAGGACGTAGGCGAGGCCGTTGAAGTCCTCGCGCCACGGGAGGGTGATCTCCGCGCCCGGCGCCAGGGTCGCGTGGACCATGGTGATCGGGGTGTGGGTGATGCCCGGCCCGGCGTGCCCGTCCAGCTCGCCCGCGATGACCCGCAGCAGCGCCCCGCCGTCCGGCGAGGTCAGCAGCTGCACGCTGCCGCCGCGGATGTCCTGGTAGCGGGGGGCCATCATCTTGTCCTTGGCCGGGAGGTTCACCCACAGCTGGAGGCCGTGGAAGAGGCCGCCCGACATGACCAGCGCCTCCGGCGGCGCCTCGATGTGGAGCAGGCCCGAACCGGCCGTCATCCACTGGGTGTCGCCGTTGGTGATGGTGCCGCCGCCGCCCTGGCTGTCCTGGTGGTCGAAGATCCCGTCGATGATGTAGGTGACGGTCTCGAAGCCGCGGTGCGGGTGCCAGGGGGTGCCCTTGGGCTCGCCCGGCGCGTACTCCACCTCGCCCATCTGGTCCATCATGATGAACGGGTCGAGGTGGCGGTAGTGGATTCCCGCGAACGCCCGGCGCACCGGGAAGCCCTCGCCCTCGAAACCGCTCGGCGCGGTCGTGACGCCGAGCACGGGGCGGGCCACAGCGTCGGCCGGCGCGGCCACGCGCGGCAGGGTCAGCGGGTTCTCGACGGTCACTGCGGGCATGTCGGTACCTCCTTGGGGCGACGTACGTCCGAGTTTAGTTGAGCGTTGAACTTTCTGCCACCCACAACGGCGGAAGCCCGGAGGACATTCCCTCCGGGCTTCTCCTGGACGATGCGCGGGATCGATTGTGGAAGAACGGTGAAGAACAGGTGGGCCCACGCACCGTACGCGCTCGGGTCCCCTCTGTCACCAGGGCCCCCACCGGACCCCCGGGCCCCAGCGGTACGTCTCAGCCGTACATCCGCCGCATCGCGAACTCGACCATCTGCTCGACCGCCTTCGCGTCGAACACCATCCGGTGCTCGCCCTCCATGTCGAGGACGAAGCCGTAGCCGGTGGGCAGCAGGTCGAGGACCTCGGCGCCGGTGATGACGAAGTACTTGGACTCCTTGCCCGCGTAGCGCCGCAGCTCCTTGAGGGTGCTGAACATCGGGATCACCGGCTGCTGGGTGTTGTGCAGGGCGAGGAAACCGGGATTGTCGCCGCGCGGGCAGTAGACCTTCGACGTGGCGAAGACCTGCTGGAAGTCCTCGGCGGCCAGCTGCCCGGTGGTGAAGGCGCGCACCGCGTCGGCGAGCGACGGCGGTGACGGCTCGGGGTACAGGGGCGGCTGCTGACCGTATCCGCCGAGGCCGCCGGACATCTGCTGCTGCGGCTGGGCGTACTGCTGCTGGGCAGCGCCCCCGTCCATGGGCTGGCCGTATCCGTACATGGCGCAAGCGTAGCGAGGAAGCCGCCCGGCTCGGGGGCTCGGGCGGGAGCAGGAAGCGGGCGCGGGCTAGACCCTTCTCACACTTGACCGAGTTGGGGTTGCGCCTTATTACCGACGGGTAGCATCATCGTAGTCACTTGCTACTTGTTGGTATGTGAACGACGCGAGGGCCCGATCCCCCGATCCAGTGCCTCGCCGATCTCTCTGCCGAAATCTCTACTACGGAGCCGGGAGCCGTCGCCATGGGGCACTACAAGTCGAATCTCCGCGACATCGAGTTCAACCTCTTCGAGGTGCTGGGGCGCGACAAGCTGTACGGCACCGGCCCGTTCGAGGAGATGGACACCGAGACCGCCCGCAGCGTGCTGGAGGAGCTGACCCGCCTCTCCGAGAACGAGCTGGCCGCGTCCTTCACCGACGCCGACCGCAACCCGCCGGTCTTCGACCCGGAGACGAACACCGCGCCGGTCCCCGCGTCCTTCCGCAAGAGCTACCAGGCCTTCATGGACTCGGAGTACTGGCGGCTCGGCCTGCCCGAGGAGATCGGCGGCACCACCGCCCCGCCGTCCCTGATCTGGGCGTACGCCGAGCTGATCCTGGGCGCCAACCCGGCCGTGTGGATGTACTCCTCCGGCCCGGCCTTCGCCGGCATCCTCTTCGACGAGGGCAACGACACCCAGAAGAAGATCGCCCGCATCGCCGTCGACCGCCAGTGGGGCTCCACCATGGTCCTCACCGAGCCGGACGCGGGCTCCGACGTGGGCGCGGGCCGCACCAAGGCGGTCCGGCAGGAGGACGGCTCCTGGCACATCGAGGGCGTGAAGCGGTTCATCACGTCCGGCGAGCACGACATGTCGGAGAACATCCTCCACTACGTCCTCGCCCGCCCCGAGGGCGCCGGCCCCGGCACCAAGGGCCTCTCCCTGTTCCTCGTCCCGAAGTACCACGTCGACGCCGAGACCGGTGAGCTGGGCGAGCGCAACGGCGTCTACGCCACCAACGTCGAGCACAAGATGGGCCTCAAGGCCTCCAACACCTGCGAGATGACCTTCGGCGACCGCCACCCCGCCAAGGGCTGGCTGATCGGCGACAAGCACGACGGCATCCGCCAGATGTTCCGCATCATCGAGTTCGCCCGCATGATGGTCGGCACGAAGGCCATCTCCACCCTCTCCACGGGCTACCTCAACGCGCTGGAGTACGCCAAGGAGCGCGTCCAGGGCCCCGACCTGGCGAACTTCATGGACAAGGCCGCCCCCAAGGTCACCATCACCCACCACCCCGACGTCCGCCGCTCGCTGATGACGCAGAAGGCGTACGCGGAGGGCATGCGCGCCCTCGTCCTCTACACCGCCTCCGTGCAGGACGCGATCGCCGTCAAGGAGGCCGAGGGCGCCGACGCCAAGGCCGAGCACGCGCTCAACGACCTGCTCCTGCCCATCGTCAAGGGCTACGGCTCCGAGAAGGGCTACGAGCAGCTCGCGCAGTCGCTCCAGACGTTCGGCGGCTCCGGGTTCCTCCAGGAGTACCCGATCGAGCAGTACATCCGCGACGCCAAGATCGACACCCTCTACGAGGGCACCACCGCGATCCAGGGCCAGGACTTCTTCTTCCGGAAGATCGTCCGCAACCAGGGCGCCGCGCTGAACTCGCTCGCCGAGGACATCAAGAAGTTCCTCGCCCTCGGCACCGGCGGCGAGGACCTCGCGGGCGCCCGGGAGCACCTGGCCAAGGCCGCCGTCGAGCTGGAGGCCGTCGTCGGCCTGATGCTGACCGACCTCGCGGCGACCGAGCAGGACGTCAAGAACATCTACAAGGTCGGCCTCAACACCACCCGGCTGCTGCTGGCCTCCGGTGACGTCGTCGTCGGCTACCTGCTGCTGAAGGGCGCCGCGGTCGCCGCCGAGAAGCTGGAGACGGCCTCCGCCAAGGACCGCGCCTTCTACACCGGCAAGATCGCCGCCGCCAAGTTCTTCGCCGCCAACGTCCTGCCCGGCGTCACCCTCGCCCGCACGATCGCGAGCGACGTCGACCTGGACCTGATGGAGCTGGACGAGGCCGCGTTCTAGGACCCGCCGCCGCCCCGGCCGGGGGCGCGCTCGGACCGCCCCGCGGCCCGCCCCCGCCCGTCCCGGCCAGGCCCCGGCCCGCCCCCGGTCCGCTTCGACCGGGGATGGACCGACCTCCACACCGTCCTCACGAGGGCCCGTTCCCCATCACCGGGAGCGGGCTTTCGTACGTCGTTAAGGTGAACCCATGAGCGAACCCCCCCGCTTCGACCGCGGCCACACCGACGATCTCCTGACCTTCCTCACGGCCGGCCCCACGCCCTACCACGCCGTGGCGACCACCGCCGAGCGGCTGGAGAAGGCCGGGTTCCGGCAGGTCGCCGAGACGGACGCCTGGGACGGGACGAGCGGCGGCAAGTACGTGCTGCGCGGCGGCGCGATCGTGGCCTGGTACGTCCCCGAGGGCGCCGCCCCCCACACCCCGTTCCGCATCGTCGGCGCGCACACCGACTCCCCCAACCTGCGCGTCAAGCCGCTCCCCGACACCGGCGCGCACGGCTGGCGCCAGGTCGCCGTCGAGATCTACGGCGGCCCGCTCCTCAACTCCTGGCTCGACCGCGACCTCGGCATCGCCGGACGGCTCACCCTGCGCGACGGCTCGACCCGCCTCGTCGACGTCAGCAGACCCCTGCTGCGCGTGCCGCAGCTCGCCATCCACCTGGACCGCGCCGTCAACACCGACGGCCTCAAGCTCGACAAGCAGCGGCACGTCCAGCCCGTGTGGGGCCTCGGGCACGACGTCCGCGACGGCGACCTCGTCGCCTTCCTCGCCGAGGAGTCCGGGCTCGCCGCCGACGAGGTCACCGGCTGGGACCTGATGACGCACCCCGTCGAACCGCCCGCGTACCTCGGCCGGGACGAGGAGCTGGTGGCCGGTCCGCGCATGGACAACCTGCTCTCCGTGCACGCCGGGGCCGCCGCCCTCGCCGCCGTCGCGACCGGCGGCGCCGACCTGCCGTACATCCCCGTCCTGGCCGCGTTCGACCACGAGGAGAACGGCTCCCAGTCGGACACCGGCGCCGACGGGCCCCTCCTCGGCGGCGTGCTGGAACGGTCCGTCTTCGCGCGCGGCGGCTCCTACGAGGACCGCGCCCGCGCCTTCGCCGGGACCGTCTGCCTCTCCTCCGACACCGGGCACGCTGTGCACCCCAACTACGCGGAGCGGCACGACCCCACGCACCACCCGCGCGTCAACGGCGGCCCGATCCTCAAGGTCAACGTCAACAACCGCTACGCCACGGACGGTTCGGGCCGCGCGGTGTTCGCCGCCGCCTGCGAGCGGGCGGGCGTGCCCTTCCAGTCGTTCGTCTCCAACAACTCCATGCCCTGCGGCACGACGATCGGCCCCATCACCGCGGCCCGGCACGGCATCCAGACCGTCGACATCGGGGTGGCGATCCTCTCGATGCACAGCGTGCGCGAGTTGTGCGGCGCGGACGACCCGTACCTGCTGGCCAACGCGCTGGTCGCCTTCCTGGAGGGCTGAGGGCCACGCCGCACGGCACCCGCGGGAGCGCCGGGGAGGCGCTCCGCTGACGGTCCGTCGACGGTTCCTGCGGCGGTGTCAAGGGCGCTTCGAGGCATGCGTGTTGACGCCGGGGGTACCCGGATTCCGCGACCGGCCCGACCGGACCGGACCGACGGGTACACCGGACAGAGAGGCGACACCATGGGCCTCGGCGGATGCATCATCCTCATCGCCGCGGGAGCCATCCTCACGTTTGCGACCGACTGGGACATGCAAGGGGTCAACCTCGACCTGGTCGGGGTCATCCTGATGATCGTCGGACTGATCGGTGTCACGACCTTCAGCAGCATCGCCCGTCGCCGCCGCGTGATGGTGCCCCCGGCCTCCACGGTGGTCGAGACCGACCACCAGCGCCGCGACGGCTACCGCGACGGCTACGGCGTCTGAGACGTCCCGCACAGCTGAGACACCCCGGACAGCTGAGACGTCCCGGGATGCCTCGGGCGCCCCGGACAGCCGGGACGCCCGAGGCGTCCGGCAGCGACGACGGCGGCAGCGTCGGCGTCAGCCGTCCATGCCCGCCAGCACCAGCGGCAGGCGGTCGGCGCCGTCGTCGGTGAGCACCACCGGCACGCCCCAGTCCTGCTGGTGGACGTGGCAGGCCGGATACGGGTTCGCGGGGTCGTCGTCGCAGGACGCGGCCATCGCGGAGACGTGCAGCACTCCCTCCGGCACGGCGGGGTCGAACTCCACCACCCGTGACAGCGCGGTGTCCGCCCCGCCGCCCGCGACGATCAGTCCGGGCGGGGTGGACGAGACGAGCAGCCGGGTGGAGGGCCCGTACCGGGTGTCGAGCTTCTGCCCGGACGGCGCCTGGAAGATCACGTCCAGCCGCACCCCCGCTCTCGCCACCTCGGTGGCGGCGCGGCGGGTGCGGTGCGCGACGGACGCCACCCGCACCGCCTCCTCGGGCAGCCGCAGCCGGGTCAGCCGGTGCCGCGCCGACTCCACCACCACGATGTCGTCACCGACGAGCACCGCGTCGCTCGGTTCGCGCAGATCGGTGGCGAGGGTGGTGACCTCGCCGGTCGCCGGGTCGTAGCGGCGCAGGGCGTGGTTGTAGGTGTCGGAGACGGCCACCGAGCCGTCCGGCAGCGCGGTCACCCCCAGCGGGTGCTGGAGGAGCGCCTGGTCGGCGGGGCCGTCACGGTGCCCGAAGTCGAACAGCCCGGTGCCGACGGCGGTGTGCACGGTGCCCTCCGGGTCCACCCAGCGCAGCGCCGAGGTCTCGGAGTCCGCCAGCCAGAGCCGGTCCGGGGTGGCCGCGAGGCCCGAGGGCTGCGCGAACCAGGCCTCGGCGGCGGGTCCGTCGACCAGCCCCTCGTTGGTGGTCCCGGCCGCCGCCGCGACGGTGCCGTCCGCCGGGTCGTACGTCCACAGCTGGTGGGTGCCCGCCATCGCGATCCACACCTTGCCGCCGAACAGCGCCACGTCCCACGGGGAGGACAGATCGACCTCGCGGGCCGGACCGGCGGTGGGCGACCCCTGCCACCACTGCTTCCCGGTGCCCGCGAGGGTCGTCACCTCACCGGTGGCCAGGTCCAGGCGGCGCAACGCGTGATTGACCGTGTCCGCGACGACCACGGCGGCGCCCCCCGAGCCGCCGGAGCCACCCGAGTCGCCGGAGCCGTCCGAGCCCCCCGAGCCGCCGGAGCCCTCCAGCAGCGCGAGCCCCTGCGGTTCGTTGAACGCGGCGGCCGTCCCCGTCCCGTCGGTGAAGCCGCGCAGCCCCGACCCGAACCGGCGCAGCACGGTCTCCCCGTCCGCCGCCAGCTCGACCAGCTGATGCCGGGTCGTGTCGCTGACCAGGAGGTTCCCCGAGGGCAGCAGCAGTGCCTTGCCGGGGAAGCGCAGCGCGGTCGGCTCCGGTTCGGGCGCCACGTACGGCCCGTCGCCGCGCCGCAGGGTGCCCTTCGCGCCGTGCTCCGCCTCCAGCTCGGCCACCAGCCGCTCGATGGCGTGCACATGCCCCTCACCGGCGTGCTGCGCGACCACGTACCCCTCGGGGTCGATCACGACCAGCGTCGGCCAGGCCCGCACCGCGTACTGCTTCCAGGTGACCAGCTCGGGGTCGTCGAGCACCGGGTGCTCCACCCCGTACCGCTCGACGGCGTCGACGACCGCCCGGTGCTCGGCCTCGTGCACGAACTTCGGCGAGTGCACCCCGACGACGACCACCGTGTCCCGGTGCTTCTCCTCCAGCTCGCGCAGCTCGTCCAGGACGTGCAGGCAGTTGACGCAGCAGAAGGTCCAGAAGTCCACAACAACGCACTTACCTCGCAGGTCGGCGAGGGTCAGCTCTTCGCCTCCGGTATTGAGCCAGCCGCCCTTGCCGATCAGCTCGGGGGCGCGGACACGGGCACGGCGGCGGGGCGCAGGACCAGGGGTGGGCTCCGGGACGGCATCGTTCATCCGTCAAGCTTGCCATCCGCGCGTGAACGCAGAATCACGGCCGTACGAAGCGGCTGCTCAGGGCATACGCTCCACCACGGCGACCTCAGAGAACTCCCGGAGGACAGGTAATCGGGCAGCGCCCGGCGGTCGCGAATCGCCCTGAGGAGCGCCTCGACGTATGCGCGCGTCTGGAAAGGGGATGTTGCGTGCTGTGGCGATCAGGTCGGCCGCCTGTCCGCTGTCGGTGGGCGTCTACCGGGTGCTCAGACAGCGGGGTCGGTGCCGACCGGCTTCGCCCAATGGATCTGGACGCGTTGCTCGGGGATGATCCGCTGACCGCGCACCCCCTTGCTCACCTCGACCCGGTCTATGGCGAGTGACAACCGTTCGCGCCGGTCTTCGTTCGTCGCGACCGTCCACGCCTCGCGCAGGGTGACGCCGTCGAGCATCGAAGACACGTCCACGGACGGCACGGGGAGCCTCTGGAGCTCGCCACGAAGGCCGTCGAGGCGTCCCCTCAGTCGTCCTGAAAGCCGGTTGTAGCGCTCCACGGCTGCGGCACCGCTGAACTCACCACGCAGGTAGCGCGCATCCTCCAGATCAGCCAAGCGGGCTTCCTCGTCCTGGATTTCGGCCGTGAGCGCATCACGTTTCGCAAAGGTCTCCGGGTCCACACGATGCACCCAGCGATCTGCGATCGCGACAAGCAGCGGGTCGTCCGGTCCGAGCGCCGGGAGCTTGGTGAGGAATTGTTCCGTCACGTACTGGTCCACCGCCTCAGCCAACGCTGACGCTCCGATGCACTGGTTGCCCGCGCGGCGAGCCATGCACTGATAGCTCCCGCCCACACGGTGCATGCGGCGACCACAGCCCGGAACCGCGCAGAAGACGAGCCTCGTGAGCAGAGCCGTCCCCTCGGGCTTCGGCCGCCGCTTTCCTGCGTGCACGAACGTTCTGGACTCCAGCGTGCGGATGATCTGTTCACGCTCTCCTACCGTGATGATCCCCTCGCCGATCTCGACGGTGTCCCGCGTCTCGGGATCGCGGTACGGGAAGACCCTGCCGGTGTACTTCCGCTCGCCGCCATCCGTCACGACGCTCTCGGTCTCCGGCATCAGGCCGGCGAACGCAGGGGAGCGCAGGAGTTGCGTGATGCTGGCCGCGTTCCACTGCCCGCCCCTCGGCGAGAGGATCTCGTACTCGTTGAGGAGACGGGCGATCTTGACCAACGATGTCCCGGCGAGTGCTTCATCCGCGATCAGGCGAGCGTAGACGGCATGCTCCTGGTCGTGGACCAGTCTCTTGGTCTGCCCGTCGATGAGCAGTCCGTACGGGGGCTGTCCGCCGATCCACTGCCCCCTGCTGCGGAGGTAGCGCTTCGCATGACCGACACGCGTACCAAGGTTCTTCGACTCGGACCGGGCGAGCTCAGCCAGCATCGCGACGACCATGCGCGCCGAGTCGTTCGAAGTATCGAGACCGTCCAGGACTGAGACGAGACGGCCGCCGGCCTTCTCGATGCCGTCCAGCACCTTGCCCACCTGGCCGATGCCCTTGCGGGACAGGCGGTCCAGTTTCCAGACGATCAGCGTGCCGACGACACCCGCCGTCACAGCCGCCAACGCGGCGTCGAAGCCCTTGCGCTCAACGGTCTTGTAGCCGGAGCGCCCTCTGTCCATGTGGACCTTGCGGACGGTCAGTCCGTTGCGTTCGGCCCAGGCACGGCAGTCGGCTTCCTGCCGTTCGATTGCGGTCTTGCCGTCCCTGTCGAGGGACAGGCGAAGATAGAGATCACAGATCGTGTCTTGGTGCACCCACTCAGTGTGGCAACGGCAAGCTTGCCACCGCCGGACGGATGCCGTCCGGCCTGTGGATATCCGCCTGTGGATATCCGCCGGTAGACCCCCGACGGCCTACGGTCTGCGTCCCCGGGCGGTCGCCGGGGAAGCCGTCACCGTATGAGATTCCTCGTGCGCGACCGCATTCTCGGCTTCGGCGACGACTACTGGATCGAGGACGACCGGGGCAACAAGGTCTACCTCGTCGACGGCAAGGCGATCCGGCTCCGGGACACCTTCGAGCTGAAGGACACCCGTGGGCGGGTCCTGATCGACATCCACCAGAAGATGTTCGCGCTGCGCGACACCATGGTGATCGAGCGGGACGGCGAACCGCTGGCGACGATCCGCCGCAAGCGGCTGTCCTTGCTGCGCAACCACTACCGCGTCTCGCTCGCGGACGGCCGCACCGAGCTGGACGTCAGCGGCAAGATCCTCGACCGCGAGTTCGCCGTGGAGTACGACGGCGAACTCCTCGCCGTCATCTCCCGCCGCTGGCTCAGCATCCGCGAGACCTACGGCGTCGACGTCGTCCGCGACGACGCGGACCCGGCGCTGCTGATCGCGGTCGCGGTCTGCGTGATCCACCTGGCGGAGAAGGACCGGGAGGACTGACCGGAAGGACTGGCCGGGAGGACCGACCCCGGCGGCCGGCGCCGAGCCGCACGGACACCGGCCGCAACGACAACAGCCGTACGTAGCAACAGCCGTGCGTACCGGCAACCGCCGTACGGAAGACCACCGTACGGATCACCACCGTACGGACAACAGCCGTACGGATCACAGTCGTGGAGATCGCCCCGGAGCGCCGTCTCCCGTTGGTAGCGTCGGGCGTGCCGTGCCGGTCGGTGCGGCAGCCCGGCGACCGAGGAGCCCGATGCCCCCTACGATCCGCAGGGCCGTGATCCCCGCCGCGGGACTCGGCTCCCGTCTGCTGCCCCTCACCAAGGCGATCCCCAAGGAGATGCTGCCGGTCGGCGACAAGCCGGTCATCGAGCACACCGTGCGGGAGCTGGTGGACTCCGGCATCACCGACATCACCATCGTCGTCTCGGGCGGCAAGTCGCTGATCCAGGAGCACTTCCGGGCCAGCCCCGCCCTGGTCGCGCAACTGCGGGCCGACGGCAAGGACGGGTACGCGGACGCGGTGGAGGAGGTCGCCGAGCTGGCCCGCCGGGGCCACATCACCTACCTCGACCAGCACGGCCCGTACGGCAACGGCACGCCCGTGCTCAACGCCGCCCGCAGCTTCGGCGACGAGCCGGTCCTCGTGCTGTGGCCCGACGACGTGTTCGTGGCGGAGGTGCCGCGCGCCCAGCAGTTGATCCGCGCCCACGAGCAGACCGGCTGCCCGGTGCTGGCGCTGCTGCCCATCGACCGTACGGAGGCGCACCGTTACGGCGTGCCGGTCGTCAAGGAGGACCTGGGCGGGGGCCAGTTGCGCATCACCGGTCTGACGGAGAAGCCGCGCCCCGCGGACGCCCCGTCGGAGTACGCGGCCATCGGCGGCTACGTCATCACGCCGGGGATCGTGGAGGAGCTGCGGGAGCAGACCCGCCGCTGGTACGAGGCCCGCGAGGCGGGGCGGCCGGTCGGCGAGATCTATCTGACGGACGCGATCAACGCGTACGCCAAGGACCGCGCCGTCTACGGGCAGGTCATCCGCGGTACCTGGTACGACACGGGCAACCCGACCGACTACCTGGTGGCGCAGATGGCGCACGCCCTGTCCCAGCCGGAGTACGGCACCGTCCTGCGGGACCTCGTCGACCGCCTGGGCCGCCCCGCCGCCGAGGAGCCGGGCACCGCCGCCTGAGCCGCCCGAGCCGCCCCGGCCGTCCTGGCCCGCCCAGCCGTCCTGGCCGCCCGCACCGGCCCGGACGACATCCGGCCCGCCCGGCCCCGCCGGGTCAGCGGCGCGGCGTCGTGAGCCCCGGCACCCGGTCCTTGAGCGCCGGGAACTCCTCGCGGACCGCCGGGACGCGGGCCGGGTCGAACTCGACGGTGAGGACCTGCTCGCCGGGGCCTGCCTGGGCGAGGACCTCGCCCCAGGGGTCGACGACGATCGAGTGACCGGCCTGCGCGACCCCGGCGTGCGTCCCGGCCGTCGCGCAGGCGAGGACGAACGCCTGGTTCTCGACCGCGCGCGCCTGCGCCAGCAGCGTCCAGTGCGCGCGGCGCCGCTCCGGCCAGCCCGCGCAGAGGACGAGGGTCTCGGCGCCCGCGTCGACGAGGCCGCGGAAGAGTTCGGGGAAGCGCAGGTCGTAGCAGGTGGCGAGGCCGAGGACGGTGCCGGGCAGGGGGACCGTCACGAGGTCGGTGCCCGCGCTCATCAGCACGGCCTCGCCCTGGTCGAAGCCGAAGCGGTGGATCTTGCGGTAGGCGGCGGCCGGTTCCCCGTCGGGGGAGAAGACGAGCGAGGTGTTGTAGAGGGGGCCGTCCGGGTCGCGCTCGGGGATCGAGCCCGCGTGCAGCCAGACGCGCGCGTCCCGCGCGGCCGCGGCCATCGCCTCGTACGTCGGCCCCTCCAGCGGTTCCGCCTCGGTGGCGAACGACTCGTAGGCGAAGGCGCCCGTCGTCCACAGCTCGGGGAGGACGACGAGATCGGCCGTCCCGGCCTGCTCCCGCACGAGCGCGGCCACCCGCGCGCGGCGCGATTCGACCGATTCGCCCTCGTCTACGGCGATCTGGAGGAGAGAGGCGCGCACACTACCACCGTCCTGGCATTCGAGCCGTCCACACGGGCCTACGATCGTCACACGAAAGCACTGCCGGGGTGCCTGGCATCAGCGTAACTTGGGGGCTCCCCCGCTCGGACGCCGCCGGGCCCCGGGGAACCCCAAGACAGCCGCCGACCGCCGCCGACACCCGCCGACAGCCGCGCCTCCCGCTGGCAACGCCGCCACGACCTGCCCGAGTACCGAGTTACGACCGCCGAGGGGTCCCGTTCCGTGAGTCTGCATCCCACTCTCCAGCCCTACGCCGACGCCTGGACCCACTCCATCGAGGCCATATCTGGGCTGGTGCAGCCGCTGGTGGAGGCGGACTGGAACCGGCGGACGCCGTGCCCCGGCTGGTCGGTGCGCGATCTGGTCTCGCACGTCATCGGGCTGGACAGCGAGATGTACGGCGACCCGCGGCCCATCCACACCCTGCCGCGCGACCTGTTCCACGTCACCAACGACTTCCAGCGGTACATGGAGATGCAGGTCGACGTCCGCCGTCACCACACCTCGCCGGAGATGACCTCCGAGCTGGAACTCATGATCATCCGCCGTAACCGGCAGCTGCGGAACGAGAACCGGCAGCCCGGCCAGGCGGTCCGCGGCCCGCTCGGCACCGAGCTGACGCTGGAGGAGTCGATGCGCGGCCACGCGTTCAACGTGTGGGTGCACGAGCAGGACCTGCGCGCCGCCCTCGGCGTCCCCGGCAACCTCGACTCCCCCGGCGCGCACATCGCCCGCGACGTGCTGCTGGAGGAGCTGCCCGCCGTCGTCGCGGAGAAGGCGGACGCGCCGCGCAGCTCCGCGATCGTCTTCGACGTGCACGGGCCGGTGGAGTTCCTGCGTACCGTCCGGGTCGACATCCAGGGCCGCGGCACCGTCGAGACGGCCCCCGCGCTCGGGCCCGCCGCCGCCTTCTCCCTCGACTGGGAGACGTACGTCCGGCTCGCCTGCGGGCGGGTGACGGCGGACGCGGTCGCGGACCGGGTGAAGGCGGAGGGCGAACCGGAGCTGACGGCGGCGGTCCTGCGCCACTTCGCGGTGACGCGGTAGGCGCCACCCGGGCCGCGCGGAACCGGGGCCCGCGGCGGCCCGACGGGAACGGCGAGGCGAGCGACGACAACGGGAAGGGCCCGTCGTGAGTGACACGACGGGCCCTTCCCGTTCGTCCGCCCGACCGCGGTCCGCGGACCGCGCGCGGCCCTGAGCCGACGTCGGCCGGCCCGGAGTCCGCGTCAGATGCGGGAGTAGCCGTACTTGATGAGCTTCTGCACGTCCGTGGTGCGCTGGGCGGCCGACGGGGCGGTCATCACCGCGCCGACGATCGACTTGCGGCCGGACGTGGCCGCGAAGACCAGGCAGTACTTGGCCTCGGTGCCGGAGCCGGTCTTGACGCCGAGCGTGCCGTTCCAGCCGAGCAGCGTGTTCGTGTTGACCCAGGCCGCCATCTTCCGCTTCGCGCCGGTCTTGGTGACCGTCGTCGCGGTGTACGACTTGGCCTTGACGACCGCGCGGAACGTGGAGTTCTTCATCGCGCTGCGGGCGAGCAGCGTGAGGTCGCGCGGGGTGGAGGCGTTGGCGCCGCGGCTGATCCCGTCGAACGAGTCGAAGCGGGTGTTCTTCATGCCGAGCGACTTCGCCGTGCTGTTCATCTTGCCGATGAACGACTTCACGCGCGCGGCGCGCGTGGAGCCGCTGCCGAACTTGTCGGCGAGCGCGTAGGCGGCGTCGCAGCCCGACGGCAGCATCAGCCCGTAGAGCAGCTGACGGACGGTCACCTTGTCGCCCACGATGAGCTTGGCGTTGGAGGCGTAGTTGTTGGCGACGATGTAGTCGCTGTAGGCCTTCTGGATCGTCACCTTCGAGTCAAGGTTCAGACCCGGCTGGGCCAGCACCACCCGCGCGGTCATGATCTTGGTGGTGGAGGCGGTCAGCCGCTTGGTGTCGGGCGACTTGGAGTAGAGCGTCTTGCCGTTGGCGCTGTTCATCACGAACCCGCCCTTGGCGGTGATCGAGGGTGCGGCCACGGCCTGGGCGGGTGCCGCGGTGAGGGCGCCCGTGGCGAGCATCGCACCGGTCGTGAGAACGACGGCGACGGCCCTGCGACGACGGATGCCCTGATTGGCGGTTATCACTGGAATACCCCGATTTGAAGTCGAATGCCCCTGCGGTGCGGCCGAGTTGGGTGGCGAAGCTGAGCGGGCCGCATGTGTGAGACACGTAAGTAGCACAGATGGTTGCGCTCCCGCAGGGCCGAGTCGGGACTCCGGCCGGTACCGGACACCGCCGGGCGGGCGGCCCGAACCACCGCCGCCGTCCCGGATGCTGGACCCGCACTCCCCTTGCGTACGTGTTGTATCTAAGCTGTCGGCATGCCGTCAGCGCCCTCCCTGTCGTCGTCCCGGTCGTCCTCCCCGGCGTCTTCCCCCACCCCCTCCCCGCACTCCCCGCAGCCCGCTCCCGGCAAGCAGCCCCCGGCCGCCGAACGCGTCTACGCCCACGTCAAAGAGGGTGTCCTGGACCGCCGTTACGAAGGCGGTCTGCTCCTCACCGAGGGTGAGCTGGCCGAGGCCGTCGGGGTCTCCCGGACCCCGGTGCGCGAGGCGCTGCTGCGGCTGGAGGCGGAGGGGCTGATCAAGCTCTACCCGAAGAAGGGCGCGCTGGTCCTGCCGGTCTCCGCGCAGGAGATCAAGGACGTCGTCGAGACCCGGCTGCTGGTCGAGGAACACGCGGCGCGCAAGGCCGTGCCCGCGCCCCCCGGACTCGTCGCGCGCCTGGAGGAACTCCTCGCGCGCCAGCGGGAGCAGGCCGCCGCGGGCGACTTCGCCGGGGCCGCCGTCACCGACCGCTGCTTCCACGCCGAGATCGTCCGCAGCGGCGGCAACGAGATCCTGTCGCGCCTCTACGACCAGCTGCGCGACCGGCAGTTGCGGATGGGCGTCGCCGTGATGCACTCCCACCCCGACCGCATCGCCAAGACCCTCAGCGAGCACGGCGAGATCCTCGACGCGCTGCGCTCCGGGGACGCCGAACGGGCCGTCGCCGTGGTCCGCGGACACGTCGGCTGGTTCTCGCACCTCGCGCGCGGGGAGGTCCGGTGAGCGCGGGCGGAGCCGCCGCCAGGCTCACCCTGCCGGGTGACCCGCCGGGCGGACGGCGCGCGACAGCCGTCTGGGGGATCGGCGTCTCCGTCTACTTCGTCGCCGTCATCTTCCGTACGTCGCTGGGGGTGGCCGGGCTCGACGCCGCCGACCGCTTCGACGTCAACGCCTCGGCGCTGTCCACCTTCTCCATCCTCCAGCTGCTGGTCTACGCGGGCATGCAGATACCCGTCGGCCTGCTGGTCGACCGGCTCGGCACCAAGCGGGTGCTGACCATCGGCGTCGTCCTGTTCACCGCCGGACAGCTCGGCTTCGCCTTCTCCCCGACGTACGGCACCGCGCTCGCCTCGCGCGCGCTGCTCGGCTGCGGCGACGCCATGACGTTCATCAGCGTGCTGCGGCTCGGCACCCGCTGGTTCCCCGCCCGGCGCGGGCCGCTGGTCGCCCAGCTCGCGGGCCTGGTGGGCATGGCGGGCAACCTCGTCTCCACCCTCGTCCTCGCCCGGCTGCTGCACGGCGTCGGCTGGACGGCCGCGTTCGCGGGCAGCGCGCTCGCCGGGGTCGTCGTCCTCGTCCTGATGCTGCTGTTCCTCAAGGACCACCCCGAGGGCCACGAGCCCGAACCGTTCCCGCACCGGGGCGCCGCCTACGTCCGCCGTCAGATCGCCGCGTCCTGGCGCGAACCCGGCACCCGGCTCGGACTGTGGGTGCACTTCACGACCCAGTTCCCGGCGATGGTGTTCCTGCTGCTGTGGGGCCTGCCGTTCCTCGTCGAGGCGCAGGGCCTGGACCGCGGCACGGCGGGCGGGCTGCTGACCCTGGTCGTCCTGTCCAACATGGCCGTCGGCCTCGTCTACGGCCAGGTCGTCGCCCGGCACCACGGGGCGCGGCTGCCGCTGACCCTCGGCACCGTCGGGACGACGGCCGTGCTGTGGGCGACGACGCTGGCCTGGCCCGGCGCCCACGCCCCGATGTGGCTGCTCGTCACCCTGTGCGCGGTGCTCGGGGCGTGCGGGCCCGCGTCGATGATCGGCTTCGACTTCGCGCGGCCCGCGAACCCGCCCGAACGGCAGGGCACCGCGTCCGGGATCACCAACATGGGCGGCTTCGTCGCCTCGATGACGACCCTCTTCGCGATCGGCGTCCTGCTGGACGCCACCGGCGACGACTACCGGATCGCCTTCTCGTCGGTGTTCGTCCTCCAGGCGTTCGGCGTGAGCCAGATCCTGCGGCTGCGCGGGCAGGCGGCCCGCCGGGAACGGGAACGGCTGGTCGCGAGCAGGGTGTCGTCGGTGCACGTGCCGGTGTAGGGCGGGGCGGGGGCGCATACCGGAGGGCGGGGGCCCTGGGAGCCGGTCCGACCGCGCGGACAGGGGCCGGCCGGCCACCGGGACACGGCCCGGACCGCCCGAAGATGCCGCTGCTCCCGGGGACGGGTCTCCCCGGGAGCGCACGGTGTGGGCGGTCGGGCCCAAATAGTCAGGCCCAGGTGATCAGGCCCGACTGGTCAGGCCCAGGTGTCCAGGCCCAACCGGTCAGGCCCAGGTGATCAGCCGCTTGGGCTGTTCCAGGACGGCCGCCGTGTCGGCGAGGACTCTGGAGCCCAGTTCGCCGTCGACCAGGCGGTGGTCGAAGCTGAGCGCCAGGGTGGTGACCTGACGCGGCTTCACCTTGCCCTTGTGGACCCAGGGCTGGAGCTTGATCGCCCCGACCGCGAGGATCGCGGCCTCGCCCGGGTTGAGGATCGGCGTGCCGGTGTCGACGCCGAAGACACCGACGTTGGTGATGGTCACCGTGCCGCCCTGCATGGCCGCCGGGGAGGTGCGGCCCTCGCGCGCGGTGGCCACCAGCTCTCCGAGCGCCTCGGCGAGCTGGGGCAGCGTCTTGTCGTGCGCGTCCTTGATGTTCGGCACGATCAGCCCGCGCGGGGTGGCCGCGGCGATGCCCAGGTTGACGTAGTGCTTGCGCACGATCTCCTGGTTCGCCTCGTCCCAGGACGCGTTGACGTCCGGGTTGCGCCTGATGGCGACGAGGAGGGCCTTGGCGATCAGCAGGAGCGGGTTGACCCGCAGACCCTGGAGGTCCTTGTCCTGCTTCAGCTCCTCGACGAGCTTCATCGTGCGCGTGACGTCGACCGTCACGAACTCGGTGACGTGCGGCGCGGTGAACGCCGAGCCCACCATCGCCTGCGCGGTCGCCTTGCGGACCCCCTTGACGGGGATACGCGTCTCGCGCGCGCCGTCGAACCCGACGGCGGCGGCCGGGGCCACCGGGGCGGGCGCCACGGCGGGGGCCGGTGCGGCGGCGGGGACCGTCGCGGGCGCGGGCACGGCCGCGGGGGCCGCCGCGGCGTGGACGTCCTCGCGGGTGATGATCCCGTCCGGGCCGGACGGGACCACCGCGGCGAGGTCGACGCCGAGGTCCTTGGCCAGCTTCCGCACGGGCGGCTTGGCCAGCGGACGGGACCGGTCGGCGGGGGTCGCGGGCGCGGCGGGCGCCGCCGGTGCGGTGGCGGCCGGTGCAGCCGGGGCGGCTGCGGGCGCGGGCGGGGCCGCGTGGCCGTTCAGCTCCGCCTGGACGGCCGCGGCGACCGCCGCCGTCTCCTGGGACGGGCCACCGGTGCTCTTGCGCGGGCGGCGCTTGGTGGAGGAGGCGGCCACGCCGTACCCGACGAGGACCGGCTGGCGGCCGGAGCCCGCGGGCTTCTCCTCCTCGGCGGCGGGCGCGGCCTGCGGCGCCTCCGCGGCGGGGGCGGCCTCCGCGGGTGCCGGGGCGGCCCCGCCGGAGACGTCGACCGCGATGATCGACACCCCGACGTCGACCGTGGTGCCCTCGGGGAAACGCAGCTCGCGGACCACGCCGTCGTAGGGGATGGGGAGTTCGACGGCGGCCTTGGCCGTCTCGACCTCGCACACCACCTGGCCGTCGGTGACCGTGTCACCGGGCTGCACGTACCACTTGAGGATCTCGGCCTCGGTGAGCCCCTCGCCCACGTCCGGCATCTTGAACTCGCGTACGGACGCTTCCGTCATCGTCGTCACGGCCCTCTCCTCAGTACGCCAGGGCACGGTCGACGGTGTCGAGCACCCGGTCCAGACCCGGCAGGTACTCCTCCTCCAGACGCGCCGGCGGGTACGGGGCGTGGTAGCCGCCGACCCGGAGCACCGGGGCCTCCAGGTGGTAGAAGCAGCGCTCCGTGATCCGGGCGGCGATCTCCGCGCCCGAGCCGAAGAACACCGGCGCCTCGTGGACCACGACGAGACGGCGGGTCTTCTCCACGGAGGCCTGGACGGAGTCGAAGTCGAGCGGGGAGACCGAGCGCAGGTCGACGACCTCCAGGCTCTTGCCCTCCTCGGCGGCCGCGGCGGCGACCTCCTGGCAGAGCTTCACCATCGGGCCGTACGCGACGAGGGTCAGGTCGGTGCCCTCGCGGACGACGCGCGCCTTGTGCAGCGGGCCGGGGATGGCCTCGGGGTCGACCTCGGCCTTGTCCCAGTAGCGCCGCTTGGGCTCGAAGAAGATCACCGGGTCGTCGCTCTGGATGGCCTGCTGCATCATCCAGTAGGCGTCGTCCGCGGTGGACGGGGACACCACCTTGAGGCCGGAGACGTGCGCGAAGAGCGACTCGGGGGACTCCGAGTGGTGCTCGACCGCGCCGATGCCGCCGCCGTAGGGGATGCGCACGACGACCGGCAGCTTGACCTTGCCGAGGGAGCGGGCGTGCATCTTGGCGAGCTGGGTGACGATCTGGTCGTAGGCCGGGAAGACGAAGCCGTCGAACTGGATCTCCACCACCGGGCGGTAGCCGCGCAGGGCGAGGCCGATCGCGGTGCCGACGATGCCGGACTCGGCGAGCGGGGTGTCGATGACACGGGACTCGCCGAAGTCCTTCTGGAGGCCGTCGGTCACCCGGAACACACCGCCGAGCTTGCCGACGTCCTCGCCCATGACGAGGACCTTCGGGTCGGACTCCAGGGCCTTGCGCAGCGACTCGTTGATCGCCTTGGCCAGGGCCATCTTCTCCGCCATGTCAGTTACCCCCCTCGGGAGCGTCCGCGAACGACGCCTGGTAGGCGGCGAACTGGGCGCGCTCCTCGTCGACGAGCGCGTGCCCGTCCGCGTACACGTTCTCGAAGATGGCGAAGTGGTCCGGGTCGGGCATGGCGCGGACCGCTTCGCGCACTCGTCTGCCCAACGCCTCGCTCTCCGTCTCCAGTTCCGCGAAGAATCCCTCGTCCGTGTGGTTTGACGTCTCCAGGTGGCGGCGCAGGCGCAGGATCGGGTCCTTCGCCTCCCAGGCCACGCGCTCCTCGTCGTGCCGGTAGCGGCTCGGGTCGTCGGACGTGGTGTGGGCGCCCATCCGGTACGTGTACGCCTCGACGAGGGTGGGGCCCTCGCCCCGGCGGGCCCGCTCCAGCGCCCACTTGGTCACCGCGAGGCAGGCCAGGACGTCGTTGCCGTCGACGCGGACGCCGGGGAAGCCGTAGCCCTGCGCGCGCTGGTAGAGCGGGACGCGGGTCTGCTTCTCGGTGGGCTCGGAGATCGCCCACTGGTTGTTCTGGCAGAAGAAGACGACCGGCGCGTTGTACACCGCGGAGAAGGTGAACGACTCGGCCACGTCGCCCTGGCTGGAGGCGCCGTCGCCGAAGTAGGCGATCACCGCGCTGTCGGCGCCGTCCTTGGCGACGCCCATGGCGTAGCCGGTGGCGTGCAGCGTCTGCGAGCCGATGACGATCGTGTAGAGGTGGAAGTTGTTGCCGTTGGGGTCCCAGCCGCCGTTGTTGACGCCCCGGAACATGCCCAGCAGGTTGGTCGGGTCGACCCCGCGGCACCAGGCGACGCCGTGCTCGCGGTAGGTCGGGAAGACGTAGTCGTCGTCGCGCAGCGCGCGGCCGGAGCCGATCTGGGCGGCCTCCTGGCCGAGCAGCGAGGCCCACAGGCCCAGCTCGCCCTGGCGCTGGAGCGAGGTGGCCTCGGCGTCGAAGCGGCGGGTGAGCACCATGTCGCGGTAGAGGGCGCGCAGCGCCTCGGGGGTGATGTCGGCGACGTACGGGTCGAACTCGGCGTCCTTGACCCGCTTGCCCTCGGGCGTCAGCAGCTGCACGAGCTGCGTCTCGTCGCCCTTCGCGGCGGGCTTGCGGGTGGTGCGCCCGGTGCCGGTGGCGCCGGCCTTGCTCCCGGCGCTGCGTCGCGGCTTGCGCGCGGCAGTGCTCTCCACGGTCACGTGTGCTCCTCCGTCGGTCCGGCCCCCGGGGTTGCCGGGTAACCAGTGCGGCTCACCTGCTCCGGCACCCGCGCACGGGGTGGGTGCCACTCGGCCGGAGACAGGCGTGACAGGTGCCCCGGCGAGCGCCTGCAAGTTTCACGTTACCCAGTACGCCACATATCTGTGAAACCCCACCTGACCTGCGTTTTTGCTTGGATTTCCAAGTAAATCGGCAAAGTCGGGAAGGACCCTGGTCACAGCCTTGCAGGAGGCCGGAGCTACGGCACGTTATCCCGCCCACCCAGGTCTCGGGAAGGGTTCGTGTGTGAGACTGCGTTCGTGCGCGAAACCGGAAAAATCAGGGTATTTCTTCTGGACGACCATGAGGTGGTCCGGCGCGGGGTGCACGAGCTGCTCTCCCTGGAGGACGACATCGAGGTCGTCGGAGAGGCCGGTACGGCCGCCGAGGCACTGGCCCGGCTGCCCGCCGCCCACCCCGACGTCGCGGTCCTGGACGTGCGCCTGCCGGACGGCAGCGGTGTCGAGGTCTGCCGGGAGGTCCGCGCGCTGGACGAGCGCGTCCGCTGCCTGATGCTCACCTCGTACGCCGACGACGAGGCCCTTTTCGACGCCATCGTGGCGGGCGCCTCGGGGTACGTCCTGAAGGCCATCCGCGGCGACGCCCTGCTGACGGCCGTACGGGACGTGGCGGCCGGGCGGTCCCTGCTGGACCCGGTGGCCACCGCGCGCGTGCTGGAACGCCTGCGCGGCGGCGGCCCGCGCCCCGACGAGCGCCTCGCCCGCCTCAGCGAGCAGGAGCGCCGCATCCTCGACCTGATCGGCGAGGGCCTCACCAACCGGCAGATCGGCGCCGAACTCCACCTCGCCGAGAAGACGATCAAGAACTACGTCTCCGGGCTGCTCGCCAAGCTGGACATGCAGCGGCGCTCCCAGGCGGCGGCGTACGTCGCGCGCGTGCAGGCCGCGGGCGGCCACTGAACAGCCAGCGGGCGCGCGCAGGCGGACGGCGAGCGGGGTGTGGGCGGGCCGCCGCCGGTCGCCAAGGGGTTGCGCGTGAGGCGCGCACGCCGCCGGTACTCGGGACTTTCGTCCCTTTCTTCCGGGGCCGCCGCCCCTGGTGCGGCCACGCGCGCGCCGCACACAGTGGACCCATGCCGACCGACGAACAGCTCGCCGTCGACCTCCTCGCGCGCACCGCGTACGGCCGGGTCGCGACCAGCCTGCGCGCCCTGCCCTTCCTGGCGTGCGCCCGGCACGTCGTCGTCGACGGCGCTCTGCTGCTGCGCATGCACCGGGGCCACGGCCACCACCGCGCGTGCGCCGGGCACGTCGTCGCGTACGGCACGGACAACCTGAACGCCGCCCGGCCGGACCCGGGCGAGGGCTGGTGGTCGGTCCAGGTGGTCGGCGAGTGCACCTCCGCCCACCCCACCCCGGCGGAGCTGGAGCTGTTCGGCCCCGCCCCCCGGCACACGGCCGACGGCACCGCCTTCGACCCGGTCTACCTGCGCGTCGTGCCCCGGCTGGCCCGCGTGGAGCGCGCGGACGCCACGCGCGCGTGAGCGCAAACGCGTCGCGCGCGTGAGGCGGGTGCCGCACGCGCGCGAGGTGAAGTGAGGTGAGGTGAGGTGCCGGAAAGGCTCCGGGTCAGTTGCCGCCGGGGAGACCGGCGACCGCGCCCTGGTCCGCGCCGCCGTTCGCGGCGCCGCCGTCGGCGGTTCCGGGCGGCGGGCTCTCCTCGTTGCTCGGCTCGGGCTCCTGCGTCTCCGGCTCGGTGGGCTCCTCCTCGGTCGGCTCCTCCTCGGTGGGCTCCTCCTTCGTCGGCTCCTCGCTGACGCTGGGCGAGGGCTTGTAGGAGGGCGAGTAGGAGGGCTCCCAGCCGGAGCCGGAGTCCGAGCCGGTGCTGCCGTCGGAGGTGTCCTCCGACTGCTCCTCGGTCGGCTCCTCGCTCGGCTTCTCGCTCGCGCTGTCGTCCGGCTTCGAGGGGGTGGCGCTCGGCGACTGCGAGGTCTTGCCGTCGCCGGAACCGCCCGTGTTCTGCGTGTTCAGCGCCAGGGCCACGCCCGCCGCGATGGCGATCACCGCGAGCACGGCGAGAATCCACAGCTTGCCGCGACCGCTGCCCTGGTTGCCGTGCCCCTCGAAACCGCCGTCGTCGCCGCCGCCGTAGCCGGAGGGCAGGATCTGCTGCGGGATCTGGGAGGTGTGGGCCCCGCCGTCGCCGTGCGGCAGCGCGGTGGTGGACGCGAAACCGCCCGCGGCGGAGGCGCCCGTGCCGGTGGGCGCCGTGACCGGGCCGGTGTTCCAGGTGCCGGTGTGGCCGCCCTGGTCGTACAGCATCTGGAGGGCGTACTGGACCAGGCCGCGCATCTCCTCAGCGGTCTGGAACCGGTCGTCCGGGTCCTTGGCGAGGGAGCGCATGACGAGCCCGTCCAACTCGGGCGGGCAGGCGCCGTCCGAGCCGCGCGAGGGCGGCATCGGGATGTCCTGGACGTGCTGGTAGACCACCGACAGCGGGGTCTCGCCGGTGAACGGCGGGCGCAGCGCGAGGAGTTCGTAGAGCAGGCAGCCGGTGGCGTACAGGTCGGAGCGGTGGTCGACGGCCTTGCCGAGCGCCTGCTCGGGGGAGAGGTACTGCGGGGTGCCCATGACCATGCCGGTCTGCGTCATGGTGGTGGACGCGCCGTGCAGGGCGCGCGCGATGCCGAAGTCCATCACCTTGACCGCGCCGTGGTGGGTGATGATCACGTTGGCGGGCTTGATGTCGCGGTGCACGATGCCGTGCTGGTGCGAGTAGGCGAGCGCCTCCAGCACCCCGGAGACGATGATGAGGGCCTGCTCGGGGCCGGGTGCCTCGGCGTTCAGCAGCAGGTCGCGGATGGTCCGCCCCTCGACCAGCTCCATGACGATGTACGGCACGCTCTGGCCGCCGACGACGTCCTCGCCGGAGTCGTACACGGCGACGATGGCGTGGTGGTTGAGACCGGCCACCGACTGGGCCTCGCGCGTGAAGCGGGCCTTGGAGACGGGGTCCTCGGCGAGGTCGGCGCGCAGCAGCTTGACCGCGACGGTGCGTCCGAGGCGGACGTCCTCGGCGGCGAACACCTCCGCCATGCCGCCCCGGCCGAGCCGACCGGTCAGCCGGTACCGGCCGTCGCCGACCAGCCCGCCGTTGCCCCACATCTCCGGCGCGTCTGACATTCCGCCGCCAGTCGCCTCGGGGTCGGACGGGCCCTGAGCCTGCTGCTGCGGTGCCATCGGTCCTCGCCGTCGTTTCTGCCCGCGGTGCGCGCGGTGTTGTCACGGTCTCCGGCGGCCACGCTACAGCCTCCGCGCCGGCCTCCGTTCCGGGATCGGCGCGGGCCGCGGCCGGGGACGGACCGGCCATCAAACCCGCAGCGCGGTCCGGCGCGCAAATTCCGTGTACCGCCCGCAGTGCGCCGGTAACGCTTGCGCGACGCTTCTTTCGCGTACGGTCACGGAACGGGCATCGCGCTTGACGTGTCAGTGCCCTCGGGCAGACTTGGCCGGGAATAGCACTATCGATCACACGACGGCGGGCCGCGGCGGACGACGGGCCAGGAAGGCCCACCGGGCCCGCCCGAGGCCCTGTAGGGCCACGACGGGGCCCACGGGGCTCTTTGACGGGGGACGCAGACGATGAGTCAGGACGGCGACGCACAGGGCCGGTACACGGGGCGGGCGGTCGCCGGCGGTCGGTACCAGCTGCGCGATCTGCTCGGCCAGGGCGGCATGGCCGCCGTCCACCTCGCCTACGACTCCGTGCTGGACCGCCAGGTCGCGGTCAAGACGCTCCACACCGAGCTGGGCCGCGAACAGGCATTCCGCGAGCGGTTCCGCCGTGAGGCCCAGGCCGTGGCCAAGCTCACGCACACCAACATCGTCTCGGTGTTCGACACCGGCGAGGATGACGTCGACGGCATGACGACGCCGTACATCGTCATGGAGTACATCGAGGGGCGGCCGCTCGGCTCGGTGCTCGACGAGGACGTGCGGCGGCAGGGCGCGATGCCCGCCGACCAGGCCCTGAAGGTCACCGCGGACGTGCTGGCCGCACTGGAGATCAGCCACGAGATGGGCCTGGTCCACCGCGACATCAAGCCGGGCAACGTGATGGTGACCAAGCGCGGCGTGGTCAAGGTGATGGACTTCGGCATCGCGCGCGCGATGCAGTCGGGCGTCACCTCGATGACGCAGACCGGCATGGTGGTCGGCACCCCGCAGTACCTGTCGCCGGAGCAGGCCCTCGGCCGGGGCGTCGACGCCCGCTCCGACCTGTACTCGGTCGGCGTCATGCTGTTCCAACTGGTCACCGGGCGGCTGCCGTTCGACGCGGACTCGCCGCTGGCGATCGCGTACGCGCATGTGCAGGAGGAGCCGGTGGCGGCGTCCTCCATCAACCGCGCGCTGCCCCCGGGCGTGGACGCGCTGATCGCGCGCGCGTTGAAGAAGAACCCGAACGAGCGCTTCCCCACCGCCGTCGCCATGCGCGACGAGTGTCTGCGCGTCGCGGCCTCCTTCCAGGCGGCCCCGCCGAGCATCGTGCCGGGCGTCGGCCCGCAGAGCGGCGCGGGCGTCGGTTCGGCGGTGTTCCCGCCGATCGGGCAGAACCCGCAGACGCCCGCGGGCCACGTGCAGACGCCGTACCAGCCGAACCCGACCCCGAACCCGTACGGCACACCGTCGACGCCCCCGCCGTCGTACGGCTATCCGCAGCAGGGCGGCTACCAGACGCCCGCCCAGCAGTACGGCCTCCAGCAGCAGGGCGCGCCCACGCCGCCCGCCTACCACCTCGGCGGGCAGCAGGGGCCGACCGGTCCGCGGCGCAGCGGCAAGCCGGTGGTGATCGGTTCGGCGGTGGTCGCCGTGACGGCCGTCGTCGCCCTGGCGGCCACCCTCGCCCGCGGCGAGGGCGACACCGGCGACAAGGGCTCGTCCGGTTCCAGCGCGTCGGCCTCGGCGACGCAGGCGGCCGGGTACCGCGGCCCGGACCCGAGCCGCACGATGGACCCGACGGCCTGCTCGGAGCCGCAGGAGTCGTACAACGACCCCGACAAGATCCGGGTCCCGAACTTCCAGTTCAAGAACCTGGACTCGGTGAAGGAGTGCTTCCAGGCCGCGGGCTGGAAGATCGAGGTCAAGAAGGTCGACGAGAACACCTACGGCGACGGGACGGTCATGAACCAGTTCCCGTCCGCCGGGACGGACGTCGACCCGAAGGACATGCCCGAGATCGAGCTGAGCGTGTCCACGGGCAACCCGGCGTCCTGACGACGCCGGGCCCCCAGGTGGCGTACGGGCCTACAGGTACGGTCCGCCCGAACGGCCGCCCGCGCGCGGGTCCTCGACGCCCTCCTGGCCGCCCACGCCCGGCGGCAGGGCGCGGCGCATCTGCTCCAACTGGGCCCGCGCGGCCATCTGCTGGGCGAACAGCGTGGTCTGGATGCCGTGGAACAGGCCCTCCAGCCAGCCGACCAACTGGGCCTGCGCGATCCGCAGTTCCGCGTCGCTCGGGGTGGACTCCTCGTTGAAGGGCAGCGAGAGCCGCTCCAGCTCCTCGACCAGCTCCGGCGCGAGGCCGTCCTCCAGCTCCTTCACGGAGCTGGCGTGGATCTCCTTGAGCCGGGCGCGGCTGGCCTCGTCGAGGGGAGCCGCGCGGACCTCCTCCAGCAGCTGCTTGATCATGCTGCCGATCCGCATCACCTTGGCGGGCTGCTCCACCATCTCGGTGACCGGGATCTCCCGTGCCTCGTCGTCCGCGTCGACACCGCCGAGCGCCATGCCGTCCTGGCCCACGACCAGGATCTTCTGGGCGTTATCCGGCGACGTTTCGTTCCTCGGCATCTCCATGCCCCCATTGTCTCCCACCCGTACACCTCATCACCGTGGCGCCCCCCGCGGAAGATGATCCACAGCATCGGTCGGTTCCGATCGGAGCAGTGCGGAATGCGGTGAATATGCCGCCGTGTGACGCTTGAGGCCTCTTTCTTCGCCGGTTTCTCCGGGAGGGGCACGGACGTGACACCAAGGCGGCGGGGGCAGCGGGGACGGCGGGAACAGTCGGGGCTGCGGGGACGGTCGGGGCTGTGGGGGGCGCGGCTGGGGGCCGGACTGCTGGTGGCGGCCCTCCCGCTCGTGGGCGGGGTGACGTACGCGGGGGCGGCAGAGTACGGGAGCGTGACGTCGTACGGGGGTGCGGCGCCGTACGTGGGTGGGGCGGCGTACCTGGGTGTCGTGCCGTATGCCAGTGGTGGCCCGGAGGACGGTGGGGCGGTGTCCTCGGCGGCCGGGGACGAGCGGGGGACGGCGGCCCCGCGTGGGCCCGGACGGGAGCGGGAGTCCGCGCCGGGACGGGACTCCTCCTGGGCGCCGGGGCACCACGGCCGCGAGCGCGCCCCGGACGCCGCGGCACCGGCGTCGCGGGCGCCACGCGCCCCCGGATCACCGTCCGACGACGCGTCCGAGCGGGCGGGCAGCCGGGCGGGGGAGGGGCGGGCCCGGCCCGGTCGTACCGAGGAGGCGCACGGCAGGGCGCCCGCCTCCGCCGACGCCGAGCCGGAGGAGCGGTCGAGCGCCGCACCGGACGACGACCCGGCGGAGGACACCCAGGACGACCCGCAGGAGAACCCGCGGGAGGACACCGCCGGGGACGGTGAGGACAGCGCCGTACCGGACGGGACAGCCGCCGCGGAACCGGACGCCTCGGCCGGGGTCGGCCAGGAGGCCGGGCGGGCGCCGTCCGCCTCGCCGCAGGCCGTGGGGCGGGTGCACGCCGTGGCGGAGCAGCCCGTGGGCCGCATGCTGCGCGTCCTGCCGCTCGGCAGCGGCCTGATCCTCATCGGCCTCGGGCTGGGCCTCGCCTTCCTCGGCCTGCGGCTGCGGCGCGGGTGACGCGCCCCCGGCGGGGGCGGTGCCGCGGTCCCGGTCAGGGGGCGAGCAGCAGGACCTTGCCGACGTGGCCGCTCTCCTCAATGACCCGGTGCGCCGTGGCCGCGTCGCTCATCGGGATCTCACGGTCGACCACCGGCCGCACCCGGCCTTCCGCGATCAGCGGCCAGACGCGCTCGCGCACCTCCGCGACGATCTCCGCCTTCTCGTCGAGCGGGCGGGCCCGCAGCGAGGTCGCGCTGATCGTGCCGCGCTTGGCCAGCAGGGCACCGATGTTCAGCTCGGCCTTGAGGCCGCCCTGCATGCCGATGATCGCCAGGCGGCCGCCCACGGCGAGCGCCCGGACGTTGCGGTCGAGGTACTTCGCGCCCATGTTGTCGAGGATCACGTCGGCGCCCGCGCCGTCGGTGGCGCGCTCGATCTCCGCCACGAAGTCCTGCTCGCGGTAGTCGATCAGGATGTCGGCGCCCAGCTCGGCGCAGCGCGCGAGCTTCTCCCCGGTGCCCGCCGTGACCGCGACGCGCGCGCCGAACGCCTTGCCGAGCTGGATCGCCATGGTGCCGATACCGCTGGAGCCGCCGTGCACGAGCAGCGTCTCCCCCGCGGTGAGGCGGGCGGTGCGGAACACGTTCGACCAGACCGTGCAGGCGACCTCGGGCAGCGCGGCGGCCCGGACCAGGTCGGTGCCGTCGGGCAGCGGCAGCAGCTGACCGGCCGGGACGGCGACCTTGGTGGCGTAGCCGCCGCCCGCGAGCAGGGCGCACACCTCGTCGCCGACGGACCAGCCGGTGACGCCGGGGCCGAGGGCGGCGATCCGGCCGGAGCACTCCAGGCCGGGGTAGGGGGAGGCGCCGGGCGGCGGGTTGTAGAAGCCCTGGCGCTGGAGGAGGTCGGCCCGGTTGACGGCACCGGCCACCACCTCGACCAGGACCTCGCCCTCGCCGGGTACGGGGTCGGGGACCTCGTCCCACACCAGCGCCTCGGGACCACCGGGTTCGGGAATCGTGATCGCATGCATGAGGGGGACGCTACTCCCCCGGCGGTGACCGGCCCGGCCCCCGCTCAAAGGTGCGCGCCGAGGCTCGACCGGTCCCGGAGAAAAAAACCTGTGCGGGACCGATGAATCTGCGCGACGGTAAAGGTCTTCCCATGCGTCACCCAAGAACGCGGAAGGACGACCCCACCATGAGCCAGCACACCGCCGGCCTGGCGATCGAGACGGACGGTCTGGTGAAGACGTTCGGCGAGACGCGGGCCGTGGACGGCGTGGACCTCGCGGTTCCCACCGGAACGGTCTACGGAGTCCTCGGCCCCAACGGCGCGGGCAAGACCACCACCGTCAAGATGCTCGCCACCCTGCTGCGGCCCGACGGCGGCCGCGCGCTCGTCTTCGGCCACGACGTGGTCCGCGAGGCGGACGAGGTACGCGGCCTGGTCAGCCTGACCGGCCAGTACGCGTCCGTCGACGAGGACCTCACCGGCACCGAGAACCTGGTGCTGCTCGGCCGCCTCCTCGGCCACGCCAAGAAGGCCGCGCGGGAACGGGCGGGCCAGCTCCTGGAGGCGTTCGGGCTGACCGAGGCGGGCGGCAAGCAGGTCAAGCACTACTCGGGCGGGATGCGCCGCCGTATCGACATCGCCGCCTCCATCCTCAGCACCCCCGACCTGCTCTTCCTCGACGAGCCGACGACCGGGCTCGACCCGCGCAGCCGCAACCAGGTGTGGGACATCGTGCGCGCGGTGGTCGCCCAGGGCACCACCGTCCTGCTGACCACGCAGTACCTGGACGAGGCCGACCAGCTGGCGTCCCGGATCGCCGTCATCGACCGGGGCAAGGTGATCGCGGAGGGCACCAAGGGGGAGCTGAAGGCGTCCGTGGGCGCCGGATCGGTCCACCTGCGGCTGCGGGACGCGGACCAGCGGCCGGTCGCGGCGGAGGTGCTGGGCCGGGTGCTGGACGCGCGCGTGCAGCTCGAACCCGACCCCGTGGCACTGACGGCCCGGCTGACGGCGGCGGCCGACGACACCGCCGCGGAGCAGGCCGCGCGCGCCCTCGGCGAACTCGCCCGGGGCGGGGTCACCGTCGACAACTTCTCCCTCGGCCAGCCCAGCCTGGACGAGGTCTTCCTCGCCCTG
Organism: Streptomyces sp. NPDC091281; assembly: GCF_044757425.1. Taxonomy (NCBI): domain Bacteria; kingdom Bacillati; phylum Actinomycetota; class Actinomycetes; order Kitasatosporales; family Streptomycetaceae; genus Streptomyces; species Streptomyces sp. NPDC091281. Next base: position 303,163 of record NZ_JBIVUY010000008.1, on the reverse strand, counting down.
ACCGGCCACGACACCGGCGAATCCGGCACCACCCGCCCCGCGGACAGCGGCGGCGACGCCGACGGCGACAGCACGAAGAAGGACGAGGTGGCGGCATGAGCACCGTGACGACGACCCACGAGGCGCAGGATCTCGCCCCCGTCCGCGCCGACTCGCTGGCCGCGCTGCTGGTCGCCAAGGAGCGCCCGCCGCGCCCCAGCGCCTGGTCGGCCTCGCTCACCTTCGGCTGGCGCGCGATCCTCAAGATCAAGCACGTGCCGGAGCAGCTGTTCGACGTCACCGCGTTCCCGATCATGATGGTGCTGATGTACACGTACCTCTTCGGGGGCGCCCTCGCCGGGTCGCCGAAGGAGTACATCCAGTTCCTGCTGCCGGGCATCCTGACGATGTCCGTGGTCATGATCACGATGTACACGGGCGTCTCGGTCAACACCGACATCGAGAAGGGCGTCTTCGACCGCTTCCGCTCGCTGCCGATCTGGCGGCCGTCGACGATGGTCGGCTACCTCCTCGGCGACGCCCTGCGCTACGCCATCGCCTCCGTCGTGATGCTGACGGTGGGCATGATCCTCGGCTACCGGGCGGACGGCGGGGTGCTCGGCGTGGTCGCCGGGATCGCCCTGCTGATCGTCTTCTCGTTCGCCTTCTCGTGGATCTGGACCATGTTCGGGCTCCTGCTGCGCACCGAGAAGTCGGTGATGGGCGTCAGCATGATGGTGATCTTCCCGCTGACCTTCCTGTCCAACGTGTTCGTGGACCCGAGGACCATGCCGGGCTGGCTCCAGGCCTTCGTCAACAACAGCCCGGTCACGCACGTCGCGTCCGCGGTGCGCGGCCTGATGGCCGGTGACTGGCCCGCCGCCGACGTCGCCTGGTCGCTGGGGTGGGCCGGTCTCTTCGTCGCGGTCTTCGGACCGGTGACGATGCGGCTGTACAACCGGAAGTAGCCGGGCCTACAAGTGCGCGGGTCCGAGGGTGCGCCGGTCCACGGGTGCGCGGGTGCGCGGGTGCGCGGGCAGACGGTGTCGGGAGGGGAAGGGAGGCAGGTCCGGTGCGTGAGGCGGGGCCGGTACTCAGGGCGGTTCGGGCGGCCTCAGAGGCGGGGGATCGGCGGCGGGGGCGGCGGGGGCACCCGCACGATCGTGACCAGCCGGTCCGTCAGCTCCAGCACACCGAGCGCCGGATCGTCGTACGCCAGCACCCGGTGACCGCGCACCACGCTCACCACCAGGTCGTCCGTGTCGCGCGGGCGCAACCCCGCCTCGGCCTTGGTGACGGTGCGTTCGACGAGGTCGAGGCCGCTGCCCTGATGCATCAGGTCCTCCATCACCCGGCCCGCGGCGGGACTGAGCACGGACAGCCCGAGCAGCCGCCCGGCGGCACCCGCGCTGGTGATGACCTCGTCGGCGCCGGACTGCCGCAGCAGCGGCGCGTTCTCCTCCTCCCGCGCGGCGGCCACGATCTTGGCGTCGGCGTTGAGCTGCCGGGCGGTCAGCACCACGAGGACGGCCGTGTCGTCGCGTTCCGTGGCGATGATGATCCGCCCCGCCCGCTGCACCTCCGCGCGCCGCAGGACGTCGCTGCGGGTGGCGTCGCCCGCCACGCCCTCGTAGCCCTCGGCGCGGGCCGCCTCGATCGCCTTCGCGCCGGGGTCGATCACCACGACCAGCTCCTTCCGCAGCCCCGAGGCACAGGCGGTCCGGATCGCGGACCGGCCTTTCGTGCCGAAGCCGACGACGACAGTGTGGTCACGCAAGGGGGACCTCCGGGATGCTGGGCGAAAGCTCTGTACGGACGGGTGTCGCGTGCGGACCGGTGCGACGCCGCCGTGAACCATGGTGCCCACCGATCGGATCACCACCACAGGGGGGCACGCGATGCGGGACCATGAACGACGGCAGACGGGGGCGGGGCGGCTGACGCTGCTGCGCTCGCTCTGGTACCGGTCCCGTGCCGAGGCCCGCGACGACGCGGAGGCGGGCCGCTCCATCACGATGCCGCTCCAGACCGGCATCCCCCCGCTCCTCCAGGTGCTGCGCCGCCTCGCCCTGGCGTTGCTGGTGCTGCTGGTCACCACCCTCATCGTCTACGCGGACAACGCGGGCTACAACGACAACTCCGACGGCTCCGTCGACTTCCTCGACGCCGCCTACTACGCCACGGTCACCCTCTCCACCACCGGCTACGGCGACATCACCCCCGTCGGTGACGGCGCGCGGCTCATCAACATCCTGGTGATCACGCCGCTGCGGGTGGTCTTCCTGATCATCCTGGTCGGCACGACCCTCGAAGTCCTCACCGAGCGCACCCGCCAGCAGGTCCGCGTCCACCGCTGGCGCAGCCGCACCCACGACCACGTCGTGGTCGTCGGCTACGGCACCAAGGGACGGCACGCGGTGGAGACCCTGATCGGGCAGGGCATCACCAAGGACCGGATCGTGATCGTGGACGTCCAGAAGAAGGCCGCGCACGCCGCCGGGGACGCCGGACTGGTCTGCGTCATCGGGGACGCCACCCGCTCGGAAACCCTCCTCAAGGCCGAGGTGCCGCACGCCTCCCGGGTGATCGTCGCCCCGCAACGCGACGACACCGCCACCCTGGTCACGCTCACCGCCCGCCAGCTCAACAAGCGCGCCACGATCGTGGTCGCCGCCCGCGAGGACGAGAACGTGCCCCTGCTCAAGCAGAGCGGCGCCGACACCGTCGTCACCAGCTCCAGCTCCGCGGGCCGCCTGCTCGGCGTCTCCATGGTCAGCCCCACGGTCGCCCGCACGCTGGAGGACCTGATGACCCTGGGCAGCGGCCTGGACCTCGTCGAACGCCCCGTCACCCGCAAGGAGGCCGGAAAGTCGCCCCGCGGCTGCGCCGACCTCGTCGTGGCGGTCGTCCGCGGCAAGGACCTCCTCGACTTCGCCGACCCCCGCCTCACCGAACTCAAGGTCGGCGACCGGCTGATCACCGTACGGCGAGCGACGGTGTCCGAGGCGGCGTGAGGAGGGCGCGCCGGGGGGGTGCGACTCCGCCGCCGGGCGGTCTCGGCGTTCCCCCCATTGGCGTGTGATCGCCTTCCGGGCAGGCCGCACGGCGCCTAGCGTGCGTCCATGCCCTGGCTCACTCTGCTCAGCGCGGTCGTGGGCGCGGTCATCGCCACCTCGTCCGCTGCCCTGCTCGACCGGTTCCGGTGGCGAAGAGAACGGCACGACCGCCTTCTCGGAGTACGCCGCTCTCTGTACGGCGACTACCTCGCCTGTCTCTCCGAGGCGCGCAACGCCTTCCGGAGCCTGGCGCGTGACCTGGACGCGACGGCCACCGCACGGGAACGGACAGCGCGGGACGGCTTCGCCGCCTGCTACGGCGCGCGGTATCAGATGTCGATCACCGCGTCACAGGAGGTCTACGAGGCCTCCGAGACGGCCTTCCGGCGCCTGCGCGATGTGCGGGATCTGGCTGCCGCAGGCGCCGCACCGGACGACGCGGCCTACGAAGAGGGCCGCATCCGCTACGAAGACGCTCTGACCGGACTCCGTGCCGCCATGCGCCGGGACCTGGGGTCGGACCGGACGACCCCACCCTCCGCGCCCGGCGGGTGAGGTACGGCTCGCCCGGTGGGGGCAGCGCCCGCAGCGTCGGCCGTTCCGTCCTCGCCCGGCTGCTGCGACGAGGACGGACATGTTTCACGTGAAACAGGACCCCATCCCGGCCGTCGTCCACGGCAGGTCCAGCAGTTCCGTCTCCTGACCGGCGCGGGTGCCGCCCGGCGGTACGACGGCGAGGGCGTCGGCCGTGGCGATGCCCCGGAGCATCGCCGGGCCCTGATAGCGCAGCGGCACCGCGTGGTCGCCACGCAGGACCACGGGGACGAGGCGGGCGTCACGCGGATGCCCGTGGACCGACTCCCGCAGCGGCAGCCCGTACGGCTCCGGGGCGGGCCGCCGGCCGAGGGCGCGCAGCAGGGGTTCGGCGAGGGTGAGCAGCCCGGAGACGGCCGCCAGGGGGTTGCCGGGCAGCCCGACGAGGTGCCGGTCGGGCTGGAGGCGGGCCAGCAGCATCGGATGCCCGGGGCGGACGTCCACGCCGTCCACCAGCAGGTCGGCGCCCATCCGCTCCAGGGTGGGGTGGACGTGGTCCACGGGTCCGGCCGCGGTGCCGCCCGTGGTGACGATCAGGTCGGCCGTCGAGCCGGTCAGGGCCCGGTGGAGGGTGTCCGCGTCGTCGCCGATCCGGCGGAGCGACACCACCTCGGCGCCCAGGGAACGCAGCCAGGGCGGCAGCATCGGGCCGAGCGCGTCCCGGATCAATCCGTCGTGGGGTCGGCCCTCGGTGAGCAGTTCGTCGCCCAGGACGTACACCTCGACCCGGGGCCGGGGCGTCACGGCCACCGTGTCGTATCCGGCCGCCGCGGCGAGTCCCAGGACGGCGGGGGTGACGACGGTTCCGTCCGGCAGCAACTGCTCCCCGCTGCGGCACTCCTGGCCGCGCGGCCGGATGTCCTGGCCGTGCTGGACGTCCCGGCCCGCGTGCAGCCTGCCCTGTTCGTCGGTCCGGCCGTGCTCGCTGCGGAGGACCGCCGTGGTGTCCGGGGGGATACGGGCGCCGGTGGCGATCCGGACGGCCTCGCCGTCGACCAGGCGCGCGGCCTCGGTGTGCCCGGCCAGCACGCCGTCGCCGCGGACGGTCCAGGGGCCGGGTCCGGCGACCGCCCAGCCGTCCATCGCGGACGTGTCGAAGGACGGCAGGTCGGTGAGGGCGGTCAGCGGGGCGGCCAGGACGAGGCCGAGGGCGTCGTGCAGGGCGACGGAGTCCGGGGCACGCCGGGCGGCCGGGGCGCGTCCGGCCCGCCCGGCGATCGCGCGGGCGTCGGCCCAGGAGGTCGCGGGGCGGTGCCGCTCGGGCGGGCGGGGGGCGGGCGCCGGGGCGGGGGCGGCTCCGGTGGCGGGGGAAGGGGTGCCGGGGGAGGCGGGGGTGCCGGGGGAGGCGGGGGTGCCGGGGGAGGCGGGTCCGTGGTCCGGGGGCGCCGGGCGGGCCGGGCGGCTGCGGTGGTTCACGAGGGCAAGCACCTCCTCGACGTCGAGGTCCTCGGCGTCCTGACCGGCCCGGATACCGGGGGCGCTCATCCGGCGTCCGGCCGGGGGGCGGGGGTGCCGGGAGCCACGGGGGTGCCCGGATCGGCGGGGGCGGCGGGCCCGGTGGGCGCGGCTGGGTCGGTGGGGGTGCCCGGATCGGCGGGGACGGCGTGCCCGGTGGGGGCGGCTGGGTCGGTGGGAGCGGCTGGGTCGGTGGGGGTGCCCGGATCGGCGGGGACGGCGTGCCCGGTGGGGGCGGCTGGGCTGCCGGCCGGGGCCGCCGCGGCACGCCCCGTCCCCTCCGCCTCCTGGGCCTGCTCCGTCTCCTCGGCCTCCTGGGCCCACCGCTGTGCCAGGGCTGCGGCGCGGCGGGCGGCCTCGGCGACGGCCTCGGGGCCGCCTCCGGCGCGCGCGGCGGCGTAGCCGACCAGGAAGGTGGTCAGGGGAGCGGCGGGCCGCGCCACGCCGTGGGCGGCGTCGCGGGCGAGGTCGAGGAGGAGTCCGGTGTCGACGTCCAGGTCGATGCCCAGCTCGTCCTTGGCTGCGGAGATCCATTCATCCAACACGTGGCCATGCTCCCTGATGCGCGCGCGGGCGGCGGCGATGTCGTCCCAGGTGTCGCAGTCGAAGGCGGCCACCGGGTCGGGTACGCGGGTGACGCGGAGTGCGGCGGTCAGCCGCCGCAGGGGCAGCCCGGCGAGGCCGCCCGGCCGCGCGCCGAGCACCGCCAGTTCCCGCCGCAGGGCGCCCGCCCGGTACGCGGCGACCAGCGGCTGGTCCCGCCCGTCGGCGTCGGTGAGCAGCGCGCCCTCGGGTCCGGCGCCGCCGGGCTCCAGGGCCGCGCGCAGCCGCCGTACGGTGTCCGGCGCGAGGAAGGGCAGGTCGGCGGAGAGGGCGAGGACGGTGTCGGCGGTGGTGTGCCGCAGACCGGCGGCCAGCGCCGCGACCGGGCCCGCGCCGGGCGGGTCCTCGCGGGCCCAGCGCACCGGACGGGCCGTGGGCCGGGGCGCCGCGACGACGACGGTGACGGCCGCGTCCGCGCAGGCGCCGAGCACCCGGTCGAGGAGGGACCGCCCGCCGACCCGGACACCGGGCTTGTCGGCACCCCCCAGCCGTCGGGCGCCGCCCCCGGCGAGCACGACGACGTCGTACGCGCCGACGGCCCGCCCGGCCGGGCGGTCGGGGCTCTCCGGGTGCGCCGCGCGCTCGATCGGGGTCACCCCCCGAGTATGCGCGCGCCGGTGCCGGGCACCGCGGGGCGGAGGCCCGTCCCGCGGCGCCGTACGGCGGCGTGCCCGGTGCGCGGTGGCGCCGTCACAGGGTGCGCAGCAGCACCGCCGGCTGTTCGACGCAGTCCGCGACGTACCGCAGGAAGCCGCCCGCGGTGCCGCCGTCGCACACCCGGTGGTCGAAGGTGAGCGAGAGCTGGACGACCTGCCGGACGGCCAGCTCGCCCTCGTGCACCCACGGCTTGGGGATGATGCGCCCCACGCCGAGCATGGCCGCCTCGGGGTGGTTGACGATCGGGGTGGAGCCGTCGACGCCGAAGACCCCGTAGTTGTTGAGGGTGAAGGTGCCGCCGGTCAGGTCGGCCGGGGTGAGGGTGCCGGTGCGGGCCGCCTCGGTGAGCCGGGCGAACTCGGCGGTCAGGCCCTCCGCGTCGCGGGCGTGCGCGTCGCGGACGACGGGGACCACGAGGCCCCGTTCGGTCTGCGCGGCGAACCCGAGGTGGACCTGGTCGAGGACGACGACCTCGCGGGCCTCCTGGTCGACGGTGGAGTTCAGCTCGGGGAAGCGGGCCAGGGCCGCGGTGGTGATCCGGGCCAGCAGCGCGAGCAGGGAGATCTTCGGCGCCCCGGACGCGTTCATCGCCGCGCGGGCGCGCATGAGTTCCGTCGCGTCGGCGTCCACCCAGCAGGTCGCGTCCGGGATTTCCCGACGGCTGCGGGCGAGCTTGTCGGCGACGGCGCCCCGGACGCCCTTGAGCGGTATCCGGGTGCCGCCCGCGGCGGGGCGGGCCGCCGCGGGGGCCGCGACCGGCGCCTGCGGGGCGGACGGGAGGGGCGTCACCACGGTGGTGCGGGCCTGCGCGGCGGCGGCGCGCAGCGCGTACTCCACGTCGGCGCGCAGGATCAGGCCGTCCGGTCCGGAGCCGGTCAGCTCCCGCAGGTCGAGGCCGTTCTCCCGGGCGAGACGGCGCACCAGCGGGGAGATCACGGGCACCGGCCCGTCGGGCTCGGCGGCCGCGCTCCAGCCGTTCGCCGGGGCGGGCACGGCGGGGGCGGCGGGCCGCTCGGGAGCCGCGGACACCGTGGGCGCCACCGGGGCGGGCCGCTCCGGGCGGACCCGGCGGCGCCGGGCGGGCGCCTCGGAGGTGCCGTACCCCACGAGGACATTGCCCGATCCCTCGGCGGCGGGGGTCTCCGCCGGGCCGTCGGACGCGTCAGGACCGACGGCGACCGTGATCAGCGGAGCGCCGACGGGCAGTTCGCTGCCCTCGTCGCCGAAGCGGGCGGTGACGACGCCGCCGTAGGGGCAGGGCACCTCCACCATCGCCTTGGCCGTCTCGACCTCCACGACCGGCTGGTCGACGGCGACGACGTCGCCGACCTGGACCAGCCAGCGGACGATCTCCGCCTCGGTGAGCCCCTCCCCGAGGTCGGGGAGCTTGAACTCCAGCACCTGTGCCATCAGCTCTCGGCCTCCCACTGCAGACGCGCCACGGCGTCCAGGATGCGGTCGACGCCGGGCAGATGGTGGCGCTCCAGCATCGGCGGCGGGTAGGGGATGTCGAACCCGGCGACGCGCAGCACCGGCGCCTCCAGGTGGTGGAAGCAGCGCTCCGTGACGCGGGCGGCGATCTCCCCTCCCGGACCGGCGAAGGAGCCCGATTCATGGACGACGACCGCTCGTCCGGTCCGCCGGACCGAGGCGCAGACCGTCTCGTCGTCGAACGGCACCAGCGAGCGCAGGTCGACGACTTCCAGGTCCCAGCCCTCGGACCGTGCCGCCTCGGCGGCTTCGAGGCAGACGGGCACCGACGGCCCGTACGTGATGAGCGTGGCGCTCCGGCCGGAGCGCCGCACCACCGCACGGCCGATGGGTTCAACGGCCGCGGGCTCCTCCGGGTTCCAGGAGTCCTTCGACCAGTACAGCCGCTTGGGCTCCAGGAGGACCACCGGGTCGTCGGAGGCGATCGCGGCGCGCAGCAGGCCGTAGGCGTCGGCGACGGTGGCGGGGGTGACGACGTGCAGGCCGGGGGTGGCGATGTAGTAGGCCTCGGAGGAGTCGCTGTGGTGCTCCACGCCGCCGATGCCGCCGCCGTAGGGCACGCGGATGGTGATCGGCAGGGGCATCCGGCCGCGGGTGCGGTTGCGCATGCGCGCGACATGGCTGATCAGTTGCTCGAACGCCGGGTAGGCGAACGCGTCGAACTGCATCTCCACGACCGGCCGCAGCCCGTACATGGCCATGCCGACGGCGGTGCCGAGGATGCCGGCCTCGGCGAGCGGGGTGTCGGTGCAGCGGTCCTCGCCGAACTCCTTGGCGAGGCCGTCCGTCACCCGGAACACCCCGCCGAGCGCCCCCACGTCCTCACCGAGGACGTGGACCGTGGGGTCGGCGGCCATCGCGTCGCGCAGCGCGCGCGTGAGGGCCTGCGCCATGGTGGCCGGTTTCACGGCGACGGTCGTCATCGCAGGCCGCCTTCCCGATCAGCGGCGTCGGTGTCGTCGGAGTCGGCGCCGTGCTCCGCCTCCAGTTCGGCCCGCAGCAGGGCCCGCTGTTCGCGCAGTTGCGGGGTGGGCTCGGCGTACACGTGGGCGAAGAGGTCCATGGGGTCCAGCGGGGCGTCCTGGTTCATGCGGGCGCGCAGGTCGGCGGCGGTGGCCTCGGCGGCGTCCCGGGCGGCCTGCCGGGTCTCCTCGTCGAGGAGCCCGCGCGCGGTCAGCTCGCGCTCCAGCAGGTCGATGGGGTCGTGCGCGCGCCAGGTCTCGATCTCGGCCTCGCCGCGGTAGCGGGTGGCGTCGTCGGCGTTGGTGTGCGCCTCCACGCGGTACGTGACGGCCTCCACCAGGGTGGGGCCGCCGCCCGCGCGGGCGTGGCGGACCGCCTCGGTGAGCACCTCGTGCACGGCGGCGACGTCGTTGCCGTCGACCAGGCGGCCCGGGATGCCGTATCCGACGGCCTTGTGCGCCAGGGAGGGGGCGGCGGTCTGCTTGGCGAGCGGGACGGAGATCGCGAAGCCGTTGTTCTGGACGAAGAAGACGACCGGGGCCTGCCAGACGGCCGCGAAGTTCAGCGCCTCGTGGAAGTCGCCCTCGCTGGTGCCGCCGTCACCGACCATCGCGAGCGCCACCACGTCGTCGCCCTTGAGGCGGGCGGCGTGCGCGAGCCCCACGGCGTGCGGGAGCTGGGTGGCGAGCGGGGTGCAGAGCGGGGCCACCCGGTGGTCGTACGGGTCGTAGCCGGTGTGCCAGTCGCCGCGCAGCAGGGTCAGCGCCTCGACGGGGTCCACGCCGCGCGCGACGACCGCGAGGGTGTCGCGGTAGCTCGGGAAGAGCCAGTCGCGGTCTTCCAGGACGAGCGCGGCGGCGATCTCGCAGGCCTCCTGGCCGGTGCTCGACGGGTAGACGGCGAGGCGGCCCTGCTTGGTGAGGGCGGTCGCCTGCGCGTTGTACCGACGGCCGCGGACCAGGTGGGCGTAGAGCCCGCGCAGCAGCTCCGGATCGGCCTGCGCCGCCGCCTCGGTGCCGAGCACGCGGTACGGCTCCGCGTCGGGCAGGAGCGGCGCGGGGTCGGTGCGGGGCTGCCAGGCGGGCGGCGGGGTCGGCCTGTACCCGCCCCGCTGCTCCATGACCGTCATGACGGCACCTCCTCGTGGAGTCGCTACGGGAGGCGGGTCGGCTGTGACCCGTCTCACCTACCGATTGTTCGGTCGTCGGCACATTTTGGCTACAGGGCCCCTCAGGCTGTGGACAAACGGTTCTGCACAGCCTGGAATGAACGCAGGACGTCCACGGCGGAGAGGCGGGGGGACATGGCGCCTGAACAAATGGCCGATCAGCCGGAGGGCGACGTCCGGTCCCGTCCGGACAGCGGCGGCCGGCCACCCGCCCCGGCGGCCCCGCCGCAGAACCCTGCGCCCCAGGCCGCCGCGCCCCAGAACCCGGTGCCCACCCCTGCCCCGCCGCCGCGCCCCCTCGACGCCATCGACCAGGACATCCTGCGGATGCTCCAGGCGGACGGCCGGGCCTCGGTGCGCTCGGTCGCCGAGCGGGTCCACGTCTCGCGCGCCAACGCGTACGCGCGCATCAACCGGCTCGTCGAGGACGGCGTCATACGCGGTTTCGGCGCCCGCGTGGACCACGAACGCGCCGGTCACGGCACCTCCGCCTACGTGACGCTGAAGATCGTGCAGAACTCCTGGCGCACGGTCCGCGAGCAGCTCCGGCAGCTGCCGGGCGCCTCCCACATCGCCCTGGTGGGCGGGGACTTCGACGTGCTGCTCCTGGTGCACACGCCCGACAACCGCTCCCTGCGCGAACTGGTCCTCACCCGGCTCCAGGCGATCCCGGAGGTCCTCAGCACACGCACCCTGCTGGTCTTCGAGGAGGAGGACCTCGACCTCCAGGCCTGACGCCGCCCGCGGCCTGACGGCGCCCGCGCGCAGACGCCCCGCGCGGGCCGACACTCCGCGCAGGTGGCCGCCCCACGCGGGCGGAGATCCCGCGCGCGCGGACGCACGGGGCGATCACCGCCCCGGCGTCAGCCCTCCGCGCGCAGCCCCGCGAACACCAGCCGCACCACCGCGTCGCCCACCTCGCGCTCGCCCATGCCGCGCCCGTCGGGCCGGTACCACTCGACGATCGAGTTGATCATCCCGAAGACCAGGCGGGTCGCGAGCCGCACCTCGATGTCACCGCGCACGTCCCCGTCCTCGGCGGCGGCCCGCAGCAGGGCGGCCACCCGGTGGTCGAAGTCGCGCCGCCGCTCCAGCGCCCACCGTTCGGCGTCCGTGTTGCCGCGCACGCGCAGCAGCAGCGTCACGTACGGCAGTTCGGTGATGAGCACCTCGACCATGCGCCGGACGACGTACTCCAGGCGCTCCACCGCGCGTCCCGCGCGCGCGTGCTCCTCGTCCAGGATGCCGAAGAGGCCGTCCAGGGCGCGGCTCACGGCCCGCCGCAGCAGTTCCTCCTTGCCGGGGACGTGGTGGTAGATCGACGACTTGGAGATCCCGGCCGCGCGCGAGAGGTGCTCCATGGAGGTGCCGTCGTAGCCGCGCTCGTTGAAGACCTGCACGGCGACCGAGAGCAGGGTCTCCGGGGTGTACGTGTCGCGCTTGGCGGTGGTCACGAGGCGCCCTCCCGCTTGTCGGTGGAGTGACCGTGACGGTACAGCGCCAGGGAGGGCGCGTAGCGGCCGGAGGGTTCACGCAGGTGCAGCTCCTCCAGCAGGTCGTGGGCCCAGACCCGGCCGAGCCTGCGGCTCCACTCGAAGGGCCCGAGCGGGTAGTTGACGCCCAGGCGCATCGCGGTGTCGATGTCCTCCTCGGTGGCGACGCCCTTGGCGACCGCGTCGTGCGCGAGGTCGACGATCCGGGCGACGGTGCGCGCGACGATCATTCCGGGCACGTCCCCGATGACGCTGACGTCCTTGCCGAGCGCCTGGAACAGGCCGACGGACTCGGCGACGGCCTGCGCGGAGGTGTCCTGGGACGCGGACAGCGCGATCCGGGTCGCCTTGCGGTAGTCGAGGGCGAGGTCGAAGTAGACGACGTCCCGGAACTCCACCGACGTCTGGCCGTCGGCGAGGACCAGCTGGCCGCCGCAGGGCAGCACCAGGCGGGTGCCGTTGTCCTCGTCCTCCTCGCGCACCGGGATGCCCCGCTCGCGGATCAGGTCGAGCAGGTCGGCGGCGGGCCCGAGATCGCCCTCGGCGACGACGTAGGCGGGCGCCTGCGCGGGCTCGGCGGTGTGCGGTTCGGCGGGCTCGGCGCCCTCGCCGTAGTCGAACCAGCCGTGCCCGGTCTTGCGGCCGAGGCGGCCGGACTCGACCAGGCGGCGCTGGGCCAGCGACGGCGTGAACCGCACGTCCTGGAAGAACGCCCGCCACACGGAGTGGGTGACCGACTCGTTGACGTCCTGGCCGATCAGGTCGGTCAGCTCGAAGGCGCCCATCCGGAACCCGCCGGACTCGCGCAGCACCGCGTCGACGGTGGCCGGGTCGGCGCCCTGGGCCTCGTGCACGGCGAACGCCTCGGCGTAGAAGGGCCGGGCGATGCGGTTGACGATGAAGCCGGGGGTGTCGGCGCAGGCGACCGGCGTCTTGCCCCACAGCCGGGCCGTCTCGTACGCGCGCGTGGCGGAGGTGACGTCGGTGGCGTAGCCGGAGACGACCTCGACGAGGGGCAGCAGCGGCGCGGGGTTGAAGAAGTGCAGTCCGACGAGGCGGCCGGGCGCGCGCAGGGCGCCGCCGATCGACGTCACCGACAGGGAGGAGGTGTTCGTGGCGAGCAGGCAGTCCTCGCCGACGACGTCCTCCAGCGCCCGGAACAGCTCCTGCTTGACCTCCAGCCGTTCGACGACCGCCTCGACGACCAGCGCGCAGTCCGCGAGCCCGGCGAGGGCGTCCACGGCCGTGAGGCGCGCGCGGGCGGCGTCCCGTTCGGCGGCGGTGAGCCGGTCCTTCTCGACCAGCCGGTCGAGGCGCCGGCCGAGGATGTCGGCGGCCTCCGCGGCCCGGCCGGGGACGGCGTCGTACAGCCGCACAGGATGGCCCGCGACCAGTGCGACCTGGGCGATCCCCTGGCCCATGGTGCCGGTGCCGACGACGGCCACGGGGCTGCTGAGGTCGAGTGCTGTCATGTGCGCGATCCTCCCGCACGGGGTTTTCCACAGATGCGGCGGACCCCCTTGTCCCGACCGATCGTTCGGTTACTCTAACGTGGACGCGCCCTTCCCGCCCAGGTCATGAGCTCGACGAGGAGCTCTCAAGACGAGGAGTTGGTCCCGCATGGCCCCCCAGCCGACCGCCCACGAGCTGATCGCCCAGCACCGGCCGACCCTCGACCAGGCCCTGGAGGCGATCCGCAGCCGCGCGTACTGGTCGCCGCACCCGGAGCACCCGAAGGCCTACGGGGAGAACGGCAGCCTGGACGCGGCCGCGGGCAAGGCCGCCTTCGACGCCGTCCTCGGCACCCGCCTCGACCTCGGCCAGCCCGGCACGGACGGCTGGGTCGGCGGCGAGGTCTCGCCGTACGGCGTCGAGCTGGGCGTGGAGTATCCGCACGCGGACCTCGACGTGCTGCTGCCCGCGATGAAGGCCGGGCAGCGCGCCTGGCGGGACGCGGGCGCGGAGCTGCGCGCGGTGGTCTGCCTGGAGATCCTCAAGCGGATCTCCGACCGGACGCACGAGTTCGCGCACGCGGTCATGCACACCTCCGGCCAGGCCTTCATGATGGCGTTCCAGGCGGGCGGCCCGCACGCCCAGGACCGCGGCCTGGAGGCGGTGGCGTACGCGTACGTGGAGCAGGTCCGCACCCCCGACACGGCGGAGTGGACCAAGCCTCAGGGCAAGCGCGACCCGCTGGCGCTGACCAAGAGCTTCACGCCGGTCCCGCGCGGCATCGCCCTGATGATCGGCTGCAACACCTTCCCGACGTGGAACGGCTACCCGGGCCTGTTCGCCTCCCTCGCCACGGGCAACGCGGTCGTGGTGAAGCCCCACCCGCGCGCGGTGCTGCCGCTGGCGCTGACCGTGGCCGTCGCGCGCGAGGTGCTGGCGGAGGCGGGCTTCGACCCGAACCTGGTCGCGCTCGCCGCCGAGCGCCCCGGCGAGGGCATCGCCAAGACCCTGGCGACCCGCCCCGAGATCAGGATCGTCGACTACACCGGCTCCACCGCCTTCGGCGACTGGCTGGAGGCCAACGCCCGCCAGGCGCAGGTCTACACGGAGAAGGCGGGCGTCAACAGCGTCCTCGTCGAGTCCACCGACGACTACAAGGGCATGCTCGCCAACCTGGCGTTCTCCCTGTCGCTCTACAGCGGCCAGATGTGCACCACCCCGCAGAACCTGCTGATCCCCCGCGACGGCATCCGCACCGACCAGGGCCCGCGCACCTTCGACGAGGTCGTCGCGGACCTCGCGGGCGCGGTCGGCGGCCTCCTCGGCGACGACGCGCGCGCCAACGGCCTGCTGGGCGCGATCGTCAACCCGGACGTGAAGGCCCGCCTGGAGGCCGCCGCCGGTCTCGGCGAGGTCGCGCTCGCCTCCCGCGAGGTGACCCACCCGGACTTCCCCGGCGCGGTCGTGCGCACCCCGCTGATCGTCAAGCTGGACGGCGCCAAGCCGGACGACGAGGCCGCCTACCTGAACGAATGCTTCGGCCCGGTCTCCTTCGCCGTCGCCCTCGACTCCACGCAGGACGCGCTCGCGCTGCTGCGGCGCACGATCCGCGAGAAGGGCGCGATGACCGTCGGCGCCTACACCACCGACGAGGAGGTCGAGCGGGAGGTCCAGGAGGTCTGCCTGGAGGAGGCCGCGCAGCTCTCCCTCAACCTCACCGGCGGGGTGTACGTCAACCAGACGGCCGCCTTCTCCGACTTCCACGGCTCCGGCGGCAACCCGGCGGCCAACGCGGCCCTCACCGACGGCGCGTTCGTCGCCAACCGCTTCCGCGTGGTGGAGGTCCGCCGGGAGGCCTGAGGCCCGTACCGGAGCGGCTCCGCGGACCGGGCCTGGCCGCCGGGCCCGGCCTAGTCCGCCTCCGGCCCCCTGCTCGGCTCCGGCCCCCGACCCACACCCAGGTCGCGTCCGGGGCCGGAAGCGCTCCAGTGGTAGAGCGTCATGGCCACGCTGGTGGCCAGGTTGTAGCTGGAGACCTGGGGCCGCATCGGCAGCGCGAGCAGCCGGTCGGCCCGCGCGCGCAGCGCGTCCGAGAGCCCGCTGCGCTCGGAGCCGAAGGCGAGGACGGCGTCGTCCGGGAGCTTCACGTCCCGAAGGTCCTCGCCCTCCGGGTCCAGCGCGAACACCGGCCCGGCGGGCAGCTCGGCGACGGTCAGCCGCTCCACGGCGGTCGCGAAGTGCAGCCCCGCCCCGCCGCGCACCACGGTCGGATGCCAGGGGTCGAGCGTGCCGGTGGTGACCACCCCGGCCGCCCCGAACCCGGCGGCGAGCCGGATCACGGCACCCGCGTTGCCCAGGTTGCGCGGTTCGTCGAGGACCACGACCGGCGCCGTGCGGGGCGTCCGGGCCAGCGCCCGCAGATTCGCCTCCCGCGCGGGCCGTACGGCGAGGGCGGCCACGCCCGTGGGATGCGGGCGCGCCACCAGCGAGGCGTACACCGCCTCCGGCACCTCGCTCAGCAGCGCGTCCAGCGGCGCCCGTACGTCGGGTGCGAGATCGTCGGCCAGGGCGAGCGCCGCCCGCCGGTCCACGGCCACCGCGACCGGCAGGTCGGCCCCGAAGCGCAGGGCGTGCTTCACGGCGTGGAACCCGTCCAGCAGCACGGCGTCCGCCGCGAGCCGACGCCACCGGGCGAGCGGGTCGGACACGGCGGCGGTCATGTCCCGAAGCCTACGCGGCCGGGCTCGACACCTTCCGCGCCCACGGTCCGGTCGGCACCCTCGGCACTCCGCACGCTCGCAGGGCCCTCGGTGCCCTCAGGATTCTCCGCCGCGCCCTCGGCACCCTCCCCCTCACCGGAGTCCCGCTGCTTCGGCACGCTCCCCGCCGACCCCCCGTCCGGGTCCGGGTCGGGCTCCGGGCCCCGGTCCGCTTCCAGCGCGGGCGTCGGCGCCGGGTCCAGGCCCCCGCCCTGCTCACCTCCCCGATCACGCCCCCGTCCCCGCTCCCGCCCGAGGAACGCGTCCGTCAGCACCCCCGCCCACCGGCCCAGCCGCCGCAGGAAGGACGTCGGCAGGAACACCGCGTCCGCCGCGATCATCGCCAGGGAGAAGAACGGCAGCCCGAGGACGATCGCGATCGCCGTGTGCTCGATGATCATCACGACCAGCAGGACGTTCTTGACCCGCCGGTTGAACAGGGTGAACGGGAAGGCGACCTGCACGATGACCGTCCCGTACGTCACGAGCATCAGCATCGTGCCGCTGGACGCCAGCAGACCGCCGAGCGCGGGCCAGGGCGAGAAGTAGTCGAGGTGCAGGGGGTAGTAGACGGCGGTGCCGTCCTGCCAGCGCGAGCCCTGGACCTTGTACCACCCGGCGGTCGCGTAGATCAGGCAGGCCTCGGCCATGACGACCAGCAGTCCGGCGTTGTGCAGGATGTGGGTGATCACGTCCAGCAGGGCGCGCGGCTGCGCGGTCGGCGCCAGCCGGTCCACGGCCCACCGCACGCCGAGCGCGGCCCACACCGCCCAGAGGATCAGCGGCACCGTGAGGTCCCCGTCGAGCCGCCCCGCCGCCGTCGCCGTGACCAGCACGAACCCGAGGACTCCCCACAGCGCGGGCCCCACCCGGTCGGTGACCCGCTCCCCGCGCGCCCGCGCCCCGGCCTGCCGCCGCGCCCGCCGGGCGTCCAGCGACCAGACCTGGCCGCAGCGCAGGAAGACGAGGTAGATCGACATCAGGTGCAGGACGTTGTCGCCGCCGTCACCGACGAAGACGCTGCGGTTCTGGAGCGACAGCACGCCCACCATGAACAGCACGGACATCGTGCGGGTACGCCAGCCCAGCAGCAACAGCAGGCTCGCCAGCACCGCCAGCGCGTACACGGCCTCGAACCAGCCGCGGGCGTCGGACCACATGAGGGTGGTGAAGGCGCCGTTGCCGTCGATGAGCCGACGGGCCAGTTCCCAGCTCCACGGGCCGTCGGGGCCGTACAGCTCGGCGCGGTGCGGCAGCTCGCGCAGCAGGAACAGCAGCCAGGTCAGGCTGAACCCGATCCGGATCACGGCGCTCTGGTACGGCCCGAGCGCGGCCCCGGTGACGCGCGCGACGGCCGTCTGCGCCACCACCGCGAAACGCTTCACCGCCGGGAAACGCCCCACCACCGACGGACGCAGCTCCGCCCCCGGCGACGGGGACAACGACGGCGCCTGCGCCTGCGCCTGCGCCTGCGCCTGCGCCTGCGATGAGGACGGCGACGGGGACGGGGACGATGTTTCGCTCACTTCACGCCTCCCTCGGCCTCACCGGCGGGCACCGTCCACCAGGGCAGCTCCCGGAAGACCGGCTTGGTCGAGATCCGGTCAGTGCTCCAGGGCGGCGGCGCCACGGTGGTGGTGCGGGAGCGTATCTGCACGCGCTGGACGACCCCGTCCGCGCCGGCGGCGCCGCCGCGGTCCAGCCGCAGCACGACGATGCGGCGCAGATACTCCTCGGCGAGCGGGCCGCGGGTGCTCAGCGCGCGGTTCTCGGCGTCGTGCGAGCCGGTGTAGAAGTCCCACGCCCGGCGCAGTTCGTTCTGCTGGGTGTGGCTCGGCACGAGGTTGCCGTCGATGGCCCGCCCGTCCTGCGCGGAGAGGTCGTACCAGGCCGTGGTGCGCGAGGACCCGTCCGGCGTCCGCACGTCCGCGCGGACCTGGACGGCGATGTTCTGCTGGAGCGGGTTCGGCGCGAAGAGCTTCCAGTTCTGCTCGAACTCCGGGTAGATGTAGTCGTCGATCGCCCGGCTGTGCGTCTTGGACACCGTGTTGGACGGCGCGACGTGCAGGAACACCATGCCGAGGTGCACACAGACGGCCACCGCGACGACGGCGAGCACCAGCGCCGCGACGACCTGGTAGCGCGGCGAGAGCGCGACCGCGCCCGCGGGGACCTCGGGGGCGGGCCCCGCAGGCTCCCCGGCGCCGGGCACCGCGCCGGGCGCGGCCTCGGCCGACGGCTCCGCCGCCCGGGACGCCCCGGCCTCCCGAGGGCCGCCGCCCCCTCCGTCGTTCGCGTCCATCGCGCCCCGTTCCCCGTCCCCGCTCGTCCGCCGGTGCCGTACGGCCGTCGCTCGTTCCCCGTATCCGTACGGCTGTCGCACGGCACGGTACTCAGGCCGGACACCGGCCGGGAACCCGGCGGGTCGTCCACCGCGGGGACACCCTACGACGGCCCCGGCCGCCCCGTTCCCTTCTTCTAGAACCTGTTCTATCTTGACGGACCGTCAGACGATCCGAACCGTCGGGAGGACCGGCCGTGGACTTCACCTTCACCGAGGAGCAGCGGGCGGTGGCCGAGGCCGCGCGGGGCGTCTTCGCCGACGTCGCGCCCGACGGCGTACCGAGCCCGGCGCTCACCACGGGCCCCGTCGCCGACGACCTCGACCGCGCCCTGTGGTCCCGGCTCGCCGCCGCCGACCTGCTGAGCCTGCTGCTCACGGAGGAGTACGGCGGGTCCGGCCTCGACGCGGTGGCGCTCTGCCTGGTGCTGCGCGAGGCCGCACAGGTCCTGGCCCGCGTCCCGCTCCTGGAGAGCGCCGCGGCCGCGGCCGCCGTCCAGGCGTACGGCGGGCCCGAGCTGAAGGCGGCCGTGCTCGCGCGGTCCGGCCGGGGCGAGACGGTCCTGACCGTCGCCGCGCAGGGCCGCACCGGCCACGACGGCGCCGAACTCGCGGTGACCGCCCGCCCCGACGGCGGGCACTGGGTCCTCGACGGAGTCCAGACGGCGGTGCCTTGGGCGTACGAGGCGGATCTCGTCCTGGTCCCGGCGCGCACCGCCGACGACCGCGTCGTCCTCGCCGCGGTTCCCCGGGGCCACGAGGGCGCCGCGCTCGCCGAGCAGACCTCCACCAGCGGCGAACGGCTGGCCGAACTCCGCCTGGACTCCGCCCGCGTCCCCGACCGGGACGTGATCACCGCCGACGGCGCCTGGGAGTGGCTGCGGGGCCTGCTCACCCTCGGCACCTGCGCCCAGGCCCTCGGCCTCGGCACCCGCGTCCTGCACATGACCGCCGACTACGCCGGCACCCGGGTGCAGTTCGGGCACCCGATCGCCACCTTCCAGGCGGTCGCCGTACAGGCCGCCGACCGCTACATCGACCTGCGGGCGATGGAGGTCACCCTCTGGCAGGCCGCCTGGCGGCACGCCAGCGGCACACCGGGCGCCCTGCCCGTCTCCGGCGACCTGGCGGTGGCCAAGATCTGGGCCGCGGAGGGAGTCCGGCGGGTGGTGCAGACCGCGCAGCACCTGCACGGCGGCTTCGGCGCGGACGTCGACTACCCGCTGCACCGCTACCACGCCTGGGCCAAGCACCTGGAGCTGTCCCTGGGCCCGGCCGCGGCCCACGAGGAGGCGCTGGGCGACCTGCTGGCCGCCCACGCCCTCGGCTGAACCCGGCCGGTCTCAGCGGACGCCGCACCCCGCTCCGCCCCGGCGGGCTCTTCCCGTACGCCTACTCAGAGGACGAACCCGGACCCGCCGTCGTCGGTCACCACGGGGCGCCCGGCGGCGGCCCAGTACTGCATGCCCCCGTCGACGTTCACCGCGTCGATGCCCTGCTGGACGAGGTACTGCGTGACCTGGGCGGAGCGCCCGCCGGAGCGGCAGATCACATGGACCCGCCCGTCCTGCGGCGCGGCCTCGGTCAGCTCGCCGTAGCGGGCGACGAACTCACTGATGGGAAGGTGCAGCGCCCCTTCGGCGTGACCGGCCTTCCACTCGTCGTCCTCCCGGACGTCCACCAGGAAATCGCCGTCCTTGAGGTCGCCGACCTCGACCGTGGGCACACCAGCTCCGAAACTCATGCCCCCGACGCTACCGGACACCCCGGCCCGCCCGTCCGGCTCCGGCCGTCCCCTCCTACGGCCCCCGGAGCGTCCCACCGGCCGCCCGGCCGACTCCTCGACCGGCCACCCGGCCTACTCGGCGGGGTCGACCGGCTTGGCCGTGTCCACGGGGTCCACGGGGTCGACGGTGTCCACCGCGTCCGACGGACCGGAAGCGTCGGCCGAGCCGACCGGATCGGCGGAGTCCGGCGCATCCGCAGGAGAGACCGGGTCGGCCTGACCCGCCACGCCCGCACCCACCGCCGCACCGGCACCGGCACCGGCACCGGCACCGGCCACAGCTTCCGCTTCCGAACCCGCCCCCGACCCCGAGCCCGAATTCGAGCCCGAGCCCGAGCCGGAGGCCGAATCCGAACCCGAGGGGGAGCCGGAACCCGTTCCCGCAGGCTCCGCCAGCGCCACCAGCTCCGCCAGCTCCCCCTCCCGCTTGGCCACCTCGGCCAGCAGCTGCTCGGCGATCTCCTCCAGCAGGCGGTCCGGGTCCTCCGGGGCCATGCGGAGCATCGAACCGATCGCGCTCTCCTCCAGCTCGCGGGCGAGCGCCGACAGCATCTCCTTGCGCGCGGAGAGCCACTCCAGGCGGGCGTACAGCTCCTCGCTGGGGCTCGGACGGCGCTCGGCCGGGGCAGGACCGGCGGCCCATTCCTCGGCCAGTTCCCGCAGCAGGCCCTCGTCGCCGCGGGCGTACGCGGCGTTCACGCGGGTGATGAACTCCTCGCGCCGGGCCCGCTCCGCGTCCTCCTGCGCGAGGTCGGGGTGGGCCTTGCGGGCCAGCTCCCGGTAGAGCTTGCGGGCCTCGTCGCTGGGGCGCACCCGCTCGGGGGGCCGCACCGACTGGTCCGTCAGCATCGCGGCGGCCTCGGGGAAGAGGCCGTCGCCGTCCATCCAGCCGTGGAACAGCTCCTCGACGCCGGGCATCGGCAGCACGCGGGCCCGCGCCTCGTCCGCCTTGCGGGCGTCCTCGGGGTCGCCGCTGCGCGCGGCGCGCGCCTCGGCGATCTCCGCCTCCAGCTCGTCGAGCCGCGCGTACATCGGACCGAGTCTCTGGTGGTGGAGCCGCGAGAAGTTCTCGACCTCGACGCGGAAGGTCTCCACCGCGATCTCGAACTCGATCAGCGCCTGCTCGGCGGCCCGCACGGCCTGCTCCAGCCGCTCCTCGGGCCGCGACTGCTCAGCTTCGGGGGTCGTCACCCGCCCAGCCTAGGGCCTCGCCTCCCGCGCCTCACACCCCCAGCTCCGCCGCCACCCGTCCCTCGCGCACCGCGGCCACCAGCGCGGCGTGGTCCGCCTCGGTGCGGTCGGCGTAGGCGACGGCGAAGGAGGCGATCGCCTCGTCCAGTTCGTCGTTCTTGCCGCAGTACCCGGCGACCAGCCGCGGGTCGGCGCTGTGCGAGTGGGCGCGGGCCAGGAGGGCGCCGGTCATGCGGCCGTAGTCGTCGACCTGGTCGGCGGAGAGGGCGGCCGGGTCGACGCTGCCCTTGCGGTTGCGGAACTGCCGGACCTGGTAGGGCCGCCCGTCGACGGTCGTCCAGCCGAGCAGGATGTCGCTGACGACCTGCATCCGCTTCTGCCCGAGGACGACCCGGCGGCCCTGGTGTTCGGCGGCGGGCGGGTCGAACCCGGCGCTCACGAGGTGCGGGACCAGCGCCGAGTCCCGCGCCTCCTTCACCTGGAGCACCAGGGGCTCGCCCCGGTGGTCCAGCAGCAGGACGACGTAGGAGCGGGTGCCCACGCTGCCGGTGCCGACGATCCGGAAGGCGACGTCGTGCACCGCGTGCCGGGCGAGCAGCGGGAGGCGGTCCTCCGACAGCGTGGTCAGGTACTCCTCCAGCGAGGCGGCCACCGCGGCGGCCTCCGCGTCGAGGACGCGGCGCAGGACCGGCGGGGCGTCGACGAAGCGGCGTCCGCCGTGCTCGGTCGTCTCGGTGGATCTGGCGGCGAACCGTCCGCTGGTGTTGGCCCGTGCCTTCTCCGCGACCCGCTCCAGGGTGCCGAGCAGGTCGTGGGCGTCGGTGTGGGAGACGAGTTCCTCGTCGGCGATGGCGTTCCAGGCGTCCAGTACGGGCAGCTTGGCCAGCAGGCGCATGGTCCGCCGGTAGGCGCCCACGGTGTCGTAGGCGGCTCTGCGGCAGGTGTCCTCGTCGGCTCCGGCCTCCCGGCCCGCGAGGACCAGCGAGGCGGCCAGCCGCTTGAGGTCCCACTCCCAGGGGCCGAGGACCGTCTCGTCGAAGTCGTTGAGGTCGATGACCAGTCGGCCGCGGGCGTCGCCGTAGAGACCGAAGTTGGCCGCGTGGGCGTCGCCGCAGATCTGGGCCAGGATGCGGGTGGCGGGGGTGCGGGCCAGGTCGTGGGCCATGAGGCCCGCGGAGCCGCGCAGGAACGCGAACGGCGTGGCCGCCATCCGCCCGACCCTTATCGGGGTCAGCTCGGGGATGCGGCCCCGGTTGGACTCCTCGACCGCCGTCACGGCGTCCGGCCGGGCGCCGTCCAGGTCGAGCAGGGCGTGCTCCGACCGCGGCACCCGCGCGCGCAGCGCCTTCCCCTCTTCCTTCGGCTCCCCGGCGGCGGGCCACGCGGCGAACCCGCCCACCCGCGGCAGCCGCCCCCCGCCGTGCGCTCCACCCCTCGCTCCGGCACCCTCGCCGACTCCGACCTCGGCCATCACGACCGCCTCCCCCGTACTCGAACCTTGCACGCGAACCCCGCACGTCAGCCCCGTACGCAGATCCGCACGAGAACCTCGTACGCGAGCCCGTACGCGAACTCGTGCCGACGGTACCGCCCGATCCCCCCGCCCCGGCAGCCCTGTGGACAACGCCCCGCCGCCCTCTCACCCGCGACGCCCCGCGCCCCCGCCCTGAGACCTTCCTCACAGCCGCGCCGCCGCCCGGCCCCTCCCGCGGCTCCCTCGCCCCGTGTCGTCGGCCACACGAAAGCCATGAGGACACAACAAAGCGGTCGGCATCGTGATCACGATGCCGACCGCTTCTTCGCTGTGCGCGAGGGGGGAGTTGAACCCCCACGCCCTTTCGGGCACTGGAACCTGAATCCAGCGCGTCTGCCTATTCCGCCACCCGCGCATTGGGTGTGTCCTCGGGCTTGTGGGCTTTTCGGCCCGGCGCCTTCCGACATGCAGAACATTAGCACGCGGTCCAGGGTGCGTTCACACGCTTATCGGGGGCCCCGGAGCAGGTGCGCGAGGCCCCGCGGAGGGGTCCGGGCGGCCCCGTACGTCCCGGCGGAGACCGGTTCACGTATCAACCTCGTACCTATGCCGCCCGTCTCCCCAGGAGCCGGACCGGTGGCCCGGTCGGGTGCGGGACACTGGTCCCCGGCCGCCTCTACGATCCAGGGCAGCGGCACAAGCGGAAGTACGTGCGGACGTACGTACGGCGCAACCCGGGAAGGTACCCGGGGGGAAAGAAGAAGAGAACCGGAGCGAACGACGGCGAAGGGCGGCGAAGGGCGCGAAGGGGAGGAGAAGGACCGGCGGGGGGAGAACGGTCGGCCGGGTGCCGACACCGTTCGGCTGGGCCGACCGGGGGAACCAGCCGATCCACCGGCGCGTAGATACGATCAGTGAGCAGTACGCAGTGAGCGGTACCAGGTAAGCAAACGGGACACGGGACGCAGGTCACGACGGAGGAGGTGCCCCATGGGAGTCCTGAAGAAGTTCGAGCAGCGACTCGAGGGTCTGGTCAACGGCACCTTCGCCAAGGTGTTCAAGTCCGAGGTGCAGCCGGTGGAGATCGCGGGCGCGCTCCAGCGCGAGTGCGACAACAACGCGACCATCTGGAACCGCGACCGGACCGTCGTGCCCAACGACTTCATCGTGGAACTGAGCACACCAGACTACGAGCGGCTCAGCCCGTACTCGGGCCAGCTCGGCGACGAGCTGGCCGGCATGGTCCGCGACTACGCCAAGCAGCAGCGCTACACCTTCATGGGACCGATCAAGGTCAACCTGGAGAAGGCCGAGGACCTCGACACCGGCCTCTACCGCGTCCGCAGCCGCACCCTCGCCTCCACCAGCAGCCAGCAGGCACCCGGCGGCGCTCCCGCCGCGGGCCAGCAGCGCGGCGGCTACGGATACCCGCAGGCCGGTGCCCCCGCCGCACCCCCCATGCCCTCCGCCCCGCCCCCCGGCCGCCCCGGCGGCTACGGCTACCCGCCCGCGGGCGGCGGCCAGCGCCCCGGCGGCGGCGGACCGGCCGGCGCACCCGCGCCCGGCTCCCGCGCCCGCCACTGGGTCGAGATCAACGGCGCCCGCCACCAGATCTCCGGCGCGACGCTGGTCCTGGGCCGCAGCACCGAGGCCGACGTGCGCATCGACGACCCCGGCGTCTCCCGCAGGCACTGCGAGATCCGGCCCGGATCGCCCTCGACGATCCAGGACCTCGGGTCCACCAACGGCATCGTGGTGGACGGGCAGCACACCACCCGCGCTACGCTCCGCGACGGCTCGCGGATCGTCGTGGGCAGCACCACCATCATTTACCGGCAAGCCGAAGGGTGAAGCGGGGGCAATGTCAGAGCTGACCCTCACGGTCATGCGGCTGGGTTTCCTGGCCGTACTGTGGCTGTTCGTGATCGTGGCCGTGCAGGTCATCCGCAGCGATCTGTTCGGTACGCGCGTCACGCAGCGCGGCGCGCGCCGCGAGGCCGCCCGCCCGCAGCAGGCGCAGCGGCAGCAGGCGCCCCCGCAGCAGCGGCAGCAGTCCGCCTCGGGCGGCGGCGGCCGCCGGGGCCGGAACGCGCCGACCAAGCTGGTGGTGTCCGAGGGCACCCTGACCGGCACGACCGTCGCCCTCCAGGGCCAGACGATCTCGCTGGGCCGCGCGCACGACAGCACGATCGTGCTGGACGACGACTACGCCTCCAGCCGCCATGCCAGGATCTACCCGGACCGCGACGGCCAGTGGATCGTCGAGGACCTGGGCTCCACCAACGGCACGTACCTCGACCGAACGCGGCTGACGACTCCCACACCGATCCCGCTGGGCGCACCGATCCGTATCGGCAAGACCGTCATCGAGCTGCGGAAGTAGTGCTACATCATGAGTGAGCGCGAGCGGAGCGAGCACGCCGCGGCGGCCGGCACCCCGGGCCGCGGCGCGCTCCCGACCGGAGGGTGGGCAGTGTGGCTCGACACGACCGGCTGTACCCGGGGCCGACGGGCGAGGTGGGCATGAGTCTGTCACTGCGCTTCGCCGCCGGATCGCACAAGGGCATGATCCGGGAGGGCAACGAGGACTCCGGTTACGCCGGCCCGCGCCTGCTCGCCATCGCCGACGGCATGGGCGGCGCCGCCGCCGGTGAGGTCGCCTCCTCCGAGGCCATCTCCACCATCGTCGCCCTCGACGACGACGTGCCCGGCTCCGACGTCCTCACCTCGCTCGGCACCGCCGTGCAGCGCGCCAACGACCAGCTGCGCTCGCTGGTCGACGAGGACCCCCAGCTCGAAGGCATGGGCACCACGCTGACCGCGCTGCTGTGGACGGGCCAGCGGCTCGGCCTGGTGCACGTCGGCGACTCGCGCGCCTACCTGCTCCGCGACGGCGTGCTGACCCAGATCACCCAGGACCACACCTGGGTGCAGCGGCTGGTCGACGAGGGCCGGATCACCGAGGAAGAAGCCACCACCCACCCCCAACGCTCCCTGCTGATGCGGGCGTTGGGCAGCGGTGAGCACGTCGAGCCGGATCTGTCGATCCGTGAGGTGCGGGCGGGCGACCGCTATCTGATCTGCTCCGACGGCCTCTCCGGCGTCGTCTCGCACCAGACGCTGGAAGACACCCTCGCCAGCTACCAGGGCCCGCAGGAGACCGTGCAGGAGCTGATCCAGCTCGCCCTGCGCGGCGGCGGCCCCGACAACATCACCGTGATCGTCGCGGACGTCCTCGACCTGGACACCGGCGACACCCTCGCCGGGCAGCTGTCGGACACCCCGGTCGTGGTCGGCGCCGTCGCCGAGAACCAGCACCAGCTGCACGACAACGGCATCATGCAGACCCCCGCCGGCCGCGCCTCCGGCCTCGGCCGCCAGGGCCGCGGAGGCGGTGGCGGCGGCGAGTTCGGCCCGCCCGGCTCCGGCGGCGACGTCACCGGCTTCATCCCCACCGACGGCTTCGGGGACTACACCGACGACGACTTCGTCAAGCCGCGCAAGGGCCGCCGCTGGCTCAAGCGCTCCCTGTACGGCGGGCTCGCGCTCGCCGTGGTCGGCGCCGGGCTGTACGGCGGCTGGCGCTGGACGCAGACGCAGTACTACGTCGGCACCAAGGGCGAGCACGTCGCGCTGTACCGGGGCATCAGCCAGGACCTGGCGTGGGTCTCGCTGTCGAAGGTGGAGAAGGACCACCCCGAGATCGAACTCAAGTACCTCCCGCAGTACCAGCAGAAGCTGGTGGAGGCCACGATCGCCGAGGGGAACCTGTCCACCGCGCGCAAGAAGATCGACGAACTCTCCGTCCAGGCCTCCGCCTGCAAGAAGAAGGCCGACGCCGCGAAGACCCCCGCCGCGGCCGGTCCGGCCGAGGAGGGCGACAAGGCCGAGTCCGCCCCGCCCGCCGCCGACACCGGCGAGGCCGGGGGCACGGGAACCACTCCGGTCTCCTTCACGTCCAAGGCATCACCGAGCCCCAACCCCTCGGCGTCCGACCCGAACCCGTCGGCGTCGTCGTCCGCGTCTCCGTCCACATCAGCGACCGCCGGTACGCCCGGCCCCGGCCCCACCCTCTCGGAGGATGAGCAGAAGGTCGTCTCGCTGTGCGGTAAGCAGTAGGCAAGCCGTGAGAGGCCCCGTCACCCCATGAGCAGCACAACCAACACGCCGACCCACCACACGTCCACGATCGGCTCGATCGGCACCCCGAGCCGGCGCAACACCGAGCTGGCCCTGCTGGTGTTCGCCGTGGTCATCCCGGTGTTCGCCTACGCCAACGTGGGGCTCGCCATCAACGAGCAGGTCCCGTCGGGCCTGCTCGCGTACGGCCTGGGCCTCGGCCTGCTGGCCGGTGTCGCCCACCTCGTGGTCCGCAAGTTCGCGCCGTACGCCGACCCGCTGCTGCTGCCGCTGGCCACCCTGCTGAACGGGCTGGGGCTGGTCGCGATCTGGCGGCTGGACCAGTCCAAGCTGCTCCAGCAGATCCAGCAGGCGGGCAACGCGGCACCACGCCAGCTGATGTACACGGCGCTCGGCATCGCGTTCTTCATCGTGGTGCTGATCTTCCTGAAGGACCACCGCGTCCTCCAGCGCTACACCTACATCTCCATGGTCGGCGCGCTGCTCCTGCTGCTGCTGCCGCTGGTGCCCGGCCTCGGCCGGAACATCTACGGCGCCAAGATCTGGATCCAGGTCGGCAGCTTCAGCATCCAGCCCGGTGAGTTCGCCAAGATCGTGCTGGCCGTCTTCTTCGCGGGCTACCTGATGGTGAAGCGGGACGCGCTCGCCCTCGCCAGCCGCCGCTTCATGGGCCTGTACCTGCCGCGCGGCCGCGACCTCGGCCCGATCCTGGTGGTCTGGTTCATCTCGATCCTCATCCTGGTCTTCGAGACGGACCTCGGCACCTCGCTGCTGTTCTTCGGAATGTTCATCATCATGCTGTACGTCGCCACCGAGCGGACCAGCTGGATCGTCTTCGGTCTGCTGATGTCCGGCGCGGGCGCGGTCGGCGTGGCCAGCTTCGAACCGCACGTCCAGCAGCGCGTCCAGGCCTGGCTCGACCCGATGAAGGAGTACGCGCTCTCCCGGCAGGGTCAGGCCGGCCACTCCGAGCAGGCGATGCAGGCGCTGTGGGCGTTCGGCTCCGGCGGCACCCTCGGCACCGGCTGGGGCCAGGGCCACTCCGAGCTGATCCGCTTCGCCGCCAACTCCGACTTCATCCTCGCCACCTTCGGCGAGGAGATCGGCCTCGCCGGTGTGATGGCGCTGCTGCTGCTGTACGGGCTGATCGTGGAGCGCGGCGTGCGCACCGCACTCGCCGCCCGCGACCCCTTCGGCAAGCTGCTCGCGATCGGCCTGTCCGGCGCGTTCGCGCTCCAGGTGTTCGTCGTCGCGGGCGGTGTGATGGGCCTCATCCCGCTGACCGGTATGACGATGCCGTTCCTGGCCTACGGCGGTTCCTCGGTCATCGCCAACTGGGCGCTGATCGGCAT
This sequence comes from Streptomyces sp. NPDC091281, assembly GCF_044757425.1. Classification (NCBI taxonomy): domain Bacteria; kingdom Bacillati; phylum Actinomycetota; class Actinomycetes; order Kitasatosporales; family Streptomycetaceae; genus Streptomyces; species Streptomyces sp. NPDC091281. The sequence goes on along the minus strand of NZ_JBIVUY010000008.1, from coordinate 275,209 downwards.
CCTGATCAGGATCAGCGACACCGCGCGCCGCCCGGCCCCGGCCCCCGCCTCCAACCCCGACGCCGAGATGACCCAGGTGGTCCGCCCGTCATGAACAAGCCCCTGCGCCGGATCGCGATCTTCTGCGGACTCCTGATCCTCACCCTGCTCATCCGCGACAACTGGCTCCAGTACGTCAAGGCCGACACCCTCGCCACCGACGACGAGAACCGCCGCGTGAACATCGAGCGGTACGCCACCCCGCGCGGCGACATCATCGTCGACGGCAAGGCCATCACCGGCTCGGTGGAGACCACCAGCGGCGACTACAAGTACAAGCGGACCTGGAACAACGGCCCGATGTGGGCGCCGATCACCGGCTACTCCTCGCAGGCGTTCGGCGCCACCCAGCTGGAGAAGCTGGAGGACGGCATCCTCACCGGCAACGACGACCGGCTCTTCTTCCGCAACACGCTCGACATGCTCACGGGCAAGAAGAAGGAGGGCGGCAGCGTCGTCACCACCCTCAACTCGGCCGCGCAGAAGGCGGCGTACGAGGGCCTGGGGAACAAGAAGGGCGCCGTCGCCGCGATCGACCCGGCCACCGGCAAGATCCTCGCGCTGGTCTCCACGCCGTCGTACGACCCCTCGAAGTTCGCCGGGGCCTCCGACAAGGACTCCGAGGCCTGGAACGCGGTCCAGAAGAAGAACAACGCCGACGACCCGATGCTGAACCGGGCGCTGCGCGAGACCTACCCGCCCGGCTCCACGTTCAAGGTCGTCACGGCCGCCGCGGCGCTGGAGAACGGCGTGGTCGACGGCATCGACGACGCCACCAAGACGCCCGACCCGTACCAGCTGCCGGACACCAAGACCGACCTCACCAACGAGCACGGCGAGTGCAAGGACGCCAACCTGCGCTACGCGCTCATGGTGTCCTGCAACACCGTCTTCGCGAAGATGGCCGACAACGTCGGCAGCGAGAAGATGATCCAGCAGGCCGAGAAGTTCGGCTACAACAACGCCGAGCTGGACACCCCGGTCCGCGCCTCGGAGAGCGTCTACCCCGAGGACAACCGGCCGCAGAACGCCATGGACGGCATCGGCCAGGCCTCCAACCGGGCCACCCCGCTCCAGATGGCGATGGTCGCCTCGGCCGTCGCCAACGACGGCAAGCTGATGAGGCCGTACATGGTCGACCAGCTCAAGGCCGCCAACCTGGACACCATCGAGACGACCGAGCCGCAGGAGCTGTCCCAGGCGGTCTCCTCGGAGACGGCCCAGAAGCTCCAGGAGATGATGGAGACGGTCGTCAACGACCCGCAGGGCACCGGCGGCAAGGCGAAGATCGCCGGGGCCACCGTCGGCGGCAAGACCGGTACCGCCCAGCACGGTCTGAACAACAGCGAGAAGCCGTACGCCTGGTTCATCTCCTACGCGAAGCTGTCCGACGGCAGCTCGCCGGTGGCGGTCGCGGTGGTCGTCGAGGACGGCGCCGCCAACCGTGACGACATCAGCGGCGGCGGTCTCGCCGGCCCGATCGCGAGGGACGTGATGAAGGCAGTCATCGACAGCAAGAAGTGACCCGCACAGTGACCCCCATCACGTCGCCTGCACATCGACGCACGTTGCGATACCGGTCCTGTATCGGGTGACGGGCTTGGCCAGGTCGCACAGCGCCGTCCGGGTACGGTAAGCCCGGACGGCAGCCCCCGACCGCACACGTGTGCCGGACGGGACCGACGGAGAGGGCTGGTAGGTAGCTATGGAAGAGCCGCGTCGCCTCGGCGGCCGGTACGAGCTGGGCCATGTGCTCGGCCGTGGTGGCATGGCGGAGGTCTACCTCGCGCATGACACCCGCCTCGGCCGCACCGTGGCGGTGAAGACGCTGCGCGCGGACCTCGCGCGCGACCCTTCCTTCCAGGCCCGGTTCCGCCGGGAGGCCCAGTCGGCCGCCTCGCTCAACCACCCCGCGATCGTGGCGGTCTACGACACGGGCGAGGACTACATCGGCGATGTGTCGATCCCGTACATCGTCATGGAGTACGTCGACGGCTCCACGCTCCGTGAGCTGCTGCACTCCGGCCGCAAGCTGCTGCCGGAGCGCTCCATGGAGATGACGATCGGCATCCTCCAGGGCCTGGAGTACGCCCATCGCAGTGGCATCGTGCACCGCGACATCAAGCCCGCGAACGTCATGCTGACGCGCAACGGCCAGGTCAAGGTGATGGACTTCGGCATCGCCCGCGCCATGGGCGACTCCGGTATGACGATGACGCAGACGGCCGCCGTGATCGGCACCGCCCAGTACCTCTCCCCGGAGCAGGCCAAGGGCGAGCAGGTCGACGCCCGGTCCGACCTGTACTCCACGGGCTGCCTGCTCTACGAACTGCTCACCGTCCGCCCGCCGTTCGTGGGCGACTCCCCGGTGGCGGTGGCCTACCAGCACGTCCGCGAGGACCCGCAGGCGCCCAGCGTCTTCGACCCCGAGATCACGCCCGAGATGGACGCCATCGTCCTCAAGGCCCTGGTCAAGGACCCCGACTACCGCTACCAGTCCGCCGACGAGATGCGCGCCGACATCGAGGCCTGCCTCGACGGCCAGCCGGTCGCGGCCACGGCGGCGCTCGGCTCGGTCGGCTACGGCGGCTACCCGGACGACCAGGCCACCACGGCGCTGCGCTCCGCGGACGGCGGCGCCACCTCGATGCTGCCCCCGATGAACCCGGACGACGGCGGCTTCGGCTACGACGACCGTCCCGACCGGCGGCGCCAGAAGAAGAACAACACCTCCACGATCCTCCTCGTCGTCGCGGCGGTGCTGGTCCTCGTCGGCGCGATCCTGATCGGCCGCTGGGCCGTCAGCGGCGGGGGCGGCTCGGCCGACGACCCGGTGGCCGTGCCCAACCTCGTCGGCAGCTCCCAGGCGGACGCCCAGCAACAGCTCACCAACGTGGGCCTCAAGCTCGGGACCGTCACGCAGAAGCCCTGTGAGAACCAGGCCAAGGGCAACGTCTGCGACCAGGACCCCAAGGCCAAGACCGAGGTCGACAAGGACTCCCTCGTCAACCTGGTGATCTCCACGGGGGCGCCGAAGGTGGCCGTGCCGAGTGTCCTCGGCAAGAGCCTGGACGACGCCCGCTCGACGCTGGAGGGCGACCAGTACCAGCTGGTCGTGGAGACCAAGAACCGGATCTCCACCGAGGAGCCGGGCACCGTCCTGGAGCAGGACCCGCGCCTCGGCACCGAGGTGGAGAAGGGGTCGAAGATCACCCTCACCATCGCCAAGGCGGAGGAGAAGGCGACCGTCCCGGACGTCGTCGGCAAGAGCTGTGACGAGGCCAAGGCGCAGATGCAGGCCAACGACCTCACCGGCAACTGCAGCGAGGTCGAGACCGAGGACCAGAACCAGGTGGGCAAGGTCATCCAGACCACCCCGTCGGCCAACTCCAAGGTGGACAAGGGCTCCCAGGTCGAGATCCAGATCGGCAAGGCGAAGCAGAACCAGCAGACGCAGGTCCCGGGCAACCTCCAGGGCCAGCGGCTGGCGGACGCCCGCAACGCGCTCCAGCAGGCGGGCCTGAACGTCGGCAACGTCCAGGGCTCCAACGACGACAACGCGATCGTCCTCACCTCGGACCCGGCACCCGGCAGCACAGTGAACCGCGGCCAGACCGTCAACCTGGTCACCGTCGGCGGGGGCGGCGGCAACAACGGGGGCAACAACGGCGGCGGTGACGGGGACGACGACGGCATCGGCTTCTTCGGCGGAGGCAACGGCTAGCGCCACCACCGACCGGCCGGCGCTCCCGGCAGGCAGAGCGGAAAAGGCCTCGGGCCCCGCGGGATCACTTCCCGCGGGGCCCGAGGCCTTCGTCGTGTGTGCTGCCTCGTCCGTCGGCGGCGCCGTGCGCCGTCCGTCAGCGCAGTTCCTTCGGCGGGGTGCGGTCCGCGTCAACCTTCTCGACCCGGACCAGTTCGCCCCAGACGACGTACCGGTAGCGGCTGGTGTAGACGGGTGTGCAGGTGGTCAGGGTGATGAACTTGCCGGCCTTGGTGCGGCCGGACTCCGCGGGGACCGGGCCGAGGACCTCGACGTTGTACTTCGACGTCTCGGGCAGGGTCGCGAAGACCTTGTAGACGTACCAGTCGTCCTTCGTCTCGAAGACGATCGGGTCGCCCTTCTCCAGCTTGTCGATGTGGTGGAACTTGGCGCCGTGGCCGTCGCGGTGCGCGGCGAGGGAGAAGTTGCCGTTCTTCCCGGCCGTGGGGAGCGTGGCCTTGACCGGGTCGGTGTAGTACCCGGCGACCCCGTCGTTGAGGATCTTCGGCGAGGTGCCCTTCTCGACCAGGACCTCGCCGCCGCCCATCGCGGGCACGTGGAGGAAGCCGATGCCGTTCCCGGTGTCGAGTGCTCCGGGGCCGCCGGACTCCTCCCGCGCCCAGGTGTCGCGGACCTTGTCGCCCTGCCGGTCCGCCTTGCGGTCGGCGACGACGTTGGTCCACCACAGGGAGTAGACGACGAACAGGCCGAGCACCAGCCCGGCCGTGATGAGGAGTTCACCGAGGACGCTGACCGCGCGGGCGAAGCGTCCGCCGCCGCGGCGCCGGGCGGGCGACGCGCCGCCGTGCCGCGCGCCGGTGTGCTCTTCGTGCTCGGTGTCGCCGGTGGTCGCTGCCACGTTCATCTGCCCCTACTCGACGAGCGCATCCGGCTTGCCCTTGCTGCGCGGCCGTTCCTCCACCATCTTGCCCCAGACGATCATCCGGTACGTGCTGGTGAACTCCGGCGTGCACGTCGTCAGGGTGATGTAGCGGCCCGGTCCGGTGAACCCCGACTGCGGGGGGACGGGGTCGAGGACGCTGACGTTGCTCGGCGAGGTGCTCGGGAGGATCGACGCCATCTTGTAGACGTAGTAGTCGTCCTGGGTCTCGACGACGATCGGGTCGCCCGGCTGGAGCCGGTTGATGTAGCGGAACGGCTCGCCGTGCGTGTTGCGGTGGCCCGCGACGCCGAAGTTGCCGGTCTTCGCGTCGGGCATGGGCGTCTTCAGCGACTCCTCGCCGTAGTGACCGACCATGCCCTTGTCGAGGACCTTCTTGTTGCTGATGCCCTCGGCGATCGGGACGACGACGTCCAGCTTGGGGATGTGCAGGATGGCGAAGCCCTGCCCCGGCGAGAAGGCGCCCGGGGTGCGCTTGCCGTTCGCCCAGTCGTTCTGGAGGCTGCTCGCCTCCTTGTCCGCCTGCGCGTGGGCCCGCACGTTGGTCCACCACAGCTGGTAGGTGACGAAGAGCAGCATCAGCACGCCCGTGGTGATGAACACCTCGCCGACGGCCCGGCTGGCGACCACCGCGGGTCCGGGCCTGCGGGCGCGGGCCTGGCGCCGGGCCTCGACGCGGGAGAGCGGCGCGGCACGGCGCCCGGCGCGGTCCGCGGCCCGCCCGCCCCGTGCGCCGTTCGCAGCGCGTCCGTCGGGGGACCGTCCGTCCGGAGACCGACCGTCCGGGGCCGGACCGGACGACCGGTCGGGCCGGTCCTGCTCCGGGGAACCGCCGTGGCGCCCGTGACGGCGCTTGGCGGCCTTCCTGCGGGCCGCACGGCCACCGGCCGGGGTTCCGGGGAGGGCGGACGCCGCCGGGGCGTCAGAAGCGGATATGGACTCGCCGCCGAACTCGTGCCAGGACTCGGGCGCCCGCGGTATCCGCAGCGCCACCGTCTCGTCGTCGAGGGGAGCCCGGTACGGCTGTTCGCCGTACCGCTCCTCGCGCTCGGGGCGCAGCGCGGTCACGCCGAGGCCCTGCCCACCACCGGGGCGAGCCCCGCCGACCTCGCCACCGCGCCCTGGTCGCCGCACTCCACCAGCCAGTTGGCCAGCATCAGGTGCCCGTGCTCGGTGAGCACCGACTCCGGGTGGAACTGCACGCCCTCGACGGGCAGTTCTCGGTGGCGCAGGCCCATCACGATGCCGTCGCGGGTGCGGGCGGTGACCTCCAGCTCGGCCGGGACGGTGGCGGGCTCGGCGGCCAGCGAGTGGTAGCGGGTCGCGGTGAACGGGGAGGGCAGTCCGGCGAAGACGCCCTTGCCGCCGTGCTCCACCGGCGAGGTCTTGCCGTGCAGCAGCTCCGGCGCCCGGTCCACGACACCGCCGTACGCCACCTGCATCGACTGCATGCCGAGGCAGACGCCGAAGACGGGGACGCCGGTGTCCGCGCAGTGGCGGACCATGTCGACGCAGATCCCGGCCTCCTCGGGGGTGCCGGGGCCGGGGGAGAGCAGGACGCCGTCGAAGCCGTCCTGGGCGTGGGCCGTGGTGACCTCGTCGTTGCGCAGGACCTCGCACTCGGCGCCCAGTTGGTACAGGTACTGGACCAGGTTGAAGACGAAGCTGTCGTAGTTGTCGACGACGAGAATGCGCGCGCTCACTGGTTGTCCACCGTCACATCATTGAAGGGAAGCAGCGGTTCGGCCCACGGGAAGACGTACTGGAACAGGACATAGACCACGGCCACCACGAGCACGATCGAGATCAGCGCCCTCAGCAGGGCGTTTCCCGGCAGATGCCGCCAGATCCAGCCGTACATGCCGTCCCTTCCGTCGCACCACGGCACCTGACTCACGCCGTACGTCACCAGACTAACGGCGCAGAGCCCTCGGTTCGCCTGTCTCCACAGGCTGTGTGGAGTCCAGGTGCGCCCAGACGATCAGCCGGTGACTGTGGCCCCATTCGGGGTCGCACGTGGTCAGCGTCAGATAGCGTCCGGGACGCGTATACCCCGACTTACGTGGCAGAGCGGCGATCACCTCGACATCCGAGGGCACTGTTTTGTACGGCCCCCGGTCGACGCGGTACGTGAACCAGGTGACGCCGTCGTCGAGGACCACCGCGTCGCCGGGCCGCAGCCGGGGGAAGTCCTTGAAGGGGTCGCCGTACGTACGGCGGTGACCGGCGACGGCGAAGTTCCCGGGCTGCCCGAGGCGGGCCGTGCCCGCGTAGTGGCCGAGCCCCTTCTTGAGGGTGGCCGTGCCGGTGCCCTCCAGCACGGGCTTGTTCCACGTGAAACCGAACCGCGGGATGTACATGATCGCGAAGGGCCTGCCCTCCCGGTACGGCCTCGGCGGCGCGGGCACGGCGGCGGGGCCGGACGCGGGGTCCGGGGTGACCGCCGGGGTGGCGGCCGGGGTCCCGGCGGAGGGCGGCCGGTCCGGCGCGGAGGGCTGCGGGGCGGGGGCGGGCGGCGCGGTCGGGTTCGGGTGCGCCCACTGGTCGCGGAGGAGGTCGATCTGCGCGTCCATGGCGCGGTCGGCGCGGACCCCGGTCCAGAAGAGCAGGTAGACGACGAGGAGCAGGATCACGGTGCCGACCGTGACGCAGAGTTCGCTGAGCGTTCTGACGATCACGCGCACCGGCGGCTCCCCGGGAGGCGGCTGGCCCGGCGGGGGCTACTCCACCGGCTTCGCGTAGTGCAGGTCCACTGTGCCCGAGTAGCCGGGCAGCGTCACCGTGCCGTCCTCGGTGACTTTCCACCCGAGCCCGTAGACGTTGACGTAGACCATGTAGTTCTGGATCGCGCGGGAGTCCGCGAGGGCCTGCTGGAGCTTCTCCGGGTCCCCCACCGCCTGGATCTTGTACGGCGGGGAGTAGACGCGGCCCTGGAGGATCAGGGTGTTGCCCACGCAGCGGACGGCGCTGGTGGAGATGAGCCGCTGGTCCATCACCTTGATGCCCTCGGCGCCCGCCTGCCAGAGCGCGTTGACGACGGCCTGGAGGTCCTGCTGGTGGATGACCAGGTAGTCGGGCTGCGGCTCGGGGTAGCCGGGGAGCTTGGCGGTGGCGTTCGGCGGGGCGTCGTCGAGGGTGACGGTGATGGCCTTGCCCTTCACCTTCTGGGTGCCCGCCGCGTCCTCCAGGCGGGCCAGCTTCTCGTCCTCGGCGCTGGTGCTGCCGTCGTCGGCCTCGGCGAGGGTGTCGACGTCGTCGCGCAGGGCCGCGTTGGTCTCGTCCAGCTCGCCGTTCTTGTGGCTGCGTTCCTGGATGAGGTCGGAGAGCTTCAGCAGCGAGGCGTCCGTGCGGATGTCGGTGCCCTTGGCGGTGTCGAAGCTGGTGAAGAAGATGAGTCCGGCGAGGGCGAAGACGCCCGCGGTGAGCACGCGCACCGGCCGCAGCCGCCGACGGCGAGGTTCGGGTGCGGAACCCGTTGTCCCCGTACCGGGGGAGTCGGCAGAATAGCTCAACGTACCCTTATCTCCTTCGGCGCCGTAGAAGCACTACGCTAACGGACGCCCGGGGGAGCACTCAGCGCCGCCTCAGTGTCCCCTTGTACGCTGCCCCGAGCCCGACCCAGTACCCTGCGCGGCCACGCAGCGCATCGACAGGAGAGACCCTCGTGCCGAAGTCACGTATCCGCAAGAAGGCCGACTACACGCCGCCCCCGGCGAAGCAGACGACCGCCATCAAGCTGAACAGCCGGGCCTGGGTCGCGCCGGTGATGCTGGCGATGTTCCTCGTCGGCCTCGCCTGGATCGTCGTGTTCTACGTGACCGACGGGTCACTGCCGATCGACGCGCTGGGCAACTGGAACATCGTGGTCGGCTTCGGCTTCATCGCGGCGGGCTTCGGCGTCTCCACGCAGTGGAAGTAGCAGGCCGGACGGCTGCTGCGCCACCTCTGCCCAGGGATTTCCGGCGAGTTATCCACAGCCGTTGTCCACAATGGGGAAAAAGAACGACGATCTGTGGATAACCTCTGGCAGGTTGACGCCGGTGTGAAGAAACCACGGCATTCGAAAACCTGTTCGCCCCCTGCCTGACCTGCGGAAACAAGGGTCGGGGACAGGGGGCACAGTTGTTCCCGCACCGTGTGCACAAGATCCGGCACCCACTGTGGACAACTTGTGCCCGGAAGCCGCTCCGGGGAGCTGGGCGCGCCCACTCAGGTGAGTCCGGCCGGGCCCCCGGGTGGGCCGGGCGGGGAGGCCTCAGGTGAGCTGGGCGGTTCTCAGCAGGACCAGTGCCAGGGTGACGGCGAGGACCAGGACGCAGCTGCCGACCTGGACCGCCGTCCGCCGCTGGCGCGGGGCGTGGACCATGCCGTACCCGACGAGGACACCGGCGACGAGGCCGCCGACGTGGGCCTGCCAGGCGATGCCGGACCAGCCGAAGGTGATGACGAGGTTGATCACCAGCAGGGCGATGATCGGCCGCATGTCGTAGCGCAGGCGGCGCATCAGGACGGCGGTGGCGCCGAACAGGCCGAAGATCGCGCCGGAGGCGCCGAGCGAGGCGGTGTTCGCCCCGGCCAGCAGATAGGTGAGCGCGCTGCCCGCGAGGCCCGAGACGAGGTAGAGCGCCAGATAACGGACCCGGCCGAGGGCCTGCTCCAGCGGGCCGCCGAGCCACCACAGGCTCAGCATGTTCATCACGAAGTGCAGCACGGCCTGGTGCGTGAACATCGCGGTGACCAGCCGGTACCACTCGCCCTCGGCGACCCCCTCGACCTGGCCGGTCTCCGGGAAGAAGGCCCGGCCCACCAGGACGAGGTGGTCCGCCAGCGACGGACTGGCCTGGACGGCCAGGAAGACCGCCAGGTTGATGCCGAGGAGGATCTTGGTGACCAGGCGGGGGTCGGCGGCGATCGAACCCCCCGCGAGCGTCCGGGGCCGGGCGGCGTCCGGGGCGTGGCCGGTGCCCGAACCCTCCCGCACACACTCGGGGCACTGGAAGCCGACGGAGGCACTGACCATGCACTCCGGGCAGATGGGGCGCTCGCAGCGGGTGCAGCTCACCCCGGTCTCCCGGCCCGGGTGCCGGTAGCACGAGGGCAGGCCGCTCTGCGCGCCGCCGTCGGGTCGGCTGCCTGGTGCCTGGTCCATGGATGCGCTCCCCCGAGGTCGTGGTGAACAGGTCGTCGTGCGCGGGACGCCGGGAACAGGACCGCGCCCCGCCCCGGCCTCCGCCCATCCTTACGGACGAGCGGGACGAATGGTTCCCGGAGCAGGTCCGGAGCCTCCTCAGACCCGACCGGCCGCGCGCTTCTCGACGACGACCGACTCGATCACGACGTCCTCCAGCGGACGCTCGGTGCGCGGGTTGGTCCGGACGCCCGCGATCGCATCGACGACCTTCTGACCGGCCGGGTCGGTGACCTCGCCGAAGATGGTGTGCTTGCGGTTCAGCCAGGCCGTCGGAGCGACGGTGATGAAGAACTGCGAGCCGTTCGTCCCGGGGCCCGCGTTGGCCATCGCCAGCAGGTACGGCCGGTCGAAGCGCAGGTCGGGGTGGAACTCGTCCTCGAAGGCATAGCCGGGATCGCCCGTGCCGTTGCCCAGCGGGTCACCGCCCTGGATCATGAACCCGCTGATCACCCGGTGGACGACCGTGCCGTCGTAGAGCCTCGCCGTCGTCCGCGCGCCGGTCGCCGGGTGGGTCCACTCACGGCCGCCCGTGGCCAGGTCCACGAAGTTGCGCACCGTCTTCGGCGCGTGGTCCGGGAAGAGCCGGACGTCGATGTCCCCGTGGTTGGTCCTGAGGGTGGCGTGGAGCTGCTCGGCCACGGTGCGCCTTCCGTCGTCCTTCTGTGACAGGCCGATCCTCGCACGCACCACCGCCTACGCCGTCCGCCGTCCGTCCGGCCCGGCGGACCGGCCGCTTCGGGTACGGAATCGTGCCGTTCCGGGCCGGGTCGGGAGCGAGCGGGACCGATCCGTGGCATTGTCGACGACAAGCTCCCGTTGCCCCGTATTCACCCGCTCTCCCATCTCTCGTCCAGACATGATCCAGACATGATCCAGACCTGATCCAGACCTGATCCAGGTTGACCCCGATCTGATCCGGGCCTCGTCCGGGCCCGATCCGGGCCGCGTCCGCATCCGTCCGGTCCTGGCCCACCCGTTGCACCCGTTGCATCCGTTGCATCCGATCAAGACAACTCGGGACGTCCGGCACCCGTATGCCCCGCCGGGCATGCTCCGGCGGCCGTCGGCAGGCATGATCCGCACAAGGGCGGAAAGGCGATTTACCGTACGCCACCGAGGAGGAGGAACCCGTGACCCGCATCGACAGCGTGCGCGCCGCGACCGGCTCGGCGAAGGGCAGCGTGCTGCACGCCGCGGAAGTGGTGGCGCCCTACGCCGACACGGCCAAGGAGAGGGCCGCGCTCTACGCGCACGAGGCCCGCGTACGGCTCGCGCCGAAGGTGACGCAGGCCGCCGAACAGGCCCGCGTCCAGTACGACGCCCATGTCGCCCCGCGACTGGAGCAGGCGCTGACGCATGTCCCGCCGAAGGTCGACCAGGCCGCGCACGAAGCCGCGCTCCGCACCCGGATCGCCGCCCGGCAGGCCGCCGACTACTCCCGGCCGAAGATCGAGCAGGCCGTGGCCTCGGCCGGACCGGTGAAGGACGAGGCTGCCGCCCGCAGCGCCGCCGTCCTGGCGGCCCTCCGCGGTCACGTCACGGCGAAGGAGATCGAGAAGCTGGTGCGCAAGCACCGCCGCCGGGCCAGGGCGGGCAAGGCCGCCAAGGTGCTCGTCGTGGCGGGCCTCGTGGCCGGCGGTGCCTTCGCGGCCTGGAAGTGGTGGGACAAGCAGGCCAACCCGGACTGGCTGGTCGAGCCGCCGGAGGCCACCGAGGTCCCCGCCGCGGCCGGTCTCACCTCGGTCGACGGCAGCGCCGGCGCCTTCGACCCGGACGTCCAGGCCAAGGAGGACGAGGAGGCGGCCAACCGCGAGGACCGCGGCTGAGCCTGACCCTGTTTCTGTTTCACGTGAAACAGAAACAGGCCGGAGAACATCGCAGCGCACCGAAGAGCCCTCCCGACCGGACGCCGGTCGGGAGGGCTCTTCGCTGCGCGGTGCGGGGTGGCGTGAGGGGAAGCGAAAGGGAGCGAAGGGGAGCGAAAGAGCGGCGAAACGGAGGCGAAAGGCGGCGGGGGCGTGCGCCGGGGGCTTCCCGGTGGTTTTTCAGTCTCTGCCGCACACACTTCCCGCCCGCTTCTCCTAGCAAAGCGATCGATTGATTTCGCATCCGATCAAAATGTGCCACGAAATGAATGGACTCAGGGGGCTGTACGGCCCGGTGCTGCGCTTTTAGCGCGGGGGTGAGGTCGCTTGAATGGTTACGTCTCACTCTGATGGCCGAGCCTGAGGACGGCGCGCTAACCTCACGGCGGAGGTGGGCCCCGGACCAGGCTGGCTACCGAAATTCCGGGACCCTTCCGCATTTTGAGCAGCCATCACTTCCCTGAGGAGCGAGATGACCGCACTCCATGGCGTGTCCGGCACCGCGGTGCCGGAAGCACGCCTGGACGGTAGCAACGCCGACGGAGGGGACGCACGCGCGCGTGCCCGTTCTGTCACGCCCGGATCGGTGGCGCCGCACCGCAGGAACGTTCCCCGCGTTCCCCGCGGCGTCCGACGCCGTCTTCCCACCGGTCGGGCGAGCGTGGAAGGGGCCGCCCCGCCCCCGGACGCACGGGCCCGGCAGCTCGGTGACCACGGGACACGAGGATCACGAGGGCCACGATGAGCGCGGCGGAGGTTCCGCGTCAGGATTCCGCGGAGCGCGGCGGTACACCGCTGCCGGACGGCCCACCGGCGGACCGGTGCGTCACCTGCGCGGCTCCGCTGGTGCAGAACACAGGCGCGGGCCGCCGTCGGCGGTACTGCGGCGTCGCGTGCCGCAGAAGGGCGCAGCGCAAGCGCCAGACGCCCGCCGCCCGGTCCGCCGACCGGCAGAGTCCGCTGGGCGGCACCATCGCCACCGAGATCCACCGGCTGGCCGGACAGCTCATGGACAGCGAGCTGCGCCGGGAGGAACTGGCGACGCTGCTGGAGCGCGCCGAGACGATCCGCAGGGAGCTGGATATCTACACCGCGGCTGCGGTGTCGGACGCCCGGCATCGCGGTGAGAAATGGGAGAGCGTGGCCCGGGCGGCCCATGTCGCGCCGGAGACGGCGCGCGCCCGGTGGGGGCCGGAGCGGGTGGCGCGGATGATGGATCTGCACGCCAACGACAAGCGGGCCGCCCCCGCCCGGTGGCGGCCGGTCCGTTCCACGGCCCCCGCGGACGGGGGTGAGGAGCAGCCCGCCGACCGCCCGGACGCCGTGGGCCCGGTCGGCCGGCTGGCCGCCGCGCTGACCCAGTTGCAGTCCGCGAGCGGCAGGACGATCCGCGAGGTGGCCGAGGTCGCGATGCTGTCCCCCTCGTACGTCTCGCGGGTGCTGTCCGGCGACCGGCTCCCGACCTGGGACCTGGTGTGCGCGTTGAGCAACATCCTCGGCGCCGACCCGGCGGAGCTGCGGGTGCTGTTCGAAGCGGCGCACGGGCGGCCGCCGCTGCCGCGGCAGCCCGTCCCCCGCGCCATCGAGCAGCTGCACGCGACGCTGCGCGGGCTGCACCGGGCCGCGAAGTCGCCGACCGCCGAGCGGATCGCGTCGCTCAGCGGCGGCAAGGTGAGCACCGGGGCCGCCCGGAGGGTGCTGTCGGGCCACGAGATCCCCGACTGGGAGGTCCTGTCCGCCTTGGTGCTCGCGCTGGGCGGCCGCCCCTCGGAGGTGAAGCCGCTGTGGGAAGCGGTGCACTACGCGTTCCTGATGGTCGACGACCCCGGTCTGCCGGACGGTGTCGCCCACGTCGCCCGGCCGGGACCGGCGGAGTGACGGCCGACCGGTCCGCGCGTCCGGCGGTCCGCCCGGGACCGGGGCGGACGGGCGCGGCCCCGCACCGGGGCGGCGCCCACCGGGTGGAGCGGGCGGCCGTGACGGCGTTCGGCGCGTTCCGTGAGCGCCACTACGAGCCCTACCTGCGGTACGCGGCGTTACGGATCGGCCAGTCCGACGCGGCGGAGCGCGTGGTGAGCGACGCGTTCACCGAACTCGCGGTGACCTGGACCGTGGCCCTGGGCAGCGCCGGGCCCGCCGCCGTCGCCTGGGACATCCTGCACGACCACATCGGCCAGGCGCTGGCCGGCCCAGGGCACCCGGACCAGTCAGACGGGCCCGCCCGCTCCCTCCCGCTGGAGGCACAGGTGCTGCACCGGCGGCTGCGGCTCAGCTCGGAACGCGTGGCCGAGGTCCTGGGCATATCGCCGGGGGTCGTCCCCGGCCTGCTGCCCCGCTCCGCGCCCCTGAAGGAGTGACAACCGGCCACCTCCCCGGCACGGCGGCGGGACTCTCCCCCTAAACTGTGCTGTCACGGCGTCAGATGACGGTCCGTCACGGTACCGGGGGGTGGCACGGGTGGATCTGCCGTACGGAGTGGACGTCTCGGTTCCGAGCGTGGCCCGGATGTACGACAGCCTCCTCGACGGCAAGGACAACTACCCCGCGGACCGCGCCGCCTGCGAGGAACTCCTCCTGCACGTGCCCAGCATGCGCGAACTCGCCCTCAACAACCGGCAGTTCCTGCGCAGGGTGGTGCACTCCCTCGCCGCCGACCACGGCATCCGCCAGTTCGTCGACCACGGCTCGGGCCTGCCCACGCGGGACAACGTGCACGAGATCGCCCAGCGCGTCGATCCGGCGAGCCGGGTGGTCTACGTCGACAACGACCCCATCGTGCGCGCCATGGGCGGCGCGCTGCTGGAGAGCAACGACCGCACGGCGGTGCTCCAGGCCGACTTCCGCGACACCGACACCGTCTTCGCCAGCGAGCCCGTACGCCGCCTGATCCGCCCCGACGAGCCGGTCGCCGCGCTGTTCGTGTCGGTGCTGCACTGCATCCCGGACTCCAGCGGGCCCGCAGAGCTGATCGCGCGGGTGGCGGAGCGGCTGCCGGTGGGCAGCATGATGGTCGTCTGCCAACTGGTCAGCGCCTCGGAGCAGGTCCGTGACTTCGTCACGCGCTTCATGGACGAGCAGACCCGGGGCCACTGGGGCCGGGTCCGCGAACGCGCCGACGTCGAGGCGTTCTGCGCGCCGCTGGACCTGGTCGAGCCCGGTCTGACCGAGGTGTCGGCGTGGCGGCCGCAGCAGGACGAGGTGCCCGCCCAGGTGACCTGGGAGTGGGAGGAGTACGGCGGCGTGGGCTTCGTCCGCCGCTGAGGCCCGCCCGCTCCGCTCCACCGCCGCGAGGACGGTGCGGTCCGGTCCGTCAGAGACCGACCGTGCGACAGAGGTCCACCAGGCCACGGGGGCCCACCGTGCGACCGGGGCGGACGGTGCGAGCGGGGCAGACGGCGCGACCGGGGCGAACCCCGTTCACTGCTTCCAGGTCCGGAGGACCTCGCGCAGTTGGGACGCGGTCTGGTCGGCCGGGGTCGCCAGGCCGACCAGGTGGTTAAGCACCGCGAGATACCGCTCCGACTGCGAGGGCTTGTCCCGGTAGACGGCGCCCTCGTGCTGCTCCAGGTAGACCATGTCGGGCAGGTACTCGTGGGCGAAGAAGCGCAGGTGCACGATGGGATGCCCGACCGCCCCCGCGGCGCCGACCGCCAGCGGGGCGATGTGCAGGCGGATCGCGTACGGCATCTCGTCCAGGAGCATCAGCAGGTGCGTGATCTGCCGGTACATGACGCCGGGGGCGCCGACCATCCGCCGCAGCACCTCGGAGTCCATCACCGCGAGCAGGGTCGGCGGTCCGTCCGCGCGGCGCAGCATCTCGATCCGGGCGCAGCGCAGCCGGACCCGCTCCTCGACCTTCGAGGCCGGAAGCGTGGGGTCCATCGCCTGGATGACGATCCGGGCGTACTCCTCGGTCTGGAGCCAGCCCGGTACCAGCTGCGGTTCGTAGGAGACGATGCGGTGGGCGGCGGGCTCCATCGCCAGCAGCGGGCGCAGGCTGGGCGGCGCGGCGTGGGCGTGGGGCTGCCAGGGGTCGGGCTTCGCCGCCTCGCTCACCAGGTCCGCGATCCGCCGCCGCTCGGCCGGGTCGTGCACGCCGTACTCGTCGAGCAGTTGCTCCACCTCGTCCGTCTTGAGGGAGGCGAGCCCGTTCTCGATGCGGCTGATGGTCGATTCGGAGGCGCCGATGCAGCGGGCCGCCTGCCGGGTCCCGATCCCCGCGTGGTCACGGCAGCGGCGCAGATGACCGGCGAGCGCTTTGCGGTGCGCGGTCGCACCCCATTCCGCGCGGTGCGGGAATCCGAGAATGGACGGCGCCTGCGGCTCGGCTGCCATACGGGGCACTCCAATCGACCTGTCCGAGAAACCCGAGTATGGCAGCCGCTCCTCACGGCCGTCAGGAAGTGGCCATAAATCTACGCTCTGTCATCAGAGCGTGAAATCGAACTCCCCGTCCTTCACGCCGCCGAGGAAAGCCACGATTTCCTCGCGCGTGTAGACGAGAGCCGGTCCCTGCGGGAAGCGGGAGTTGCGCACCGCCACGGCTCCGTCCGGCAGGGCGGCGACCTCCACGCAGTTGCCGCTCGCGCCGCTGCGGCTGCTCTTGCGCCATGTGACGCCCTGGATCGTGTCGGCGACGATGCCGTTCTCCACTCGCTGCATGTTCCTCGCCCCTCTCTTTCCCGGCCGGCGGACACCCGCTCCGAAAAGCGCGCCGCATCGGCCTCATGTACGAATACCGAGGGTCTGCAATTGCAGACCGACGCTTGCAGAAACGACGGACCGACCGGAATAGTGACGGCCGAGACGGCACGCCAGGCCCCGGGCCGCGCACGGTCTCCGGCGCGTACGGTCTCCGGGGAGGGACGATGACGGCACAGCGCGACCACGGCATCCGGCCACGGTCGACCCACCGAGCGCCCGTCGGGGCGGATCACCGCCTCTTCCGCGGCGTCCCCCCCGCCGTCCCCTCCGATCTCGCCCTGCGGATAGGCATGGGCAGCACCCCCTTCGCCGCCCGCCGGATACCGGCCGCGACGGACTGCTGCTCCGTGGCCCGGCAGTTCACCCGGCGGACCCTGCTGGGCTGGGACCTGAGCAGCGGCCTGTGCGACGACACCGTCCAGATCGCCTCCGAGCTGGTCGCGAACGCCGTACGCCACGGCCGTCCGCGCGGCGCGCGCGCCGCGGCCGACCCCCCGCCGACCGTGTGGCTCGCGCTCGCCCTGCGTCCGCGCACCCTGCTCTGCGTCGTCCGTGACCCCAGCCGCCGCCGCCCCCGCCTGACGTGCCCGGCCCCGCTGGCCGAACGCCATCGCGGGCTGCCCATCATCGACGCGCTCAGCACGAGCTGGGGCTGGACCGACGACCACGGCCCCCACGGCAAGTCCGTCTGGGCCCGGCTCACCCTGCCCCCGGCGTGAAAAGACCCCCCTGACCGCGTTCCCGCAGGTCAGAGGGGTCTTCTCGATGTGGAGCCTAGGGGAGTCGAACCCGACAATGTTACCTTCCTGAGCTGCGAGAACGCCGCCGATCCTGGACAAACACCCCGTTTGCATCCTCCTGTATCCGGCTCGTTCCCCCCTCGATCCGGCACCCGTGCTGACGTGTCAGCACGGACACGCCGGCGTTCGCGTTTGGCAATGACCACCAGTAGGGCTCCTGTTCAAGGAGGCCACAGGGGCGGGTAGGTAGCTGTTTGCAGGGAACATCGACGGACCTGCTCCATCGGCGTGATCATCAGGTCGTCGCACTCAGGGATCCGGGCAGGGCAGCTCTGCATGGAGTTGTCGACGATGATCAGTGCCACCGTTATGAGCGTGACGGGCCCGATGCTTAGCGTGCAGCCCTGCATGTCCCAGTGCGTGCTTCACCCCCTGTCGAGGTCAGGCCGGCGATTCGTCCACGTGCTCGGGTCGGCAGGCCGGGGGCGTGCCGCAGCGTGGCTCATCGTGGGGTGGGTGGTGAGGACAAGGCATCGGCGATGACGACCGTGCCGTCCAGGGCAGTGATCCGGCTAATTTCGGGCTGCCCTTGGTGTGGGTTCTGCCGGCGCCGAAGCGACGGGGTGGATACGCCTAGGCTCAACAAGTGCTTACTGAGGCGCAGTTGTTCCGCGCGGGCTTGCAGCCACCGCACTGCTGTTGTGGACGCGGCAGCGTGGTTGATCATTTCGGCGCATGGGTCGATGCCGATGACCAGCACAGCCGGGTATAGGCAGGCGTAGGAGCGGGTGAGTCGACCGGTGCCGCATCCGATTCCCAGGATGTGGGTGGGAGTAAGAGCGCACCGGCGGGTGTGACGATCGGCAGGCGTTGATGAAGCCGCAGCCTCGGCCGGTCACGCGCCCGCCTCGCCGACATGATCGAGCAGTGCGGGGTTCCGAAGAACAAAGAGGCACCCGTGTGCGTCGTGTCCACAGCACAAGAGCGAGGGCCGCGGCGCCGGGCAGGCCGCAGGTCTCGACGATTCCCGGGCGCGTCCAAAGCCCCCTGAAAATACCGGAGCGCTGAGGCGTTCAGGGACAGCCGACCCCGACGGTTCCGTGGCCCGGACGCTGAGCTCCCCATGTGCGGCTGTCGGTGTCGCCCACGCTGTGGCACCGGTGTCGCATCGGGGTCATCGGTCGACGCAGGCGTTCCCGGAGGCCAAGTCGAGGGCGCGTCCTGACCGCGCACCCTGGCGTCCTGTCCGCAGGCAAGCACGTGGATCTATCGATCTACGTTTCCCAACAAGTTGACCGGCACGGAAACCCGTTAGGTACGTTGGCTCACGTGAGTGAGACGGAAGAAGCACCAGCGCAGAGCAGAGACCCGCTGCTGGAGGAGTCGACGGCGGTCGTAGAGGACACCCACAACCGGCACGTGCTCACCAGGGCGGCAGTCATCGCTGGGATCGGCGCGTTGAAGGCCCAGCGCATCCACGAGCACTTCCCGGCCTACCTTCAGCTACGCAAGTTGGCCGTTGCCTCTGGCTCTCCGACGAGCATAAATCCTGACTGGAAGGAGGTCAGCGATCTGCTGAAGATGCCCGGTGGGCCGCCAACCAAGCCGCACTACAGGCCGTTCAGTTCGGTCAATCGCAGGGATGAAACAGGTTACTGGTATAACCGCAACCTTGCCGGGAGCTACGCCCCGAAGTCGATGAGGGCGACCTCGAGCTTCATGCTCAACGCGAACGGCGACGACTACGCGCTTCCCACCGATCACGCCCAGCAGGCCCTAGACAGACTACTGAAGGGGACGAAAGTGCCTGCTTGGGCGCTGGCGACCTACTACCTGCGCAACTACGGCTTCGTTTTTGAGGGCGAGGGTGGTTACGACGAGTTGATCACCGCCTTCAGAAAGGAATTTGGCTTCGAGCAGGACACTGATTTCGACGTGATCTTCGAGGACAACGAACCGATTCAGTTCACCGGGCCCTGGTTCGAGCTGTTCGATCAGGCGTCCGGCAATGAATCCGACCATAAGGAAGGCGCGCTCAATGACTGACGTGTCCCTGATTAAGGGCCTCCGGGAGTTGAACGCCGACGACCTGGATATCGGGTACATCGCGCGTGCTCAGGCGTCACATGGGTCCAGTGCCCCGGACGCCCCGCTGCTCCAGTCTGACGATCCCCGGTTGGAGACGATCCTCAGGCTTCTACGGCGCTTCGGAGGCGTGATCCTCAGTGGCCCGCCCGGCACCAGCAAGTCGTGGTTGGCCGGGCAGATCGCGGATAAAATGACGGGTGGCGATGGCAGCCGTCGAGCCGACATCCAGTTTCATGCCTCGTACCAGTTCGAGGATTTCATGGAGGGCTATCGCCCGAAGAAAGATGGCAGCGGGTTCGAACGCCGCGACGGGGTCTTCCTCCAACTGGTGCGGAAAGCACATGAGAATACTGACGACGCCTACGTGCTCGTCGTTGATGAATTGAGCCGCGCGGACGTTGGCCGCGTGTTCGGCGAGGCGCTGACCTACATCGAGCGGAACAAGCGTGGCCAGCGGTTCAACCTGCCGTCCGGTGAGACCATCTCGATCCCACTCAATTTGTTTCTGATTGCAACGATGAACCCACTTGACCGCGGTGTTGACGACGTGGATGCGGCATTCGAACGCCGGTTTGCGAAGGTCGATATGCCGCCCAGCCGGGGACTGCTCGAGCAAATGCTCGACGACAACGGCTTTCCCAATGGCAACATTCATCGGCGCCTGCTCGGCTGGTTCAGCAAGATCAACACCCGTGCGACGCAGACGCCGGCCGCTGCCGTGGGTCACGCGTATTTCGCTGACGTGACCGATACAGAGACCCTTCAAGAGGTCTGGGATTACCAGTTGAAGTACCTTGTCGCCCGGGCATTCAAGAACCTTCCCGAGACGCGCGATGAGATGGTCAATGGCTGGGCAGCGATCTTCGATTCGCCTGACGACGAGAGTCAGCCACCTGTTGCCGAGGAAGCAGGATCGAAGGCCGAGGCGCCATGACGGTCGTAACGCTTGACCGGCTCACGGAGCCGAACCGGACCGTAATTCCGTGCTCGGAGTATGGGCCGATCAACGTAGCCCCGGAGGACGTTATCGGGCACGACGGACGCCTTGCTCTGGCTCCCGGTGTTCTGAACCACTACGTACGAGTTGACTTCAAAGACGGCCAACTCCGCCTCTCCGCCAAAGGCGTGGTCGGTTTGATGCCGCTCACCGACCGCATCGCGATCCAGGTGCGCCCGCGGTTCCCGCTCCGGAGCCTCACGCACATGGTGACCGTGGCTGGCTATGCCCCAGCAGTGCTGTCGGCATTGCGTGAGTACAGGTCGACCGATCAGTGGAGTGACTGGCTGCTCGACGTAATGGCGGACGCGCTGCTCGATGTGATGGACACCATCGCCCTTAACGGATTCCTCCGTACCTACCACCGCCGCACCGAGGATGGGTCCTACCCACATGGCCGCATCGACACGACGGCCACCATGCTTCGGTTCGCGGCGCGCGGCATAAACCATCGTGCGCAGTATTCCTGGTTCGAGCGGACCATCGACAACCCGCCAAACCGCTGCCTGAAGAGCGCGGTCTCACTCCTGCACAGCCGTTACGTCAACGCGCCGCGCCATAAGGGCGTGCGTGGACGCGTAGCGAGGCTCGCGGAGGCACTGCGACTCCTCGAACACGTGGCACTGGAGAATCACCCCGCCAGTCTCGATGACCCGCAGGTGCGCGGCGAATCCCCCATCCCCGAGACGCGGTCCTACTACCGGTCAGCGCTCGATCTCGCCGTCGCAATCCTGACTCGCCGCGGGATAAGTCTGGACGTACCTACCGGCGACCTCACCATGCCAACGCTGCTCGTGAAGACTGAGGACCTCTTCGAGAAATTCGTCCGTGTCAGCCTTCGGGCGGCACTGGCCGACCATCCGAACCTGGCGGTCCTCGACGGCAACCAGGAGCCTGGCCGCCTGCGGCTCTACGAGGACCTGCCAGAAGCCACGAGTCAGGTCTTGCCGGATCACGAAGTGCCGACAACGAGCGGTGAGCCGCCATACGCTGAACCCGACGTCGTCTTTCGCATGGACGACGGCACTCACCCTGTGGTCGCGGACGTGAAGTACACCAACGTCAAGGGCTTGGCCGCGCGCTCCGAGGTCGAGCAGACAGTGCTCTATGGCCTCCGTTACAGGGCTCCAGTCGTGATGACCATTCACCCGCGCCGAGCTGGCGCGAAGAAGGGTCTCCACGTGGCCGGACGCATCGGCTCGGTGGTCGTGGCTCAGTATCGGATCGACCTCGGTGCCAGCGATCTGGAGGCGGAGATGGAGGAGATGGGTGCGAAAATCAGCGAACTGATCGCTTTGTAGACTCCTTCGCCTTCCCCTGTTTCGGAACCTCTGTCTCCTGCGCATGCGGCACCAGGTCGACACCGATCGCGTCCTGGCCCATGGCAGTTGCGGTCTTCAGTGTGGTTCCGGTGCCCATGAATGGGTCAAGAACTACGCCGCGGGCCGGCGTACCGTGGCCGCAGTCGGTCCAGCCCGCGGTTGCCTTCTTGGCAAAGGTGAATTCGCGGAAGTAGCCACCGAGGACCGCCTTTGCTTCGGCAGCAAGCTGCTGTACTTCCTGGGAATTCCGCCCGGTGCCAGACTGGAACTTGGTCGCCTTACCGACGTCAGAGATGCCGGTCGCTTGGACCGCGCGAATGTGGTCGGGCGTCAGCCCGTGCTCCTTCGCCAACTCCATGGCACGTCGAGCCTGTGGCCTCTGCGGATCGAGTTGGTCGGTCCGCTCCAACACGCGGGTGCGAGGCTTGACGCAGGTGGAGCAAACCTGCGGCGGACAGCCGAGCATGACGGCGCGACGCACCAACTCCTGCGGATATGGGGCAAGGTGGGCACCCATGTTCCGCTCAGGCATAATCTTCCAAACGTCACCGGGGTTGGCGCCGTTGCCCATATATTCGCTGTAGCCGATCAGGTCGTAGTAGTAGTTCGGCTTCAAGGCAAGGTGAATGATGTATTCGTGGCGGTTTGCGAGCCGGTTCTTAGCGGGTTCCGGCATGCCGCTGTCCTTAGTCCAGATGATCCGGTTGCGGATCAGCCAGCCGCGCTGTACTGCGGCGAACTCCAATAGTCCAGGGATACCCATGAGGGACCGCTTGTGATAGGTATCGCCGACGTTGAGAAAGATCGAGCCAGTCGGGCGGAGTAGTCGCTTCCACTCGTCTAGACATTCCATCATCGACTCGACGTAAGCCTGCGGTGTCGACTCCTGACCGATCTGATCCTTATGGCCGTAGTCACGCTTCTGCCAGTATGGAGGCGAGGTGACGATCACGTCGACCGAATTGTCCTCCAGTCCGGTCCGACGGGCGTCCCCAATGACAACCTCTGCGTTGGCGGGCGGGAGATTCTCCTCCCAGTCCTCCAGGCTGCTGACACCAACCGCCGACAGGTTCCGCGAAATGACGGGCTCCGCGTCATTAGCCTCAAGAGCCAGGGACACTCTCTTCTCCTTCTACCGGGCCAGCCTTCAGTCTGGTGCAAGCGGTGGGGAATCACGTAGGCACGACGCGCATCTCCGCGCCTCACACACCCGCCGGCAGGGACACTAGACGCGACCACTGACAATAGCCGCCTCGAGGTCGCCTGGCGGACGGGGCGGCCCCGATCGGACGCTTCCAACACTTCACACGGCGAGTCTGCCGCCAGCGCGGCAGGGGATAAAAGCCCTCTGACGGTCTCCACGAGATCGCGAGCCGCGAGGACGGAACAGTGAGGTTTACAGCCCCGTCAGAGCAGCCAGGAAACCGTCTGGTCGCGAGGTCAATCAGCTGTGCACCCACTCCAGCATGTTAGCGCGTTAACATACCGTACGCAAGCGCGCTAACGGTAGGATGGCGTCCTGATGACCCCCGAGACCGAACTGAAGCGCGCCATGCAGGAGGCCGACCCACGTAAGCGCGCCGCGAGCCTCGCCGCCCTGCTCGACCGGTTGGGGGCACTGCGCAAGGACGTACTGACCGCGCGTGACGCTACCGCGAGGCAACTCCATTCGGCCGGTGCCAGCGGTGCGGAGATTCAGCGTCTCCTCGGAATCTCCCACGGCAGGGTCAGCCAGATTCTGTCCGGCTGGGACGAGCACCGCGGCAAGGTTGCCGATTAGGCGCCCGGCGCCTCGTCGTCTCAGTTTCCCGAGCTGCCGGCTCGTCCTGGCTGCATGGGCTGCGCGGCACGTACCTTCGCATACAGCGGGTGGCGGATGTCACCAAATGCGAGTACTGGTCCGACGCCCCCACGCTCGAAGCTCGGCGACGGCAGGCTCCTCCGGCACTTCGCGCACGTCCTGCAGCTCCAGCTTCACTCTGCGGGCCGCCTTCATCCCCCGTCTCGAGATGATGGGGGCGTGTCAATGGCCCCCGCCGAAAGTTAGCGACCCTGGTCAAGTCGCCGATCACTGCCAGGGCTGGATACAGGCATCGTCAAGTCGAGGAACAAATCCCAAAGCGCCCACACCAGCGAGTCCAGCAGATCCGGCGAGTCCTCCGTCTCACCCTGGCTGACGAACGCCGTCATGTGCTCCCTCAGTTCCGCGTACACCCGAGCTGGCCGCTGGCGCGGCCCGTGCCCGCTCGCCCCGGGTGGCGTGGGAGATCCGCCATGCCACCCGCGGGCGACCTGCTGCAGCAGTACCGGAAGGTAGTCGCCGCCGTTGTTGGCCTCGATGGCCACGCAGTCGGCCTGGTGCTCGTGGTATAGCTATGCCGCGCGCTGCATCGCCTGCATCGGCGTGTGCCGGCCCTGCTCGCAGTCCATCACGTATCCGCGTGGCCGGTCGTCGCCGTACAGCGACTCCACCGGCCAGCCCCGGCCGGCCACGGTGAAGGCGATCAGGCTGGCGCTCTCGTGGGACTTCGTCGCCGGGTCCACCGCGATGACGACAGACACAGCCCAACCCAGGCTGCTCCCCAGACAGCAAGAGCCTAGGGGAACCACGGGGAGACAAAGGGCTGGCAAACCTCGAAGAACCGAGGCCTATGAAGGAACCGTCAGCACCGCCGTGCTGACACGTCAGCACGCAAAAGCCCCTCAAAACCACGTTTCCGCAGTTCAGAGGGGCGATATCAAGTGGAGCCTAGGGGAGTCGAACCCCTGACATCTGCCATGCAAAGACAGCGCTCTACCAACTGAGCTAAGGCCCCGGAGGGATGGCGTCCGGCCGGATCGCGGAGACGCATTCCGGTGGGTGCCGCGCACCAGAGTACCGGGTCACCCCCCGTATCCCGCAAAAAGATTGGGGGTCCCCGCGGATGACCACGCTCCGTAGGATGCTCGGCGTGGTTCGCTGGAGCGAACCGCGGTTTTCTGGGGAAGCGATGGGGAGACGCACATGGATGCCGCACAGCAGGAAGCGACCGCGAGAGCGCGGGAACTTCAGCGGAACTGGTACGGGGAGCCGCTGGGGGCGCTCTTCCGTAAGCTCATCGACGATCTCGGCCTGAACCAGGCCCGTCTCGCGGGGGTGCTGGGACTCTCGGCTCCGATGCTGTCGCAGCTGATGAGCGGTCAGCGGGCGAAGATCGGCAACCCGGCGGTGGTGCAGCGGGTGCAGCTGCTCCAGGAGCTGGCCACCCAGGTCTCCGACGGCAGCGTCAGCGCCGCCGAGGCGACGGAGCGCATGGACGAGATCAAGCGGTCACAGGGGGGCTCGGTGCTCAGCAACACCACGCAGACGACCAGCGGTTCGGGGGCACCGACGGTCAAGAGGGTCGTGCGCGAGATCCAGTCACTGCTGCGGTCGGTGGCGGCGGCCGGTGACATCATCGAGGCCGCCGACACCCTCGCCCCGACCCACCCCGAACTGGCAGAGTTCCTCCGGGTGTACGGCGCCGGACGCACCGCGGACGCCGTCGCGCACTACCAGTCCCACCAGAGCTGAACGGTCCCGAGAGAGCTGACCAGTCTCACCGGAGCTGAACGGTTCCACCGGAGCTGAACCCGGGGCCCCGGCGACCGGGAGGGGGTCGGCGGCCGGGCCGACGGCGCACGGCGGGCCGCGGGCCGAGAGGAGCGCCGTGATGGCGCTCTTCACCGGGGAACCGGCGCGCCGCGCGGGCACGGGCACGGGGGACCGTACCGCTCGTCGCCGGGGGGAGTGAGCAGCATCAGGGGGGACACCGCAGGGGGAGGAGTGACGCACGGCCATGGGTGAGGTCTTCGCCGCACGGTACGAACTCGCCGATCCGATCGGCCGGGGAGGGGTCGGCGCCGTCTGGCGCGCCTGGGACCACCGCCGCCGCCGGTACGTGGCCGCCAAGGTGCTCCAGCAGAGCGACGCGCACGCGCTGCTGCGCTTCGTCCGCGAGCAGGCCCTCCGTATCGACCATCCCCACGTCCTCGCCCCGGCCAGCTGGGCCGCGGACGACGACAAGGTCCTCTTCACCATGGACCTGGTCACCGGCGGCTCCCTGGTCCACCTGGTCGGCGACTACGGCCCGCTGCCCCCCGCCTTCGTCTGCGTCCTCGTCGACCAGCTGCTGTCCGGTCTCGCGGCCGTGCACGCCGAGGGGGTCGTCCACCGGGACATCAAACCGGCCAACATCCTGCTGGAGGCGACCGGTACGGGCCGCCCCCGGCTGCGGCTCTCCGACTTCGGCATCGCGATGCGGCTGGGCGAACCACGGCTGACCGAGACCAACCTCGTCGTGGGCACGCCCGGCTACCTCGCCCCCGAACAGATGCTGGGCGCCGAACCGGACTTCCCCGCCGACCTGTTCGCTGTCGGCCTGGTCGCCCTGTATCTCCTGGAGGGCGCCAAGCCGGACGCCAAGGCGCTCGTCCAGCACTTCGCGGAACACGGCACTCCGGGCGCTCCCCAGAGCGTTCCCGAGCCGCTGTGGCAGGTGGTCGCGACGCTGCTCCAGCCGGACCCGCAGGCACGTTTCCGCAGTGCGACGGGCGCCCGCAAGGCGCTGGCGTCGGCCGCCGAACTGCTCCCCGAGCCGGGTCCCGACGACGAGCAGATCGAGATCTTCGACCAGATCGGCCCGCTGCCCAAGGGGTTCGGGCCGCGGGGCCCGTCGAGACCCGCCGCGGGCGTGGCCGGTCCGAACGGCGTCGCCGCCGGTCCGGGCGGGTTCGCGGTCGGTCCGGGCGGCGTCGCCGCCGTGCCGGGGGAGGGCGAAGTGCCCGGCGACGGCCCGCTGGGGGACGGGGGTTCTCGCGGTGGGGGCGAGGGCGGCGGCGCGGGGGCCTGGCCCACGGGAACCCCTTCGCCGTACGAGCGGTCGCCGTACGAGCGGCCGGGCCCCGAGCGGAACGCGGCCGACCCCTCCGGTCACGCCGACCACGCCGGCCCCGCCACCGACGACGTGCCCGGTGCCGATCCCCACTGGGCCTGGCCCGGGACGGGCTCCCGGACCTCGGGTCAGGCGGTCGCACCGGCCCGGCCGGACACGCCGCCGCCCCCGCCCGTCCCGGCGCGGCCTCCGCACCCCGGCGGGGAGCCCGGCTCGGGTGCCTTCCCGGGCGACCCGCGCCGACCCGCCGTACCCGGAGCACCGCCGTCCGCTCCCCCGGCCCCCGCGCAGGACCCGACGCCCGAGCCCTCCATGTCGGACACCGGCAGCTTCCACCTCCCGCCGCCCGGGTCCACCGGCACGGCCTTCCTCGGCACCGCGCCCCCTCCCGCGCGCCCCCCGGCCCCCGTACCGCCGCCGCCCGCGCACCTCCCGACGGCCACGGCGACGCCGACCCCTACGCCGACGCCCACCCCCACTCCCACTCCCACTCCCGCGACGACGCCCCAGCGTTCCGCGCTCCCCCACGAGGGCACCTTCGCGCTGCCCCTCAGGCCGCAGACCGGGGGCACGGCCCACCTCACCGACCCGTCCACCGCGTCGTACACCACGAAGGACCCGCCGTCCCCGACCACGCAGGCGCCGTCCCCAGTGCCGCTTCAGCACCCTCAGCAGACCGCCGGGGCGCCGGGCGCGGCCGGGCGGAGCCGTCGCCGGGGTCGGCGCCGGGCTCCCGTGCCGCGTCGTCCGGGCCCGCCGGTCGCGGTCGCGCTGCCGCTCCTGCTGCTGGCGCTGGCCTGCTACGCCGTCGGGTTCTGGGCCCTGGCCCGGATCTGAGCGCCCGCGCGCCGCCGGGCCACCGCCGTCCAGCCGCCGAGCACCAGCAGCAGCGCGGTCCCGGTGCCGATCCCGCCCGCCGCGACCGCCGTCATCGCCCCGCGGTCCCCGCCACTCCCGGCGGTCCCGTCGCCGTTCCCGGCGGGCCCGGCGGCCACCGCGTCCGAGCCCGGCAGCCCGTCCGAGCCCGGCCCGAACAGGCCGCCCGGCACCGAGGGTCCGGTGTACCGGGGCCCGTCCTGCGCCGTGCCGTCGACCGTGACCCGCAGGACGAGGTCGTAGGGGCCGTCGCCGAAGCGGTCCGCGACCCGCGCGGAGAGATGGACGACGAGATAGTGGTCCCCGGCGAACCGCAGGCTCCGCGCCGGGTCGGTCG
The DNA here is from genome assembly GCF_044757425.1 of Streptomyces sp. NPDC091281. Taxonomy (NCBI): domain Bacteria; kingdom Bacillati; phylum Actinomycetota; class Actinomycetes; order Kitasatosporales; family Streptomycetaceae; genus Streptomyces; species Streptomyces sp. NPDC091281. The sequence goes on along the minus strand of NZ_JBIVUY010000008.1, from coordinate 247,473 downwards.
GGGCGTACCGGTTGGCGTAGCCGACCGGCGGCAGCACGGGCAGCGCGGCCGTCTTCTGGCCGCCGTCGTACCCGACGCTCGCGTTCACGACCTCGGCACGCACGGGGTTGTGCAGGGCCAGGTCCAGGGCCGGGACGACGAATCCGGTGCCCGCGCCCGCCGCGCTGCCCAGTTCGGCGGTGGCGTGAACCTGCTGTCCCCAGCCGACCGGCACCTTGTAGAAGAGGGACTGGCCGGGCGCGATCTCGTCGCGCCAGACCCCCGGCCGGAGCCGCGCGGCGCGCGTGAACCCGCCGCCGCCGTCGCCGTCGGCGGGTTCGCCGGACGGGGGCGCGGGCGGCGCGGAGTCCCAGGCGCCGGGACCGTCGGTCGGGCCGCCGCGCCGCACGGCGGCCTCGGCGACGGGGGCCAGCTCCAGTTCCCAGGGCCTCTCGGTCGCGGTGTCCGTCTCGGCGCGTTCGACCACGAGGTAGTACGTTCCGGCCTCCTGGCAGAGCCCCTTGCCGACCAGGATCTCGCGCGCCCCCCAGGCGGTGACCGGGCGCCGGTCGCGGGAGGCGCCGACGGTCGAGGAGTCGTAGGAGCAGTTGACGCCGTCGGCGTTCTGCACGGCGACCCTGATGCCGTCGCCGCTGGCCAGGGTGTCCTCGGGGTCGGGCACGGCGGTGACGGAGACGTACGCGGTGACGGCGGCGTCGAGCGCGAGCCGGTAGTACGCCTTCCCGCGCCCCGCCAGCGCGCTGCGGTACACGCGGCCCGCGTCCAGCCGTACCGCGCCGCCGGTGCCGTCGGCCGCCGGGACGTCCCGCGCGTCCGGGTCGAAGGCGTAGTCGGAGCCGTCCGCCGCAGGCGCGGCCAGCGCGACCGGCCCCGGCACCGTGACCGCCGCGCCCATCACGACCGCGGCCACCACGCCCACCCAGCCCGTACGCCGCTTCATCGCCCGTCCCCTCGCCCGCTCACCGGCACGCGGTCCCGCCCCGTCCGGCCGTGGGCGCCATCCTGCCCGCTCGGCCCGCCCACCACCCCCGCATTCCGCACGGGCGTCCGAAACACCATCGTCGGCGGGACGTACGGAGGGGGACCGCCCTCGCCGCTCCCGGCGCGGCCCCTGCCCCACATCGCCCCGCCCCGCAACACGAGACCCCGACCGCTCCGGCGGCCGGGGTCTGCTCAGTTCTCGGTATCGGTACTCACGAACCCGTGGGCACGGAGTCAGTCGCCTCCGTCCACAGATCCTGCTCGGCGCGATCCGCCTGGATCTGGCGGTACACGAGGAGCCCGCCGATGGCGGCCAGTGCGACCAGGAGAAGCTTCTTCACCGCGCGACCTCGTCTTTCCTTGACGTAGGGGACCTCTGGCGCCCGACTATACACACCGGCCGAGACCGTTCGGTGACCTGCGTCGCGCCCCCCAACTCCCGCCCTCTACCGCGCAGTAGCCGGGACAGCGGCCGAGGATCAGACCCTCGGATCGGAGGGTGATCACACCACCACGAAGGGTCGCTTCACCCCTCCTTGGCCGGTTTTGCCCAGCCGCCCAGGGCATTTCATACGTCTTACGTCCATCCGGGTGGTGTTCATCGGAACATCGCCACGCCACGAACGCAGATCCACGACTTCCGGCCCGGCATACACATCATGAGGAAAGTACGCAAATCGCCCAAGCCGAAAGTGAGGGGCCATGCCCGAGATCCGGGTCAAGAAGCTCTGGACCGTCCTCGTCACCGCTTTCATCGCGCTGTGCACGGCGCTCGGACTCGTCACGACGACCGCCGCGACGGCGTCGGCACAGACCGAGCCGACGCGCAACAGCAGCGAGAGCGCCACCACCGCTACGGCGAACGAGCCGGCGGTGTCGCCCTGGGCGGCCTGGCTGAACGCGAGGTCCCTGCCCCCCACGATGAAGCAGCGCATCCGCGCCGAGGCCCACGGCTCCTCCCCCAACTGCCGCCACCGCGCCCTTCCCGACACGGACCAGGCCGACCACCTCACGGACGCAGCCCCCGCGGACCGGACCCCGGACACCACGGCCCCCTGCGACACCGACACCGACGCCGCGGCCCGGACGGCCCAGCTCACCTGACAGCACGCAGTAGCAGGCACCAGCAGCAGCAACAGCAACAGTTGGACCACAGGCGGCAGGAAGCAGGCCGCACGCGGTAGAAGGACATGACGTAACTCCAGCGGGACCCCCGCTGTACCCCGCTGCACCCCACCAGCACACGCACGGCACCGCTGCGCACCCGCGGACAGCCCTGCCCCCGTGCTGAGGAGATGTCACGGCGAACGTGCGTACATCCGCATGATGCAGGCCCGGAAGCTCCCAGGAGCAACCGGGCCTTCGCCATGCCCACGCCGCGTCAGGCGACGTCGTACCAGGACTTCTTGTCGGCCCAGTGCCGTACCCAGCCGGTGAAGCCGGGCTCGGCCGTGGTGTGGCCGTACGGAGCGCCGAAGGGGACGGCGCCCACGTCGGTGATCATCCAGATCTGTCCCCGGTGGGGGCCGGTGACCACAAGGTGCCAGTTCATGGCGCACCCGTCCGTGCCGAGCACGACCGAGCCGTCGCCGTGGACCCGGTCGAGGACCGCGTCCACGTCCTCCCCGTCCGCCACGCTCTCCGGGCCGTCGTCGTCCTCGTCCTCCCACATCCACGCCTCGGTCAGCGGGAACGGGCTGCTCAGCGAGCGCACGTCTGCCTCGCCGTCCCAGTCGGAAGGCAGCTCCGCGAGCGGCAGGAACCCGTACTCGGGCGGTCCGGAGGCCGATCCGTCCGCGATCTCGGCGACGAAGGTCCGGTACGGCTCGGGCAGCACGACCCCGTGCTCCGCCTCGAAGGCGCGCACGGCCGCCCACCCGAGGGGCGGGCGGCAGTCGCCGTCGGAGCCGAACACGGCCCGCAGGGCGGCGAGTTCGGCTGGATCGGCCGGATCGACCCGGTCAGGGCTCGTACCGGACGCCCCGGCGCCGCTCTCGTCGCTCACGAGGCGTGTTGGCCGAGGACGCAGAACTCGTTGCCCTCGGGGTCCGCGAGGACCACCCACGACTGCTCGCCCTGCCCGATGTCGACCCGCTTCGCCCCCAGCGCCTCCAGACGGGCCACCTCGGCGGCCTGGTCGTCGGGGCGGAAGTCGAGGTGGAGGCGGCTCTTGGCCGTCCGGCCCTCCTCGACCCGGACGAAGTCGAGGCCGGGCGTCTGGTCGGGCGCGGGCCGGATCTCGAACTCGTCGTCGTCGGAGTGGACCACCACCCAGCCGAGCGCCGAGGCCCACCACTGCCCCAACGCCGCCGGATCGACGGCGTGCACGATCACCTGTTCCCATCGCAAGGTCATCCGCAGAGCGTAGAGCCTGCGGCGGTGCCGAGAACAAGGGGTTTTGCGGAGCCCGCGCCGCCCGCCGCCGTACCGCGCCCAAGGCCCCGCCGACGGCGCGGACGTCCCGGCCCGCTCCCGTCCCCTTCTCCCCCCTCAGGACCGCGTCGCCCGCCGGCACTCGTCCCCGGCGGCCCCGCCCCGGCCGACGGGCGCGCTGCGGTCGTACGGATCGAGCGCCGGGGCGGTGTCGTCGGTGCGGGCAGCGGTGCCGAAGGGCGGCGTGAGATAGCCCGTGGGAGCGCCGCAACCGCCGTTGGTCATGTCGTACTTGTACGAGACGACCGAGAAGGTGCCCGGCTCCATGACGACCTTCTCGGGGTCGTCCCAGCTCAGGACCAGCTCACGCCGGACGATCGTCCGGACCAGCTCGTCCTCGGCCCCGACCCCGGCCGCGCCCGCCGGGGCGACGGGATTGACGAAGGTGACGTCGGCGGTGACCCGGAGCGCGCCGCGCTCGCCCACCTCGTAGGCGAGGCGGCCCCGGGTCTTCACGACGTCGCCGACCAACTGCGTCCGCGCGGGCTGGAAGCGGCTGAAGAGGAGAAGGGGATCGTTGTCCTCGTCCGGGGCCCGGAAGGCCGTGGCCAGCAGGTCCTGGACGTCCTTCTGGTGCGGGTTGATCATCGCGATGGCCGCCTCGGGACGCGCGCCCAGCAGAACGTCACGGTCCAGGCCGGAGGCGACGAGGAAGTCCCGGCTGCGGGTGAGGGCGCGCTCGACCTCGGCCGCGCTCATCCACCCGACCGCCCTGGCCTCCGGCACGGTGATCCCCGCCGCGCCGTTCGCCCACTCCGCCGCCGGCGATCCGCGGAACGGCTCGTCCAGGGTGGGGCGTTGCGGCGTCCCGGCCGGGGGCGCGGCGGTCGGACGGGCGGTCTCGGCCGTCGGCGGCCGGGAGTCGGAGCCGTCCCCCGGCAAGAGGCCCAGCACCGGCCCCGGCGCGAACGCCACCCCGAGCAACGCCACCGCACCGGCCAGCCCGGCCACGTACCAGCCCGTACGCCGCTTGGGGCGCGCGGGCGGGTGGCTGCGCCAGCCCTCCGGGGCCCGGTCGGGCTCCGCGGCCAGCCGCCGCGTCACCTCGCGCGCCCGCGCCGACGGCTCCTTCGGCGCACCGGCGGCACCCGCCACCGACTCCCGCAGAAACCGGTCCCACTCCTCATCGGACCTCGACGCCCCGTCCGGCTCCGCACCCGAGCCCATCCCCGACCCCCCCCTAGGCCTACGACCACCGCTCGGCCTGTTTCACGTGAAACATGACCCTCTGGCGGCACCATCAAAAGACCCCCGGACCGATGGTCCGGGGGTCTTCTCGTCTGTGGGGCTAACAGGATTTGAACCTGTGGCCTCATCCTTATCAGGGATGCGCTCTAACCAACTGAGCTATAGCCCCGCCGCGCTCTGCGGGGGTGTGTCCCGCGCGCTGACTCCTGAAGATTAGCGCACGACGCGGGCAGTCCCAAAATCGGTTCCCGACGGGTGACCGGCGGAGGTTTGGGACCGCCCGCGCCGCGGCCTCACTCGTCCTCGGCGAGGGTCAGCTCGATGCCGCCCACGAAGCCCGCGGAGAGGTTGTAGATGAAGGCGCCCAGCGTGGCCAGGGCCGTCGCGAGGACGACGTCGATGACCGCGATGACCGACGCGAACATCAGGACGTGGGGGAGCGACAGGAAGGACTGGAGGTCGAAGCCGTTCGACTCGTTGGAGCCGGTCGCCTCGGAGATGGTGCCGCCGACCGTGGAGAAGACGCCCATCGCGTCCATGACCATCCACAGCACCGCGGACGCCACGATGGTGCAGATGCCGAGGGCGATGGAGAGCAGGAAGCTGACCTTCATCACCGACCACGGGTCGGCCTTCGCCACCCGCAGCCGCGCCTTGCGCACCCGCGGTGCGGTGCGGGCGCCGGTGCGGGGACGGCGGACCGCGCCGGGCTGACCGCCCTGCGTCCCCGGGCCACCGGCCTGACCCGCCTGCGAGCCGTAGGCCTGCGGCGGGTGGTACGGCCCGGCGGCCGCCTGCTGCGCGGCGCGTTCGCCGGGCAGCGGAGAGGTGGTCTGCCGGTCGTCACGCCCGGTCTTGGTCTTCTTCCCGGCGGGGGCCGCTCCGGCCCCCTGCGCCTGCGTCCGCGGACCGCGGGTGTCCGTCACGCTTCCCCCCTGGGCTCCCTGCTGGTCCGGCGCCGGGGACTTCTTCAGGGGCGCCTTCACCGCCTGCAGATTGGTGGTCTGCGGGTCCTTGATCGGCTGGAGGTTGGTCGTCTGCGGATCGGTCACGTCCGCCCCCCGTGCCTCGGCCCCGCGGGCGTCGGTCCCACGCCCCGGAGTCGGCCCCGCGGCGGAGCCACGGCCCCCGCCGTCCGTTCCCTTGTCGGCAGGGTTACCGGCCGAAGGGCCGGCAGAGGTGCCGGCCGACGTTCCGACCGAACCGGCGCCCGTGGCTCCGCTCACGATGACTCACTCCTCGTGCCTACTCGGACGAGGGCGCCTCACCCTCGTCCGTACCGCTGACCGAACCGTCCTCGGCGGTCTCGTCGACGGCGATGTCGCCGTCGACCTCCTCCGCCTCGCGCCCCGCCTCGGCGTTACGAGCGATGCCCACGACGGCATCGCGCTTGCCCAGATTGATCAGTTGAACGCCCATGGTGTCACGGCCCGTCTCCCTGACCTCGTTGACTCGCGTACGAATCACACCGCCGGACAGCGTGATGGCGAGGATCTCGTCCGTCTCCTCGACCACCAGCGCGCCGACGAGAGAACCGCGGTCCTCCACGATCTTGGCGGCCTTGATGCCGAGGCCGCCGCGACCCTGGACGCGGTACTCGTCGACGGCGGTCCGCTTCGCGTACCCGCCGTCCGTGGCAGTGAACACGAACGTACCGGGTCGAACAACATTCATCGAGAGCAGCTGGTCTCCCTCGCGGAAGCTCATGCCCTTGACGCCAGAGGTCGCACGGCCCATGGGACGCAACGTGTCGTCCGTAGCGGTGAACCTGATCGACTGCGCCTTCTTGCTGATCAGAAGCAGATCATCGTCGGAGGAGACGAGTTCGGCACCGATCAGTTCGTCATCGGAACCGTTCTCCTGCTCCCGCAGGTTGATCGCGATGACACCACCGGAACGCGGAGAATCGTAATCTTTCAGAGGCGTCTTCTTGACAAGTCCGCCCTTGGTCGCGAGGACCAGGTACGGCGCCGCCTCGTAGTCGCGGATCGCGAGGATCTCGGCGATCGCCTCGTCCGGCTGGAAGGCCAGCAGGTTGGCGACGTGCTGACCGCGCGCGTCGCGGCCCGCGTCCGGCAGCTCGTAGGCCTTCGCCCGGTACACCCGGCCCTTGTTGGTGAAGAACAGCAGCCAGTGGTGCGTGGTGGAGACGAAGAAGTGGTCGACGATGTCGTCTTCCTTGAGCTTCGCGCCCCGCACGCCCTTGCCGCCGCGCTTCTGGGCGCGGTAGTCGTCCGTCTTGGTGCGCTTGACGTAGCCGCCGCGCGTGACGGTGACGACGATGTCCTCCTCGGCGATCAGGTCCTCGATGGACATGTCACCGTCGTAGGGCACCAGCATGGTCTTGCGGTCGTCGCCGTACTTCTCGACCAGCGCGGCCAGTTCCTCACTGACGATGCCGCGCTGGCGGACCGGCGAGGCCAGGATCGCGTTGTACTCGGTGATCTTCGCCTGGAGCTCGTCGTGCTCCTGGACGATCTTCCGGCGCTCCAGGGCGGCCAGCCGGCGCAGCTGCATCTCCAGGATCGCGTTGGCCTGGATCTCGTCGATCTCCAGAAGGCCCATCAGGCCCGTGCGCGCGATGTCGACGGTGTCGCTGCTCCGGATCAGCGCGATGACCTCGTCGATGGCGTCCAGCGCCTTCAGCAGGCCGCGCAGGATGTGCGCGCGCTCCTCCGCCTTGCGCAGCCGGAAGCGCGTACGGCGGACGATGACCTCGATCTGGTGCGCCACCCAGTGCCGGATGAACGCGTCCAGCGACAGGGTGCGGGGCACGCCGTCGACCAGCGCCAGCATGTTGGCGCCGAAGTTGGTCTGGAGGTCGGTGTGCTTGTAGAGGTTGTTCAGGACCACCTTGGCGACCGCGTCCCGCTTCAGGACGATGACCAGGCGCTGGCCGGTGCGCGAGGAGGTCTCGTCGCGGACGTCGGCGATGCCGCCGATCTTGCCGTCCTTCACCAGGTCGGCGATCTTCTGCGCGAGGTTGTCCGGGTTGACCTGGTAGGGCAGCTCGGTGACCACCAGGCACTGGCGGTTCTGGATCTCCTCGACCTCGACGACCGCGCGCATGGTGATGGAGCCGCGGCCCGTGCGGTAGGCCTCCTCGATGCCCTTGCGGCCCACGACGAGCGCGCCGGTCGGGAAGTCGGGGCCCTTGATGCGCTCGATCAGCGCGTCCAGCAGTTCCTCGTGCGAGGCGTCGGGGTGCTCCAGGCACCACTGGGCGCCGGCCGCGACCTCACGCAGGTTGTGCGAGGGGATGTTGGTGGCCATGCCGACCGCGATGCCCGCCGAGCCGTTGATCAGCAGGTTCGGGAAGCGGGCGGGCAGGACGGTCGGCTCCTGGGAGCGGCCGTCGTAGTTGTCCGTGAAGTCGACGGTCTCCTCGTCGATGTCGCGGACCATCTCCATCGACAGCGGCGCCATCTTGCACTCGGTGTAGCGCATGGCCGCCGCCGGGTCGTTGCCCGGTGAGCCGAAGTTGCCGTTGGAGTCGACGAGCGGCATCCGCATCGCCCACGGCTGGGCGAGGCGCACCAGCGCGTCGTAGATCGAGGAGTCGCCGTGCGGGTGGTAGTTGCCCATGACGTCGCCGACGACGCGGGCACACTTGTAGAAACCGCGTTCGGGGCGGTAGCCGCCGTCGTACATCGCGTACAGGACGCGGCGGTGGACGGGCTTGAGGCCGTCCCGGACGTCGGGCAGGGCTCGGGACACGATGACGGACATCGCGTAGTCGAGGTAGGAGCGCTGCATCTCCGTCTCGAGCCCGACGGGCTCGATGCGCATCACGAGCTCGCCGCCCTCTTCAGGGGTGACAGGGGTGATCTCGTCGGCCATTGCTGGTGGGAATCCTTCCTGGTGCGGTCAGCTGAGACCGACTCAGATGTCGAGGAAGCGGACGTCCTTGGCGTTGCGCTGGATGAAGGCCCGGCGGGCCTCGACGTCCTCGCCCATGAGGACCGAGAACAGGTCGTCGGCCTGGGCGGCGTCGTCGAGGGTGACCTGGCCGAGGACGCGGTGCTCCTGGTCCATGGTGGTCACGCGCAGTTCCTCGGCGTTCATCTCGCCGAGGCCCTTGAAGCGCTGGATGGAGTCCTCGCGCACGCGCTTGCCGCGCTGGCGGCCCAGCTCCAGCAGGGCGTCGCGCTCACGGTCGGAGTAGGCGTACTCGACGTCCTCACGACCCCACTTGATCTTGTAGAGCGGGGGGCGGGAGAGGAACACGTGCCCGGCCTCGACCAGCGGCCGCATGAAGCGGAAGAGGAAGGTCAGCAGCAGGGTGTTGATGTGCTGGCCGTCGACGTCGGCGTCCGCCATCAGGATGATCTTGTGATAGCGGAGCTTGGAGATGTCGAAGTCCTCGTGCACGCCGGTGCCGAAGGCGGAGATCAGTGCCTGGATCTCCTGGTTCTGGAGGATCTTGTCGATCCGCGCCTTCTCGACGTTGAGGATCTTGCCGCGGATCGGGAGGATCGCCTGGTACTGCGGGTTGCGTCCGGACTTGGCCGAGCCGCCGGCGGAGTCACCCTCGACGATGAAGATCTCGCACTTGGTGGGGTCGTTCGACTGGCAGTCGGAGAGCTTGCCCGGCAGGGACGCCGACTCCAGCAGGCCCTTGCGGCGGGTGAGGTCGCGGGCCTTGCGGGCCGCGACGCGCGCGGTCGCCGCCTGGATGCCCTTGCGGACGATGTCCGCCGCCTCGACCGGGTTGCGGTCCAGCCAGTCGTTGAGGTGCTCGTAGACCGCCTTCTGCACGAAGGTCTTCGCCTCGGTGTTGCCGAGCTTGGTCTTCGTCTGGCCCTCGAACTGGGGCTCGCTGAGCTTGACCGAGATGATCGCCGTCAGACCCTCGCGGATGTCGTCGCCCGTGAGGTTGTCGTCCTTCTCACGCAGCAGCTTCTTGTCGCGCGCGTACTTGTTGACCAGGTTGGTCAGGGCCGCGCGGAAGCCCTCCTCGTGGGTGCCGCCCTCGTGCGTGTGGATGATGTTGGCGAAGGAGTACACGCCCTCGCTGTAGCCGCTGTTCCACTGCATGGCGACTTCCAGGGAGAGGCTCTTCTCCTTGTCCTCCGCCTCCAGGTCGATCACCGTCGGGTGCACCGTCTCCCCCTTGCGGGAGTTGAGGTACTTCACGAAGTCGACGATGCCGCCCTCGTAGTGGTACGTGACGGTCTTGACCTCGTCCTTGTCGTCCGCGCCCGCCTCGTCCGCCCCGGCGGTGGCCTTCGCCGACTCGCGTTCGTCGGTGAGCTTGATCGTCAGGCCCTTGTTGAGGAACGCCATCTCCTGGAAGCGCCGCGACAGCGTCTCGAAGGAGTACTCGGTCGTCTCGAAGATGTCGCCGTCGGCCCAGAAGGTGACCGACGTGCCGGTCTCCTCGGTGGCCTCCTGCTGGACCAGCGGCGCCGTGGGGACGCCCATCTTGTAGTCCTGCGTCCAGCGGTGCCCGTCGGTCTTCACCTCGACCGAGACCTTGCTGGAGAGGGCGTTCACGACGGAGACGCCGACGCCGTGCAGACCACCGGAGACCGCGTAGCCGCCGCCGCCGAACTTACCGCCCGCGTGGAGCACCGTGAGCACGACCTCCAGGGCCGGCTTGCCCTCGGAGGGCACGATGCCCACCGGGATGCCGCGGCCGTTGTCGACGACGCGCACGCCGCCGTCGGGGAGGATCGTCACGTCGATGGTGTCCGCGTGCCCGGCCAGGGCCTCGTCGACGGAGTTGTCGACGACCTCGTACACGAGGTGGTGCAGACCGCGCTCGCCGGTCGAGCCGATGTACATACCGGGTCGCTTGCGGACCGCGTCCAGACCCTCGAGGACGGTGATGGCGCTGGCGTCGTACGACGCGGTGACCTCGCTGCCGGAGGAGGGGACCGCGCCGGTGGCGCCTGCGTCGGCGGACGGGATGTTCTCGTTGGGGTTGCCGGAATCGGCCACGAAGCGCCCTTTCTGGCACAGCACGAGCCGGGCTCGTCGGCGGGTTGCCGGAGCGGCTGCGGCATGTTGCGTTGGTAAGCCTTGATCAGCGTTGCTCAGCGTCTCCCGGGCGGTCCCCACGATCGGGGCGGGATTCGCTTCCAGTCTACCGGTAGCGCCGACAGTGATGGGGGTTTGCCGGTACCTGAGTCCGCATGTGCCGCCCTCAACCGGCGTCCACCGGGTCCCCATATACGGAAAGGGGCTCCGAGAGGCTCACAGAGGCACTCAGCGCTTCCGGGTGTCAACCCTTGGCTACCGGGGAGTCAGTTCCGGATTCGCAACCGCACGCGGGCTGTTCACGCCCCCGCGCGCAACAGCAGAAACGGTTCGCGAACCCGTCGTACGGCGGCCGCGCACACCCGTACGACAGCCGTACGCCCGCCGCACGGCACCGGCACTCGTCGTACCGCGCCGTACGAAAAGAGGACCGGGACGGTACGACGGCACCGTCCCGGTCCTGATACGTGACAGAGGTCACCCGTAGGTGTCGCCCGGACCCGTGCTTCCGGGGGCCCGCAGCGGGCCGTAGCGGCGGGCGGGACCGGTCGGACCCTGCACCCGGATCTGCCGCACCCGGCCGTGCCCCAGGTCCTCGTTGAGCCGGGCGACCAGGGTCGGCGCGTACAGCCGCAGGTTCGTCGCCCAGGCCGTCGAGTCGCACCGTACGAAGAGCACGCGCTCGTCCTCGTCGTACCGCTCGGGCTCGCAGTGCTTGGCGAGGTTCTCACCGACGATCTGCGGCCAGCGCCCCATCACCCCGCCGACCGCGGCGGGCGCCTCCCAGCCGCGCTCCGTCAGCAGCCGGTTGATCGCGGCGCCCAGCGCCATCGGGTCCCGTCCGTCGGCGCGCGCGCCGGACCGCAGTCCGCCGCCCCGGCGGGCCTGCTTCTTCTCCTGCGCCGCGTCGCCGCGCGCACGGGCCTGCTCCCGGGCGGCCCGCAACGCCACGCGCGCGAGGTCCACACCCGAGGGCTCGGGCCGCTTGGCCTCGTCCCGTCCGCTCATACGCGCTCCACCGTCCCCTCCGCCACCGCGTACCGCGCGCCGCTCAGCACGTCCGGCACGTCGTCGTCGACCGCGGCCGTCACCAGCACCTGCTCGCCGGGCGCGACCAGCTCCGCGAGCCGTTCGCGGCGGCGGGCGTCCAGCTCGGCGAAGACGTCGTCCAGGACGAGCACGGGCTCGTTGCCCTCGGCGCGCAGCAGGTCGTACGAGGCGAGGCGCAGGGCCAGCGCGCAGGACCAGGACTCGCCGTGCGAGGCGTAGCCCTTGGCGGGCAGCCTGCCGAGCTTGACGACGACGTCGTCGCGGTGCGGTCCGACGAGGGTGACGCCGCGCTCGATCTCCTGCTTGCGGACGTCGGCGAGCGCGCCCATGAACTGTTCGTAGAGGTCGTCGCGCGTGTGCGCCTCCCCGGGCGCCGACGGCTTGTACTCCAGGGCGACGGGGCCGCCGCCGGGCGCGAGCTGCTCGTACGCCTTGTCGGCGAGGGGTTCTACGGCGGCGAGCAGGTCGAGGCGCTGGGCGAGGAGTTCGGCGCCCACGCGCGCGAGGTGCTGGTCCCACACGTCGAGCGTGGAGAGGTCCATGGTGCGGCCGCCGTGGCGGCGGGCCAGCGCGGCGGACTTCAGCAGGGTGTTGCGCTGCTTGAGCACGCGCTCGTAGTCGGAACGCACGCCCGCCATACGGGGGGCGCGCGCCGTGATCAGCTCGTCGAGGAACCGGCGCCGTTCACCGGGGTCGCCCTTGACCAGGGCCAGGTCCTCGGGCGCGAACAGCACGGTCCGCACGATACCGAGGACGTCACGGGGTCTGACCTGCGAGGATCGGTTGATCCGGGCACGGTTGGCGCGGCCCGGGTTCAGCTCCAGCTCGATCAGCTGCTGCCGCTCCCCCTGGCGGACCTGGGCGCGGATCACGGCCCGTTCGGCGCCGACGCGCACGAGGGGCGCGTCGGAGGCGACGCGGTGGCTGCCGAGGGTGGCGAGGTAGCCGACGGCCTCGACGAGGTTGGTCTTCCCCTGCCCGTTGGGGCCGACGAAGGCGGTGACGCCCGGGTCGAGCGGCACCTCGGCGCGCGGGTACGAGCGGAAGTCGGCCAGCGACAGGTGCGTGACGTGCATGGTCGTCTCTCCGACCTCCCCGGGTGTCGGGGTCCGCCGGGGCGGACCCGGCGGACCTGTGACCACTGGCCGTGGACCGGCCGTGAGCCTGCTGTGGAGCGGCTGAGGCTACTTCGTCTCGACCGCGTGGCCGCCGAACTGATTGCGCAGCGCGGCGATCATCTTCATCTGCGGCGAGTCGTCCTGGCGGGAGGCGAACCGCGCGAACAGCGAGGCCGTGATCGCGGGCAGCGGCACGGCGTTGTCGATGGCGGCCTCGACCGTCCAGCGGCCCTCGCCGGAGTCCTGGGCGAAGCCGCGCAGCTTGTCGAGGTGCTCGTCGTCGTCGAGGGCGTTGACCGCGAGGTCGAGCAGCCAGGAACGGATGACGGTGCCCTCCTGCCAGGAGCGGAAGACCTCGCGGACGTTCTCCACGGAGTCGACCTTCTCCAGCAGCTCCCAGCCCTCGGCGTAGGCCTGCATCATGGCGTACTCGATGCCGTTGTGGACCATCTTCGCGAAGTGGCCGGCGCCGACCTTGCCCGCGTGGACGGCGCCGAAGTCGCCCTCGGGCTTGAGGGCGTCGAAGACCGGCCGGACCTTGGCGACGTTCTCCGGGTCGCCGCCGTACATCAGCGCGTAACCGTTCTCCAGGCCCCAGACGCCGCCGGAGACGCCGCAGTCGACGAAGCCGATGCCCTTGGCGGCCAGCTCCTCGGCGTGCTTCTCGTCGTCGGTCCAGCGGGAGTTGCCGCCGTCCACGACGACGTCGCCGGGCTCCAGCAGCTCGGCCAGCTCGTCCACGGTGGACTGGGTGGCGGCACCGGCGGGGACCATGACCCAGACGACGCGCGGGCCGCTGAGCTTGCCCACCAGCTCTTCGAGGCTCTGGACGTCCGCGAGGTCCGGGTTGCGGTCGTATCCGACGACGGTGTGGCCGGCGCGGCGTATCCGCTCGCGCATGTTGCCGCCCATCTTGCCGAGGCCGACGAGACCGAGCTCCATCAGTTGTTCCTTAGGTCGCTGTGTGGCGTGTGAGGCACCTCGTGCCCCCGCCCGAGCCTAAACCCGGACATCCGTGCACAGCTGTGGGGCCAGGCGCTCATCCGTACCGCCCCACCTGCGGGTTTCTCCCCAGCGGGCGGCCCGGTTGTCCACGCGCTGTGGACAACCGGGAGGGCACGGGTCAGCCGCTGAGGCGCACCGGCATGATCAGGTACTTGTAGGCCTCGTCCGCCTCGGCGTCCAGCGCGGGCCGGCCGCTGAGCAGCGCGGGCTTGGTGGACGTCGTGAACGACAGCTGGGCGACCGGGGAGTCGATCGCGCTGAGCCCGTCCAGCAGGAAGGTCGGGTTGAAGGCAATCGAGATGTCGTCGCCCTCCAGCTGCGCGTCGACGCGCTCCACAGCCTGTGCGTCGTCGCTGGAACCGGCCTCCAGGATGAGCACGCCCTGCTCGAAGGAGAGCCGCACCGGGGTGTTGCGCTCGGCGACCAGGGCGACGCGCTTGACGGCCTCCACGAAGGGGGCGGTCTCGATCACGGCGACGGAGTTGAACTCGGTCGGGAACAGCGTGCGGTACTTCGGGAGGTCGCCCTCAAGCAGGCGGGTCGTGGTGCGGCGGCCCGCGCCCTCGAAGCCGATCAGGCCCTCGCCCGCGCCGGAGCCGGAGAGCGCCAGGATGACGCTGTCGCCGCTGGTGAGCGCCTTGGCGGTGTCGAGAAGCGTCTTGGCGGGCACCAGGGCGACCGCGGAGGCCTCCGGGTTCTCCGGCTTCCACAGGAACTCGCGGACCGCGAAGCGGTAGCGGTCGGTGGAGGCCAGGGTGACGGTGTCGCCCTCGATCTCGATACGCACACCGGTCAGCACCGGGAGCGTGTCGTCGCGGCCCGCGGCGATGGCGACCTGGGCGGCGGCCGAGGCGAAGACCTCGCCGGGGACGGTGCCCGTGGCGTTCGGCATCTGGGGCAGCGACGGGTACTCCTCCACAGGCAGTGTGTGGAGCGTGAAGCGCGAGGAGCCGCACACCACGGTGGCCCGGACGCCGTCGGTGGAGATCTCCACCGGGCGGTTGGGCAGCGCGCGGCAGATGTCCGCCAGCAGGCGGCCGGAGACGAGGACGGTGCCCTCCTCCTCGGTCTCCGCCTCGACGGAGACGCGCGCGGAGACCTCGTAGTCGAAGCTGGAGAGGCTGAGGGCTCCGTCCTCGGCCTTCAGCAGGAGGCCGGCGAGGACAGGCGCCGGCGGACGGGCCGGGAGGCTGCGCGCCGCCCAGGCCACGGCCTCCGCGAGTACGTCGCGTTCCACCCGGATCTTCACTCTTGCCGCCTCCTGCTGTTGCCGGCGCTTCTCGCCCTGCCTGGCCTTCGTCGTCTGTCTCGGTGTCATCGGCCCCGCTGTGGGGAAGGACCACCGGGGACCAGTCTGACGCACCGCACTGACAGTAGGTGCCCGTCGGGGTCAAGTCGTGACGAGGGGCAGCCGGGACCCGGACGACGAGTTGTGCACAGGGCCCCCTTCGAAACGGACTTCTCGCTCTCTCTAGGGGGAAGTAGTAGTAGGGCCTGTGGATACCGTGGATAACCTCGTTTTCCCAGGTCAGAGCCGATTTTTTGTCCACTGCCCCTGTGGGTGGAGCCCGTGGACAACCGGGCCCTTCTGTGGAGAACGGAAAGTTCTGCACACTCCGTGCACAGGGAGGGCCGAGTTCTCCCCAGGACTGTCCCCAGCTTCGGGCGTCTTTCCCACAACCCCTCTCGGCAGCTTCGTGTGACGCCTTTCACTCGACCCGGTGAGGAGGCGCGTCGGGTTGTCGAACAGTGGACAGAGGTGTGGAGAAGCCGGTGATCACTGGGGACAACCGGCCCGCACCTGTGGGTTGCCCGTGGACAAGTCGATCCACAGTCTGTGGATCAAAATCTTGTCCACACCCTGTGGACAAGATTTTTCCACGAATCCACAACCAGGTGACCTGGCCTGATGATCCTTCACCTGCCGGGCCTGTGGACAAGATCTGGACAACTTCCCAGTCCCCAGGGTGTGGACGCAAGAAAGTCCCCGAATCTGTGGAGGACGGCCGTAACCCGGCGCCCGGTCGAACACCAGGTGACGCGTACGTTCGGCCGCGGGCGGTCGGCAGGCGGTCGGCAGGCCGCCGACCGGTGTCGGCGTACGGCGCGACGGCCGGGCAGACGCGCCGGGGAAAGGCTTCGAGGGGCACCCGCGAGCACGGAGGCGCCGCTCTGACGGCGGTCGGGCGGCGGCGGCGCGGCGGCGACAAGGCAGCGTGACGGCGATACGGCAGCCTGACGGCGTTGAGGTGTCGTACCGCCGGGCGGCGAGCCAGACGTGCGCTTCGTGCGCGCGCACGACGAAGGGCGCCCCGGAGAGCTGGAATCAGCTCCCGGAGCGCCCTCGACGGTCCGTCCGGCTCGGTCAGCCGGCCTTGATGCGGTTGGTCAGCTCGGTCACCTGGTTGTAGATGGAGCGCCGCTCGG
Organism: Streptomyces sp. NPDC091281; assembly: GCF_044757425.1. Classification (NCBI taxonomy): domain Bacteria; kingdom Bacillati; phylum Actinomycetota; class Actinomycetes; order Kitasatosporales; family Streptomycetaceae; genus Streptomyces; species Streptomyces sp. NPDC091281. Next base: position 231,289 of record NZ_JBIVUY010000008.1, on the reverse strand, counting down.
CCATCAGATTGCGGATCTTCCGGTCCGCGTGCATCACCGTGGTGTGGTCGCGCCCGCCGAACAGCGCGCCGATCTTCGGCAGCGACAGGTCCGTCAGCTCCCGGCACAGGTACATCGCGATCTGCCGGGCCGTGACGAGCGCGCGCCCGCGGGAGGTGCCGCACAGGTCCTCGATCGTCAGCCCGAAGTAGTCCGCGGTGGCGCCCATGATCGCCGTCGAGGTGATCTCGGGCGCGGAGTCGTCGCCGCCCGGCATCAGGTCCTTGAGGACGATCTCCGTCAGGCCCAGGTCCACCGGCTGCCGGTTCAGCGACGCGAACGCCGTCACCCGGATCAGCGCGCCCTCCAGCTCGCGGATGTTGCGCGAGATGCGCGAGGCGATGAACTCCAGCACCTCCGGCGGGGCGTTGAGCTGCTCCTGGACCGCCTTCTTGCGCAGGATCGCGATCCGGGTCTCCAGCTCGGGCGGCTGGACGTCCGTGATCAGACCCCACTCGAAGCGGTTGCGCAGCCGGTCCTCCAGCGTCACCAGCTGCTTGGGCGGCCGGTCGCTGGACAGCACGATCTGCTTGTTGGCGTTGTGGAGCGTGTTGAAGGTGTGGAAGAACTCCTCCTGCGTCGACTCCTTGTCCGCCAGGAACTGGATGTCGTCGACGAGCAGGATGTCCATCTCGCGGTAGCGCTTGCGGAAGCTGTCGCCCTTGCCGTCGCGGATGGAGTTGATGAACTCGTTGGTGAACTCCTCCGAACTGACGTACCGCACGCGCGTGCCCGGATAGAGGCTGCGCGCGTAGTGGCCGATCGCGTGCAGCAGGTGCGTCTTGCCGAGCCCCGACTCCCCATAGATGAAGAGGGGGTTGTACGCCTTCGCGGGCGCCTCGGCGACGGCGACCGCGGCCGCGTGCGCGAAGCGGTTCGAGGCGCCGATGACGAACGTGTCGAAGAGGTACTTCGGGTTCAGCCGCGCCGTCGGCTCCCCGGGACCGCCCGCCGTTGCCGACGGACCGGCCGACGCGCCGGGTCCGGTGCCCCCGCGGTGCGGGGGACCGCCGGCCGGGCCGTCGGGCAGCTCGCGGCGCGTCGGGTCCCGCTGGTCGTACTCCGGGCGCTTCTGCTCGTACGGCGCGGAGTCGTAGGGCGGCCGGTCCACGGCCTGCGGCCGGTAGTCCTGCGCGGGCGCGCCGTAGCTGTCGCGGCCGGGGGGACCGTCGTAGGAGTCCTGGGACGGGGAGGCGTACGGATCGCGCTCCCGCTCACGGTCCCTGTCCTGGCCCCGGTCGCGGTCGCGGTCGCGGTCCGCGTACGGGTCGCGTTCGGGGAAGCCGAGGCGCTGCTGCTGCCAGCCGTAGTCGTCCTGCGACGGGCGCGGCCAGGCGCCGGGTTCGGGCCGCTGGTACTCCGACGGGTACGCCGGGCGCGCGACGGGCAGCTGGTCCTGACGGCCGCCCTGGTCCCCGCCGGGCTGCGGCTGCTCGGCGCGGTGACGGCCGTATCCCTCGTACGTGTCGTACGGGTCGCGGTGATCCCGCTGGCCGCGCTGTTCCCGCTGATCGCGCGGGTCCCGTTGGTCGTACTTGTTCTCGTACGGGCTGTCGTACTGGCCCGACGGAAGCTCCGGTTCCTCGTAGCGGGAGGACGTGGGCTGCGCGGAGGGGACGGGCGCGGGCGGGGTCTCGCCCACGGAGTCGTCGACGGTGATCGCGATCCGGATCGGGCGCCCGCACTCGCGGCTCAGCGTCTCGCTGACCACCGGGGCGAGCCGTCCCTCCAGGACGCCTTTGGCGAACTCGTTCGGCACGGCGAGCAGGGCCGTGTCGGCGACCAGCGCCAGCGGCTGGCAGCGCCGGATCCAGTGCTCGTCCTTGACCTCGACCCCCTGACCGCGACCCTCACCGAGCAGTTTCTCCAGTACGCGTGGCCACACTGCGGCAAGATCGGCAGGTACGTCAGCCACAGGGCACGCTCTCTCGCGGGTCCCACGTTCGTGTGAGGCGGGACGGATCGGGATTCATATCGGGTGGGGTCAGGGACAAAGGAACGAATCGGAGTTCAGCCACGGTAGTCAGGGCGAGCGCTGCGGTTCAAGTTGTTGTCCCCAGCCTGTGGACAGTGTCTCCCGACAGCCCCTGGTTTGACCGGATGGCGTAGCCGCGCGTACCGTAACCAGGTCGAGTTGTCGATGGCTGCTGCCGCCTGCCTCCGATGGGCACAGATCACGTCAGGTGATCGGGAAGCGGTGCACTCGGGCGTTAACGCGAGCTACTCGTGGGCGCACGGTGACAGCCAGGACGGCACCCCGCCATTACCGATTGATTTCTGGAGCCCCCGAGTGAGCAAGCGCACCTTCCAGCCGAACAACCGTCGTCGCGCCAAGACCCACGGCTTCCGGCTGCGTATGCGGACCCGTGCCGGCCGCGCGATTCTCGCGTCCCGCCGCAGCAAGGGTCGCGCCCGTCTGTCCGCCTGATCCCGGTCAGGTCATGCCGTCGTGCTGCCCACCGAGAACCGGCTGAGGCGGCGCGAGGACTTCGCGACCGCGGTACGACGAGGCCGTCGGGCCGGACGCCCGACGCTCGTCGTCCACTATCACAGCGGTGCCACGGACCCGCACGCGCCTGGGGAGAGCGCTCCCCCGACGCGTGCGGGTTTCGTCGTCAGCAAGGCGGTGGGCGGCGCGGTCGTGCGCAACGCGGTCAAGCGCAGACTCCGTCACCTGATGCGCGATCGAGTCGCCCTGCTGCCCCCCGGTAGCCTGGTAGTCGTACGGGCGCTGCCCGGTGCGGGCGACGCCGCTCATGCACAGCTGGCCCAAGACCTCGATGCCGCTCTCGAACGGCTCACGGGAGGGGGCGCGCGATGAAGTACCCGCTGCTGGCACTGATCAAGCTCTACCAGTGGACGATCAGTCCACTGCTCGGTCCGGTGTGCAAGTACTACCCGTCGTGCTCCCACTACGGATACACCGCCATCGACCGGCACGGGGCGATCAAGGGAACGGCCCTCACCGCCTGGCGCATCCTGCGGTGCAATCCGTGGTCGCTGGGCGGCGTGGACCATGTCCCGCCGCGCAAGCGTCCACGGTGGCACGAGATGCTGCGCGACGCCTGGCGGGCACGCAAGGGCGGGCCCTCCGCCGCCGAAACGGCCACCGGGGAGCACACCTCCCCGAGCCCGGCCGCAGAGACCCCGTCCCATGCCCAAGGAGCATGATTAGTGGACACGATTGCAAGCCTCTTCAGTTTCATCACGACACCTGTCTCCTGGGTCATCGTCCAGTTCCACACGGTGTACGGCGCGATCTTCGGCCCTGACACCGGCTGGGCCTGGGGCCTGTCCATCGTGTCCCTGGTGATCGTCATCCGGATCTGCCTGATCCCGCTCTTCGTGAAGCAGATCAAGGCGACTCGGGCCATGCAGACCCTGCAGCCCGAGATGAAGAAGATCCAGGAGCGCTACAAGAACGACAAGCAGCGCCAGTCCGAAGAGATGATGAAGCTGTACAAGGACGCGGGCACCAACCCGCTCTCCTCGTGCCTTCCCATCCTGGCGCAGTCCCCGTTCTTCTTCGCCCTCTACCACGTGCTCAACGGCATCGCCAACGGTGACACCATCGGCGTCATCAACCAGAAGCTGCTGGAGAGCGCCCAGCAGGCGCACATCTTCGGCGCCCCGCTGGCAGCGAAGTTCACCGACAGCACCGCGGACGTCACCGCCCTGGACGCCACGCTCCTCAACGTCCGCATCGTCACCGCGGTCATGATCGTCCTGATGTCGGCCTCGCAGTTCTTCACCCAGCGCCAGCTGATGACGAAGAACGTCGACACCACGGTGAAGACCCCGTTCATGCAGCAGCAGAAGATGCTGATGTACGTCTTCCCCGTCATGTTCGCCGTGTTCGGCATCAACTTCCCCGTCGGTGTCCTCGTCTACTGGCTGACCACCAACCTGTGGACCATGGGCCAGCAGATGTTCGTCATCCGCAACAACCCGACCCCCGGCTCCAAGGCGCAGGCCGCCTACCTGGAGCGCCTGCACAAGCGCGTCACCGAGCACGGCAAGACCCGCGGCCGCGGGGAGAAGGCCATCGTCAAGGCGATCGTGGCCAAGGGCCGGGACCGCAACGACTTCGAGCGCAAGTTCATCAACGGGCTGACCAAGGCGGGCCTCGTCGCCCAGGCCGACGGCAACGTGGAGAAGGGCGAGGCGCAGACCGCGACCCTGACCGAGGACGGCACGCCCGCCGCCCTGGCGAAGCGGCAGCAGCCCCGGCGCCAGAGCAAGTCCCAGCGGCAGTCCGGCGGCCCGAAGGCGGCCGGCGAGACCACCTCGCTCGTCAAGTCCGACGACGAGCCGGAGGACGCCAAGCCCGCAGGCGCCGCCAAGCCCGCAGCGGCGGCCAAGCCGAAGGCCGGGTCAGCCGGCCGCAGCAAGGCCCAGTCCGGGCAGCGCAAGGGCGGCCCGCAGCGCCCCAAGTCCCCGTCCAAGAAGTAAGAAGGAGCCCATCCCGTGACGGAAGGCACCACCTCCGCCGCCGCCGAGGGTGCAGACACCCTGACCCGCCTGGAGCAGGAGGGTGAGATCGCCGCGGACTACCTCGAAGGTCTGCTGGACATCGCCGACCTCGACGGCGACATCGACATGGACGTCGAGGCCGACCGTGCCTCCGTGTCGATCATCAGTGACTCCGGCGGCCGCGACCTGAACAAGCTCGTCGGCCGGGACGGTGAGGTGCTGGAGGCGCTCCAGGAGCTGACGCGTCTGGCCGTGCACCGCGAGACCGGTGACCGCAGCCGTCTCATGCTGGACATCGCGGGCTACCGCGCCCAGAAGCGCACCGAGCTGTCCGAGCTGGGTGCCAAGGCCGCCGCCGACGCGAAGAACAGCGGCGAGCCCGTGAAGCTGCCGCCGATGACGCCCTTCGAGCGCAAGGTCGTCCACGACGCGGTCAAGACGGCCGGACTGCGCAGCGAGTCCGAGGGCGAGGAGCCGCAGCGCTTCGTCGTCGTGCTGCCCCACTGATCCGGTCCGCACGTCTCCCCGGCCCCGTCTGTAGCGCAGACGGGGCCGGTCTTTGTCAGCCTGTAGTTCTGGTGGTCGGCGCCTGACGCGTCGATGCGGTACGGAAGGACGGTCCCCGTGACGGAGTCAGCGGAACTCCCCCCTGCGCCCCAGCAAGCCCGCGAGGTGTTCGGCGATCGCTTCGGCGACGCGGTGCGGTACGCCGAGCTTCTGGCGGACGCCGGAGTCAACCGCGGGCTCATCGGTCCGCGGGAGGTCCCCCGGCTCTGGGAGCGGCATCTGCTGAACTGCGCGGTGCTCTCCGAGGCCGTGCCCGCCGACGTGACGGTGTGCGACGTCGGCTCCGGCGCCGGCCTGCCCGGTATCCCCCTGGCCCTGGTCCGCCCCGACCTCAAGATCACCCTGCTGGAACCGCTGCTGCGGCGCACCAACTTCCTCACCGAGGTCGTCGAGCTGCTGGGCCTGGACCATGTCACGGTCGTCCGCGGACGCGCCGAGGAGGTCATGGGCAAGATGCCGCCCGTCCATGTAGTGACCGCCCGCGCGGTCGCGCCGCTGGACCGGCTGGCCACCTGGGGCATCCCCCTGCTGCGGCCCTACGGCGAGATGCTCGCGCTCAAGGGCGACACCGCCGAGGAGGAGCTGAAGAGCTCCGCCACCGCGCTGAGCAAGCTCGGCGCGGTCGAGACGTCGATCCTGCACGTCGGTGAGGGATTCGTCGATCCGCTCTCCACGGTGGTCCGGGTCGAGGTCGGGGAGAGCCCCGGCGGTGTCCGGTTCGCCGCCAAGCGGGCGAAGGCGGCCCGCACGGGACGGACGCGCCGCCGACGCTGAACGGGCGACAGCCCGGCGGCGGTCGGGCGACGGGAGTGCGCCAGTCGGCCGGTGGATTCCACCCGGCAGGCGTACTCCACACCAGCTTCCCGTCCCCCGCGTGACGGAGTGTCGCGACGGATCGACCGCGGGTGCTGTGCATCGTGTTTCACGTGAAACGTCGCTCACTTCTGCACGGCATCATCAGTCGCGGCCGCGCAGCGGCCCAACCCCGGGAACGAAAGCCCCTCGGCTCACTCGGCAAGGTCACGGAGTTGTCCACAGTGGTGGATTTCTCCACAGAAGACCAGGCCTCACTGGTTCGCGACCCCGAAGGCATGGGAGGCTCTGTTCATAGCGAGCCTGAAGTCGAGGAGAGTGAATCCTTGCGGTCCGACGCCAACATCGCGGGACCGATGACCGATCCGGTCCCCGGTCCCCGTACCGAGTCGTTGGGGGACGATGTTTCACGTGAAACACCGCCCCCGATGGACGACACTCCGATCGGTCGTGCTGCCCAACTGGCGGTGGAGGCACTCGGTCGTGCGGGTGAGGGCCTGCCCCGGCCCGAGCAGACCCGGGTGATCGTGGTGGCCAACCAGAAGGGCGGAGTGGGCAAGACGACGACCACCGTCAACCTTGCCGCGTCCCTCGCCCTGCACGGTGGCCGGGTCCTCGTGATCGACCTCGACCCCCAGGGCAACGCGTCCACGGCGCTCGGGATCGACCATCACGCCGAAGTGCCGTCGATCTACGACGTGTTGGTGGAGAGCCGCCCGCTGTCCGAGGTGGTCCAGCCGGTCCCCGACGTCGAGGGCCTTTTCTGCGCCCCCGCCACGATCGATCTCGCCGGAGCGGAGATCGAGCTGGTGTCGCTGGTGGCCCGGGAGAGCCGTCTCGAACGGGCGATCCGCGCCTACGAGCAGCCGCTGGACTACGTTCTCATCGACTGCCCGCCCTCCCTCGGCCTGCTGACGGTCAACGCGCTCGTCGCGGGCCAAGAGGTGCTCATCCCGATCCAGTGCGAGTACTACGCGCTGGAGGGGCTCGGGCAGTTGCTGCGCAACGTCGACCTGGTGCGGGGGCACCTCAACCCCGCCCTCCATGTGTCGACGATCCTGCTCACCATGTACGACGGCCGGACGCGTCTCGCCTCCCAGGTCGCCGAAGAGGTGCGCACCCACTTCGGTGAGGAGGTGCTGCGGACGAGCATTCCCCGCTCGGTCCGCATCTCCGAAGCACCGAGCTACGGGCAGACGGTGCTGACCTACGATCCCGGATCGAGCGGTGCCCTCTCCTACCTTGAGGCAGCCCGAGAGATCGCACTGAGAGGCGTCGGAGTCAGCTACGACCCGACCCACGCCCACATCGGTGCCCAGAACAACCCGACCATGGAGGGGATTCAGTGAGTGAGCGACGGAGGGGGCTCGGCCGAGGACTCGGTGCACTGATCCCCGCTGCCCCGACCGAGAAGACCCCGGCGCAGACCGCCGTGGGAGGCGGGTCCGCCCCGGCTTCCGGTGTCCTGACGACGGACCGTGGAGTCGCCGCGGCCAAGGTGGCCACGCTGCCCCCTGTTTCACGTGAAACAGAGGAGGTGTCGCTGTTCGGCGTCGTCGAGGCGCCCGCTTCGCCGATGGGCGCCCACTTCGCCGAGCTGCCCCTCGACTCCATCACCCCCAACCCCCGCCAGCCGCGCGAGGTGTTCGACGACGACGCGCTCCAGGAACTGATCACCTCCATCAAGGAGGTCGGCCTCCTCCAGCCGGTCGTCGTACGCCAGACGGGACCCGCCCGCTACGAGCTGATCATGGGCGAGCGGCGCTGGCGGGCCTGCCGCCAGGCGGGCCTGGAGGCGATCCCCGCGATCGTCCGGGCGACGGACGACGAGAAGCTCCTCCTGGACGCGCTGCTGGAGAACCTGCACCGCGCCCAGCTCAACCCGCTGGAAGAGGCCGCCGCCTACGACCAGTTGCTCAAGGACTTCAACTGCACGCACGACCAGCTGGCGGACCGCATCGGCCGGTCCCGCCCGCAGGTCTCCAACACGCTGCGGCTGCTGAAGCTCTCACCGGCCGTCCAGCGCCGGGTCGCGGCCGGGGTCCTCTCTGCCGGACACGCGCGGGCGCTGCTCTCCGTGGACGACTCCGAGGAGCAGGACCGCCTCGCCCACCGGATCGTGGCCGAGGGCCTCTCCGTGCGTGCCGTCGAGGAGATCGTGACCCTCATGGGGTCCCGCCCGCAGACCGCGCAGCGGGCCAAGGGCCCCCGTGCCGGTGGCCGGGTCTCGCCCGCCCTCACCGACCTCGCCACCCGGCTCTCGGACCGCTTCGAGACGCGGGTCAAGGTCGACCTGGGGCAGAAGAAGGGCAAGATCACCGTCGAGTTCGCCTCGATGGAAGACCTGGAGCGCATCCTCGACTCCCTGGCACCCGGCGAGGGGCCCGTTCTCCAGAAGGGTCTGGTCGAGGGCGACACCGAGCCGACGGACGGCTGAGCCGTCCGTCGGCGGGGCGGCACGACGCCTGTCGAGCACCTGAGCGAGCTGTGTCCGGTCTGTACCGGAACACGGCTCGCTCTTTGCTTTCAGTCGGTATCGAGGCAATCGCATCATCGATACGATGCGAGGGGATTTGGCGCATTCACCTGGCAGCACCTCCGAGGGGGAGACCGCCATGCGAGCGATGAGCCGGACCGGACTGGTGAGCGCCGCACTGAGCCTGGGCGTGGTCGGCGGCTTCGTCGGCAGTCTGCTCAGGGAACGCAGCGCTCTGACAGCCGCTCGCGTCGCTGCGGGCGAGGGAAGCGAGGAACAGCCTTCATGGGGCGCCGGCTCGTACCGCTCACCCTGGACAACCTCCAGGACCTCCCCCAGCGCTGCCGCTCCTGTGTCTTCTGGGAACTGGACCCCGTCAGCGGCGAAGCCTCGGTGAGCAAGGGCACGGCCGCCACCGAGAAGGAGGCCTGGATCTCCGGAGTCCTCCTCGACTGGGGTTCCTGCGGCCGTGTCGTCTACGTCGACGACGTCCCCGTGGGGTTCGTCCTCTACGCCCCTCCCGCCTACGTTCCCCGGTCGACCGCGTTCCCCACCAGCCCCGTGTCACCCGACGCCGTGCAGCTGATGACCGCGTACGTCGTGCCGGAGTACCAGGGACAGGGGATCGGCCGGGTCATGGTCCAGACGGTCGCCAAAGATCTGCTGCGCCGTGGGTTCCGGGCGATCGAGGCCATCGGTGACGCCCGCTGGAAGGAGCCCGCGTGCCTGCTGCCCGCCGACCACCTCCTGGCGGTGGGCTTCAAGACGGTCCGGCCGCATCCTTGCCACCCTCGGCTGCGGCTGGAGCTGCGCACGACGCTCTCCTGGAGGGAGGACGTCGAGATGGCCCTCGACCGGCTGCTCGGCGCCGTACAGAAGGAACCAGCCCTCCGGCCACTGTGACAGGGGACTGCGGGGCCCGCACGGGGACAACATGAAGGGGGCCGCCCCAGGGACGGCCCCCTTCATGTTTCACGTGAAACATCGTCGCCTGCGCGGCGGCTCAGCCGCTGATGAAGTCCTCCAGGTCGCGGACGATCGCGGCCTTGGGCTTGGCGCCGACGATGGTCTTGGCGACCTCGCCGTTCTGGTAGACGTTCAGCGTCGGGATGGACATGACGCCGTACTTGGCGGCCGTGCCCGGGTTTTCGTCGATGTTGAGCTTGACGATCTCGATCTTGTCGCCGTACTCGCTCGCGATCGCTTCGAGGGACGGAGCGATCTGGCGGCACGGGCCGCACCAGGAAGCCCAGAAGTCCACCAGGACGGGCTTGTCGCTCTTGAGGACGTCCTCTTCGAAGGAGTCGTCGGTCACGTGCTTGAGGTCGGCCACGGCGGGCTCCTTTTTTGACGGGTGTGCGGTGGGGCGGGAGGGAGTCGGACGGCGACGAGGCTCAGACAGCGGTCTTCTCGGGCTCCGCCTGCTCCTCGTCGGCGAGGGCGGCGAGGAAGCGCTCGGCGTCGAGCGCGGCGGCACAACCGGTACCGGCCGCCGTGATCGCCTGGCGGTAGGTGTGGTCGACCACGTCACCGGCGGCGAAGACACCGGTCACGTTCGTCCGCGTGGAGGGCGCGGCCACCTTCAGGTAGCCCTCGCCGTCCAGGTCGAGCTGGCCCTTGAAGAGTTCGGTGCGCGGGTCGTGGCCGATCGCGATGAAGAGGCCCGTCACCGGCAGGTCGGAGATCTCACCGGTCTTGAGGTTGCGCAGCTTCAGCCCGGCGAGCTTCGGGTCGCCCTGGATCTCCGCGACCTCGCTGTCCCAGACGAACTTGATCTTCGGGTCGGCGAAGGCGCGCTCCTGCATCGCCTTGGAGGCGCGCAGGGTGTCCCGGCGGTGGACGATCGTCACAGACTTGGCGAAGCGCGACAGGAAGGTGGCCTCCTCCATCGCCGTGTCACCGCCACCGATCACCGCGATGTCGTGGTCCTTGAAGAAGAAGCCGTCACAGGTGGCGCACCAGGACACACCGCGGCCGGACAACGCGTCCTCATTGGGCAGGCCGAGCTTGCGGTGCTGGGAACCGGTGGTGACGATGACCGCCTTGGCCCGGTGCACGGTGCCCGCGGTGTCGGTGACGGTCTTGATCTCACCGGTGAGGTCGACGGAGACGACGTCGTCCGGCACCAGCTCGGCGCCGAAGCGCTCGGCCTGGGCGCGCATGTTGTCCATGAGCTCGGGGCCCATGATGCCGTCCTGGAAGCCGGGGAAGTTCTCCACCTCGGTGGTGTTCATCAGCGCACCGCCCGCGGTGACGGCTCCCTCGAACACCAGCGGCTTGAGCGACGCTCGCGCGGTGTACAGCGCCGCCGTGTAGCCGGCGGGCCCGGAGCCGATGATGATCACGTTTCGGACGTCGCTCACGGCTTGATTCCTCGTCTCTGGTCTGCATCGTTCGACCGGTGGGAGCCACTGGGAACTCTCACCCCACCCAACGGATACTAAGGGGCGTGCATTCCCGCTGTGTCCGGGCACACGGGGGTCCTGTGACGGTGAGCCGACGGCAGACATGCCCCACCGTCGTCGAGCGACGGACCGCTGTCGTTCAGGAGCGGGGGTAGGAGTCCTTGAGCAGGACCTTCGCCGGGCCGGTGGACGGGCGGTCGACGCAGGTCGCGTCCATGAGGTACGCGGTGACCCGGGTGCTGTCGGAGGTGTCGGGCAGGACGACGAGCAGAGCGGGCCCGCCCCGGAAGGTCCCCGGTTCGACGCCGAGCGCCGCGTCGTTCCTGTCGAGCCCCTGCTGGACGCAGGACGGCACGGTCGGCTGCCGCTCGGTCTTCGGGCTCGCCAGCCCGGCATCGCCCTCCTCCCCCTCCACTCCGAGGGTATGGAGGGTCCGAGGCTGTGGCGCCTGCGCGAGGAGCGCGGAGACCTTCTGCTCCAGCCCGTTCGCGGAGAAGGTGTCCGCGACGGTGGATTGAGGACGCGCCGTTTCGCCGGGGGAGTCGTCGTCCGTGAGTGTCGAGACCAGCACCGAGCCCAGGCCGAGAGCGGCCACGGCGAACACCGCGCCGAGCGCCGCCACCCGGCGGCGCCCCGGTCGCCTGCGCTCCTTGCGGCCCGGACCGGTCGCGGCCGTACCGCGGCGGGGGCCCGTGGACCGCGCGGCAGAGGCCGATGTTTCACGTGAAACATGGTCGACGGCTCGGCCCGTCGGCATGGGGTTCTCCGTAGGGGGCGCGGCCGGGTCTTCGTCCGCTGCCACCGCGGTGTCGTCCGTCGTGGCCTGTCGGGCGTGCTGCTCCGGAGCCGTGGCGGCGATCAGGGACTCCGCGGCGAGCGCGGCGTCGATCCGCCGGGCGACGTCGTCCGGCATCCGGGCCGGGCCGGGCAGTGTGCCCAGCAGGCCGCGGATCTCCTCCAGCGACGTGTGGACATCCGCGCAGAGCGGGCAGTCGTCGAGATGCCGCCGTACCTCCGCGCTCCGGGAGGAAGGCAGCAGGCCCTCGGTGAGATCGGAGATCTCCGTGACGTCCGGGTGCCCGTCCGCCTCTGTCATCGGTGTCACCCTCGTCCACCTCCGCCCTTCACAGCCGCTGAATCACCGGTGCCGGCACCGTCCGGACCCGTGTCACGCGGTGCCGCCGAGGGTGGGACGGATGTCCCCTCCGCCCGGTTCCGTCGGAGTCCCCGGTTCTGTTCCGGCGGCCCGTCGCCCGGCTGTTCACCCGGCCTTTGCTCCGCTCCGCTCCCCTTCGCTCCGGTGTGGCCCTCCGGCCGCAGATGCGTGAGCAGGGGCAGGAGTCTGGCTCTGCCCCGTGCACAGCGGCTCTTCACCGTCCCGGTGGGCACGTCGAGCACCCGGGCCGCCTCGGCGACCGGGTAGCCCTGCATGTCGACCAGGACGAGCGCGGCACGCTGGTCGGGCGGCAGGGTGCCGAGCGCTTCGACGAGCTGCCGGTGCACGTCGTGGCGCTCGGCGGGTGCCGAGGCGGACTCGTGCGGCTCCAGCAGCTGCTCCAGGCGCTCGGTGTCGTCGACCGGGGACGTCTTGCGGGAGGCGGCCTTGCGGGCCCGGTCCAGACAGGCGTTGACCGTGATCCGGTGCAGCCAGGTCGTCACCGCGGACTGGCCCCGGAAGGTGTGCGCGGCCCGGTAGGCGGAGACCAGGGCGTCCTGGACGGCGTCGGCGGCCTCCTCGCGGTCCCGCAGGGTCCGCAGGGCCACGGCCCACAGCCGGTCCCGGTGGCGCCGTACCAGCTCACCGAAGGCCTCGGGATCACCCTCGACGTGGCGGGCGAGGAGATCCTGATCGCTCGTCCCGTCGTATCCGGCGCCGTCGGCCATCGGACCCCCTTCCGCCGCGAGCCGTCAGCCCGTGAACCCGAGGTCGGTGATGGCCTGCTTGTAACCGGCGTCGCTGTACTGGTCGCCGGAAGCGTACGGCAGCGCCGTCAGCCAGACCAGGACGTACCGCGTCTTGACCGGCTTGGTCACCTTCACCGTGGCCGAGGCGGACGTCGTGGTGGCCCCGCCGATCTTCTTCATCGCGTCGAGCGACGCCGGGGTCAGCGAGTCGGCCGCGTACAGGTCGACGGTGGTGTGCTCACCGCTGTAGTGCAGCCCTATGGTCGCGGCCGAGACGTCCCGTTCGGAGCCCAGGTCGTACACGATCCCCACGCCCGGCTTGTAAGGCGCCAGGCTGGGCCCGGCGTGGAAGCTCGCCGTGCGCCAGTACGTCGAGCTCTTGCCGTCGTAGGTCAGACCGACGTCGTTGGGGTGCTGGGCGCTGCCCGACGCCACGAACTCCCGGGCGTCCTCGATCTTGATGGGCTGGACGGGCTTCGGCGCGGTGCTGGCCTTGTCGCCGTCGTCCGTGGTCTGCGTCTGGTTCGTCCCGTCGGAACTGTCGCCCTGCTCCATGAGGGCGTCCGCGAGCTGCCAGCTGCCGAGTCCGAGCGCCGCGATGAGGAGGGCCGACACCGCCCACTTCAGGGCCTTGCCGGTCCGGCTCTGGAGCGGCGGCGGCGGAGTCGGCACCACCTGGGTGTCGCGCGGCCGCGCCGAGGAGCGGCCGTAGCTGCCCTGCTGATAGGTCGTGCGCTGGTACTCGGGGGGCGCGGTGAACGCGGGCTCCGGGGGCCGGATGCGGGGCAGGTCCCCGATCGCCTTGACCAGTTCCTCCGGAGTGGTGCACGCGGCCTCGTGCCGGGACGCGGTCGCGCCGTCGTTGACGAGCGCCCGCATGGTCAGCTCGGACAGGCCCCGGTGGATACCGGCGCGCACCTGGTCCGGTGCGATCAGGCCGATGTCCTTGGGCAGCCCGGAGAGACCGTAGGCGTCGTTCTCGTACGGCCAGCGCTGGGTGAGCGACGCGTACAGCAGGGCGCCGATCGCCTCGGTGTCGGTGCGCTGGGGGGTCGAGGACACCACGCCGCGCAGGGCGGCGTTCACGGCGAGGCCGCGGATGCGCCACTGGCCCGAGGAGGTGCGCAGCACCGCGTTCGGATTGAGCCGGAGGTGCGCGAGGCCCTCGCGGTGTGCGGCCGCCATCGCGGAGGCGACCTGGCTGACCATCTGGTAGGCGTCGTGCGGCTCCAGCGGCCCGGAAGCGAGAAGCGTGGTCAACTCGGTGGCGTCGGGCAGCCATTCGTGGACGACGTAGACGACGTCGTTCTCCTCGACGGCGTCCAGCACCTGGACGAAGCGGGGGTCGCCGAGCAGCGCCGAGGAGCGGGCGGCGGCGAGAACGGAACGGGCCCGTGCGTGGTCCGCGGGCAGGACGTGGACGCCGACGGCGCGCCGGAGCTTCTCGTCGACGGCGCGCCAACTGCTGAAACCGTCCAGGCGGGTGACGCAGTCCTCGAGCCGGTAGCGTCTGGCGAGTTTGTGCCCGCTGTGCAGTTCCGGCGCCGAGGACTTGCCGGGACGCCCGGTCCCGCCACTCCCCTGTGCCTCGTCGCTGTCCGTGTCCCGCTCCCGGTTCTTGGCCACACCGTCGGCCGTGGACTGGTCCGCCTGTGCGGTCAGCGGTTCGTCACCGCTGTTGTCTGCCACGTCGACGGCAGCCGTACTCGGTTCCGCCACCGTCGTTCCTGCCTCCCCACTCCATGCGCGCGCCGCCGGACCTCGTGCGTGCCGTCCGACGCCGAAACCAATTGTGCCCACAGTCCGGCGCTATGCACGACACACGGCGGCGGACGATGGTTGTGCGCCTACCCTCCGCGTCAACGACCCAGACGCCCGCGGACCATGCCGACGAGCGAGTTGAGCTCCTCGATGCGCATGCGGCGGGCGGCCACGAAGAAGACTCCGAGCAGGACAGCCCCGCCGACCACGAGGGCGACGAGCGAGCCGAACACGCCCTGCCCGAGGTACTTGCTGACGCCGTAGCAGACCGCTCCGCTCAGCAGCGCGGCCGGGACGGAGGCGATGCTCAGCCGGGTGTAGGTGCGCAGCACCCGGTTGCCGTCCAGGTCGCCGCCGAGCCGCTTGCGCAGGCGCCGCCAGGCGATGCCGACGCCGATGACGTACGCGAGGCCGTAGGAGGCGGCCATGCCGACGACGGCCCAGCGGGCGGGCAGCAGCAGGAAGCAGACCGCCGAGGCGCTCGCGTTGACCGCGGCGACGATGACGGTGTTGTAGAAGGGGGTGCGGGTGTCCTCGTAGGCGTAGAAGGCGCGCAGGACGACGTACTGCACGGAGTAGGGGATCAGGCCGATGCCGAAGGCCATCAGCATGTAGCCCATGTTGGTGGCCGCGCTGGTCCCGGAGGAGCCGAAGATCAGGGTGCACATCGGGACGCCGAGGGCGACGAAGCCGAAGGCGATCGGCACGATGGCGACGGCGGTGGTGCGCAGGCCCTGGGAGATGTCGTCCCGGACGGCCCCGGCGTCGTCCTCGGCGGCCGAGCGGGAGATACGGGGTAGCAGGGCCGCCATCAGGGAGACGGTGATGATGGCCTGCGGCAGGCCCCAGATCAGCTGGGCGTTGGCGTAGGCGCTGAAACCGGTGCCCTCGATGCCGGTGTCGCTGACGGATGCGGTGGCGAGCTGGGTGACGACGAGCGCGCCCGCCTGGTTGGCGAGGACGAAGAGGATCGTCCACTTGGCGAGCATCGCGGCCTTGCCGAGGCCGTGGCCCTTCCAGTCGAACCGCAGGCGGAGCCGGAAACCGGTCTCGCGCAGGTACGGGATCATCGCGAGCGCCTGGACGACCAGTCCCAGCAGGACACCGACGCCGAGCAGGCGTACGCCCTCGGCGGGGATGGTGTCGACGGTCAGCTTCGAGTCGGCCGCGGTGCCGTAGACCCAGAGGAACGAGCCGAGCGTCACGATGATGACGATGTTGTTCAGGACCGGCGTCCACATCATGGCGCCGAACCGGCCGCGCGCGTTGAGGACCTGGCCCATCACCACGTGGACGCCCATGAAGAAGATGGACGGCAGGAAGTAGCGGGTGAAGGTGACCGCGGTCTCGTTGGCCTCGGGGTTCGAGGACAGCGAGTTCGACATCGCGCCGACCAGGAGCGGAGCCCCGAGCATGGCGAGCGCCGTGAGGGCGGCGAGCGCCACCATCACCAGCGTCAGCAGACGGTTGGCGTACGCCTCGCCGCCGTCCTCGTCGTCCTTCATGGCGCGGACGAGCTGCGGCACGAAGACCGAGTTGAGGCCGCCGCCGACGGTCAGGATGTAGATCATCGTCGGCAGCTGGTAGGCCACCTGGAAGGACTCGCCCAGCAGGCCGAGACCGAGCGCGGAGACGATCATCGCGGACCGGACGAAGCCGGTGAGGCGGGACACCATCGTGCCCGCCGCCATGAGTGCGCTGGACTTCAGCAGGCCGGAGGCCCGGCCGCCCTTCTTCGCGGCGGGGGCGGGCGCCGGAGCCGCCGCCGGTGCGTCTCCTTCGGCGGGGCCGCCGAAGAGGTTCATGGTCTGGTCGGCGCCGGGTCCGCCCGGAGCGGGCGGCGCCGCGGGGGCGGTGGGCGACTGGTACTGGGGGGCGTGGGCCGGGCCGGGCACGGCGACCGGGTCGGCCGGTGCGCGGGTGCCGGTCCCGCCCTGCTGCTGGTCGCGGAAGAGGTGGGCGAACGCGTCGGGCTCGTGCCGCTCACCGGAGGAGTGCGACACGAGGTCGTCCACCCCCACGAACTGCGTCGTCCGCGGGTCGTCGCCGTACGGCAGGTACTGCGTGGGCCCCTCCGGCTCCGGCGCCGGGGTCTGCGCCCACACTCGCGGGTCGGGCGCGTACGGGGACTGCTGCGGGCGGCCGTACAGCGGCTGCTGGGGTTGCTGGACGGCCGGCGGGGGCGGCGGGTGCGCGGCACGGTCGTACAGCGCCTCCGCGACCGGGTCCTGCGCGGTGAGGTCCTGGGCCCGGTACGGGTCCTGGTCGTAGGCGTCCTGGAGGTACATGTCCGCGGGGTGCTGCGGCGGCACCTGGCCCTGCTCGGGCGGCGGACCCTCGGGGGATGATCCCGAACCGCCCGCGCCCTGGCCGCGATCACCGTCGTACGGCGCGTTCATGGCTACCCCACCTCATCGTCCCGGGCCGACCGGCCACGACATCCTCAACGGTCCACTCTCTCACCCGTCGCGGACGGGTCGCCGCTTTCCACCGCGGTGTCCGGCGCCCCGTCACTCGGCTGCACGGGGGCGTCCGGCTCCGGCCGGGCGGCCGCTTCCCCGCCGGGGCGGTCCTGCGCGGCCGGGGCGGCGGGGGACGCGTCGGTGGTGTCCGACGGGCCGGGGCCGTCGTCGTCGGACGGGTCGGAGGCCCGCGCCGCCGCCCGCTTGCGCTGCGTGTACATCCGGAACCCGGCCAGCACCAGCAGTAGGACGCCGCCGCCGATGACGAGCATCACGGTCGCCGTGATCTCGGTGACCCGCACGTCGAAGGTGACCGGCGCGCCGTAGGGGCGGCCGTCGGCGGTGTACAGCTGGGCGACGACCGCGGTCTGGCCGTTGGCGTTGGCGGACGTGTCGAACTTCACCGACGTGCTGTGGCCGCCGGAGACGGAGATGCGCTGCTCGGCGTAGGCCTTCCCGCCGATCTCCAGCCGGGTCGGGTTGGTGGAGGTGAGCCGCAGGACGAGCCCCTTGACGCCCTGCACCAGGTCGTTCTGCGCGGTGACCGGGATGGTGGCGCTGCGGCCGGAGAGCTTGGTCTCCGACTTCTCGATCAGCTTGACCTGGTCGGTGAGGGTCGTCAGGTACGTCTGGACGCCCTGGCGGAAGCTGCTCGCCTCGGCGCCGCGGCCCCGCCAGGAGGTGGACATCTCCCGGTTGATCGCCCGGCCGAAGGGGGTCACCACGCGGGACTGGTCGGTGAGGATCAGCTTGAAGTTGTCCAGCCGTTCCTGCGTGGTCGCGATCTCCACGAACGCGGACCGGGACAGCTCCCGCTTGGCGAGCGCGGACGGGTAGGACGACCGGGAGGGCACCTTCGTGGTGGCATCCGGGTCCGGCTTGGCCGCCGCGGCGGCGGTGAGCTGCTGGGGCTCCGACCAGGTGCCGCCCTGGAGCGCGGTGACCGCCGCCGCCAGCGCCTGTGCCTGGGCCGCGCTCGGCATCCGCTGCGGGGCGACGACGACGCTGCGCTGCTTGTCCGTCTGGAGGTTCAGCGCCAGGCTCTGCGCCAGGAACTCCTGAACGGCCAGCGTCGACGTGGAGGCCTTCGTGAGGTCGCCCTCAAAGGCCCGCGACAGCCGGGAGTCCGCGACCACCGCCGTGGTGCCGCCACCGATGGGCCGGGCCGCGGACGGGGTGTACGACAGGCCGCCGCTCTCACTGAGGCTGTCGCTGCGGGCGATCACCTTGTCGGCGCCCGCCGAGGTGGCCACCTTGACGATCGACCGGTCGACGGCGCCGTCCACCGGCCAGGCGAACTCGGTGCTCGGCGTCACGTGGAGCACTCCCTCCACCGTGGTCGCGGCCACGTCGGTGGCGGTCCTGAGCTGGCTCAGCGTGCCCGTGACCGTCGTGCCGTTGTGGGCGACCGACGCCAGGTCGGGGTCACCGAAGGGCAGCGCGACGACCTCCTTGCCCTGCACCGCCTTCTGCAGATCCGCCAGCCACCGCTCGGCGACCTCCCGGTGCCCGCCCGGCCTTCTGCCGTCACCGTCCTGCACGTCGTAGGCGTTGGCCATGGCGGCGACGGACGCCAGCAGGTCCGGATCGATCACCCACGTGACGTCGAGGTTCCTGCCGAGACTGAGCAGCTGCTCGAGGCGGCCGCCCGGCGCGATCTCCGCGGCCAGTTCGTCGTCGAGGAAGACCGGTGTCTGCTGTTCGTTGGACGCCGTCTCGGCCGTCATGTGGGCGGTGGAGATCAGCGGCCACAGCACGGTCGTCCGGGTCCGGGTGTCCGCCGCGTCGGGCTGCCAGGGCAGGAACGTGCGCTGGACCCCCAGGACCTGCTCCCAGGGCTTGGCCGCCGTCTCCCCGGAGAGCGCGACGCCCAGCGGGTAGACGCCGTCGTCCCCGAGATCCAGGTCATCGACGGGTACGGAGAAACTGAACGGAACGGCGACGCCGGGGGTGAGCTTGGCGAACTCGGCGCCGTACTTGTCGTCCAGCGGCGTGCCGGAGGGGGCCGTGGTGTCGTCGGACTCCCGGACGGCGGCGTCGATCGCCGACCGGGTCGTGAGCGCGGAGCCGATCCGCAGCTCCACCCGGGCGTCGGTGACGTTCCGCTTGCCCTTGTTGGTCACCGTGCCGGAGACGGTCAGCGTGTCGCCCTCGCGCGGCGCGGAGGGGGTCAGCGTGTCCACGGCGACGGCCACACCGCCCTTGTCGGCCGCCGCGGAGGGCGCCGCGGGGGTCGCGGCGTGCGCCGGGGACGCGGGCAGCTGGAGCAGACCGGCCAGCAGGGGCGCACTCGCGAGCAGTGCTCCGGTGCGCCGCAGCCACTGGCGGGCAGGTGAGGGAGTCATCCCCGGGAAGTCTGCCGCCTCGGCCACGCGCTCGTCCGTCCCTCGTCGTCGTCAGTGGTCGTCGGAATGTGCGTCCACGCATGGTAACGATGCCCGCTGAGGGGAAGTGCCGCGGTCCGCTCCACAAGATCCAGTGACGCAGACCGCCTGTCCCCTATATACGCCTATGCGGAGGAGACACGGCATACGTTGCCCAGATCACGAAAGATGCGCTTGTGCGGTGGTTGCGGGAGGCGCCGCCCCACCGTAATCGGGGCGCCCCGGGAGTGCGGGGCCACGTACCCTCTTCTGTTGTGCCGAACGCCAACGAAGACAGTCCCAGTGTCCTGAACCAGGTGCAGCACCGCGCGGTGAGCGAGCTGCTGCGGGTCGCGCCGGTCGCCGACGACCTCGCCCGCCGCTTCCGGGAGGCCGGGTTCTCCCTCGCCCTGGTCGGCGGGTCGGTGCGGGACGCGCTGCTCGGCCGGCTCGGCAACGACCTCGACTTCACCACGGACGCCCGGCCCGAGGACGTCCTGCGGATCGTCCGGCCCTGGGCGGACTCCGTGTGGGAGGTCGGCATCGCGTTCGGCACCGTCGGCGTGCAGAAGAAGGCCCGCACCGGGGACGTCGACCGCGTCTTCCAGATCGAGGTGACCACCTACCGCTCCGAGGCCTACGACCGCACCTCGCGCAAGCCCGAGGTGTCCTACGGCGACTCGATCGAACAGGACCTCGTCCGTCGGGACTTCACGGTGAACGCCATGGCCGTGGCGCTGCCGGAGAAGGAGTTCATCGATCCGCACGGCGGTCTGGGGGACCTCGCGGCCAAGGTGCTGCGGACGCCGGGAACGCCCGAGGAGTCCTTCTCCGACGATCCGCTGCGGATGATGCGGGCCGCCCGGTTCGCCGCCCAGCTCGACTTCGATGTCGCCCCCGAGGTCGTCGCGGCGATGACCGGGATGGCCGGGCGGCTGGAGATCGTCTCCGCCGAGCGGGTCCGGGACGAGCTGAACAAGCTGATCCTCTCCGCCCACCCACGGAAGGGCCTTGCCCTGCTGGTCGACACCGGGCTCGCCGCGCACGTGCTGCCCGAGCTGCCCGCCCTCCAGTTGGAGAGCGACGAGCACCACCGGCACAAGGACGTCTACGACCACACGCTGATCGTGCTGGAGCAGGCGATCGCGCTGGAGGAGGAAGGCCCCGACCTGATCCTCCGGCTGGCCGCGCTGCTGCACGACATCGGCAAGCCGCGCACCCGCCGGTTCGAGCAGGACGGACGGGTCTCCTTCCACCACCACGAGGTGGTCGGCGCGAAGATGACCAAGAAGCGCATGACCGCGTTGAAGTACTCCAACGAGCTGGTGAAGGACGTCTCCCGGCTGGTCGAACTGCATCTGCGCTTCCACGGCTACGGCACCGGCGAGTGGACCGACTCCGCCGTCCGCCGGTACGTCCGAGACGCGGGGCCTCTCCTCGACCGGCTGCACAAGCTGACCCGCTCGGACTGCACGACGCGCAACAAGCGCAAGGCGGCTTCGCTCTCGCGCGCCTACGACGGGCTGGAGGCGCGTATCGCCGAGCTCCAGGAGCAGGAGGAGCTGGACGCGATCCGTCCGGACCTCGACGGCAACCAGATCATGGAGATCCTGGGCGTCGGTCCGGGCCCGGCCGTGGGGCAGGCCTACAAGCACCTGCTGGAGCTGCGGCTGGAACACGGGCCGATGGGTCATGACGCGGCGGTGACGGCGCTCAAGGAGTGGTGGTCCGAGCAGGCCTGAGGACTGGATGCGGGAGGGGGGGCATGTTTCACGTGAAACATGCCCCCCCTCCCGCATCCAGTCGGCAGTTACGGAGAGGGGCGGTGTTTCACGTGAAACACCGCCCCTCTCCGTAACTGCCTCGTGCGTTCCGCAGAGTGCTTTCTGCGTTCCGCGCGGTGCCTACTTCTTGTAGTCCTTGAGGCAGAGCAGGAAGTTACTGCCGTCGCCCGTCTCGGTGTACGAGTACTGGAAGTCCTTGGCCTCGCTGGAGCACTTGCTGTCTGCGGTCACCTGGGTGTAGGTGCCCTTGACCTTCGCCAGCACGATGTACTGGGCCTTGGAGTCCTTGCAGTCGACGACCTCGAGGTCGGGATTGGTGTCGCTGCTGCTGCCGCGGTGCATGCAGTCGCCCACGGCCGCGGTGTTGGCGTCGTCGCGGCTCGATATGTACGCGCCGATGCCCACGCCGACCACCGCGAGGACGATGACGACGTTCTTGATCAGCTTGAAGCTGACCTTGCGCCGGGGCGGGGCGGGCGGGACCGCGCCGTAGGGAGCCGCGGGCTGCTGCGGGAAGCCGGGCTGACCGGGCTGGGGCGGGTACGGGGCCTGGCCCTGGGGCGGGCCGTAGGGCTGCTGCTGGCCCGGCTGGGCGAACGGATTCTGGCCCTGAGGCGGCGGAGTCGTCACGAGAGGGTCCCCCCTGGAGAACGCGAAGGTGCGCGCGCACGAACAATGGCGCGATGTAAGACGCACGTAAGCTACCGGGCTCCACTGACAATGGTGCAGCCCAGAGGGGCTCTGTGGCATTGATGTGACACTTACTGGCGTTCAAACCGGACCATAGCGCTGGAAATGGCTCCGTAGATCACGGCGACCGTGACGACCAGCCCGACCGAGCGCCCGTCCGGGGGCAGCATCAGGGCCGCCACCCCCGCGGCGGCGACGAAGGCGACGTTGAAGAGCACGTCGTACAGGGAGAAGATCCGGCCGCGGAAGCCGTCCGCCACGGACGACTGGACGACCGTGTCGGTGGCGATCTTCGCCCCCTGGGTGACCAGCCCGAGCACGAAGGCCGCGACCAGCGCGGTGACCTCCTGGAACGGCAGCATCAGGGCGGGTTCCACCACGGCCGCCGTGCCCGAGCACACGACGATCCATCGCATCGGCCCGAGCCGGCCCGCCGCGGCGGGCGTGACCACGGCGGCGACGAAGAAGCCGAGGCCCGAGATGCCCACCGCGAGCCCGAGCAGGGCCAGCCCGTCGTCGGGGTCGTCGGACCAGGCGTACCGGCAGAGCATCAGCACCAGGACGGTGAGGGCGCCGTAGCAGAAACGCATCAGGGTGATCGCGCCGAGCGCCCGCGCGGCCCGCCGGCGTTCGGGCGCGGTGAGGTGGCGCACCCCGGCCGTGAGGCCCCGCGCGGTGCCCCGCAGGGCGGCGGACAGCCGCGGTGGCACGAGATCCCGCTCGGGTCCGAGGAGGTCCACCGCCAGTCGCAGCGAGGCGAGCGCGGCGCAGAGGTAGAGCGCGGCGCCCAGCAGGACGACGGCGGCGTCGGAGTCCGCCACCAGCAGGCGGACTCCGAAGGCGAGTCCGCCGCCCGCGGTGGCGGCGAGGGTGCCCGCGGTCGGGGAGAGCGCGTTCGCGATCACCAGGCGTTCGCCGTCGACGACCCGGGGCAGAGCCGCGGACAGGCCCGCGAGGACGAAGCGGTTGACCGCGGTGACGCAGAGCGCGGAGGCGTAGAACAGCCAGTCCGGCACCCCGCCGACCATCAGCACCGCGGTGGCGCAGGCCAGGAGGGCGCGCAGGACGTTGCCGTAGAGGAAGACCTGGCGGCGGCGCCAGCGGTCGAGGAGGACGCCGGCGAACGGGCCGACGAGGGAGTACGGCAGCAGCAGGACCGCCATCGCGGAGGCGATCGCGGTGGCGGAGGTCTGTTTCTCCGGGGAGAAGACGACATAGGTGGCGAGGGCCACCTGGTAGACGCCGTCGGCGCACTGGGACAGCAGCCGGACGGCGAGCAGGCGCCGGAAGTCGCGGAAGCGCAGCAGAACGCGGAGATCGCGGACGACGGCCATGGGGGACAGCCTCACACACGGCGAGACCCCCGGGTCACACGACCCGGGGGCCTTCGTCAGCCCTGGCAGGAGTGACTGGCGTGCGGCGCGCGTGCTGTCTAGCGCTCGACGTCGCCGCGGATGAACTTCTCGACGTTCTCGCGGGCCACGTCGTCGAAGTACTGGACCGGCGGGGACTTCATGAAGTAGCTCGACGCCGACAGGATCGGGCCGCCGATGCCGCGGTCCTTGGCGATCTTCGCGGCGCGCAGCGCGTCGATGATGACGCCCGCGGAGTTCGGGGAGTCCCAGACCTCGAGCTTGTACTCCAGGTTCAGCGGGACGTCACCGAAGGCGCGGCCCTCGAGGCGGACGTACGCCCACTTGCGGTCGTCGAGCCACGCGACGTAGTCGGACGGGCCGATGTGGACGTTCTTCTCGCCGAGGTCCCGGTCGGGGATCTGGGAGGTGACGGCCTGCGTCTTGGAGATCTTCTTGGACTCCAGGCGCTCGCGCTCGAGCATGTTCTTGAAGTCCATGTTGCCGCCGACGTTCAGCTGCATCGTGCGGTCGAGGATGACGCCGCGGTCCTCGAACAGCTTCGCCATGACGCGGTGCGTGATGGTGGCGCCGACCTGGGACTTGATGTCGTCACCGACGATCGGGACGCCCGCCTCGGTGAACTTGTCCGCCCACTCCTTGGTGCCGGCGATGAAGACCGGGAGGGCGTTGACGAAGGCGACCTTGGCGTCGATGGCGGCCTGGGCGTAGAACTTCGCCGCGCTCTCGGAACCGACGGGCAGGTAGCAGACGAGGACGTCGACCTGCTTGTCCTTGAGGACCTGGACGACGTCGACCGGGGCCTCGGCGGACTCCTCGATCGTCTCGCGGTAGTACTTGCCGAGACCGTCGAGGGTGTGGCCGCGCTGGACGGTGACACCGGTGCTGGGCACGTCGCAGATCTTGATGGTGTTGTTCTCGGACGCGCCGATGGCGTCCGCGAGGTCGAGACCGACCTTCTTGGCGTCCACGTCGAACGCGGCGACGAACTCGACGTCACGGACGTGGTAGTCGCCGAACTGGACGTGCATCAGGCCCGGGACCCGGGACGCCGGGTCGGCGTCCTTGTAGTACTCCACGCCCTGCACCAGCGATGCGGCGCAGTTGCCCACGCCGACGACGGCTACGCGAACCGAACCCATTCCGGTTGCTCCCTGTGTGTACGAGTGAGGCCCTGAGTGGGCGCTCACGTGGCGGTGTCGCCGGGCGAATCCGTCCCGGGGGTGTCCCCGGGGCGGGGCAGGCCGCCCGTCGTTCCAGATGTGATGTTCCGCTGAGCGGACTCGCCGGTGGGACCCCTCAGGTCCCGTCCGGCCCGCTCGCTCTCGATGAGCTCGTTCAGCCAGCGCACTTCGCGCTCCACGGACTCCATTCCGTGGCGCTGGAGCTCGAGCGTGTAGTCGTCGAGTCGTTCCCTGGTGCGCGTCAGCGAGGCGCGCATCTTCTCCAGGCGCTCCTCCAGACGGCTGCGGCGGCCCTCCAGCACGCGCATGCGCACGTCGCGGGAGGTCTGGCCGAAGAAGGCGAACCGCGCGGCGAACGTCTCGTCCTCGTACGCGTCCGGTCCGGTCTGCGAGAGCAGTTCCTCGAAGTGTTCCTTGCCGTCCGCGGTGAGCCGGTAGACGATCTTGGCGCGTCGGCCGGTGAGCGGAGCGGCCAGAGCGTCCTCGGGTCCGTTCGCCGCTTCCTCGATCAACCAGCCGTTGGCGACCAGCGTCTTGAGGCAGGGATAGAGCGTCCCGTAGCTGAACGCGCGGAACACGCCCAGTGAGGTGTTGAGCCGTTTGCGCAGCTCATAGCCGTGCATCGGTGACTCGCGGAGCAGGCCGAGGACGGCGAACTCAAGAATCCCGGAACGCCGGCTCAAGGTCGCCTCCTCTCTGCCGCGCCCCGTGTGACGAGGTCTCCCGACGGCCTTATGTCGCTCTGATGTATCGACTCGATACATCAAGACGATAGAACGGCCTTCCGCATGCGACAAGAGGGAAGAGGGTGAACGGGATCACATCACCGATTCGTTGCAGGCAAGTTGCCTGATTTGGGGTGAACTTCGGGCCTCGGCAGGTTTAGACGGTGCGTAGTCTGTGCGCCATGCAGACCACCGGGACCCGCGAGACGCCGGGGGGCGTCGAGGCCTCCGGTGCCGTACGGATGAATGCGCCAGCTACCGCATCCGTACTTCGGGGGGACAGGAAACCAGCCGCCGTTTCCAGGCGCGTACGGATGCGCCTGCCCGAGGAGTAGTCGTTCGATGAGCGAGCACCGTCGCAAACCGCCACAGCCGCAGGATGGCGGACGTGCCGCGGCCCGACGCGGCCAGTCCGGCTCGTCCTCCGGCCGCCGCGCGGCTCCGCGAGGCGCCACCGAGTCGTCCTCCGGCTCGTACGGGTCGGGTTCCTACGGAGCGGGAGACGCCCCCCTGCCCACGGGGGGCCGCGCCGAGGCCCGGCGCGCGGCACAGAGAGGCGCGGGGGGCCGTCGCAGAGGCGCCGAGCCCGGCCGGGGCCGCGCCACGCCCGAGAAGAAGCGCCTGATCGACTATCCGCGCGCCGCGAAGGACGGCTGGAAGCGCTGGGTGCCGTCCTGGCGGCTGGTGACCGGTCTCTTCGTCGGCTTCGTGGGCAGCCTGGTCGCCGTGGCGGGTGTCGGGTACGCGATGGTCACCGTCCCCAAGGTGGACGAGACGGCGACCGCGCAGAACAACGTCTACTACTGGAAGGACGGCAGCCAGATGGTTGCCACCGGTGGTGAGCGCAACCGTCAGCGGATCGGTCTCGACCAGATCCCCGAGGCGATGCGCTGGGCGGTGATCTCGCAGGAGAACAAGACCTTCTACGACGACAGCGGCATCGACCCCAAGGGCATCGCACGCGCCGTCCTCAACATGGCCAAGGGCGGACAGACGCAGGGTGGCTCCACCATCACCCAGCAGTACGTGAAGAACGCCATGCTCAACGACCAGTCGCAGACCCTCTCCCGGAAGTTCAAGGAGATCTTCGTCTCGATCAAGGTCGGCGCGGAGCAGGACAAAAGCCAGATCATCGAGGGCTACCTCAACTCCGCCTACTACGGCCGCAACGCCTACGGCCTCCAGGCGGCAGCCCGCGCGTACTTCAACAAGGACGCCATCAAACTCGACCCCGGTGAGTGCGCGCTCCTCGCCGCCACCCTGAAGGGCGCCACGCTCTACGACCCGGCCGGCGCCGAGTCGGTGAACTCCGCCGCCACCCCGCAGGCCAACACCCAGCGGGCGCTGAACCAGATGCAGGACACGCTCGACAAGATGGTCGAGTACAAGCACCTCGACGCCGCCGAGCGGGCCAAGTACACCAAGCTGCCCAAGCTGGAGAACCCGCGCTCCAACACCCAGCTGAGCGGCCAGATCGGCTACCTGGTCGACCTCGCCAACAGCTACGTGATCACCCACACCAAAGAGACGGGGATCACGCAGGACAAGCTCCAGCAGGGCGGCTACTCCATCTACACGACCTTCGACAGGAAGAAGGTCGCCGAGTTGGAGAAGGCGGTCACCAAGGTCTACAAGGCCAACATCAAGCCGGAGAAGCGCCCCGACAAGGACACTCACGTCCAGTTCGGCGGCGCGTCGGTGAGCCCGGAGACCGGTGCCATTGAGGCGATCTACGGCGGCCAGGACGCGACCAAGCACTTCACCAACAACTCCGACCAGACCGGTGCCCAGGTCGGGTCGACGTTCAAGCCGTTCGTGCTGGCGGCGGCCATGACCTGGGGCGTGCGCGATCCGGAGCTGGGTACCTCGCAGGCCCAGGACGAACGCACCATCGTCTCCCCCAAGAGCCTCTTCAGCGGTAAGAACAAGCTCAAGATCAAGAACTACGACGGCACGGTCTGGAAGAACGAGAAGGGCCAGGAGTGGCTCCAGACCAATGACGGTCAGGCCTCCTACGGCACCGCGCCGAAGTACAACATCGACCTGCGCGAAGCGATGCGCGAGTCGGTGAACTCGGCCTTCGTGCAGCTCGGCATGGACGTCGGGCTGGACAAGGTGAAGGCGGCGGCCACGAGCGCCGGCGTCAAGGAGGGCAGCCTCACCGGCGCGGGCTTCCCCTCCTTCTCCATCGGTATCTCCGACCCGAGCGCGATCCGGATGGCGGGCTCCTACGCCACCTTCGCCGCCAGCGGCAAGCAGCGTGACCCGTACTCCGTGCAGAAGGTCACCAGCGAGGACGGCGTGATCTACACGCACAAGTCCGAGACGCAGCAGGGCTTCACCTCGGCGGTCGCGGACAACGTCACGGACATCCTCAAGACCGTGGTCGACAAGGGCACGGGCACCGCGGCCCAGCTGCCCGGCCGCGAGGTGGCCGGCAAGACGGGTACCACCGACGGCAACAAGTCGGCCTGGTTCGTCGGCTACACCCCGCAGCTGTCCACCGCGATCACGATGTTCCGGTACGACGACGACGAGTCCAACAAGAACCGCACGTTCCTGGAGATGTTCGGAACGGGTGGCCAGGAGAAGATCCACGGCGCCTCCTTCCCCGCGGAGATCTGGCACGACTACATGGCCGAGGCGATGAAGGGGCTGCCGAAGAAGGGCTTCCCGACGCCCGAGCCCATCGGTGAGGTCGTCAACGAGGAGCCGGAGCCCACGCCGACCCCGTCGGTCACGGAGTCCGAGGAACCCAGCCCGTCCCCGTCCCCGAGCACCAGCAAGCCCGAGCCGGAGACCTCGCCCTCCCCGAGCGAGACCTGCACCACCTTCTTCGGCTGCGAGAACCCCGCCGGCGGGCAGGACAACGGTGGCCAGAACAACGGCGGCCAGAACGGCGGGCCCGGAGGCGGCACCGATCCGTCTCCGTCGACCTCCGAGAGCGAGGAAGCCGTCAGGGGCGGCGAGAACGGGGGAGCCGACGGAGGCGGCGGTGGCTTCTTCGGAGGCGCCGACGGCTAGCCAGGTCATCGCCGCTTCGCCCGAGACGGGCGTTTCACGTGAAACATGCGGATGTTCACGTGAAACGAGGGCCGTCCCGCCGTACCAGGCGGGGCGGCCCTCGGTGTTTCCGCCGGGTCCCCCGGGCCGTACGGCAGGATGTGGCCCATGCCCAGTGCAGAATCGACGCCAGTGCGCGTGCCCGAACCGGATGCGGTCCGGCCGACCAGGGACGACGAGGTGGCCGCCG
Organism: Streptomyces sp. NPDC091281; assembly: GCF_044757425.1. Lineage (NCBI taxonomy): Bacteria > Bacillati > Actinomycetota > Actinomycetes > Kitasatosporales > Streptomycetaceae > Streptomyces > Streptomyces sp. NPDC091281. The sequence continues at coordinate 203,016 of NZ_JBIVUY010000008.1, read as the reverse complement.
CCGGAAGCGAGCTGATCGGTGGCCCGCTCGGACGGCGAGCCCTCACCGGGACCTCGTGGCTCTCCCCCGTCCGGGTCGTCGTGCTCGTGGCGATCGGGATGTTCGCCCTCGGCCTGGTCCAGAAAGCGCCCTGCTACAACGGCGGCTGGTTCTTCGGCGCCGTCTCCCAGTACACGCACGCGTGCTACTCGGACATCCCGCACCTGTACCAGGGACGCGGGTTCGCCGACGGCCTCGTGCCGTACTTCGACCGGCTCCCCGGTGACATGCAGTACCTCGAGTACCCGGTGCTCACCGGTGTGTTCATGGAGGTGGCCAGCTGGCTGACGCCGGGCGGCGGCAGCGTCCAGCACCAGGGCCAGTGGTACTGGATGGTCAACGCGGGGATGCTGATGGCCTGCGCGGCCGTCATCGCCGTCTGCGTGACCCGGACCCACGCCCGGCGGCCCTGGGACGGACTGCTGGTCGCCCTGGCGCCTGCCTTCGCGTTGACCGCCACCATCAACTGGGACCTCCTGGCGGTCGCCCTGACGGCCGCGGCGATGCTCATGTGGTCCCGGAGCCGCCCGCTCGCCTTCGGCGTCCTCCTGGGGCTGGCCACGGCCGCCAAGCTCTATCCCGTCTTCCTGCTCGGCCCGCTGTTCGTGCTGTGCTGGCGGGCGGGCAAGTGGCGGGACTTCGGGGCGGCCCTGGGCGGGGCGGTCTTCGCCTGGCTCCTGGTGAACCTGCCGGTGATGCTCTTCGCCTTCGAGGGCTGGTCGAAGTTCTACACGTTCAGCCAGGAGCGTGGCGTGGACTTCGGCTCCTTCTGGCTGATCCTGGCGCAGAACTCCAGCGACCCCCTGACCACCGACAGCGTCAACACCCTCGCCACGCTGCTCGTGCTGGCCTGTGCCCTCGGCATCGCGGTGCTGGCGCTGACGGCTCCGCGCCGACCGCGCTTCGCCCAGCTGGCCTTCCTGATCGTGGCGGCCTTCATCCTCACCAACAAGGTCTACTCGCCGCAGTACGTCCTGTGGCTGGTGCCGCTGGCGGTGCTGGCCCGGCCCAAGTGGCGGGACTTCCTGATCTGGCAGGCCTGCGAGGTGGCCTACTTCCTCGGCATCTGGCTGTACCTGGCGTACACGACCAGCGGAGACGCCCACAAGGGACTGCCGACCGACGGCTACCACTGGGCGATCGGCGTCCACCTGCTGGGCACGCTCTACCTCTGCGTCGTGGTGGTGCGGGACATCCTGTTCCCGGAGCGGGACGTCGTCCGGCGGGCCGGTGACGACGATCCCTCGGGCGGTGTGCTCGACCGGGCGGAGGACGTCTTCGTCCTCGGAGCCGCCGCCCGCGGCAGGCGGCACACGGCGACCGCCGACGGTCTGCCGGTCGCGTGGGGCAAGGAGGACGCGACGCCCGGTTCACCCTGAGCGAACAGCGTCCCCCAACGGCGGGCAGCACACCGCCCGGTTCGTACGAAAGGCCCGTCCACGGAACTCCCGTGGACGGGCCTTTCGCCGGTTTGTCGAAGCGCTGGTGTGGCCGGTGCGTCGGAAACCTCCTCGACGGGGTCTCAGCGGTCCATCAGCCGGTCGAACTGCGTCGTGGTGTGCCGCAGGTGCGCCACCAGCTCGTCGCCCACCGTCGGCTCCGGCGCGTCGGACGGCACGAAGAGGATCGACACCTGCATGTGCGGCGGCTCCGCGAACCAGCGCTGCTTGCCGCCCCACACGAACGGCGACAGATTGCGGTTCACGGTCGCCAGGCCGGCCCGTGCGACGCCCTTGGCGCGCGGCATGACGCCGTGCAGCGCCTTGGGAGCCTCCAGGCCCACTCCGTGCGACGTGCCGCCCGCCACGACCACCAGGAAGCCGTCCGAGGCCGCCTTCTGCTGCCGGTAGCCGAAGCGCTCGCCCTTGGCGACCCGCGTGACGTCCAGGACGGCGCCCCGGTACTCCGTGGCGTCGTGGTCGCCGAGCCACAGCCGCGTGCCGATGCGGGCGCGGAAGCGGGTCTGCGGGAACTGCTGCTGGAGCCGGGTGAGTTCGTCGGCCTTGAGGTGGCTCACGAACATGGTGTGCAGCGGCAGCCGGGCCGCGCGCAGGCGGTCCATCCAGCCGATGACCTCCTCGACGGCGTCCGAGCCGTCGGTGCGGTCCAGCGGCAGGTGGATGGCGAAGCCCTCCAGGCGGACGTTCTCTATGGCGGCGTGCAACTGCGGCAGGTCCTGCTCGCTGATGCCGTGCCGCTTCATCGAGGACATCACCTCGATGACCACACGGGCGCCCACGAGGCCGTACACGCCGTCGATCGACGAGACCGACCGCACGACCCGGTCGGGCAGCGGCACGGGCTCCTCGCCGCGCCGGTACGGCGTCAGGACGAGCAGGTCGCCGCTGAAGAAGTCCTTGATGCGCGCGGCCTCGTACGTGGTGCCCACGGCGAGGATGTCCGAGCCGAGCCGGGTGGCCTCCTCGGCCAGCCGCTCGTGGCCGAAGCCGTAGCCGTTGCCCTTGCAGACCGGGACCAGTCCCGGGAACTGCTCCTGCACGTGCTTGTGATGCGCCCGCCAGCGCGCGGTGTCGACGTAGAGCGTGAGCGCCATGGCCGGACCTGGAACCTTTCTCGTGGCTGGGGTGGTGCGGAGGTGGGGCGTGCGGGTGCCGCGGTGCCGGTACCGCAGCAGCGTGCCGGACGTGGTGCTGCGGTCAGCGCCGCGACATGTAGATGTCGAGCGCCTTGTGGAGCAGCTTGTTGAGCGGGAAGTCCCACTCCCCGAGGTACTCGGCCGCCTGGCCGCCGGTGCCGACCTTGAACTGGATCAGGCCGAACAGGTGGTCCGACTCGTCCAGCGAGTCCGAGATGCCTCGCAGGTCGTAGACGCTCGCGCCGAGCGCGTAGGCGTCGCGCAGCATCCGCCACTGCATGGCGTTCGAGGGGCGGAACTCACGGCCGATGTTGTCGGAGGCGCCGTAGGAGTACCAGACGTGGCCGCCCACGATCAGCATCGTCGCCGCCGACAGGTTGACGCCGTTGTGCCGGGCGAAGTACAGCCGCATGCGGTTGGGGTCCTCGGTGTTGAGGGCCGTCCACATCCGCTGGAAGTACGAGAGGGGGCGCGGCCGGAAGTGGTCGCGGACCGCCGTGATCTCGTAGAGGCGCTGCCACTCCTCCAGGTCGTGGTAGCCGCCCTGGACCACCTCGACGCCCGCCTTCTCCGCCTTCTTGATGTTGCGGCGCCACAACTGGTTGAAGTTCCTGTGGACCTCTTCCAGCGAGCGGTTCGCCAGCGGCACCTGGTAGACGTAGCGCGGCTGGACGTCACCGAAACCGGCGCCGCCGTCCTCGCCCTGCTGCCAGCCCATCCGGCGCAGCTTGTCGGCCACCTCGAAGGCGCGCGGCTCGATGAAGTCCGCCTCGATGTCCCGCAGCCGCTTCACGTCCGGGTTCTGGATGCCCGCCTTGATGGAGCCCGCCTCCCAGCGCCGGATGATCACCGGCGGGCCCATCTTGACCGAGAACGCGCCCTGCTGCCGGAGGTGGGCGAGCATCGGCTCCAGCCACTCCGTCAGGTTCGGCGCGTACCAGTTGATGACCGGGCCCTCGGGCAGGTAGGCCAGGTAGCGCTTGATCTTGGGGAGCTGCCGGTAGAGGACGAGACCGACGCCGACGAGTTCCCCGGTCCTGCCGTCGAACCAGCCGAGGCTCTCCGACCGCCACTCGGCCTTCACATCCGACCAGGCCGGAACCTGCATGTGGCTCGCCGACGGCAGGCTCTGGATGTACGCCAGATGCTGCTCGCGGCTGATCGTCCTCAGGGTCAGGCTCATTCGGGGCGCTCCTCGGGCTGGGGTGTCCCCATGGGTTCAGGGGCTCCGGCTCTCGCGCCGAAGCCTACTGCGCCCTGCGCGCGGCCCGACTGGGGCGTGCGGCACCTTCGCCCCGGCCCGGGGAGCGGCGGGGGCGGTCCGCGGACGCGCGGGGTTCCCGCCCGCGCGTCCGGTGGTCCGGCGCCGCGCCCGCGCGCGAACGGTGCACGGCCTGTGAAGGCGGGCCGTACCGACGTGCGCGGAGCGGGCGCGGGGGCCGGTCAGATCATCGGAGGGTCACCAGAGGCCGCCGAAGAGGCCGCCGTGGGCCATGCCGAGGAAGAAGCCGACGGCGGAGGCGCCGAGGCCCAGGATCAGCCCGAAGCGCTCACGTGTGGTCTCGGAGATCCACTGCCCGTAGGCGCCGGTGCCGATCCCCACCAGACCGGCCCACGAGCTGAGCAGGTGGAGGCTGTGGAACATCGCCGTGACGAAGGCCACCACCCCGAGGACCAGGGTCACGGCCATCAGCGTGTCCTGGACCGGATGGGGCTTGCCGTCGGTGGCGAACAGGGAGCCGGCGGTGTTGGGTCGCAATGCCTGTGCCATAGGGCACCTCCTGCGGAAAACGGCGCATCGTAGCGCCATACACACCCGATGTGTACAGATTGACGGTCCCCCCGGCCGGATTTCAACCGGAAGCGCTGTGCGGGTACTCTGTACCGTCTGCACCGGTGTCTGCCCAGCCCGACCCAGGACGGCCGTTCTCCGGCCCCTGACTGTCAGTGGCGGCCGATACCGTTGCGTACGCATCACAACCCTCCTGCCACGGAACGACCGTGGCCGCTGAGTCCAAAGGAGGTGGGTTCCACATGCGTCACTACGAACTGATGGTCATCCTCGACCCCGATCTCGAGGAGCGCGCTGTCTCCCCGCTGATCGAGAACTTCCTCTCCGTCGTCCGCGAGGGCAACGGAAAGGTCGAGAAGGTCGACACCTGGGGCCGTCGTCGTCTCGCGTACGAGATCAAGAAGAAGCCCGAGGGCATCTACTCGGTCATCGACCTGCAGGCCGAGCCTGCGGTCGTCAAGGAGCTCGACCGCCAGCTCAACCTGAACGAGTCGGTCCTCCGGACCAAGGTCCTCCGCCCCGAGACCCACTGAGCTTCCCCGCTCAGCTGAACTCGGGACTCGAGTAGCAGCAGCACCAGCCAGCAGCAGCAAACCCGCCGAGAGGTTCCCCATGGCAGGCGAGACCGTCATCACGGTCATCGGCAATCTTGTCGACGACCCCGAGCTGCGCTTCACCCCCTCCGGTGCGGCGGTCGCGAAGTTCCGCGTCGCGTCCACCCCCCGCACCTTCGACCGTCAGACCAACGAGTGGAAGGACGGCGAGAGCCTGTTCCTGACCTGCTCGGTCTGGCGGCAGGCGGCGGAGAACGTCGCCGAGTCGCTCCAGCGAGGCATGCGCGTCGTCGTGCAGGGCCGGTTGAAGCAGCGGTCCTACGAGGACCGCGAGGGCGTCAAGCGCACGGTCTACGAGCTGGACGTCGAGGAAGTCGGTCCCAGCCTGCGCAACGCCACGGCCAAGGTCACCAAGACCGCCGGTCGCGGTGGCCAGGGCGGGGGCGGCGGCTTCGGCGGCGGTGGCGGCGGCGGCCAGCAGGGCGGCGGCTGGGGCGGCGGCCCCGGCGGTGGCCAGCAGGGCGGCGGCGCTCCCGCGGACGATCCCTGGGCGACCGGCGCTCCCGCCGGTGGCAACCAGGGCGGCGGCGGTGGCGGCTGGGGTGGCAACTCCGGCGGCAACGGCGGCGGCGGTGGCGGCGGCTACTCGGACGAGCCCCCCTTCTAGGCCCCGGGCCCGGTTCACCGGGCCTGTCGGGTCGGAGGCGGGACCGTATCCCACTTCTTGATCACACAGGAGAAACACCATGGCGAAGCCGCCTGTGCGCAAGCCTAAGAAGAAGGTCTGCGCGTTCTGCAAGGACAAGGTCACGTACGTGGACTACAAGGACACGAACATGCTGCGGAAGTTCATTTCCGACCGCGGCAAGATCCGTGCCCGTCGCGTGACCGGCAACTGCACGCAGCACCAGCGTGACGTCGCCACGGCCGTCAAGAACAGCCGTGAGATGGCGCTGCTGCCCTACACCGCCACCGCGCGCTAAGGGAGGGTGACCGACACATGAAGATCATCCTCACTCACGAGGTCTCCGGCCTCGGTGCCGCGGGCGACGTCGTGGACGTCAAGGACGGTTACGCTCGCAACTACCTCATCCCGCGGAACTTCGCGATCCGCTGGACCAAGGGTGGCGAGAAGGACGTCGAGCAGATCCGTCGTGCTCGCAAGATCCACGAGATCCAGACCATCGAGCAGGCCAACAGCGTCAAGGCCCAGCTCGAAGGCGTGAAGGTCCGTCTGGCCGTCCGCTCCGGCGACGCCGGTCGTCTCTTCGGTTCCGTCACCCCGGCCGACATCGCCTCCGCGATCAAGGCCGCCGGCGGTCCTGACGTCGACAAGCGTCGTATCGAGCTGGGTACGCCCATCAAGACCCTGGGCGGCCACGAGACGTCGGTGCGTCTGCACCCCGAGGTGGCCGCCAAGGTCACCATCGAGGTCGTCGCGGCCTGACGTCGAGTTCGGCCCGTCGAGTCGTCTCAGCTCATAGAGCTGTATCGGCTCACGGAGTTGCAGAAAGGGGCCGCATCCTCAGGGATGCGGCCCCTTTCGCATGCGGTGCCTCGCCGAGGAGGCCCTGCGGCTCGTCGGGGGTTCGGGGCGTGGGAACTCGTGTCTCACTGGTCGCGCGCTGCCCGTCGCGTTCGTGGTTTCACGTGAAACACCCGCTTTCGCCGGTTTCACGTGAAACATTCAGCGGACCGCCCCGGTGACCACCCAGCGGCCGGACCGGGTACGGAGCCAGAGCGTCAGCATCCGGACCGCCATCATCATGGTCATCGCTCCCCACAGTGCCGTGAGACCACCCAGGGCAAGGACGAGCAGCGCCACGGGGGCGAACGCCGCCAGGGTGAGCACCATGGCCCAGGCCAGGTAGGGCCCGTCCCCCGCGCCCATCAGGACGCCGTCCAGGACGAAGACGATGCCGCAGACCGGCTGGGAGAGGGCCACCACCAGCAGGGCGGGCAGCGCGGCGTCCCGGACCGCCTGGTCGCCGGTGAACAGGGGGAGGAACAGCGGCCGGGCCAGTACCACGAACACACCGAGCGCGACGCCCACCGCGATCCCCCACTCCACCATGCGTCGGCACACGGCGCGGGCCCCCTCGGCGTCACCGGCGCCCAGGTAGCGGCCGATGATCGCCTGTCCGGCGATGGCGATGGCGTCGAGGGCGAAGGCCAGCAGGCTCCACAGCGACAGGACGATCTGATGGGCGGCGATGTCCGCGTCCCCCAGCCGCGCGGCCACGGCGGTGGCGATCATCAGGACCGCGCGCAGCGACAGCGTGCGCACCAGCAGGGGTACGCCGGCCTGGGCGGAGGCGCGGATGCCGACGGCATCGGGGCGCAACGAGGCTCCGTGGCGGCGAGCCCCTCGCACGACCACGACGAGGTAGGCGGCGGCCATGCCGCACTGGGCGATCACCGTGCCCCAGGCGGACCCGGCGATGCCCAGGTCCGCTCCGTAGACGAGGCCGACGTTCAGGACAGCGTTGGCGACGAAGCCCGCGAGGGCGACGTAGAGGGGAGTCCTGGTGTTCTGGAGGCCGCGCAGGACGCCGGTCGCCGCCAGGACGACGAGCATGGCCGGGATGCCGAGCGCCGAGATGCGCAGATAGGTGGTGGCGTACGGGGCGGCCGTGTCGGAGGCGCCGAACAGCTCGACGAGTGCGGGTGCGGTGGGCACGACGACGGCGACGACCGCGACGCCCAGGAGCAGCGCCAGCCAGATGCCGTCCATGCCCTGGCGGATGGCGGCGGGGAGGTCGCCGGAGCCGACACGGCGGGCCACGGCGCCGGTCGTGGTGTAGGCGAGGAAGACGAAGACGCTGACCGCGGTCATCAGCAGGGCGGAGGCGATGCCCAGCCCGGCGAGCTGGGCGGTGCCGAGGTGGCCCACGATCGCGCTGTCGGCGATGACGAAGAGCGGTTCGGCGACGAGTGCGCCGAAGGCGGGCACGGCGAGCGTGACGATCTCCCGATCGTGTCGGCGCCGGTCCGCCCGGGGGATCGTGGGGGCCTGGGTCATGGGCCCCAATGTAATCGTCCACAGGTAAGCGATGCAATCCACCTGGGACCCTTACTTGGTGACTCCCTGTGTGTGCCTCCGCGCAGGCTTGGTGAGGATCTTGACCGGATGGGGGAAGTTTTTCTTCTGCACAGCCGGTGGACGGGAAAGAGGCAGGTCAGAGGTGTCCTCCTGGGAAGAGGGAGGGCTTGTTCACAGGACTGTCCACCGGGTCGTGCACAGGTTTTGCCGAGTTCTCCACAGCATCCGGGCCGTCGTCCACATGGCCTGTGGATAACCAGATTGGCTGACGGTGCCCGCGGGCCTACCGTGGTCCGGCGCCCGCTCCGTCCACCGGTGAGGAACACCGTGCGGAGTCGGCCGGGAAACCCTTACAAATCCGACGCGCCGCAGGCGGAGTTGGGCCCCTTAGTTGTCAGTGTCGTGCCGTAGAAATGAGGGGCACGGCGAGGTCCGCTGCGCGGACGGGAGGAGGTGGCTCGGTTGAGCATTTCCGAGCCCTTGGACGATCCGTGGGCCGACAGCGGTCCCAGCGATCGTCTGCCCGCCTCCCGGCGACGCGACGGCGGACGGGGCCGGGACGACCAGCACGACCGCGACCGTGACAGCGGGGGCTGGGACGGCGGAAGCCCCTTCGAGCGGGTGCCGCCGCAGGACCTCGACGCCGAGCAGTCCGTCCTCGGCGGCATGCTGCTGTCCAAGGACGCCATCGCCGACGTCGTCGAGATCCTCAAGGGCCACGACTTCTACAAGCCCGCGCACGAGACGATCTACCAGGCCGTCCTCGACATCTACGCCAAGGGCGAGCCCGCCGACCCCATCACCATCGCCGCCGAGCTGACCAAACGCGGCGAGATCAACAAGGTCGGCGGGGCGTCGTATCTGCACACCCTCGTCCAGACGGTGCCGACGGCCGCCAACGCCGAGTACTACGCGGAGATCGTCCACGAGCGGGCGGTCCTGCGCCGCCTGGTCGAGGCCGGCACCCGCATCACCCAGATGGGATACGCGGGCGACGACGACGTCGACGAGATCGTCAACCGCGCCCAGGCCGAGATCTACGCGGTCACCGAGCAGCGCACCAGCGAGGACTACCTCCCGCTCGGCGACATCATGGAGGGCGCCCTCGACGAGATCGAGGCGATCGGGTCGCGCAGCGGTGAGATGACCGGTGTGCCCACCGGCTTCACCGATCTCGACTCGCTCACCAACGGGCTGCACCCCGGCCAGATGATCGTCATCGCCGCCCGTCCCGCGATGGGCAAGTCGACGCTCGCCCTGGACTTCGCTCGGGCGGCGTCCATCAAGAACAACCTCCCCAGCGTCATCTTCTCCCTCGAGATGGGGCGCAACGAGATCGCGATGCGCCTGCTGTCCGCCGAGGCCCGCGTCGCGCTGCACCACATGCGGTCCGGCACGATGACGGACGAGGACTGGACGCGCTTGGCGCGCCGGATGCCGGAGGTGTCGTCCGCGCCGCTCTACATCGACGACTCGCCGAACCTGTCGATGATGGAGATCCGCGCGAAGTGCCGCCGCCTGAAGCAGCGCAACGACATCAAGCTCGTCATCATCGACTACCTCCAGCTGATGCAGGCCGGCGGCGCCAAGCGCTCCGAGAGCCGCCAGCAGGAGGTCTCCGACATGTCCCGGAACCTCAAGCTTCTGGCCAAGGAGCTGGAGGTTCCCGTGATCGCGCTCTCGCAGCTGAACCGTGGCCCCGAGCAGCGCACCGACAAGAAGCCGATGGTGTCCGACCTGCGCGAGTCCGGGTCCATCGAGCAGGACGCCGACATGGTCATCCTGCTGCACCGCGAGGACGCCTACGAGAAGGAGTCCCCCCGCGCGGGCGAGGCCGACATCATCGTCGGCAAGCACCGAAACGGCCCCACGGCGACGATCACGGTGGCCTTTCAGGGCCACTACTCCCGCTTCGTGGACATGGCACAGACCTGACGGGATCTCTCCCAGGAGAGATCGGCAGGTCACCGAGGCGGACCGGTGCGCGGACGCTGCTGTTCAGCGTCTCGTCTCGTACCTGGTCATGACGACGCCACTGGGAAACGTCCGCGTCTCGAGCAGGTTCAGGTTCACCCAGGTGTCCAGCGCGGTGAAGAACGGCGTGCCGCTGCCCACCAGGACCGGATGCGTGACGATGACGTACTCGTCGACCAATCCCGCGCGCACCGCGGCTGCGGCGAGCGTCGCGCCGCCGATGGTCATCGGGCCGCCGTCCTCGGCCCTGAGCCGGGTGATCTCGGCGATCGCGTCGCCGGTGATCAGGCGGGTGTTCCAGTCGACCCTGTCGATCGTCGAGGAGAACACCACCTTCGGCGTGTCCCGCCAGTTCCGCGCGAACGCGATCTGCGCCGGGGTGGCGTCGGGTCGCTGGTCGCCGGTCGGCCAGTAGGAACTCATCGCCTCCCACAGCTTGCGCCCGTACAGCGCCAGGCTGCTCGCCTGGTCATGGCCGAGCCACCACTCGAACAGCTCGTCGCTCGGCGGACCGGACCAATTGATGTCGTCTCCGGGTGCGGCGATGTAGCCGTCCAGGGTCAGGTTCATGCCGTAGATCAGTTTGCTCATGGTCCGGCCTTCCGTCCGTGGGTGTCCGGCGTACAGACCAGCGTGGCCCGGGAAAGTCATCGCCGCGCGGGTCCGGAGGTGCGCGCGGTGGGTGCCGATCGGCCGACTGGACTCGACGTCGGGTACCCGCGCCGGGTGAACTGGGGCAATGACGACTGCTCCCGAAGAACTGCTCGCCGGTACGCGGCGGGCGCTGCTGCACCGGATCGCGCTCGCCCAGGCCGAGGGGCGGGCGCCCTCGCTCGTGGCCGCGGTGGTGCGGGGCGGGCGGGCGGTGTGGCACGGGGCCCGGACCTCGGTGGACGGGCACGCTCCGGACGAGGACGTGCAGTACCGGATCGGCTCCCTCACCAAGACGTTCACCGCCGTCCTGGTCATGCGGCTGCGGGACGAAGGAGCCCTCGACCTCCAGGACCCGCTGGTGAAGCACGTCCCGGACGCGGGGACCGGCGAGGTGACGATCGCTCAGCTGCTGGCGCACACCGGAGGGTTGGCGGCCGAGCCGCCCGGTCCGTGGTGGGAGCGGACCCCGGGGTCCCTGCGTCCCGGTCTCGCTGACATCGTCGGCGAGCCGCAGCTCGCCCTGCATCCGCCGGGCCGCCGCTTCCACTACTCCAACCCCGGCTACGGCCTTCTCGGCGCGCTCGTCGAGGAACTGCGCGGAGCCGCGTGGGAGGACGTACTACGGCGTGAAGTGCTCGAACCCCTGGACCTGAACCGTACGAGTGCTCAGCCCCGGGCCCCGCACGCCGGAGGATGGGCCGTGCATCCCTGGGCGGACGTGCTGCTGCCCGAACCCGCCGAGGAGTACGGGCCGATGGCGGCGGCCGGGCAGCTCTGGTCGACCACCGGGGACCTGGCGCGTTTCGCGGCCTTCCTGGTCCGGGGGGACGCGCGCGTGCTGGACGCCGAGACGCTACGGGAGATGCGGACCCCTGCCGCTCCCGCCGAGACCATCGACCTCGCCGACGGCGGCACCTACGGGCTCGGCCTGCGCATCGACACCCAGGGCGGCCGGACCCTCGTGGGCCACTCGGGCTCCGTGCCGGGATTCCTGGCCAGCCTCACCATCGACGTGGCCGACGACGTCGCCGCGGTGGTCCTCGCCAACTGCACCTCCGGACCGGCCGTGACCCAGCTCGGCGCCGACCTCGTACGCATCGTGGCCGAGGCCGAGCCGCGCATCCCGGAGCCGTGGCGGCCACTGCGGGACGTCGACCACGCGGTACTGGAGCTGGCGGGCCCGTGGTACTGGGGGACCAGCCCGTTCGCGCTGCGCGTCACGGCCGACGGAGGGCTCAGCCTGGGGCCGCTCTCCGGCGGCGGACGACGGTCGCGGTTCCGGGACGCGGGCGACGGCACGTGGACGGGGCTGGAGGGATACTTCGCGGGAGAGGCCCTGCGGGCCGTACGGCGGCCCGACGGCACCGTGGACCACCTGGACCTCGGCTCGTTCGTGTTCACCCGGCAGCCGTACGAGGAGGGCGCGTCCGTACCCGGTGGTGTCGATGCGGCGGGGTGGCGCGGGATCGGGTAGAGCCGGTCGGCCGACGGGTGCGCGGCGGCCGAGAGCGCCGGTGCCTCAGATGACGCGTCGGCTCGTGGCGGACGATGCGTCATGTTTCACGTGAAACATGACGCATCCCGCGTGAAACATGACGCATCCGCCGTCGGGGCAGGGGCGTTCAGAGCGCGAGCTTGAAGCCGACGTGCGAGGCCTCGAAGCCGAGGCGCTCGTAGAAACGGTGTGCGTCGGTGCGGCTGCTGTCGGAGGTCAGCTGCACCAGGCTGCACCCTTCGCGCCGGGACTCCTCGATCGCCCACTCGATGAAGTGCGTGCCGAGGCCGCTGCCGCGCTCGTCCGCGTGCACCCGGACGCCTTCGATGATCGACCGGGTCGCCCCGCGCCGGGAGAGCCCCGGAACGATCGTCAGCTGGAGGGTGCCCACGACCCGGCCCTCGCGGACGGCGACGACCAGCCGCTGGTTCGGGTCCGCGCCGATCCGCTCCAGGGCGGTCAGATACGGGGTGAGGTCGTCCGGCGACTCGCGCGTCGCGCCCAGCGGGTCGTCCGCGAGCATGCCGACGATCGCGGGGACGTCGTCGGCGACCGCGGCGCGTACTTCGAGATCTCCCATGGCCGCACCCTATCCAGGGTCTGTCGGCAGGCCCTACGCGGCGATGGGCGTCTTCAGGGACTTCACGACCTGCACGAGCGGCTGCAGCTCGGGGCTCTTCGCCGCCTCGTCGAGCGCCTCGCGCAGGGCGGTGTCGTTGGTGGGGCGGGCTTCTTCGAGCAGCGCCAGACCGGCCGCGGTGACGTTGGTGTAGATGCCGCGCCGGTCGGTGGGGCACAGATAGCGCTCCAGCAGCCCGCGGTCCTCCAGCCGGGTCACCAGGCGCGTGGTCGCGCTCTGGCTCAGCAGGACGGCGTCGGCGACCTGCTTCATCTGCAGGTGCCCCCCCTCGCCGTCGTGCTGGCGGCTCAGCACGTCGAGCAGGGAGTACTCACGCACGCTGAGGCTGTGCCGGGCCTGCAACGCGCGCTCGATGTGGGACTCGATCCTCCCGTGGAGCAGGGAGAGCGCGCACCAGCCCTGAGCGAGCGAGGTGAGTGCGGGGTCCGTGGCAGTCATGGGCGTCTTCCTCCGTCCCGGAGCGGCTGATCCCAGGATAGGGCACGAGCGCAATATGCCGCGCTTGCAATTAACCCGCGTCTGCAACTATTGTGAACGCACGCAAAGCGCTCCTGCAATCTTCTGGGAAGGGTGTACCACACCATGCCTCTCGCGCTCCTGGCCCTCGCGATCGGGGCCTTCGGCATCGGGACGACCGAGTTCGTGATCATGGGCTTGTTGCCCGAGGTCGCCGGTGACTTCGGGGTCTCCATCCCCACGGCCGGGTTCCTCGTGACCGGCTACGCCCTCGGCGTCATGTTCGGTGCCCCGCTGATGACCGTCCTCGGCACCAAGGTCTCCCGCAAGCGGATGCTGATGCTGCTGATGGGCCTGTTCATCGTGGGCAACCTGCTCTCCGCGGTCGCCCCGACCTTCGGTCTGATGCTGGTCGGCCGTGTGGTCGCCTCGCTCGCGCACGGCGCCTTCTTCGGCATCGGCTCCGTCGTCGCGGCCGACCTGGTCGCGCCGGACAAGAAGGCCGGCGCCATCGCGATGATGTTCACCGGTCTCACCGTCGCCAACGTCGTCGGTGTCCCGCTCGGCACGCTCGTCGGACAGACCGTCGGCTGGCGCGTCACCTTCGGCATCGTCGCCCTGCTCGGCGTCCTCGGCCTCTTCGGCATCGCCAAGCTGGTGCCCGACATGCCGCGGGTCGAAGGAGTGCGCCTGCGTCACGAACTGGCCGCCTTCAAGAACGCCCAGGTGCTGCTCGCCATGGCGATGACCGTCCTCGGTTTCGGCGGGGTCTTCGCCGCCATCACCTACATCGCGCCGATGATGACCCACGTGACTGGCTACGCCGACGGGTCCGTCACCTGGCTGCTGGTCCTCTTCGGGCTCGGCATGGTGGGCGGCAACCTCGTGGGCGGCAAGTACGCCGACCGCGCCCTGATGCCGATGCTGTACCTCTCCCTCGGCGCCCTGGCGGTCGTCCTCGCGCTCTTCACCCTCACCGCGCACCACAAGTTCCTCGCGGCCGTCACGATCGCCCTCATCGGCGCCCTCGGCTTCGCCACCGTCCCGCCGCTCCAGAAGCGCGTCCTCGACCACGCCCACGGCGCCCCGACGCTCGCCTCGGCCGTGAACATCGGCGCCTTCAACCTCGGCAACGCCCTGTCGGCCTGGCTCGGCGGCCTCGTGATCTCCGCGGGCCTCGGCTACACGGCACCGAACTGGGTCGGCGCCGCCCTGGCCGCGGCCGCCCTCGTGCTGGCCTTCGTGTCGGCCGCCCTGGAGCGCCGCGAGGCCGCGCACACCGCCGCGACCCCCGACCACATCCCCGCCGGGCAGCCCGTAGCCGCTCACCGGTGACCGCGATCCCGGTGTCCGGGGCCAGGGCCGTCCCCAGACACCGGGTCACCCCGGACCGCCCCACCACGTACCGCACACGTCACGTACCGCACGCACCACCCCGCAAGGAGATCTCCATGACCACCGCCACTACCGCTGTCGCGCCCCTGACCAGCCACGACGCCGATACGCTCGTCACGGCTGCCCGCCGGGCCGCCGAGGCCGCCGGGGTCACGGTGAGCGTCACCGTCCTGGACGCGGGCGGCCACCCGCTGGCCTTCCGCCGTGACGACCGCGCCGTCCTCATCTCCGGCGAGACCAGCCACCGCAAGGCGTTCACGGCGCTCCAGCTGAACGCCCCGACCGCCGACCTGGTGGACGCCGTGCAGCCGGGCGGGCTGTTCCACACCCTGCCCACCGCGCTCGACCGACCGCTGCTCTTCATCGCGGGCGGTGTGCCGATCCACCGCGACGGCCGCCTCGTCGGTGCCATAGGCGTCGGCGGCGGCGCCCCGGACCAGGACCACTCCTTCGCCGTCACGGCCCTGGAGACCCTCGTCTGAGAGCCCCCCCAGCGCCGACGGGCCCCACGGCATCCTCGCTGCGTACAAGGACGCCGGTTCCCGACACTTCTCGGGAACCGGCGTCTTCTGTGTCCGGGCTACGCCGCCCGAAGCAGCCCTGAGACCCGACCGGACGTCTCAGCCCGCGGCCACCGTCAGGGGAGCGAACCTGCGGCTCGCGTCGCCGGGCAGCGCGCCGATGCCGTATGCCATGACGGCGTTGAAGGCGACCGAGTCCAGGCCGTTCGCCTTGAGCCAGGTCAGCAGTTCCTCGTGCCGGACGTCGATGTCGGTGCGCAGCGGCCGGTCGGTCAGCTCCGCCAGCGAGGCCACCAGCGCCTTGGCGGTCGCGGTGTCAGGGGCGACGAGCGGGCCGACGACGTGGGTGAGCATGTTGGGCCACAGTGCCGCGTAGCCGACGATCCGGCCGTCCCGCTCCGCCACCCGCACCTGGTCGGCGAAGGCGGGCAGCCGGGCCAGGACGTGGGTACGGTCGCTGCCGAAGACCTCCGCGTCCAGCCGGAGGATCGCGGTGAGGTCCTCGGCCGTGGCCGGGCGCGTCCCCTCGGTCCGCTCCGCCCCGCCGGGGATGAAACGGCCCACCACCATCTCGGCCCGGCCGGTCTGCTTGAACCCGAGTTCCTCGTAGAGAGGGAGGCCGTACGGCGTCGCGTGCAGGGTGAGCGGTGTGGCGCCCGCGAGGGAGAGGACGTGCCGCATCAGGCGTCGCCCCACACCCTGCCGCGCATGCCGTTCGGCCACCAGCACCATGCCGATGGCCGCCAGGTCCGGGCGGCCGGGCGGGCCGTACTCGGTGACCACGCAGGCGCCGACGAGTCCGCCGTCCGGGTCGTCGATGCCGTAGCCCTGCCCC
The DNA here is from genome assembly GCF_044757425.1 of Streptomyces sp. NPDC091281. Lineage (NCBI taxonomy): Bacteria > Bacillati > Actinomycetota > Actinomycetes > Kitasatosporales > Streptomycetaceae > Streptomyces > Streptomyces sp. NPDC091281. Next base: position 187,022 of record NZ_JBIVUY010000008.1, on the reverse strand, counting down.
GCGCTGAGGAGGAGGCCCCACTTGTGTTCCTCGCGCGGCCACCCCCGGTTCTCGGACAGGTCGGCGCAGGCGGTGAGGTCGCGGAGCGTCAGTCGACGGACGGGCAGAGCGGCGAGGGAAGGAGTCGGCACGCGGGCCAGGCTGTCCGACCGGGACCCCTGGCGTCCACCTGATTCACCGCAGACGTACGCGCTTTTGGCCAAGCCGTGGGTCGTAACCCCCGGTCGGGCGGCGGACGTTTCACGTGAAACAACGACGGCGCACAGGCCGAGCGGACCCCCGATCTCTGCCCGAAGGGCCTTCCGAGACGCCGCCGTCAGGCCGTGTCCCTCCCGCTAGCCTCGGGCGCATGACGCGACTCCATCTCTTCGACCTCGACGGCACGTTGCTCTACGGCACCTCGGCTCCGGTGGAGATCTCCCGTCAGCTCGGCCTCGAAGCGGAGACGGTCGCGCTGGACCGTGCCGTCGCGACAGGTCTGATCGATCCGCCGGAGTACGCGCGGCGCGCCCACGCCCTCTGGAGCGGACTCACCGACGCCCATGTGACGGCGGCGTTCGAGGGGGCTCCCTGGCTGGCGCGCGTGCGCGAGGTCTGGTCGGAGATCCGTGACCGGGGGGAGTACTGCGCCGTCGTGTCGCTGTCGCCGTCCTTCTTCGTGGAGCGCCTGACCGCGTGGGGCGCGCACGCTGCCCACGGCTCCCGGTTCCCCGCCGTCCCCTTCACCGAGCCCGTGGACCCCGCCGGTGTGCTCAGCGCCGCGGCCAAGGTGCTGATCGCCGACCGGTTGTGCGCGGAGTTCGGGGTGAGCCGCGCCGACTGCGTGGCCTACGGCGACTCCCTCTCCGACCGGGACCTGTTCGGCGTGGTCCCGTGCTCCGTGGCGGTCAACGCGGACCGTCATCTGTCCGGTCTGGCCACCCACGCCTACACGGGGAGAGATCTGTGGGAAGCCTATGAATTGGTGCGCCCCGTCCGGTAGTTGAGGGAACCGGCCATTCGCCCCTGGCACTTTCCGCCGAGAGAGAAGGAGGGGCTTGTGTGCCGCCCGCCGCCCGGTATGGTCGACTCCGGTTCGTGTCCGGAAGCGTGCTGTGCGCAGTGGCGCAAGAGGGTTCCGGCCGGGCCGCGAAACGGGGCAACGCAGCCTAACGGGACGGAGAGATCGAAGACCCACGAAGTCGGATTCGCGACCGGCGCGTCCCCGTCGACGGGATGCTGCGCCGAGGGGACCCACGGACGTGCCGTTCCCTCGTACCGCCCGGCCGGACGCGACCGTACGCGCGGGGGTCGACCCGGTCGCACCGGCCGGGGAACGGAACGGAGAGGCAAGCCGTCTGCGGGGGAAGCAGGCACCTTCCGAGCACGGAAGGGCGCAGACCGACCGAAAGATGTTCGAGGCGAGGCACACCATGGACGCTCCGACCCCCAGGTCGGCCGACAACGGCACGCCCGGCGGGGAGGGATGGTTCACTCCGCGCAAGCAGCCCGATCCCACCGCCGACGGCACACCGCCCGGCCCGTTCGGCGCCGAGGGCCGACGCCTGGCGGCACTTCGCCCGGTGGGACGGTCCACGGCCCCCGGCCCCGCCGGCGCGCCGCCTCGGGCCGCCCCGCAGGAACGCATACCCGCCCGCCCCGGACAGGCCCCGGTGGCAGCAGCACCCACGGCCCCTGCCCCGCCCGCCGCCGGATCTCCTGGCGCGAACCCCGCTCCGACCCCTGCCGCGGCTCCCCCGGCGGGTGTACCCGCCGCGGCGGGTACCCGCTGCCCGGACGCCCGGACCGAGCCGGGCCGGACCCTGGTGACGGAGACGCAGGCGGCCCCCGAACCGCGCACCGTCCCCGCCGCACCCACCCCGCCCGGCGAGCCCGCCCGGCCCGCTCCCTCCGCGCAGCCCGCCCCGCCAAGGCGTACCGCCCCACCCAAGGTCCACGTCCCCGCCCAGCGGGCCGCCTCTCCCGGTGACCAGTCCCCGGGGGAGTCCTCGACCGCCTTCCGGAGCGCCTCGCCGGACGCCGTCCTCATCCGCCGGACCATGGCCGAGGTGGGAGCCGTCGCCGACAAGGTCACCTCGTACTTCTACGCCCTTCTCTTCGTCCGCCACCCCGACCTGCGCTCGCTCTTCCCGCCCGCCATGGACGCCCAGCGGGACCGGCTGCTGAAGGCGCTGCTCACCGCCGCCGAGCACATCGACAACACGCCCGTCCTCGTCGACTACTTGCAGAACCTCGGCCGGGGGCACCGCAAGTACGGCACCCGCGCCGAGCACTACCCGGCGGTCGGGGAGTGCCTCATCGGCGCCCTGAGCAAGTACGCGGACGCCGTCTGGGACGCGGAGACGGAGGCGGCCTGGATACGGGCGTACACCACGATCTCCCAGGTCATGATCGACGCGGCGGCGGCCGACGAACTGCGCGCGCCCGCCTGGTGGTACGCGGAGGTCGTCGCGCACGAGGCCCGTACGGCGGACATCGCGGTGCTCACCCTGCGACCGGACCAGCCCTACCCCTTCCTCGCCGGGCAGTACGCGGGCCTGGAGACGCCCTGGTGGCCCCGCATCTGGCGGCACTACTCCTTCGCCTCGGCGCCCCGCTCCGACGGCCTGCTGACGCTCCACGTGAAGGCCGTCCCGGCCGGCTGGGTCTCCAACGCCCTCGTGCACCGCGCCCAGCTCGGCGACATCGTCCGCCTTGGCCCACCGGCCGGTTCGATGACCGTCGACCACACCCGGGACAGCGGACTGCTCTGCCTCGGCGGCGGCACCGGCATCGCGCCTCTCAAGGCTCTCGTCGAGGACGTCGCCGAGCACGGCTCCCGCCGCCCCGTCGAGGTGTTCTACGGCGCCCGCAGCGACCACGACCTCTACGACATCGACACCCTGCTGCGGCTCAAGCAGGCCCACCCCTGGCTGGAGGTCCGCCCCGTCATCGACCGCCACGACCAGCGCCAGCTCCCCGACGCCATCCGGACCTTCGGCCCCTGGACCGGGTACGACGCCTACGTCTCCGGGCCGCCCGGCATGATCCGCAGCGGGGTGGACGCCCTGCGCGGCGCGGGCATCCCGCTCGAACACATCCGGCACGACTCGGTGGAGGAACTGGTCGCCAGCGGCAGCTGAGCCACGTCCCCTCCTCGTCCGGTCCCGGGGCGGGGTCAGCCCAGGTCGGGTGCCTGCATCGCGCGCACTCCCTCGATGTTGCCGTCGAGGTAGTGCCGCAGGGACAGCGGGACGAGATGGACGGAGGCGATCCCGACCCGGGTGAACGGCACGCGGACGATCTCGTACTCCCCGGTCGGCTCGTCGATCTCGGGGCCGTGCCGCAGGGCAGGGTCCATGGACTCCAGGTTGCACACGAAGAAGTGCTGCACCTTCACACCGGTCGTGGCGGCGTCCTCGCCGATGTGCTCGACGGTGTCGACGAAGCAGGGGACCACATCGGTGATCTTGGCCCCCAGTTCCTCGTACACCTCGCGGTGCAGGGCGTCGACGACGGTGGGGTCCTTGGGCTCGACACCGCCGCCGGGGGTGACCCAGTACGGGTCGACGCCGGGCTTGGTGCGCTTGATCAGGATCAGGTTGTCGCCGTCCAGCAGGACGGCACGTGCGGTGCGCTTGACCACGGGTCGGACGGTCATGGGAGAAATGTGGCCCGGCTGGTTCCACGTGAAACATGCGGCCTGTTTCACGTGAAACCTCGCCCGACGCCAACGGCCTCCGGGACGGAGGATCAGGACCGGTTCAGCACCACGCGGAGGCCGAGGTCAGCAGCCATTCGTGGGCGCGTGCGATGTGCGGCATCGCCAGGGTGCCGGTACGCACCACCAGGACATACGTCCGCAGCGGCGGCACCGCGGGCTCGTACAGCTCCACGAGGGTGCCGTGGGCGAGGGCGGCCTCGCAGAGGTAGCGGGGCAGCACCGCGAGGCCCGCGCCCGCCACCGCGCAGGCCAGCACCGCCCGCAGGTCGGGGACGATGACTGTGCCCGAGGCGGCGGGGAGCGAGTCGAAGACGGACGCCCAGTAGCGGGCGACGAAGGGCAGCGACTCGTGCACCTCGACGACTGGCAGGTTCTCCAGGGCGCGGGCCCCCTCACGGCGGGACCGCTCGGTGCCGATCAGCCCCGCTCGGCGCGGGGCGGCGACCAGGACGTGCTCCTCGTCGCACAACGGTGTGGCCGTGAGCAGGGCGCCGCGCGGCCGGGCCGTACTGATGGCGAGGTCGTGGTGGCCCGCGGCGAGGCCCTCCAGGACTTCCTCTGCGGTCCCGAAGGACGCTCGCAGGGCGAGCCCCTGCGGGTCGTCCCCGGCCAGCCGGGTGAGGGCGGGGAGGGCCCGTTCCGCGGTGAACTCGGGCGGTCCGGCGAGGTGCAGCGACCGTATCGACGAGTCCTCGTCCAGGCCGGTCTCGGTGATCTCCACCAGGGCGTCGAGATGCGGGGCCGCCTTGTGGGCGAGTTCGTCGCCGATGGTCGTCGGCGTCACACCGCGGGCCTGCCGCAGGAACAGGGGGCGTCCCAGCTGGCGTTCGAGCGTGCGTATCTGTGAGGTGACGGCGGGCTGGGAGAGGCCGAGCAGCGCGGCGGCCCGGGTGAAGGAACCGGCCCGGTGCACGGTCACGAAGGTCCGCAGCAAGGCCAGATCCACGGAGCGCCCTCCCCTTCCGCGTCGTTTCCCGCCTTTCGCCTGCCTGGGCCGGGTCCACCTATAAATAAGTCGATAGGCCTCTGCGGCTACTGTGATTGGACACTGACACAGAGTCAACTAGCCTTGACCGCGCGGTTCTTCGTACGCGGAGCCGCGGACGGTCCGAGCCACGAGGGGGGAGGCTCGGACCGTCCGGCGTACGAGGCCCGCCCCGCTCACCGGCCACCCGGAACGCGACGCCCTTGGCCGGACGACCCGGAACCGACGGCCACGGACGGGCCAGCACAGGCAGAGAGTCGGTCTACGGCGCTCAAGGAGAGGCGTTCAGGACGCGGACGCGTCCAGCGCGCGCAGGAGGTCCGGCACCAGGTCCGCGGGGTCCTCGGCACCCACCGAGAGCCGTACGAAGCCCTCCGGCACCGCGTCCCCGCCCCAGCGCCCGCGCCGCTCCGCCGTCGACCGCACCCCGCCGAAGCTCGTCGCGTCGTCCACGAACCGCAGCTCCTCCAGGAAGCGTTCGGCCCGCGCGCGCGTGGGCAGCGTGAAGGAGACCACGCAGCCGTAGCGCCGCATCTGCGCCGAGGCCACCTTGTGCGACGGGTCGTCGGGCAGCCCCGGATAGCGCAGCCCGGTCACCTCGGGCCGTCCCCGCAGCGCCTCCGCGACCGCCAGCGCGGTCGCGCTCTGCCGGTCCACGCGCAGGGCGAGCGTGGCGAGCGAACGGTGCGCGAGCCACGCCTCCATGGGCCCCGGAATCGCGCCGACGATCTTGCGCCAGCCCCGTACGGCCGTCATCGGCGCACCCGCGGGCGCGGTGACGTAGCCGAGCAGCACGTCCCCGTGCCCGGTGAGCTGCTTGGTGCCACTGGCCACCGAGAAGTCCGCGCCCAGCTCCAGCGGACGCTGGCCGAGCGGTGTCGCGAGCGTGTTGTCGACGGCCACCAGGGCGCCGCGCGCGTGGGCCTCCGCCACCAGCCGCCGGATGTCGCAGACGTCGAGACCAGGGTTGGACGGCGACTCGATCCACAGCAGCCGCGCCCCGTCCAGCGCGTCGAGCTGGCCGTCGCCGCCGGTGGGCGCGGTGCGCACCTCGATGCCGTACGCCTCCAGTTGCGCGCGGACCAGGGGGAGGACCTGGTAGCCGTCCGAGGGCAGGACGACCGTGTCCCCGGCGCGCAGCTGCGAGAAGAGGACGGCGGAGATCGCGGCCATGCCGGAGGCGAAGACCAGCGTCTCGACGTCGTCCCGTCCCGGCGCCTCCAGTTCGCCCAGGGCGTGCTCCAGGTGCGTCCAGGTCGGGTTCTGGTCGCGGCCGTAGGTGTACGGGCCGGTGGGGTCGCCCGGCAGGTGGAAGTGCGCGGCGAACACGGGGCCCGGCAGTGTGGGCTCGTACTTCACGGGTTCCGGGAGTCCGGCCCGCACCGCGCGCGTGCCCTCGCCGGGCCCTCCTGCCGCCGAGGGCTCTGCGGAATCGTTCATGCCGTATGTCCTTCTGCTGCTGCTCGTCCGGCGGGGCCGGGGCGCCGGTCCGGCCCCTGCACATGGTCGCGCACGGCGGCCAGCAGTCCGGCGCTCGCCTCCTCGACCCTCTGGAGGCATTCCTCGAAGCCCTCACGGCCGCCGTAGTACGGGTCGGGCACATCGCGGCCGTCCGCGCCCGCGGGCCCGTAGGAGCCCAGCAGGCGGACCTTGCGCGCGTCCTCGTCGGTCGGCGCGAGGCGGCGCAGGTCCCGGAGGTGACCGCCGTCCAGGGCGAGCACGAGGTCGAGGCGCGCGAACCAGGACCGCTCGAACACGCGGGCGGTGTGGGTGAGCGTGTACCCGTTCTCCGCCAGGACCGAGAGGGTGCGCGGGTCGGCGTCCTCGCCGACGTGCCACGCCCCCGTCCCGGCGCTGTCGACCTCGACCAGGCCGTCGAGACCGGCGTCCGACACGCGCGCGCGGAACACCGCCTCGGCCATCGGAGAACGGCAGATGTTGCCGGTGCAGACGAAGCAGACGCGATAGACCATCGCCCGGTCAGTCCTCGTCGGGCAGGACGACGTTGAGCGCCCAGGAGACGACGGAGATGATCAGACCGCCGAGCACCGCCGTCCAGAAGCCGTCGACGTGGAAGGCGAGGTCCAGCTTGTCGGCCAGCCACGACGTCAGCAGCAGCATCAGCGCGTTCACCACCAGGGTGATCAGGCCGAGGGTGAGGATGAACAACGGGAAGGTCAGGACCTGCACGACCGGCTTGACGAGGAAGTTGACCAGGCCGAAGAGCAGCGCCACCACGAGCAGGGTGCCGATCTTCCCACCGGTGCTGTCGCCGGTCAGCGTGATCTTGTCGAGCAGCCACACGGCGACCAGCAGGGCGCCCGCGTTGGCGATCGTCTTGACTACGAAATTCTTCATGTGTCTGATCGTGGCAGAACAGATCGGCTACGAGGGCGGACGAGAGCGATGAAGGCATTCCGGCTGGACGAACTGGAGGCCGAACGGGCCGCCAACGACGGCGCCTACCTGCAGTTTCTCCGCGAACGGAACATGTCGGTCGGCCTGTACGCCCTCGATGCCGGGCAGCACGATCCGCAGAACCCGCACAGCCAGGACGAGGTCTACTTCGTCGTCAGCGGGCGCGCGGCCATCACCGTCGGCCTGGAGACCACCCAGGTGGCGCGGGGCAGCGTGATCTACGTCCCGGCCGGGGTGGCGCACAAGTTCCACCACATCAGCGAGGACCTGCGGGTCCTGGTCGTGTTCTCGCCGCCGGAGAGCTGACCGCCCGACGACCGCTCCATGCCGCCCGCCGGCCCTCCGCGCGACGTGTGACCTGCGCTCCGCCCCTCCCGGTTTCACCTCGGACCCTGCCTTCCGGTGGAGGGCGCGTCTCGGGGTTCCCTCAGGGACGGGTCAGGGGAGGACAAGGGATGCGATGCGTCCGCGGACACCCCTCTCCGCTCTAGCATCGACGGCAGGACATCGAGATGATCCGGCCCCGCCCGAGGAGCCGGACACCGGACGGACGAGGACAAGGACGAGGGCGAGAACGATGCAGGAGATCTTCGCGGGACTGCCGTGGTGGGTGAAGTGGGTGGCGGTGCCCGTCATCGCGCTCGTCGTGTTCGGCGGCCTGATAGCCAGCGTCGTCGGCTTCCTCATCGGACTGCTCTTCAAGCTGCTGGTCTTCGTCGCCCTGGTCGGCGGACTGGTCTACGTGGTGCGGAAGTTCACCGCGAGATCCTCCTCGCGCGGCGACTGGTGAGCGTCCGGGGCGCCCGCGGCCGGTGACGGTCGGCGGGGGTCCCTCGGCCGGGGGAAGTTTCCCGCGGGGCAGGACCGACGGCGGCGGCGCGCCGTTAACGTCCGGAACCCGTCGTGGAGACGCGAGCGGCGTTCCCCCTCCCGTGTTCCCCGCACGGACCGCCCTCTCGCGCTTCGGGAGTGACCCTTGGCCACGGTTGACGCCGCCGTACCCGCGGAGCAGTACCCGCCCCTCGCCCTCGCCCGCTCCGTCACGCCCCCGCTCCAGCGCCCGGCGAGCAGAGGCGTCCCCGAACAGCCGCACCCCGCGGCGACCCTCATCGGCTCGGTCCAGCGCGCCATGCGCCTCCTGGAGACCGTCGCCGGGCACACCGGCGGCGCCCCCGCGAAGCAACTGGCGCGGGAGACCGGACTGGCGCTCCCCACCGCCTACCACCTGCTGCGCACCCTGGTCCACGAGGGCTATCTGCGCCGGGACAAGGGGATGTTCTTCCTCGGGGAGGCGGCCGAACGCCTCGGCAGCAGCGGAGCGGCGCAGAAACGTCGCAGCACCGTCGTGGACACCCTCGCGCAGTGGCGGGATTCGATCGGTGTGCCGGTCTACTACGCGCGGTACAGCGAGGGCGAGATCGAGGTCATGTGCGTGTCCGACACCCCGGGCACCCCGGCGGTCGAGGAGTGGGCCGACTTCCGTGAGACGGGGCACGCGCACGCCATCGGCCAGTGCCTGCTGTCCCAGCTGGACGAGGAGGCCCGCCGCGACCACCTCGACCGCTATCCCGCCCGGTCGATCACCCCGTACACCGTCCGTGACGAACACACCCTGCTGCGACGGCTGTCCCGGACCCGGCGGCTGGAGACGGTGATCGAACGTCAGGAGTACGCGCTGGGCACGGTGTGTGCCGCGATCCCCCTCACCGTCGGGACGACGGCGGCCACGATGGCCATCTCCCTCCCCGCCCACCAGGCCGACCGGCTGCTGTCCGCGGCGCAGCAGCTCCAGGACCAGGTGGCGCGCGTGCTGGGGGCGCTGGCGCTCTCTATCAGTATCTGAAAACTCACTCCTTGTGATCTCGCGTGTACGTTCAGCAAGATGCCTCAAGGTGTCAAAGGGTGATTACCGGCCATTCGACGGCATGACGGGGTTAGGCGATGCGCGAGTCCGTACAGGCAGTACAGGCAGAGGTCATGATGAACTTCCTCGTCTCCGAGGAGCTGTCGTTCCGCATCCCGGTGGAACTCGGCTACGAGACCTGCGATCCGTACGCCGTGCGGCTCACCTTCCACCTCCCCGGGGATGCCCCGGTGACCTGGGCGTTCGGTCGTGAGCTGCTCATCGACGGGGTGGGCCGGGCGTGCGGCGAGGGCGACGTACGGGTCGAGCCCGCCGACCGGGACGTGCTGGGCGAGGTGCTCATCCGGCTCCAGGTGGGCGCCGACCAGGCGGTGTTCCGCTCCTCGGCGGCTCCGCTGGTGGCGTTCCTGGACCGCACCGACAAGCTGGTCCCGCTGGGCCAGGAGGGCGCGTTCGCCGACTTCGGCGCCCACCTCGACGAGACCCTGGACCGGATTCTCGCCGAGGAACAGAGCGCGGGCTGAGCGGACCGCCCTCGGCGGGGTCCGGTACGGCTGTGCAGGAACGCTTCTGCTGGGCTGGATCACGGGTCCGGGCGCCGAGGTGCCCGGCGACGGCGCCGATCAGACGATCAGGCGATCAGCGGAGCAGGCGGGGTCGCCGGGCACGGGCAGGCTTCGCGCCGGGCACCGGCACCCCCGCCGGTCCCAGGAGGACCGGTAAGGCTCCCGGTCCCGGAGGCCCCGGAAGGCCCAGCAGGGGTCAGCGCTTGCGGCGTCGGCCCCGGCCGGTCCTCGGGGGCTGCGGCGCCGCCGGAGCGGGCGACGCGCCGGCGCCCACGGCCGCGCCCGGCGGTGACGCCTGTGCGGGGGCCCCGGCCGTCTTCCCGCCGTTCGGCCGGTCCGCCGAGACCACGAGGGCGGCGAGCGCGGTGGTCACCGGCACCGACGCGACCAGACCGATCGAACCGACTAGCGTCCGCACGATCTCCTCGGCCACCAGCTCACTGTTGGCCACCGTGCCCATGCTGCTCTGCGCGATGGAGAACAGCAGCAGCAGGGGCAGCGCGGCGCCCGCGTAGGCGAGGACGAGCGTGTTGACCACCGACGCGATGTGGTCGCGGCCGATGCGGATGCCCGCCCGGTACAGCCCGCGCCACCCCATCGAGGGGTTGGCCTCGTGCAGCTCCCAGATCGCCGAGGTCTGGGTGACCGTCACGTCGTCCAGGACACCGAGCGAACCGATGATGATGCCCGCGAGCAGCAGACCGCTCATGTCGATCGTCGGATACAGACCGTGGATCAGACCGGTGTTGTCGTCCGTGTTCCCGGTCAGCGCGGCCCAGTCGATGAACCAGGAACCGAGGACGCCGATCAGCAGCAGCGAGATCAGCGTCCCGAGCACGGCCACCGAGGTGCGCGCCGAGAGACCGTGACACAGATAGAGGGCGATCAGCATGATCGCGCTGGCCCCGACGACCGCCACCGCCAGGGGGTTCGAGCCCTGGAGGATCGCGGGCAGGATGAAGAAGTTGAGGATGAGGAAGCTCATCGCGAGCGCGACCAGCGCCATCACCCCGCGCAGTCGCCCGACGACCACGACGGCGACCGCGAAGATGAGGGCGAGCAGGGTCATCGGCACCCGGCGGTTGATGTCGGTGACCGAGTACTGGAGGTCCTTCGGCGCGGAGGGCTCGTAGGCGACCACGACCTTCTGGCCCTCGTGCAACTGCCGTGACTGGTCCGGCTGGACGATCTCGGTGAAGGTGCGGCCCTTGTCCTTGCCCGTGTCCACCCGGATCGTGGCCCGCTTGCAGGTGCCGTTCGCCTGTTGTGCGGCGGAGGATCCCTCGGCGGTCGACGTGTCCCCGGTGGGCGTCCCGCCCGAGGCGTTCACCGACGAACAGCTCAGCTTCTCCACGGTGGTGACCGTCGCCTGCTGTGTCTGCCGGTCGAAGCCCACTCCGGTCCGCTCGTGCGCCGGGGCGCCACCCGGCCACAGCACGACCAGGCCCGCCAGCACCGCCACGGCGAACGGGATCAGCACCGCCGCGATGATCTTGCGCAGGTGCTGGGAGACGGGCGCCGCCGGGCCGTGACTGTGGCTGTGCCCGTGCCCGTGACCGCCTCCGGACGATCCGCCACGGTCCCCGGGCCCACCGTGGCCGTGGCCGTGCCCGCCCGAGCCGTCGCCGGGTCCGTCGTGGCCGCCCTGCCCCCCGTGGCCGCCGGCGCCGCTGGTCCCACCGGGACGGCCGCCCTCGCGGTGGCCGCCCGCGCCGGGGACGTTGCCGCCCACACGTGCGCCGTCGCCGTAACCCTCGTCCGGGCGGCGGCCGCTGTCGTGGCCGTGAGGGTGGCCGTGGCCAGGACCCTGGCCCTGGACACGGCCCTGGCCCCGGCCCTGGCCTCTGTCGTGCTCGTGGCGGCCGCCGAAAGTGGGGTCGCCGCCGTCGCTTCCGCCGAAGGCGCGGTCGTCGCCGAACCAGGACGACCCGCCCTGGGGGGCACCGGTTCCGCCGCCCGGTCCGAGGCGCGGTTCCGGCGGGGGAGAGGGGGGATGGGGAGTCGTGGTCACCGCCCGATCATCGCAAGAACGACAGAGGCCCACTGTTCACCGCGCCACAAAGGACGCTAGCGTGGTGACACCTTTGCACACGCGGGAGCTCGGAGCACCGGGCTGAGAGGGCGCTGACCTCCGTCTTCGCGATGTTTCACGTGGAACGCCATCACCACCGAGTGATGTTTCACATGAAACATCGGCAGGCGGTAGCCGCTGCGTCGACCGCTGAACCTGTTACCGGGTAATGCCGGCGTAGGGAGTAGGTCTCATGACCATCAAGGACGCACGCACGCCTGCCTCCGCGCAGACCTCGACCGAGGTCTCCGCACCCGACTCCGGGGAGGCCGGGAAGTCCATCGGCTGGCACAAGGCGTACGTCGAGGGCACCCGCCCCGACCTGCGGGTGCCGGTCCGTCAGGTGCATCTCACCAACGGCAAGTCCGTCACGCTGTACGACACCTCGGGCCCGTACACCGACCCCCATCAGGAGACCGACGTCCGCCGCGGGCTGCTGCCGCTGCGGGAGAACTGGATCATCTCGCGCGGGGACACCGAGGAGTACGCGGGGCGGCCCGTCCGCCCGGAGGACGACGGCATCAAGCACACCTCGCCGCGCGGCGGACTGCGCAACCTCGACGCGGTCTTTCCCGGGCGTCCGCGCCTGCCGCGCCGCGGCCGGGACGGGCGGGCGGTGACCCAACTCGCCTACGCGCGGCGGGGCGAGATCACCCCCGAGATGGAGTACGTGGCCCTCCGGGAGAACGTGGCACCCGAGGTGGTGCGGGAGGAGATCGCGGCCGGGCGGGCGGTCCTGCCCGCCAACGTCAACCACCCCGAGATCGAGCCGATGATCATCGGCAAGCGGTTCCTGGTGAAGGTCAACGCCAACATCGGCAACTCGGCGGTCACGTCCTCCATCGAGGAGGAGGTCGAGAAGATGACGTGGGCGACCCGCTGGGGCGCCGACACGGTCATGGACCTGTCCACCGGCCGGAACATCCACACCACGCGCGAGTGGGTGCTGCGCAACTCCCCCGTCCCCATCGGCACGGTGCCGCTGTACCAGGCGCTGGAGAAGGTCGACGGCAAGGCCGAGGAACTCACCTGGGAGATCTACAAGGACACCGTGATCGAGCAGGCCGAGCAGGGCGTGGACTACATGACGGTCCACGCGGGCGTGCGCCTGCCGTACGTGCCGCTGACGGCCAACCGCAAGACCGGCATCGTCTCGCGCGGCGGCTCGATCATGGCCGCGTGGTGCCTGGCCCACCACAAGGAATCGTTTCTCTACGAGCACTTCGAGGAACTCTGCGAGATCCTCGCGGCCTACGACGTCACGTACTCGCTCGGCGACGGTCTGCGGCCCGGCTCCATCGCGGACGCCAACGACGAGGCGCAGTTCGCGGAGTTGCGCACGCTCGGGGAACTCAACCGGATCGCGAAGCGTTTTCACGTACAGACCATGATCGAGGGCCCGGGACACGTCCCGATGCACAAGATCAAGGAGAACATCGACCTTCAGCAGGAGATCTGCGATGAAGCTCCGTTCTATACGCTCGGCCCGCTGACCACCGACGTCGCGCCGGCCTACGACCACATCACGTCCGGCATCGGTGCCGCGATGATCGCCTGGTGGGGCACGGCGATGCTCTGCTACGTCACGCCGAAGGAGCACCTCGGCCTGCCCAACCGGGACGACGTCAAGACCGGGGTCATCACCTACAAGATCGCCGCTCATGCCGCGGACCTCGCCAAGGGGCACCCCGGGGCGCAGGAATGGGACGACGCGCTGTCCGACGCCCGGTTCGAGTTCCGCTGGGAGGACCAGTTCAACCTGGCCCTCGACCCGGACACGGCACGGGAGTTCCACGACGAGACCCTGCCCGCGGAACCGGCCAAGACAGCCCACTTCTGCTCGATGTGCGGGCCGAAGTTCTGCTCGATGAAGATCTCGCAGGACATCCGGCGGCAGCACGGGGGCAGCCGGGCCGAGGTCGAGGAGGGCATGGCACAGAAGTCCAAGGAGTTCGCCGCCAACGGCAACAGGGTGTACCTGCCGCTGGCCACCTGACGCACGGGGACGGCGCTGCCCCCGTGCGCGACGGAGCACGGGGGCAGCGCCGTACGCGTCGGTCGAACGGTGGGGGTGAGGTGGATGGCGGGGTGCGCGGGGGACCGGAGTCGCGCCGTCGGAGGCTGTACTGCGGCTGGGGAGGGGCATCCGGCCCGTACCGGACGGTTGCTCTTCCGTGAGCGCTCGCCAGACTGGGCCCATGACAGTGCCATCCATGAGCAAGGGCGCCAACCTTCCGGTCGACGCGCCCGTCGTCCGCGCGGAGATCAGCTGGTCCACGGCGGGCGGGGGGCCGGACATCGACGTGTCGGCCCTGCTGCTCACCTCGGCCGGAAAGGTGCGGGACGACGCGGACTTCGTCTTCTACAACCAGCCGCGCCACGCCTCCGGGGCGGTCCTGCACCGGGGCAAGCGCGGCGACGCCGGCACCACGACCGACTCCGTGGAGGTGGACCTGCGGTCGCTGGAGGGCGCGGTCGACCGGGTGGAGATCTGCGCCTCGGCCGACGGGGGCACCTTCGGGCAGGTGACGGGGCTGACCCTGCGGTTGCTCGACGCGGCGGGCGGGACGGAGCTGGCGCGGTTCGAGATGCGGGGCGAGACGGAGACGGCCTTCATCGGCGGCGAGCTGTACCGGCGCGAGGGGCGGTGGAAGTTCCGCGCGGTCGGGCAGGGGTACGCCTCCGGACTCGCGGGCCTGGCCACGGACTTCGGGATCAGCGTGGACGAGGAGCCGGCGGCCCCGGCGCCTCCGGTCGTAGCGGGGCCGCCGTCCGCCCCGGCCCCGACGCCCACGGTCGTGTCGGCGCCCCTGGCCCCGCCGGCGTCCTCACCCGCGTCACCGCTCCCGCCCGTGCCCCAGTCCTCCCCCTCCCTCCCGCCCCAGGCCCCGCCCGTCCCGCCCGTCCCGGCCGTGCCGCCGACGGCTCCCTCTCCGGCTCCCCGCCTGACCAAGGGCGAGGAGCATCTCCCCGTCGACATGCGCAAGCGGCTGTCCCTGCGGAAGGAGCAGGTCGCGGTCAGTCTGAGCAAGCGCGGGGCTACGGGCGTGCGGGCCCGTATCGTGCTCGTGCTCGACGCCTCCGGCTCGATGTCGTTCCTCTACTCGCGGGGCGTGGTGGCGGACGTCGTGGAGCGGATGGCCGCGGTGGCGGCCCAGTTGGACGACGACGGCTCCCTTCAGGCCTGGACGTTCGCCTCCGAGGCGGCCCGGCTGCCCGACCTGAGCGTGGGCGAACTCCCGGAATGGCTGCGGCTGCACGTGCGGGTGGGGGAGATGAGCCTCTTCCGCCGGAACAAGAAGCCCCGCAAGGGGATGGAACCCGGCCAGGTCGACATGCGGACGATCGGCATCCAGAACGAGGAGCAGAAGGCGATCGCCCAGGTCAGGGACTTCGTACGGGCGAACCCGGCGAGCGATCCGACCCTGGTGCTGTTCTTCTCCGACGGCGGCGTCTACCGCGACGCCGTCATCGAGAAGGAGCTGCGCGCGGCGGTCGAGGAGCCGATCTTCTGGCAGTTCGTGGGCCTCGGCCGCTCGAACTACGGCGTCCTGGAACGGTTCGACACCCTGCCCGGCCGCCGCGTGGACAACGTGGGCTTCTTCGCCGTCGACGACATCAGCACCGTCCCGGACCAGGAGCTGTACGACCGGCTGCTGTCGGAGTTCCCGAGCTGGATCACCGCCGCCCGGCAGGCGGGCATTCTCTGACCCACGGCACCGCGCGAAGCCGGAACCGGAATGGGATCTGGACCCGGTGGCGGCGCGGCGCGCCGCCGCACAGGACAGCACCCCGCACGTCAGCGCCGCATACGTCAGCACCGCCCGGCGCGGCACCGCGCCCGGCGGCACGCTCCAGGGCGGCACGGTTCAGCGACGCGGTGTCCGTCCGGGCCGCCCGACCGTCCCTCCGGGCCGCCCGACCGTCCCTCCGGGCCGCCCGGCCGACGGCCTGCGCTCCCCCGGTGGGGACGCATGCCGCGGGCCTACTCCGGCCGGTGTTCCGGGCCGCCGAAGTCCGGGCTGGTGTAGTCCGGGCTGCTGAAGCTCGGGCGGGGGCCCGCCGCGGGTCCCCCGTCGGGGCTGGAGAAGCCGGGACGGTCGTAGCCGATCTTCGGCAGTCGGCCGGTGGGGGCCGGTGGGGTCGGTTCGGGGCGGAGCGTGGTGCTCGGACCGGCGGTCTCCAGGGCCTCGCGCAGGAACGGCAGGATGCCCCGGTCGAGCAGGGCGTCCCGCCAGGCCTCCCGGGCGAGGGTGACCTCCTCGCTGCGTTCGCCGTAGGTGCCCGCCTCCAGGGAGGGCCGGTTGCGCAGCGCGGTGAGCAGGAGGCCGACGGTGGCCACCAGGATGGCGGCCGCGGTCACCACTCCGAACGTCCATCCCGCGGCCAGCATGGTCCCGGCGAACGCGGGTTCGGGGTCGAGCATCCGCAGGACGTAGCCGACGAGCAGGAAGATCACCGCGGCGATGCCGGCGAGGACGGGCGTGAGGACGGCGGCCACGGCGACGACGCCCGCGCCCGCGGCCTCGGCGGCCTGCGCCGCCTCCCCCATGGTGGCCGCGAGCCCCATGCCGCCGCCGCCCGGCTCGGCGGAGCCCGACTCCTGGCTGGACGAGGACGACGTGGACGGCGCCGGGTGGCGCAGTTCCTCACGGACCTTCACGTAGTGCTGGTACTCGGTCGCCGCGGCGGCCGTGATGAGAGCGGTGGCGTTCAGCGCCATCGTGCGCAGTTGTTCGGAGTTCAGCCGTTGACCGACAGCGGCGAGTTCCGGGTGGTGTGGGGCGGAGCGCAGCGCCTCGTCGAGGAGCCGCTCGTACTCCTGGCGGTCCTCGCTGTACAGGTGCTGCGGAACGCTGTTCATGTGCATCCCCCGATGCTCCGTAGGGCTTGGGGCTCGCATGCCAACGAGCCGTCGGGCAGAAACGGAGGGGAGCCTGCTACGGATAAACCGATGGTAGAGCGGCGACGGCCCGGGGTGACAGGGGGTTTGCCGAAATTGGCGGTCGTCCCCCACACCCGGGAGGCCGTGCGGCGGGGGAGGAACGGGACGTCGGCCGCGTGCCGTGAACGCTCAGACGGACAGCGGAAGTTGCTGGACCAGCAGCTTCCCCGCCATCGTCACGCCGCCGTCCATGGCGATGGCCAGGCCGTCGGCGTAGACATGCGGTCCCTCGACGAGCGGGTCGGGCGATTCCTCGCCGTCCTCGGAGCCGACCTCACCCAGCAGATACGGGATCGGGCTGTGGCCGTGGACGATGCGGGTGCCGCCGTAGGTGTCGAGGAGAGAACGGACGGCGTCCGCGCCTCCCTCGTCGCGGAAGGAGAACCGCTTGGTGAACTTGCGGAAGAGGTCCCACACCTCGTCCGCGTCGTTGCGGGTGATCGTCTCGCGGACGGTGTCGTTGACCGCTTCGATCGAGTCGCCGTAGTCGAGGTACGCGGTGGTGTCCGAGTGCACGAGGAGGTGGCCGTCGACCTCCTCGACGGCGTCGAGGCGGGCCATCCACTGGAGGTGGTGGTCCTGGAGGCGGTCCATGTCGGACTTCTGGCCGCCGTTGAGCAGCCAGGCCGCCTGGAAGGTGGCGGTGCCCGCGCCGGAGTTGACGGGGGTGTCGCCGAACCGCTTGGCACCGAGCAGCAGCAGTTCGTGGTTGCCCATGAGGGCCTTGCAGTAGCCGCCGGCGGCGGCGGCCTCCGCGGACAGCCGCATCACGAGGTCGATGACGCCGATGCCGTCCGGGCCCCGGTCGGTGAAGTCGCCGAGGAACCACAGGCGGGCGGTGCCCGCGCACCAGTTGCCCGCCTCGTCGACCAGCCCCTGTTCCTGGAGCGCGGTCACCAGTTCGGTCAGGTAGCCGTGGACGTCGCCGACGACGAAGAGCGGGCCGGGGCCGGTCGCGGCCTGCGGGGCCGGGGCGGGCGCGGGGTCGACGGGCACCTGGAGGGTGTCGCCCCGGTTGATCACCGGCAGGTCGCGCTGGGTCGGTGTGTACCCCTCGGGGTGCTCCAGCGGCTCGTCGACGGGTACGGCGTTCCCGGGGTGGGTGCTGTCGGCGTACGGGCCGGTCTCGTGCACGTACGCGGGCACCCGGAAGTCGCGCACCGTCGCCGTGCGCTCCACCTCGGGTCCCGGACCGGCCCCCTGAGTCATCAGACCCCTCCACCATCGCGCCGCATCTGCACCGCATCGGACTGCCTGGTCGCGACGGCCCGCGGTGCCGTGCGCCCATCATAGGAATGCGGATCGTGCCGTGTGATGACCCAGGGGTGGTGAATCACGGCAAGGCGCGGGTTCGTCGGGGCTTTCGCCCTGATTGGGCCGGGCTTGGTCCGTCACCGCTCACCCACGGACCACCGTGCTCCCGCCCGTCCACCGTCCGCACGGCCGCCCCTCACCGTGCTCACGCCTCACCCTGTACGCCGCCGCGCCACCGTGTCCCCCCTCCCGGGCACCCGCGGCTACTTGCCCTCGGGTGTCCGGGGCGGGCTGACTGTCGTGCGCGGCGGACGCCGCTGGGACGAGGTGCGCACGATCAGTTCGGTCGGTATCACCTGCTCGACCGGCCGGTCCGCGTGGACGCCCTCGATCGCGTCGATGAGGAGCTGCACCACGGCCGTCCCGATGCGGCGCGGCTTCAGGGAGAGCGTCGTGATCGGCGGCTCGGTGTTGGCGTACACCGTGGACTCGCTGCAGCACACCAGCAGCAGGTCCTCCGGCACGCGCAGTCCGTAGCGGCGGGCGGCGGCGAGCAGGTCGGTGCCGTTGGGGTCGAACAGGCCGTACACCGCGTCGGGGCGGTCGGGGCGGGCCAGCAGCCGGTCGGCCGCGACGGCGCCCGCGCAGGGGTCGTGGGCCGGATAGGCCTCGTAGACCGGGTCCTGCCCGACGCGTTCGCACCAGTGCAGGTACGCGCTGGTCGACAGGTGCGTGTAGGTGTCGGTCGTGGTGCCCGTGAGCAGGCCGATACGGCGGGCGCCCGCGTCCGCGAGGTGGTCGAGGATGTCGAGGACGGCGGCCTCGTGGTCGTTGTCCACCCAGGCGGTGACCGGGAGTTCGCCGCCGGGTCGGCCGTCGGAGACGACGGGTAAACCCTGCCGGACCAGTTCGCCGACCACGGCGTCCTGGTCGGAGGGGTCGATGACGACCGTGCCGTCCAGGGCCACGTTGGACCACACGTCGTGCCGCGAGGTCGCGGGCAGGATGACCAGGGCGTAGCCGCGGGCGAGGGCGGCCGAGGTCGCGGCCCGCGCCATCTCGGCGAAGTAGGCGAACTCGGTGAAGGTGAAAGGTTCATCCCCGTACGTCGTCACGGTCAGGCCGATGAGCCCCGACTTGCCGGTACGGAGGGTGCGGGCCGCGGCCGAGGGCCGGTAGCCGAGTCGGTCGGCGACCTCGCGGACATGGCGGCGGGTGGCGTCCGGGAGCCTGCCCTTGCCGTTGAGGGCGTCCGAGACGGTCGTGATGGAGACTCCGGCGGCGGCGGCCACGTCCCTGATGCCCGCCCGGCCCGGCCGGCCGCCTCGGCGTGAGGTATCCGCGCGGCTCACCTGGTGCTTCCCTGCTGCTGTCATGGCGAGCCGATAGTAGGGCTCATCCGGTGGGGTAGGGCGGACGCATATGCACGTATTGACAGGCACGTTTCTGCATGGTCGCACAGGGTCAAACACATATGAAACCAAGGCAGTTGACGGCTTTGCTGGCAAGACGTGGGGCGTGGGTACGGATGAACCTGCCGAGGGGTCCATGTCTCGAAGAGGTCTCAACTCACCTGCACGAGGGATGCGCGCCAGGGCGTGAGCTACCGGCGCATAGATATATGTGCAGCGCGCCCCCTGATTCGTACGCCTTGGTAGGGCTTGATGCCCTTTCCTGGCGGGATGGGGAACGGCCGCTCGGCGGGCCCGGTTGCGCGGTCTCCGGAGGCTGGTGCCTCCTCGCCTGTACGCAGGAGCGGCGAATCCTCATAAGGTGTGGAGTATTCGAGCCGGTGGTGGTCACGAGGAGGACTGCGGTGAGCGAGACGAACCCCAAGCTGCGCGCCGAGCTGGCGGGTATCCCCACCTACAAGCCGGGCAAGCCGGCCGCGGTGGCGTCCGCGGGGCCGGTGGCCTACAAACTGTCCTCCAACGAGAACCCCTATCCGCCGCTGCCGGGCGTGCTGGAGCGGGTCACCGCGCTCGCCGCGTCCTTCAACCGCTACCCGGACCTGGCCTGCACGGGCCTGGTGAACGAGCTGTCCGAGCGGTTCGGCGTGCCCGCCTCCCACATCGCCACCGGCACCGGGTCGGTCGGCATCGCCCAGCAGCTGGTCCAGTCGACGGCCGGTCCCGGCGACGAGGTGCTCTACGCCTGGCGGTCCTTCGAGGCGTACCCGATCGTCACGCAGATCAGCGGCGCCGCCTCGGTGCAGGTGCCGCTCACGCCGGGCGACGTGCACGACCTGGACGCGATGGCCGACGCGATCACCGAGCGGACCCGGCTGATCTTCGTCTGCAACCCCAACAACCCGACCGGCACCGTCGTGGGGCGTGCCGCACTGGAGCGGTTCCTGGACCGGGTCCCGGACGACGTGCTCGTGGTGATCGACGAGGCGTACCGGGAGTTCGTCCGTGACCCCGAGGTCCCGGACGGCGTCGAGCTGTACCGCACGCGGCCGAACGTCTGCGTGCTGCGGACCTTCTCCAAGGCGTACGGCCTGGCCGGGCTGCGGGTCGGCTTCGCGATCGCCCACGAGCCGGTGGCGGCGGCGCTGCGCAAGACCGCCGTGCCCTTCGGGGTGAGCCAGATCGCGCAGGAGGCGGCGGTCGCCTCGCTCCAGGCCGAGGACGAGCTGCTCGGGCGGGTCGGCTCCCTGGTCTGCGAGCGCAACCGGGTCGTCGAGGGGCTGCGCGCCCAGGGCTGGACGGTGCCCGAGACGCAGGCCAACTTCGTCTGGCTGCGGCTGGGTGAGCACACGGTGCCGTTCGCGGCCGCGTGCGAGCAGGCCGGTGTCGTGATCCGGCCGTTCCCGGGCGAGGGGGTGCGGGTGACGATCGGGGAGACCGAGGCCAACGACATCTTCCTGAAGGCGGCCGAGGGGTACCGGCAGCACCTGTAGCGTCCGGCCACCCGGCCACCGACCCGCCCACCCGGCGTACGGCTTGAGGGCGCCCCGGTTTCACGTGAAACCGGGGCGCCCTTCGCTGTGCCCGCAGGCCGTCCGCCCCTCGCGCACGGAAGGCCTGATTCCGGCCAGGGCCGGACGGTCCGTCCCTGGTGGGGACCCTCGGGGCCGAAAGAGGACCCCCGCCGTACCGGCGTCGAACGGGTATGCGTCATACTTGCTTGTGAATGTGAACGCGTTCACAAGCGCGTCTCCCTTGTCATGTGATGTGCGTGACACAAGGGGCAATCCGCCGCCCGAGGGTGGCGACGTGGCGAGGTAAGGAGAGTGACGACGTGGACCTGGCTCTGGCGCCGGAGACACTGGCGCGCTGGCAGTTCGGCATCACCACCGTCTACCACTTTCTCTTCGTCCCCCTGACGATCTCGCTCGCGGCCCTGACCGCCGGCCTGCAGACCGCCTGGGTGCGCACGGAGAAGGAGAAGTACCTCAGGGCGACCAAGTTCTGGGGCAAGCTCTTCCTGATCAACATCGCGATGGGGGTCGTCACCGGCATCGTGCAGGAGTTCCAGTTCGGCATGAACTGGTCGGACTACTCGCGCTTCGTCGGCGACGTCTTCGGCGCCCCGCTCGCCTTCGAAGCCCTTATCGCCTTCTTCTTCGAGTCCACCTTCATCGGCCTGTGGATCTTCGGCTGGGACAAGCTGCCCAAGAAGATCCACCTGGCCTGCATGTGGATGGTCTCGATCGGCACGATCCTGTCGGCCTACTTCATCCTCGCGGCCAACTCGTGGATGCAGCACCCGGTCGGCTACCGGATCAACGAGGCCAAGGGCCGGGCCGAACTCACCGACTTCTGGCTGGTGCTGACCCAGAACACCGCACTCGCCCAGGCCTTCCACACCCTGTCGGCGGCCTTCCTCACCGGCGGCGCGTTCATGGTCGGCGTCGCCGCCTTCCACCTGGTGCGCAAGCGGCACATCCGGGAGATGAAGACCTCGCTGCGCCTCGGCCTGGTCACCGTCGCCGTCGGCGGGCTGCTGACCGCCGCCAGCGGTGACGTCCTCGGTAAGATCATGTTCGAGCAGCAGCCCATGAAGATGGCCGCCGCCGAGGCCCTCTGGGACGGCGAGGCACCCGCCCCCTTCTCGATCTTCGCGTACGGCGACGTCGAGAAGGGCCACAACAAGGTCGCCATCGAGATCCCCGGCCTGCTGTCCTTCCTCTCGAACGACGACTTCAGCTCCTACGTCCCCGGCATCAACGACGTCAACAAGGCCGAGCAGGAGAAGTTCGGTCCCGGCGACTACCGGCCCAACATCCCGGTCGCCTACTGGGGCTTCCGCTGGATGATCGGCTTCGGCATGGCGTCGCTGACGGTCGGCCTGGCCGGACTGTGGCTGACCCGCAAGAAGTTCATGCTGCCCCAGCACCTGCGGGTCGGCGAGGACGAGGTGCCGCGCCTGGTCCTGCTCCCGAGGAAGGAGCTGAGCCCGAAGTTCACCCGGCTCTACTGGCTCGTCGCGATCTGGACCATGGGCTTCCCGCTGATCGCCAACTCCTGGGGCTGGATCTTCACGGAGATGGGCCGCCAGCCGTGGGTCGTCTACGGCCTCTTCCAGACCCGCGACGCGGTCTCCCCCGGCGTCTCCCAGGCCGAGGTCCTCATCTCGATGATCGTCTTCACGTCCCTCTACGCGATCCTCGCCGTCATCGAGGTCAAGCTGCTCGCCAAGTACGTGAAGGCCGGTCCGCCGGAACTCACCGAGGCCGACCTCAACCCGCCCACGAAGATCGGCGGCGACGCCCGTGACGCCGACAAGCCGATGGCCTTCTCGTACTAGGCCGAGGGAGCTGCACTGTCATGGAACTGCACGACGTCTGGTTCGTCCTGATCGCCGTCCTGTGGATCGGCTACTTCTTCCTGGAGGGCTTCGACTTCGGGATCGGTGTCCTCACCAAACTGCTCGCCCGCGACCGGCCCGAGCGGCGGGTGCTGATCAACACCATCGGCCCCGTCTGGGACGGCAACGAGGTCTGGCTGCTCTCGGCGGGCGGCGCCACCTTCGCCGCCTTCCCCGAGTGGTACGCCACCCTCTTCTCCGGCTTCTACCTGCCGCTGCTGCTCATCCTGGTCTGCCTCATCGTGCGCGGGGTGGCCTTCGAGTACCGGGCCAAGCGGCCCGAGGAGAACTGGCAGCGGAACTGGGAGCATGCGATCTTCTGGACCTCCCTGCTGCCCGCCTTCCTGTGGGGTGTGGCCTTCGGCAACATCGTGCGGGGCGTCAAGATCGACCGTGACTTCGAGTACGTCGGCGGCCTCTGGGACCTCCTCAACCCGTACGCCCTGCTCGGCGGGCTGGTGACGCTCACGCTGTTCACCTTCCACGGCGCGGTGTTCGCCGCTCTCAAGACTGTCGGGGAGATCCGGGAGCGGGCGCGCGCGCTCGCGACCCGGGTCGGTGTCCTCACCGCCGTCCTCGCCCTGGTCTTCCTGCTGTGGACACAGGTCGAGAACGGTGACGGCACGAGCCTGGTCGCCCTGGTCGTGGCGGTCGCCGCCCTGGTCGCGGCGCTGGGGGCCAACCTGGCCGGACGCGAGGGCTGGTCGTTCGCCTTCTCCGGCCTCACCATCGTGGCCGCCGTCGCGATGCTCTTCCTGACGCTCTTCCCGAACGTCATGCCGTCCTCGCTGAACGAGGAGTGGAGCCTCACGGTCACCAACGCCTCGTCCAGCCCGTACACGTTGAAGATCATGACCTGGTGCGCGGCTGTCGCCACCCCGATCGTGATGCTCTACCAGGGCTGGACCTACTGGGTGTTCCGCAAGCGGATCGGTACGCAGCACATCGCCGACCCGGTGCACTGAGTCCCGATCAGGGTGTGTTTCCCGATCAGGGTGTGTTTCACGTGAAACACACCGCTCGAGAAGAGGGTGTGTTTCACGTGAAACCGATCGACCCACGACTGCTCCGGTACGCCCGTGCCACCCGTGTCTTCCTCGTGGCGGTCGTCGGCCTCGGTGCCGTCGGGGCGGTGCTGGTCATCGCCCAGGCGATGCTCATCGCCGAGGTCGTGGTCGGTGCGTTCCAGCACGGCTACGCGGTGGCTGAACTCCGCACCCCGCTGCTGCTGTTGGTGGCCGTGTCGGTCGGTCGCGCCGTCGTCTCCTGGCTCACCGAACTGGCCGCGCACCGTGCGAGCGCGGCCGTGAAGTCGGAGCTGCGGGGACGGCTGCTGGAGCGGGCGGCCCTGCTGGGGCCGGGGTGGCTGAGCGGGCAGCGCACCGGTTCGCTGGTCACGCTCGCCACCCGGGGCGTGGACGCGCTCGACGACTACTTCGCCCGCTATCTGCCGCAGTTGGGGCTCGCGGTGGTCGTCCCGGTCGCGGTGCTGGCGCGGATCGTGACCGAGGACTGGGTCTCCGCCGCGATCATCGCCGGAACGCTGCCGCTGATCCCCGTCTTCATGGTGCTCATCGGCTGGGCCACCCAGGCGCGGACGGACCGTCAGTGGCGGCTGCTGTCCCGGCTGTCGGGGCACTTCCTCGACGTCGTCGCCGGGCTGCCGACGCTGAAGGTGTTCGGCCGGGCCAAGGCCCAGGCGGACTCCATCCGCCGCATCACCGGCGAGTACCGCCAGGCCACCCTGCGGACCCTGCGGATCGCCTTCCTCTCGTCGTTCGCGCTCGAGCTGCTGGCCACGATCTCGGTGGCTCTGGTCGCCGTGACCATCGGCATGCGGCTCGTGCACGGCGACATGGACCTGTACATCGGCCTCGTCGTCCTGGTCCTCGCGCCCGAGGCGTATCTGCCGCTGCGGCAGGTCGGCGCCCAGTTCCACGCGGCGGCCGAGGGGCTCGCCGCCGCCGGGGAGATCTTCGAGGTCCTGGAGACCCCGGTCCCCGCGTCCGGAACCGGGCCGGTGCCCGAGGGCGGGCTCACCTTCGAGGGTGTGACCGTCCGCTACCCCGGCCGCTCGGCCGCGGCCGTCTCGGCGGCCACCTTCTCGGTCGCGCCGGGCGAGACGGTCGCCCTCGTCGGCCCCAGCGGCTCCGGCAAGTCGACCCTGCTCAACGCCCTGCTGGGCTTCGTCCGCCCGGCGGAGGGCCGGATCACCGTCGGCGGAGCCGACCTCACCGGCCTGGATCTGGCGCGGTGGCGGTCCCGGACCGCCTGGGTGCCGCAGCACCCGCACCTGTTCGCCGGGACGATCGCCGAGAACGTCCGGCTGGCACGGCCCGACGCCGACGACGACGCCGTCCGAAGGGCGCTGGCGGACGCGGGTGCCCTGGAGTTCGTGGACGGACTGCCGGACGGTGCCGACCATGTGCTCGGGGAGGGCGGCGCGGGACTCTCCGCGGGGCAGCGGCAGCGGCTGGCGCTGGCCCGCGCCTTCCTCGCGGACCGGCCGGTGCTCCTGCTGGACGAGCCGACCGCCGCGCTCGACGGACGGACCGAGGCCGAGGTCGTGGCGGCCGTACGGCGCCTCGCGGCCGGGCGGACCGTCCTGCTGGTGGTGCACCGCCCGGCCCTGCTGGCGGTGGCGGACCGGGTGGTGCGACTGGAGCCCCCGGAGGCGGAGCACGGCAGCCGGACGCGGGAAGCCAGCCGAGTGGACCGACCGGCCACGGGCGCGCCGCAAGCCGACGGCCCGGAAACGGCGGCCCACCCGACCTCGGGCGTCTCCGTGTACGCCGTGCGCGAGTCCTCGACGGCGGACGCGCCCCGGCCGGGGACGGCGGCCGGGGGCGTCCTCGCCCGGGTCCGCGCCATGGCCCGCGCCCGCCGAGGACGCCTGGGGCTGGCGCTCCTGCTGGGCAGCCTCGCCCTGGGCAGCGCCGTCGGCCTGATGGCCACCTCCGGCTGGCTCATCTCGCGGGCCTCCGAGCAGCCGCCGGTGCTCTATCTGATGGTGGCCGTGACCGCGACGCGGGCCTTCGGTATCGGGCGGGCGGTGTTCCGGTACGCGGAGCGGCTGGTGTCGCACGACACCGTGCTGCGGATGCTCGCCGACACCCGCGTGGCCGTCTACCGGCGGCTGGAACGGCTCGCCCCCGCCGGGCTGCGCGCCACCCGGCGCGGCGATCTGCTGACCCGTCTGGTCGCGGACGTGGACGCGCTCCAGGACTACTGGCTGCGCTGGCTGCTGCCCGCCGCGTCCGCCCTGGCCGTCTCCGCCGGGTCCGTCGCCTTCACCGCGTGGCTGCTGCCCGAGGCCGGTGCGGTGCTCGCCGTGGGACTGCTAGCCGCCGGGGTCGGTGTCCCGCTGGTCACCGGCGCCGTGGCGCGCCGCGCCGAGCGCCGGTTCGCCCCCGCGCGCGGACTGCTCGCCACCCGCGCGGCCGACCTGCTCACCGGCACCGCCGAACTGACCGTCGCCGGTGCCCTCCCCGCCCGGACCGCCGGAGCACGGGCGGCCGACGCCATGCTCACCCGGATCGCCTCGCGGGCCGCCGGGGCCACCGCGCTCGGCGGCGGCCTCACCGCCCTCGTCTCGGGCCTCACGGTCACGGCGAGCGCTCTCGTCGCCGCCCAGGCCGTCGCCGCCGGCCGGCTCGACGGCGTGGCCACGGCCGTCGTCGTCCTCACCCCGCTCGCCGCCTTCGAGGCCGTCCTCGGACTGCCCCTCGCGGTCCAGTACCGGCTGCGGGTGCGCCGCAGCGCGGAGCGCGTGTACGAGGTGCTGGACTCCCCCGAGCCGGTACGCGAACCGGAGCGGCCCCGGCAGGCGCCCGCCTCGCCGTTCCCGCTCGTGGTCAAGGGGCTGTCCGCCCGGCACGCGGGCCAGGACCGCGACGCGCTGGCCGACGTGGACCTGACCGTGCGGGGCGGGCAGCGGATCGCGGTCGTCGGGGCCTCCGGCTCCGGCAAGACGACCCTCGCCCAGGTGCTGCTGCGCTTCCTGGACCCGGCGGCGGGCGCGTACACGCTCGGCGGCGTGGACGCGTACGCCCTGGACAGTGACGACGTACGGCGGCTGGTCGGGCTGTGCGCGCAGGACGCGCACCTCTTCGACAGCTCGCTGCGGGAGAACCTGCTGCTCGCGAGGAAGGACGCGACCGAGGCCGAGGTGAGGGACGCGCTGGCGCGGGCCCGGCTGCTGGAGTGGGCCGACAGTCTGCCCGACGGGCTCGACACGCTCGTCGGCGAGCACGGTGCCCGGCTCTCCGGCGGTCAGCGGCAGCGGCTCGCCCTGGCCCGCGCGCTCCTCGCCGACTTCCCTGTCCTGGTGCTCGACGAGCCCGCCGAACACCTCGACCTGCCGACCGCCGACGCCCTCACCGCCGATCTGCTGGCCGCCACCGAGGGCCGGACGACGCTGCTGATCACCCACCGGCTGGCGGGGCTCGACGCGGTCGACGAGGTCGTCGTCCTGGACGGGGGCCGGATCGCGCAGCGCGGCACGTACGCGGAACTGGTCGCCGCGGAGGGGCCGTTGCGTGAGATGGCCGAGCGGGAGGACGCGGCGGAGCTGCTGGTGGGGGCGGCGTAGCGCGGCCCAAGGGAGGTCCGGGCCGGTGCGGTCCGGTTCGTCGTGGGTCCACCCGGTGGGTGATTCGGTCTTTCCGGCGGATAGCGGTCTTACTAGGCTCGGCGCATGTCCGCTCCGCCGCCCTCCGGGCCCGCCGCGACCGCCACCGTGCCGACCGGCGTCCCCGGCGCGGGCGACCTGCGCGCCACGCTGGAGCGGATCTGCGCGACGGCCGCGCGGGTGACGGGGGCACGGCACGTGTCCCTCTTCGTCGCGGCGGAGGACGGCGCGGACGGTGACGACGGCGAGAGCCGCAGGGACGCAGCCCCGCCGGTGCCCGACGGCACCGGACGGCCGTATGTCGTCGCGCACGGCAGCCCGGAACCCCGCGTGTGCGGCAGCGTCCTGGAGGAACCCGTCCGGCTGCGCGGCGAACTCCTCGGCACGCTCCGCCTGGCCGGGAAGCGCGGGCCGTGCGGAGGGCACGGCGAGGAGCCGTTCGGCGACGACGACCGGAGCGCCGTCCGCGCGCTGGCCACCGAGGCGGGCATCGCCCTCGGCAACGCCCGCCTGTACGAGGCCGCCCGGCGCCGCGAGCGGTGGATCGACGGGTCGGTGGCCGTCACCACGGCGTTGCTGTCCGGCGCCGACACCGACGACGCCCTCCAGGTCGTGGCCGAGCAGGCGCGGGAGCTGTCCGCCTCGGCGGCCGGGATCGTGCTGCTGGCCACCGAGGCGGGCGGTGCTCTGGAGGTCGCCGCCGTCGCCGCCGACCGGGACGCGCCGTCCCCACCCCTGGGCGTGCCGGTTCCCGCAGATGTCCCGCTCGTCGTCGAGATCCTGGCGGGACGGCCGGTGTTCCTGGCCGACGCGGCGACCGACCCGCGGGTGCGGTCCCCGCACGCGCGCCTCTTCGGCCCGGTCATGGTGCTGCCGCTGCGCGACGAGGGCCGGGTGCTCGGCGCCCTGGTCACCCCGCGCCCGCGCGGCGGGACGCCGTTCACGCGGGCCGAGCGCGCGCTCGCCCTCCGCTTCGCCGCCCAGGCCGCGCTCGCGCTGAAGATGGCCGACGCCCAGCGCGACCGCGAACGCCTGGCCGTGTTCGAGGACCGTGACCGCATCGCCCGCGACCTGCACGACCTCGTCGTCCAGCGGCTGTTCGCGACCGGCATGACGCTGGAGGCGGCCCGGCGCGCGCCCGTGCCGCCCGAGGTCCGCGACGGGGTCGGCCAGGCGGTGGACGCCCTCGACGTCACGATCCAGGAGATCCGCGCCGCCGTCTTCGCGCTCGGTGACGCGCCCGCCGAGGCCCCGGCCGGGCTCCGCGCCCGCGTCCTGCGGGAGATCACCACGGCGGCCGTACCGCTCGGGTTCACGCCCGCGTACCGGTTCGCCGGGCCCGTGGACACGGCTGTCCCCGAGCCCGTCCGCGCCCATCTCGTCGCGGCCCTGCGCGAGGCGCTCTCCAACGCGTTCCGGCACGCCTGCGCCACCCGGATCGAGGTGGTCGTCGACGCGGCGGCACCGCTCCCCGACGGGCGGCCGGGCGTACGGCTGACGGTCGCGGACGACGGCGTCGGCATCCCCGAGGGCGGTCGGCGCAGCGGTCTGCTCAACCTGGCCCGGCGCGCCGAGTCCCTCGGCGGCACCTGCTCCCACGGCCCCGGCCTCGGCGACGGCGGGCGGGAGACCCCGGCCGGGGCCGCCCCCGCCGGGAGGACGGCGCGCGGCACGACCGTGGTGTGGCACGTACCGCGCTGAACGGCTCCCCACCCGACCGTCCCCGTCCCGGCCGTGTCCGCCGGGTTGAGCCGTTCGGGAGCGCCGGTCCCCCGGCCGTACGCCTTCAACAGGACGGCTCCGCCGGGGCGGGACACGATCGCTGACATGCACTCACTTCGCCGTCGTCCCCTGCTCGTCACGGTCCTGCTGTGCGCGGGCGCCGTCCTCGTGGCACGTCCCACGACCGGTGACGGGCGCACGGACGGCGGGGACGGGCGCGGCGGCGCGGGCACCGGGGCGGGTGCGCGGGTGGCGACGCTGTACGAGGAGGCCGCCGACGCGAGCCGCCGGTACGAGGCGGGCCGGGTGGAGGCGGCGGAGCGGCGGCGCGAGGCCCGGCTGCTTGAGGGGCGCCTCGCCCGGGAACGGCGTGAGGCCGCCGCGCTGCGCGAGGAACTGGGGCGGCTGGCGCGCGCCCAGTACCGCGACAGCGGAGGCCTCTCCGCCGCCGCGCAGGCCGTTCTCGCCCGCGGCCCCGAGGAGTTGATGCGCCACGAGCACGTCTTCTCCCGGTCGAACGGGGCGGTCGAGCACGCCGTCGAGCGCAGCCGCGCCGCCGAGGCGGCCCTCGCCGCGGACGAGGCACGCGCGGTACGGGCCTGGCAGGCGCTGGAACGGCGCACCGCCCGACTCGCCGTGCTGAAGAAGGACATCGAGAGCAAGCTCGACGAGGCGCGCCGCCGGTTGCAGGGGCAGGCGGACGCCGCCGTCACGGCGGGCGCCTGCCGGGGCGCCGAACGGCTCGACCAGCCGCCCCTGACGGACCGGCGGGCCTGGGTCGCGCCCGTCGACGGCGCCACCCTGTCGGCGGCGTTCGGCAGCGGCGGCGACCACTGGGCGAACCGGCACACCGGCCAGGACTTCGCGGTGCCGATCGGGACACCGGTGAAGGCGGTCGGCGCCGGGCGGGTGGCGCGGGTGTCGTGCGGGGGGCCGTTCGGCATCGCGGTGGTGCTGAGGCACACGGACGGCTCCTTCACCCAGTACGCCCACCTGGCGTCGGTGGCGGTCGACCAGGGCGAGCGGGTCGCGGCGGGGCGGTGGATCGGCCAGTCCGGCACCAGCGGCAACTCCACCGGCCCGCACCTGCACTTCGAGGCGCGGGTGACGGCGGAGACGGGGTCGGCGGTCGATCCGGTGCCGTGG
Organism: Streptomyces sp. NPDC091281; assembly: GCF_044757425.1. NCBI lineage: Bacteria > Bacillati > Actinomycetota > Actinomycetes > Kitasatosporales > Streptomycetaceae > Streptomyces > Streptomyces sp. NPDC091281. The sequence goes on along the minus strand of NZ_JBIVUY010000008.1, from coordinate 156,906 downwards.
CTCGCGGACCGCGGGGTGCCCGCCGGGTAGGCCGGGCGGCGCCGGTCGGAGGGCGCTTGGCCCGCACGGACGGCGTGTGGGCCAGGCAGGGCCGCACCCAGACGGTGCGGGGCCCGGTGGCGGGCCGGGTCCGGGCTGTGGGGTCAGGCGTCGGCGCGGAGCCGTTCGGCGATCAGCCGCTCGACCACGACGGCCACGCCGTCCTCGTTGTTGGCGACGGTCTGCCCGGAGGCCGCCGCGATCACGTCGGGGTGGGCGTTGCCCATGGCGTAGGAGCGGCCCGCCCAGGTCAGCATCTCGACGTCGTTCGGCATGTCGCCGAACGCGACGACCTCCTCGTGCGAGATGCCCCGCTCCGCGCAGCACAGGGCGAGGGTGCTGGCCTTGGAGACGTCGGGGCCGCTGATCTCCAGCAGGGCGCTCGGGCTGGAGCGGGTGACGTTGGCACGGTCGCCGATGGCCAGCCGGGCGGTGCCGAGGAAGGCGTCCGGGTCGAGGGTCGGGTGGAACGCGAGGATCTTCAGCACGGGCTCCCCCGCTCCGGGCGCGTCGGGCGCCAGCAGCCGCTCGGCCGGGGCCAGCGCGTCGGGGACCTCCAGGTGCATCCGGGGGTACTCCGGCTCCTGGTAGAAGCCGTACGTCTGCTCCACCGCGTACATCGTGCCGGGGGCCGCGTCCCGCAGCAGCCGTACGGCGTCCAGGGCGTTCTCCCTGGCCAGCTCGCGCACCTTCACGAACCGGTGGGCGCCGGGGCCGCCGTGCAGGTCGACCACGGCGGCGCCGTTGCCGCAGATGGCCAGGCCGTGACCGTGGACGTGCTCGCTGACGACGTCCATCCAGCGGGCGGGACGGCCGGTGACGAAGAAGACCTCGATGCCCGCCTTCTCCGCGGCGGCGAGGGCCGCGACCGTGCGCGGGGACACGGACTTGTCGTCGCGCAGCAGCGTGCCGTCCAGGTCGGTGGCGATCAGCCGCGGCGGGGTGGTGGCGGCCGGGGTCTCGGGCTGTCTGGTCGCAGAGGTCACCGGGCCATTCTCCCGTACGCGTCCGCACGGTCGTGCGGGAGGCCGCACAGATGAGTCATCCGGCGGCACGGCCGGACGGCCCGCGGAGGAACGGCGGCCCATCTGGACGGCCGCCCGGCCCGCGGAGGACCGGGGGCCGGGTGCCGGGTGCTGGGGACCGGCCGGGCCAGGGGCCCGGCGGGGCGCCTCAGGCCAGTTGGGCGAGCGTCTCCGTGGCGATCGCGTCGAAGACCTTCTCGTCCATGGCGAAGTCGGAGTCCGGAATGGGCCAGTGGATCACCAGCTCCGTGAAGCCCAGCTCCTGGTGGCGCCCGGCGAAGTCGACGAAGGCGTCGAGCGAGGCGAACGGCGCGCCCCGGTCGGGGGTGAACCCGGTGAGGAGGACCTTGTCCAGGCCGCCGGGGTCCCGGCCGAGGGCCGCGCAGGCGTCACCGAGCCGCTCCAGCTGGCCGCGCAGCGCCTCCACCGACTGCTCGGGGGTGCCGGTCTCGTACAGCCGGGGGTCGCCCGTGGTGACCCACGCCTGGCCGTGACGGGCGGCCAGGCGCATGCCGCGCGGGCCGGTCGCGGCGACCGCGAACGGCAGCCGGGGCCGCTGGACGCAGCCGGGGATGTTGCGGGCCTCGTGCGCCGAGTAGAAATCGCCCTCGTAGGAGACGGAGTCCTCGGTGAGGAGGCGGTCGAGCAGGGGGACGAACTCCGCGAAACGGTCGGCCCGTTCCTTCGGTGTCCAGGGCTCCTGGCCGAGTGCGGTGGCGTCGAAGCCGTTGCCGCCCGCGCCGATGCCGAGGGTGATCCGGCCGCCGGAGAAGTCGTCCAGGGAGATCAGGTCCTTGGCGAGGGGCACCGGGTGGCGGAAGTTGGGCGAGGTGACCAGGGTGCCCAGGCGGAGCCGTTCCGTCGCCGCCGCGGCCGCGGTGAGGGTCGGGATCGCACCGAACCAGGGGCCGTCGCGGAAGGTGCGCCAGGACAGGTGGTCGTAGGTGTAGGCGGTGTGGAACCCGAGCTGCTCGGCCCGTGTCCACGCGGTACCGCCGCCCTCGTGCCAGCGTCGGTGGGGCAGGATCACGGTGCTCAGTCGCAGACTCATGGCGGGGAGCCTAGGCCCTGTCGTCCCCCGCAGTGTCCGGCGGCACCGACGTTTCACGTGAAACAGGCGGGGGCGGCTGCCGTGGTGGGCGCGAGCGCGGCGCCTGACGTACGAGCGGTCGGCGTGCAGGGGCTTGTCGTCCGGCGCACCGACGCGGCGCCGTATCGGCACCGAGGTGACCGGCGTACCGGCGCCGAGGTGACCGCCACCGTCGTGACCGGCGTACCGGTACCGACGTGACCGGCACACCGACGTACCCGACCGGCCGGCGGAGCCGTCAGCGGGCTCGGGCCGCGAGCCAGCGGGTGAGGCCGACCAGGATGAACTCCTTGTGCACCCGGTCGCCGGGGAGCGGCACCATCAGGAGGTAGCCGGGCGGGAAGCGGCGGATCTTCACCCAGGCGTGGCCGTCGTAGAGGGAACGGACGAAGGCGGGCACGTCGTCGCGGTCGATGTCGGGGCACTCCACGCCGTCGACCGTGATCATGCTGTCGCCGTCCGGGTAGAGCCGTACGTGCACATGGGGGAGTCCGCCGAGGTCGACGTAGGCCTCGTGGGGGAGGGAGCCGTCCGGGTCGGTGGTGACGCCGATGCCCGCGGCGCTGCGGCGGGAGGTCTGGTCGGCGCCGATGTCGTGGCTGACCTCGATCTCGCGCGCGTACTCGGTGGCTATGGCCCGCAGGGCATTGACCGCGGCTTCGGTGGTGGGGAGTCGGTTCACTCGTCGATCATGCCCGACGCGGAGCGTCACGCGCTGGGAAACCGCAGGTAGGCGGGGGGTACGGCGCGGGTCAGCCAGACTCCGTTGGCGCTCACGCGGAAGACGTGGCCGTCGCGGTGCATGGCGCCCGCGTCCACGGAGAGCACCACCGGTCGGCCGCGCCGGGCGCCGACCCTGGTCGCCGTCTCCCGGTCGGCGGACAGGTGGACGTCGTGCCGGTTCATGGGCCGCAGCCCCTCTGCCCGGATCGCGTCCAGGGTGCGGGCCACGGTCCCGTGGTAGAGGTACGCGGGCGGGGTCGCGGGGGGCAGGCCGAGGTCCACCTCGACGCTGTGGCCCTGGCTGGCCCGGATGCGGGTGCCCTCGACGGCGAAGCGCTTCTTGTCGTTGGCGGCGACCACGTGGTCCAGCTCGTCCCGGCTGAAGCGGAAGCCGTGCGCGCGGGCCGCCGCGATCAGTGTCTCGATCTCGGTCCAGCCGCCCTCGTCGAGGACCAGCCCGATGCGTTCGGGCTGGTGGCGCAGGTGCTTCGCGAGGTACTTCGACACCTTCACGGTGCGTTGTTCGTCCATCCGGACAGGATGGCGGGGGAGACACGGATCACGCAGCGAATTTTCGCGCACCAGGTTTGGTCCACAGCCAACTCGGCTTATCCACAGAATATTTGACGGTCCTGTGGACAACAGGGCCCCGGTGCGGGGGTTTTCGCCAACAGCCGCACCGGTAAGAGGAGTTCGCCAAACACCCTGCTCCGCATCCCCCTTGGCCGCTCGGCACCCAAGAGGGCCGTGTGCACACCCGGTTCTGGTGTCCGCACGACCCTCCCCGCCAACCGCCCTACAGGCGGGGCTCGTAGCGGGCGAGCCGCCTCAACACGCCCGGTGCGAAGCGCGACAGGCCGTGCACGACCCGCGCCTCCGGGGTCACGGGGACCACGGCCGCGTTGTCGAGCACGGACCGCAGGATCGCGTCCGCGACCTTCTCCGGCGGGTAGTTGCGCAGCCCGTACATGCGTGCCGAGCGCTCCTGGCGCCGCTTCTCCTCCGCCGCGTCGACCCCGACGAACGACGCCGTGGCGGTGATGTTGGTGTTCACCAGGCCGGGGCAGACGGCCGTGACTCCGATGTCCTGACCGGCGAGTTCGGCGCGCAGGCACTCGCTCAGCATGAGGACGGCCGCCTTGGAGGTGCTGTACGCGGGCAGGGCGCGGGACGGCTGGAAGGCCGCCGCGGACGCGGTGTTGACGATGTGGCCGCCCTGCCCGCGGTCCGCCATGTGCCGGCCGAAGAGACGGCATCCGTGGATGACCCCCCACAGGTTGACGTCCAGGACCCGGCGCCAGTCCTCGGGCGAGGTGTCGAGGAACGAACCCGACAGCCCCACACCGGCGTTGTTGACCAACACGTCCACCACGCCGTACTCCGCGAGCACCCGGTCGGCGAGCTTCTCCATGGCCTCGGCGTCGGAGACGTCCACGGTCTCCGCCCACGCCTCGGGAGCGCCGACCAGCCGCGCCATGTCGGCCGTGCGGGACGCGCTCTCGGCGTCCCGGTCGACGGAGATCACGCGGGCTCCCGCCTCGGCGAAGGCGAAAGCGGTGGCCCGGCCGATACCGCTGCCCGCGCCCGTCACCAGCACCAACTGCCCGCCGAAGCGCTGCGCGTAGGCCTCGCCGGACTTCGTCACGCCGCGCCGATCGGGCCGGTTCCGCCGATCCTTCCGGTTCCGCCGGTCCCCGTCGATGGCCTCGCCCGTACCGGGTTCCTGCCCCTGCGCGGACCCCGCGGCCGTGTCTTCCACCGACCGGACGAACTCCGTGACCCAGGCGGAGATCTGGTCGGGCCGGGTGCGCGGCACCCAGTGCTTCGCCTGGAGGGTGCGACGCGTCAACCGCGGCACCCACGCCTCCAGGTCGTCGTACAGCCGCTCCGACAGGAACGCGTCGCCCAGCGGTGTGACGAGCTGCACCGGCACATGCGCGTGGGCGTCGGGGCGCGGACGGCGCAGCCGGGGACGGACGTTGTCGCGGTACAGCCAGGCGCCGTGGGCGGCGTCCGAGGGCAGCGAGGCGGTCGGGTAGTCGCCGCCGGGCACGTTCTCCAGCCGCCGCAGCAGGCCGGGCCAGCGCTTGCCGAGCGGTCCCCGCCAGGCGAGTTCGGGCAGCGCCGGGGTGTGCAGCAGGTACACGTACCAGGACTTGGCGCCCTGGCCGAGGAGTTGGCCGACGCGGCGCGGGGTGGGCCGTTTCACGCGCCGGTCGATCCAGTGGCCGAAGTGGTCGAGGGAGGGCCCGGACATCGACGTGAACGACGCGATCCGGCCCCGCGTCCGCTCGACGGTCGCGAACTCCCAGCCCTGCACGGAACCCCAGTCGTGGCCCACGAGATGGACCGGCCGGTCCGGGCTCACCGCGTCCACGACCGCGAGGAAGTCGTCGGTCAGCTTCTCCAGGGTGAACCCGCCCCGCAGCGGGCGCGGCGCGCTCGACCTCCCGTGGCCCCGGACGTCGTAGAGCACCACGTGGAACCCGTGCCGGTCCGCCAGCCGGGTCGCGACCTGCGACCACACCTCCTTGCTGTCCGGATAGCCGTGCACCAGGACGACCGTGGGCCGCTCGGGGCCTGCCGGGCCGCCGAGTTCGGCCACGCACAGGTCGATCCCGCCGGTGCTCACCCGGCGCTCGCGCGCGCCCTCCAGCATCGTCATGCCTCCGCCTTTCCTCGCGCCCAGCGCCGCACGTGCGGCAGATCGTCGTCCAGCCAGAAGGCGTTCTCCACGGGGTCCCGGGAGTCGGTGACGACCAGGATCTCCTCGAACTTCGCGCCCGTGCCCCGGAATCCGAGGTGCGGCTCCACCGCCCACAGGCCCGGTCGCGGCGGATGGTCGGAGAAACGGTACGGGGACCACAGCGGCGACCAGCCCTCCCGGTGCCCGTGCAGCGCGTCGGACGCGAGCCCCTTCAGCGCCTGCGTCCCGAACCCGAACACCCTGGGCGACCAACGGCGTTCGCGCACCCGGTCGACCTTGTGGGCGATCACGCCGAACGGGTACGCGCGATGCCGGTTGGCGTAGCCCTGGCGGACCATCAGGCGGTCGACGTTCTCGTAGATCTCGCGCAGCGACCGCCGTTCGCGGACCTCCCGCAGGATCAGCTCCCGGTGGGCCGCGAGGTCGTCCCGCAGCCGCTCCTGCACCGGATGGGCGCCGAGCGCGCCCGAGTAGCCGATGTCGGCCGTGAACCCCTCGAACACCGGGGCCATGTCCAGGATGTACGGCATGCCCGGCTCCAGTCGGCGCCCGGTGGGGAAGAACTGGAGCGGCACCCGGAACCCCGCGAACGCCGTGCGGTCTCCGAACCAGGCGAACGGCAGGTGGAACCAGTCCCGCACCCCGCGCGCGGCCAGCCACTCCCGCTGCATCCGGGCCGCGTCGCGCTCCGTGATCCCCGGCTCCAGCCGGGCCGCGACCGCCTCGGCGCACTCGTACGCCAGCCGCTGCACCCGCCGGAACCCGCGCAAGGCGGCGGGGAGTTCACCGTCGTGCGGCGCACCTGTCGCCGTCCCCGCGGGACGCGCCCCTCCGGAGGAGGAAGCCGCCCCCGAAGGGCCTGCCGTCGCCCTGGCCTGTGTCGTCATGCCACCTCGTCCCACCGGTCCGCGCCGACTGCGGTACGTGCCCGTAACTTGACCCCGCCGAATCTGGCACTTGTTAGAGAAAGCGTCAATAGGGCGGGACGGCCGCGTCCGCCCCGGGCCGCGGGGCCCCGCTGTAGCTCTCAGGCACCAGAACCCCTACGGGCCCGTACATCTGGAGAGGGAGACGCGGACAGCTCTGCGGGCTGACGACCGGCGTGGCCCGCGTCACTATCGTCGTCCATGTGACTGTGATCGTGACCGAAAGCCTGAGCAAGCGGTTCCCCCGGGTGACCGCTCTTGACCGGCTCTCCGTGGACGTCGGGCCCGGTGTGACCGGACTCGTCGGAGCCAACGGGGCCGGCAAGTCCACACTGATCAAGATCCTGCTGGGTCTTGCCCCCGCGAGCGAGGGCCGCGCCGCCGTGCTCGGCCTCGACGTCGCGACCGAGGGCGCCGCCATCCGCGAGCGCGTCGGCTACATGCCGGAGCACGACTGCCTGCCGCCCGACGTCTCGGCCACCGAGTTCGTCGTGCACATGGCGCGCATGTCGGGCCTCCCGCCCGCCGCCGCCCGCGAGCGGACCGCCGACACCCTGCGCCACGTCGGGCTGTACGAGGAGCGCTACCGCCCCATCGGCGGCTACTCGACCGGCATGAAGCAGCGGGTCAAGCTCGCCCAGGCCCTCGTCCACGACCCGCAGCTGGTCTTCCTCGACGAGCCGACCAACGGCCTCGACCCGGTCGGCCGCGACGAGATGCTCGGCCTGATCCGCCGCATCCACACCGACTTCGGCATCTCGGTCCTGGTCACCTCCCACCTGCTGGGCGAGCTGGAACGCACCTGCGACCACGTCGTCGTGGTCGACGGCGGCAAGCTCCTGCGCTCCAGCTCCACCACCGACTTCACCCAGATCACCACCACCCTCGCCATCGAGGTCACCGACAGCGAGACCCACCCGGACGGCACCCGCGCGGTGCGCGAGGCCCTCGACGCGCGCGGCGTGGAGGTCCTCGACGCGCAGAACGGCCTGCCCGGCGCGGGCCACGTCCTGCTGCTGACCGCGCAGGGCGAGGAGACCTACGACGTGGTGCGCGACACCGTCGCCGACCTCGGCCTCGGCCTGGTCCGCATGGAGCAGCGCCGCCACCACATCTCCGAGGTCTTCCACGACAGCGACACAGAGCGGAAGGAGGCCGTCGGCCATGGCAGTTGAGCACCCGGTGACCACCCCCGCGGGCGACCAGACCCGCATCCACAACATCGGCTACCGCAGCTACGACGGCCCCCGCCTGGGCCGCGCCTACGCCCGCCGGTCCCTCTACTCGCAGTCCCTGCGCGGCGCCTACGGCCTCGGCCGCTCGGTGAAGTCCAAGGTGCTGCCGATGCTGCTCTTCGTCGTGATGTGCGTCCCCGCGGCCATCATGGTCGCCGTCGCCGTCGCCACCAAGGCCGACGCCCTCCCCCTGGACTACACGCGCTACGCGATCGTCATGCAGGCCGTCATCAGCCTCTACGTCGCCTCGCAGGCCCCGCAGTCCGTCTCCCGCGACCTGCGCTTCAAGACCGTGCCGCTCTACTTCTCGCGGCCTATCGAGACCGCCGACTACGTCCAGGCGAAGTTCGCGGCACTCGCCTCCGCCCTGTTCATCCTCACCGCCGCACCCCTGCTGGTGCTCTACGTGGGCGCCCTGCTGGCCAAGCTCGACTTCGCCGACCAGACCGAGGGATTCGCCCAGGGACTCGTCTCCGTGGCACTGCTCTCCCTGCTCTTCGCCGGACTCGGCCTCGTCATCGCCGCCGTCACCCCGCGCCGGGGCTTCGGCATCGCCGCCGTCATCGCCGTCCTGACCATCACCTACGGCGCTGTCTCCACCCTCCAGGCCATCGCCGACGAACAGGGCAGCGCGAGCGCCGTTCCGTGGATCGGGCTCTTCTCCCCGATCTCCCTCATCGACGGCGTCCAGTCCGCCTTCCTCGGCGCCGACTCCGCCTTCCCCGGCGGCATCGGCCCGTCGAACGGAGAGGGCGTGGTCTACGTCCTCGTCACCCTCGGCCTCATCGCCACCACCTACGCCCTCCTGGTGCGCCGCTACAAGAAGGTGGGACTGTGACCACGCTCTCGATCGACCACGTCTCCCGCTGGTTCGGCAACGTGGTCGCCGTCAACGACATCACCATGACCATCGGCCCCGGCGTCACCGGCCTCCTCGGCCCCAACGGCGCCGGGAAGTCCACCCTCATCAACATGATGGGCGGCTTCCTCGCCCCCTCCACCGGCACTGTCACCCTCGACGGCCGCCCGGTCTGGCGCAACGAGGACATCTACCGCCACATCGGCGTCGTCCCCGAACGCGAGGCGATGTACGACTTCCTCACCGGCCGCGAGTTCGTCGTCGCCAACGCCGAACTCCACGGCCTCGGCGCCAAGGCCGCCCAGAAGGCCCTGGCCACCGTGGAGATGGAGTACGCGCAGGACCGCAAGATCGCCACCTACTCCAAGGGCATGCGGCAGCGCGTGAAGATGGCCAGCGCCCTCGTCCACGACCCGTCGCTGCTCCTGCTCGACGAACCGTTCAACGGCATGGACCCGCGCCAGCGCATGCAGCTCATGGACCTGCTGCGCCGGATGGGCGACGAGGGCCGCACCGTGCTGTTCTCCTCGCACATCCTCGAAGAGGTCGAGCAGCTCGCCTGGCACATCGAGGTCGTCGTCGCCGGACGGCACGCCGCCAGCGGCGACTTCCGCAAGATCCGCCGCCTGATGACCGACCGGCCGCACCGCTACCTGGTGCGCTCCAGCGACGACCGCGCCCTCGCGGCCGCGCTGATCGCCGATCCGTCCACCTCAGGCATCGAGGTCGACCTCGCCGAGGGCGCGCTGCGCATCCAGGCCGTCGACTTCGGCCGCTTCACCGCGCTGCTGCCCCAGGTCGCCAGGGACCACGGCATCCGGCTGCTCACGGTCTCGCCGTCCGACGAGTCCCTCGAGTCCGTCTTCTCGTACCTGGTCGCGGCGTAGGAGGCCGAAGATGTACGACCCCACAGTCGCCCGACTCACCTACCGGGCCCTGCTCGGCCGCCGCCGGGCCCTCATCCTCGGCGCGCTGCCCCTGCTGCTGATCGTGATCTCGGTCGTGGTGCGCGCCCTCGCGGGCGCCGACGACCAGACCGCGGCCGACCTGCTCGGCGGACTCGCGCTGGCCACGATGATCCCGATCATCGGCGTCATCGCCGGGACCGGCGCGATCGGCCCGGAGATCGACGACGGCTCCGTCGTCTACCTGCTGTCCAAGCCGATCAAGCGGCCCACGATCATCTTCACCAAGCTGATCGTCGCCGTCGCCGTCACGATGGTGTTCTCCGCGCTGCCCACCCTGATCGCCGGGTTCATCCTCAACGGCAACGGCCAGCAGATCGCCGTCGCCTACACGGTCGCCGCGCTGGTCTCGTCCATCGCCTACGCGGCGCTCTTCCTGCTGCTGGGCACGGTCTCCCGGCACGCGGTCGTCTTCGGCCTCGTCTACGCCCTCGTCTGGGAGGCGCTGTTCGGCTCCCTCGTGCCGGGCGCGCGCACGCTGAGCGTCCAGCAGTGGTCGCTGGCCGTCGCCGACAAGGTCGCCGGGGGTGACCTCATCACCTCGGACGTCGGACTGACCACCGCCACTGTGCTGCTGGTCGTCGTGACGGTCCTCGCCACCTGGTACGCGGGACAGAAGCTGCGGACGCTGACGCTGGCGGGCGAGGAGTAGGACACCGGGGGAGGCGGGCGCGGGGGGCCCGCCTCCTTCTTGACGGGGCCTTCATCCGCCGCGCGGCACACTGGGGCGAGGTGGGTGAACCCACAACGACCGGGGCCGTACAGGCTCCCGCGGCGGCACCGGGCGGACGGCAGGAGGTCGGAATGGCTGAGCAGGCGAGGCGCTCCGGGGACGGCGAGCACGCCGGGGCCGCGGAGGGTGCCGGGGCCGCTGAGGGTGCCGGTGTCGCCGGGGACTGGTCCGACGACGACCTCGTGTTCGACGAGGAGTTCGTCCGGGGCGCCGGAACGTCCGAGCCGTCGGCCCGTGCGCGGATGCTGGCGGCGCGGTGGCGGACGGAGGCGCCCGAGCCGCAGCCCTGGCGGTCGGACGAGCCGCCCGCGGGGTGGTTCTTCAGCAAGGCGCGGCGTCGGCGGTGGCGGCGTAAGTAGGGGCTGCCGGCCGGGTGTGGCGGGGTCTGCCATCGGGGCCGGGGGGCGGGGCAAATTCGGTGGCGGTGGGCTTCTGTCCGGCGGGACCATGGGGGTGTTCGCGTCGCCGGGAGGGTCCGCCGGGGGACTGTCTCCGGGGGGATTCCGAGCGGCCGCTTCGAGCATGCGGCGGTCTGCGTCGTGTGGGTCGGTCGGGTCCGTCGCCGGAGGTGGGGCGGGGCCCTCCCGCGATGCGGGTGGTTGTCGGCGGGGGTTCGTGTTCGGGTGCGGGTGCGTTGTGGCTGGTCGCGCAGTTCCCCGCGCCCCTTGACGGCCTGCGGCCATCTCGTGCGGCGGCGTAGCCCTTGATGGCTGCGGCCAGCTCGGCGCGCGGTGGGGTGGCGCGCCCTCGGGACGCCTTGCGGTAGTCCCTTCGGGGCGCCGGGCACGTTGCCGAGTCACTCGCCGCCCCACCTGGCCTCGCGGCGCCGCCTCGCCCTGCGGCCCCATCTCGCCCTGCGGCGCGGCCTCGCCCCGCGGCCCCACCTCGTCCTACGGTCTACCCCGCCCCGCCCCGCCCCACGACGTGGCCTCGCCCCGCGATGCGTGATCGCTCGTGGCGCGTCAGTCCGCGCGTCCCGAACCGGGGCCTGGTCCCCCACGGGGCCACGGGGCGCGGTTCCTCGCGGTGCGCCCGTCGGGGAGCCGGGTCAGGGGAGGAGGCGGTTCAGGACGGCTGCGATGCCGTCCTCCTCGTTGGAGGTGGTGACCTCGTCGGCCACCGCCTTGAGTTCCTCGTGGGCGTTGGACATCGCGACGCCGTGGGCGGACCAGGCGAACATGGGGATGTCGTTGGGCATGTCGCCGAAGGCGATCGTGTCGGCGGACCGGAGGCCGAGACGGCGGGCCGCCAGGGAGAGGCCGGTGGCCTTGGAGAGGCCGAGCGGCAGCAGTTCGACCACGCCCTCACCGGCCATGGCCACGCCGACGAAGCCGCCCGCGGCCCGGCGGGCCGCCTCCGCCAGCTCGTCGTCGGACAGCTCGGGACGCTGTATGTAGATCTTGTTCAGCGGCGCGGTCCACAGGTCCGAGGCGTCCGTGAACGGTGTCGACGGCAACCGGTCGGTGACCGCGTACCCGGGGCCGACCAGCACCTCGCCGTCCAGGCCGTCGCGGCTGGCCGCAAGGTACAGCGGGCCGACCTCCGCCTCGATCTTGGCGAGGGCGACCCCGGCGAGCTGCCGGTCCAGGGTCACCGAGGTCAGCAGGCGGTGCGCGCCCGCGTCGTAGACCTGGGCGCCCTGGCCGCAGACCGCGAGGCCGTCGTAGCCGAGGTCGTCGAGGATGTGCCGGGTCCAGGGGACGGCGCGGCCGGTCACCACGATGTGGGCGGCGCCCGCCGCGGTGGCCGCGGCGAGCGCGTCACGGGTGCGCGCGGAGACCGACTCGTCGGAGCGCAGCAGCGTCCCGTCGAGGTCGGTCGCGATCAGCCGGTAGGGGAAGGCGGCAGCCGGGGCATCGCTCACCGGGTCACCGGCTCCAGGACCTCCCGGCCGCCGAGGTACGGCCGCAGCACCTCCGGCACCCGCACGGAGCCGTCGGCCTGCTGGTGGTTCTCCAGCAGCGCGACGATCGTGCGCGGTACGGCGCAGAGGGTGCCGTTGAGGGTGGCCAGCGGGCGGACCTGCTTGCCCTCGCGGACGCGGATCGACAGGCGGCGCGACTGGAACTCGGTGCAGTCCGAGGTCGAGGTCAGCTCGCGGTACTTGCCCTGGGTCGGAATCCAGGCCTCGCAGTCGAACTTGCGGGCGGCCGAGGCGCCGAGGTCACCGGTGGCGACGTCGATCACCCGGAACGGCAGCTCCAGCGAGGTCAGCCACTGCTTCTCCCACTCCAGCAGCCGCTGGTGCTCGGCCTCCGACTCCTCCGGGGTGACGTAGGTGAACATCTCCACCTTGTCGAACTGGTGGACGCGGAAGATGCCCTTGGTGTCCTTGCCGTGCGAACCGGCCTCGCGGCGGAAGCAGGGCGAGAAGCCCGCGTAGCGCAGGGGGAGGCGGTCGGCCTCGATGATCTCGTCCATGTGGTACGCGGCGAGGGGGACCTCGGAGGTGCCGACGAGGTAGAGGTCGTCCTTGTCGAGGTGGTAGACGTCCTGGGCGGCCTGGCCGAGGAAGCCGGTGCCGGCCATCGACTGCGGGCGGACCAGCGCCGGGGTGAGCATCGGGGTGAAGCCCGCGGCGGTGGCCTGCGCGATCGCCGCGTTGACCAGGGCCAGCTCCAGGAGGGCGCCCACGCCGGTGAGGAAGTAGAAGCGCGAGCCGGAGACCTTCGCGCCGCGCTCGACGTCGATGGCGCCGAGCAGCTGGCCGAGTTCCAGGTGGTCGCGGGGGTCGAAGCCCTCGGCGCCGAAGTCGCGGATCGTGCCGTGCGTCTCCAGCGTGACGAAGTCCTCCTCGCCGCCGACGGGGACGTCGGGGTGGACGAGGTTGCCGAGGCGCAGCAGCAGCTCATGGGTCTCGGTGTCGGCGGCGTCGCGCTCGGCGTCGGCGGCCTTGACGTCGGCGGCGAGCTGGCTCGCCCGCTTCAGCAGCTCCGCCTTCTCGTCGGGCGTCGCGCGGGAGATGAGCTTGCCCATCCCCTTCTGCTCGGCGCGCAGCTCGTCGAAGCGGACGCCGGACGACCTGCGCCGCTCGTCGGCGGAGAGGAGGGCGTCGACGAGCGCGACGTCCTCTCCACGGGCACGCTGGGAGGCGCGCACACGGTCGGGGTCCTCACGGAGCAGGCGAAGGTCAATCACGCGGCCAAGGCTACCGGTGCGCGGTGACGCCCCACGACTCACTATTGCGGAAAACGGCTTACGCGCCGCTATGCGGTGAATGCCGGATACGGGGCCGGTGGTCGGGGCGGCCGTGGGGGCGGTGCGATTTCCTTGTGCGGGCGGGGATTTGGGGCGGGTCTCTGTCCACAGGAATCCACAGCCGGAAAAAGTTATCCACAGGCTGTGTGGAAGATCTGTGGACGCGGGGAACGATCATTTCCTCCCGCCTGCCTTTGGCGTGAATTCCTTGATCAAACCCGCCGTGCGTCCACTTTCGAGTGGAAATGGGTTGTGTCAAGGGAGGGAGCGGGGGAAACAGGTGGACGAAGAGTGACCGGTGGGGCTGACGGTCCGACGGGGCGCTCCAGGGCGATTTGTCGATCGCGCGACGTGTTGTTGTCGACTTGTCCCCAGGTCGAGAAGCCGCCCTGTGGATAACTCCTGTGGATAACGAAGATATGCAGGTAGGACTGGTTGAAATCCGACCGTAAGACGGCCGTCGATTTCCCTTAACCCGCCCGCCGGGTCGACCGAAGGCACCCGGAAGGGGCGGCCCGGCCGCCCGCGGGCACCTCCGTACCGTCCTAGAACCGGCCGTCCTGGCAGCGCGTGACCCATTCCGCGGCGGCCATGAACTCACTCTCCGAAGTCCCCGGCAGCGGCGCCCGTACGTCGGCGACCGTCACGTCGGCCCGCGGGTAGGAGCCGAGGAACCGCACGTCCCGGCAGATCCGCTTCAGGCCCATCAGCGCCTCGGCCATCCGGCGCTCGGAGATGTGACCGGCGGCGTCGATGCAGAAGCAGTAGTTGCCGATGCCCGCCCCGGTCGGCCGGGACTGGAGCACCATCAGGTTGATGCCCCGTCCGGCGAACTCGCCGAGCAGGTCGCGCAGTCCGCCGGGATGGTCGTCGCGCTGCCACAGCACGACGGACGTCTTGTCGGCGCCCGTCGGCGCCGAGGGCCGCGCCGGACGGCCCACGAGCACGAACCGGGTCTGCGCGTTCTCCGCGTCGTGGATGCCGGTCTCCAGCGCGGTCAGCCCGTACCGGGCGGCGGCGAACTCGCCCGCGAAGGCGGCGTCGTAGCGGCCCTCCTGGACCAGACGGGCCGCGTCCGCGTTCGACGCGGCCGACTCCCAGGCGGCGTCCGGGAGGTGCGTCCGCAGCCAGTTGCGCACCTGCGGCTGGGCGGCCGGATGCGCCGAGACGGTCTTGATGTCGGCCAGCGCCGTGCCGGGCCGGACCAGCAGCGCGAAGGTGATCGACAGCAGCACCTCGCGGTAGATCATCAGCGGGGCGCCCGCCACCAGCTCGTCGAGGGTGGCCGTGATGCCGCCCTCCACCGAGTTCTCGATCGGCACGAACGCCGCTTCGGCCTCGCCCGTACGGACCGCGTCGAGCGCGGACTGCACGGACACGTACGGGAGCAGCTGCCGGGTGGCCGCCTCCGGAAGCGTGCGCAGGGCGACCTCCGTGAAGGTGCCCTCGGGGCCGAGATACGCGTAGCTCGCTGGCATGACCTCACCCTAATGGCCCTGGCCGGACCGGGCCGACGCGTCTCACGCCCGGCCCCTCGGCCGAGTGAACCGGCGTGACCCCGCCACGGCGCGGCGCGTCCCGGCGGACACCCGGTCAGCCCACCGCTTCCACCCCACCGCTTCCGCCCACGCGCCCCGCCTCACCCCTCCAGCAGGCGCTGTCCCACGTACTCGCCCTCCGCCGCCCCGCCCGGCACCGCGTACAGGCCGCTCGCCTCGTGGCGGACGTACGCCGACAGGGCGTCGCCGCGGTCCAGCTTCCGCTGCACCGTGACGAAGCCGCGCAACGGGTCCGCCTGCCAGCAGACGAAGAGCAGCCCGGCGTCCGGGACCCCGTCGGCGCCGATGCCGTCGTGGTAGGAGAACGGCCTGCGCAGCATCGCCGCGCCCCCGTTCTGGTCGGGCCGGGTGATCCGGGCGTGTGCGTTGACCGGGACCACCAGATCGCCGCGCGCGTCGGTCTTCTCCAGGTCCATGTCGGCCGTCTCGCCGCCCCCGGTCAGCGGCGCCCCGTCCGTCTTGCGGCGCCCGATGACCTGCTCCTGCTCCGCGACCGACAGGTCCTCCCAGTCGTCGAGGAGCATCCGGATACGCCGTACGACGACGTACGAGCCGTGGGCCATCCACGCGGGGTCGGCCGACCCCGACTCCGGGACGAAGATCCGCTTCTCGAAGTCCGCCTCGGCGGGCTTGGGGTTGCGGGTGCCGTCGACCTGGCCCATGAGATTGCGGGCCGTCATCGGGTGGGCGGTCGCGCCCGGCGTGCGGTTGAAGCCGTTCATCTGCCAGCGCACCCGCGCCGCGCTCCCCGCCTCCTTCTGAAGCGCGCGCAGGGCGTGGAACGCGACCAGGGCGTCGTCCGCGCCGATCTGCACCCAGAGGTCGCCGTCGCTGCGCGCCTTGTCCAGCCGGTCGGCGGAGAAGTCCGGCAGCGGATCGAGGGCGGCCGGGCGCTGCCCCTCCAGTCCGGTCCGGGCGAAGAGGCTGTGCCCGAAGCCGAAGGTGACGGTCAGCGAGGACGGTCCGGCGTCGCGGGACACGTCCGTGTCGCCGTGCGGGGCCGCCTCGCCCGCCATCAGCCGCCGTGCCGTCTCCGACCAGCGCCGCAGCAGGGCCGCCGCCTCCTTGCGGCCCGCCCCGGGGACGAGGTCGAAGGCGACGAGGTGGCCGCGGGCCTGGAGGCTCTGGGTGATGCCCGGCTGATGTTTCACGTGGAACATCGCGCGGCCGGACCCGATCGAGGTGAGCGGAGTGGCCGCGGCGGGCGCGGCGGCGTACCCGACCGCTCCGCCCGCGGCGGCGCCCAGCACCAGCCCGCCCGCCCCGGCGGCCCCGAGGAGGCGCCGCCGGGAGGGCCCGGGAGCGGCGGCGGGCCGGTCGGTCCCGCTGGTTCCACCGGTTCCGGAGGCCGCCGTCGCCCCGGCTGTCCCGGGCGGCCCGGTCACCCCGGTCGTCTCGGTCGACCCGGGCTTCCTGGCCGTACCCGCCTTCTTCTTCTCGGGCTTCGTCTTCTTCGTCGTGGTGCCGTGCGGCGGGAGGGTCTGGTCGGGCATGGTGCGGTTCAGCCGATCTGCGCGTTCTTGGAGACGGTCACCTGGTCGATGTCGGAGGTCCGTACGGTGACGGCGACCTTCCATTCCCCGGCGAGCGGGAGCTGGACGCCGCTCGCCGACCAGTGGCCGGTGGTGATGTGGTCCGGGGAGACCGGCAGCGGTCCGACGTCCTCGCTCTCCAGGGTGAAGGCGACCTTCACCTCGGGGACGTCGAAGGCGCGCCCGTTGGGCCGGGTGACGTAGACGTGCATCTCGTTGGCGCCCGAGCGGGCCGGGTCGAGGTCGATGCTGACGACGCCCTTGCCGTCCGTGCCCCCGGTGTCGAAGGCCATGTCGAGGGTCAGGGCCCCCGAGGCGCCGGTCGCCGCCGACGAGGACGACGCCGCCGCGGCGGCCTTGGCGTCCTGCTCCGTGCGGCCCGGCTCGGTCGAGGTCAGCACGGTGGTCACGGCGAGCAGGACGACCGCGACGCCCGCCTCGGCGAGCACCGAGCGGCGCAGGCCGAGCCGGTCCGGGTCGGCGTCCCGCCGCTGCTTCTGGCGCGCCGCGTCCACGGCGGCCCGCTGCCGCGCGAGCTGCGCGGCCCGCTTGGCGTCACCGGAGCCCTTGTCGGCCCCCGACGCCTTCGCGTCGCCGGAGCCCTTGCCCCCGACCGCCTTGCCGCCGCCCTTGCCCTGGGCGCCGTTCCGGCTCTCCTTCGGGTTCTCCTTCGTGCCCTTGGCCCCCGCCTTCCCCGCGGTGGCCGTCTCCTTGACCGCACCGGCCCGTGCCGCGGGCGACCCCTTGCGGGCGCGCGCCTTCGCCGCCGCGGAGGCCGCCGCCGCTGCCGCGGCCTCCACCATCCGCGCCGTCCAGCGCCGGGAGAACCAGGCGATGCCCACGAGGACGGCCA
Organism: Streptomyces sp. NPDC091281; assembly: GCF_044757425.1. Taxonomy (NCBI): domain Bacteria; kingdom Bacillati; phylum Actinomycetota; class Actinomycetes; order Kitasatosporales; family Streptomycetaceae; genus Streptomyces; species Streptomyces sp. NPDC091281. The sequence continues at coordinate 139,462 of NZ_JBIVUY010000008.1, read as the reverse complement.
CCAGCGCGATCTTGATCAGCAGCAGCTGTCCGTAGCGGGTCCCGGTGAACGCCGACCACGAGCCGAGCTGGCGCCACGACTGGTAGACGCCGGTCAGCACCAGGGCGGCGACACTGCCGAAGGCGAGCCGCGAGAACCGGCGTACGGCGGTGGCGTCGGGCGGGGTGTCCCCCCGGTACAGGGCGACGAGGAGGGTGCACAGCCCGCCCAGCCAGGCGGCGACGGCGAGGAGGTGGACGATGTCCACCGGCATCGCGATGCCCGGCTGGATACCGGCGGAGGCGTGCTCGGCCATGGCCCAGCTCGCCGCGAGCCCCGCCGCCACCACGGTCCCGCCGACGGCCAGCCCGAAGGTCAGGTCCCGCTTCTCCTCGTCCTCACGCTTGTCGTACGCGCCGAAGAGCACCGCGATGAACAGGGCCGCCGCCGCGAGCAGCAGCAGCCGGGAGACGAGCGCGGCGCCCGTCTTCGTCTGGAGGACGTCCCCGAGCAGTCCGAGGTCGAAGATGTCGCCGACCGCGCCGGACCCGGTGTAGGAGCCGCGCAGGAGCAGCAGGAACAGGGTGGCCGAGGTGAGCGCGACCCAGCCGCCGACGACGAGCCGCTGCACGGCCCGTACCCCGGTGCCGCGCTGCCAGCAGGCCAGGACGAAGGCGGCGCCGCCGACCAGCACGGTGAAACCGGCGTACGACACGTAGCGGCCGAAGCCGTAGAGCCAGCCGACGACGCCGCCGCCCGCCGCGCGGGTCTCGGCCGAGACGCTGGTCGCGGAGGGCGCGCCGATGGAGAAGGTGAAGGCGCCCGCGACGGGGTGGCTGTCGGCGGAGACGACCTGGTAGGTCACGGTGTAGGTGCCGTCGGGCAGCCCGGTGTGGAGCGGGACGGCGTAGGTGGCGCCGCCCGTGTTCGACGGCTTGCCGGTGTCGACCCGCTTGCCCTTGGGGTCGAGCACCCGCAGGCCGTCGGAGGTGGCGGAGACCTGCTCGGAGAAGGTCAGCGACACCTGGGTGGGCGCCTTGTCGACCACGGTCCCCTGAGCGGGATCGCTGCCGGTCAGCGCGGCGTGCGCGGCGGCCGGCCCGGCACCGGCGAACAGCGCGCCGCCGACGGCCAGGATCAGCAGCGCCAGCGCCCGTACCGCGCGGGCGAGAGGCCGGTGAGCGGGCGCCCGCGGAGCGAGGGTCCTGGGAGCGATGGTCGGGGACAAGGCGGTCCTTCCCTCAGGCCCCGGTCTTCGGGGTGTAGGTGGCGGCTTCCACCGGCATCTCGACCTGGACGGTCCCGGACTCCGCGAAGTGCAGTTCCACGGTCACCTTCTCGCCCTCCACCGGCTTGCGCTTCAGGTTCTCGAACATCAGGTGGTTCCCGCCGCTGGCGAGGACCAGCCGCCCGCCCGCCGGTACGGCGAGGGCGTCGGCCTCCCGCATCGCGCCGCCGACGGTCTCGTGCACGGTGACGCTGCCCGCGACCTCGCTGGTGACCGAGGTCAGCTCGTCCCGCGTACCGCCCTGGTTGGTGACGGTGAGGAAGCCCGCCGCCATCGAGTCGGAGACCGGCTGCGGCATGTAGGCGGACTTCACGGACAGTTCGGCGGCCGACCCGGAGGAGCCCGAGCCCGACCCCGAGCCGCAGCCCGCGAGGAGGAGCACGCAGGCCAGCGCACCGGCCACCGCCGCACCCCGGGCCCGCACGCGACCGGAACCCGAACCCGAACCGGAGCGCGACAAGGACGGGGGCATGGCACCGGGATCGGAACCGGAGCGGGAGCGGGAGCCCGGAGCCGGGCGGGTGCCGGACGGCCTCACGGCTTCTGCCCGTTGATGATCTTGGGCAGGTCCTTGGCGTAGTCGTCCACGGTGGCGTCCTCGCCGTAGAGGAGGTAACCGGCGTCGGTCTTCGGGGAGAAGGCGACGACCTGGGTGCCGTGGGTGGAGACGATCTTGCCGTTCTTGTCCTTGTGCGGCGCCTCGATGGAGATGCCGACGCCGCGCGCCGCGGTCTGGATGGCGGGGAACCCGCCGGTCAGACCGACGACCTGGGAGTCGATGCCCTTGAGCCAGGTGCCGAGGGCCGCCGAGGTGTCACGGGCGGGGTCGGTGGTCACGAACACGACCCGCAGCTTCTCCTGCATCGCCGCGGGCAGCTGCTTCTTCGCGACGGCGATGTTGTTCATCGTCAGCGGGCAGACGTCGGGGCAGTGGGTGTAGCCGAAGTAGAGCAGGGTCGGGTGCCCGGCGGTCTCCTTACGGAGGTCGTACTTCTTGCCGGTGGTGTCGGTGAGGACGAGGTCCGGCTTGGCGAACGGCTGGTCGAGCACGGTCGCGGCGCCCCGCGCGGCGGAGTCCTCCCCGACGGCGGAGACCGGGCTCGCGTCCTTGTCGTCGCCGCCGCTGCCGCAGGCGGAGAGGGTCAGAGTGGCCGCGGCGAGCAGCACGGCCGCGGCGAACGTCTTCTTGCGCATAGAGAAATGTCCCAGATGTGTGAACTCCGGTGCGCGCCGGGGCAGCCAGTGCCCCGGCGCGCACCGCGGACGAGCGGCCGGGCCGTCAGGCGGCGGCGTCGGAGCGGCGGCGGCCGGCGAGGACGCCGTAGGCGACCCCGGCGATGCCGACGACGATGCCGACCACGCCGAGGACGCGGGCGGTGGTGTCGGTGCCGTCGGAGTCGGACCCGGCGGCCTCGGTGGACTTCGAGGCGGCCTGGGCGTCCTTCGCGCCCGCCTCGTCGGCCTTCTCGTCGGAGTCCTCGGCACCGGCCGCGCCGTGCCCGTGGCCCTCCTCGGCGGCGGCCAGGGCGAGCGCCGGGGCCGGGTGCTCGGGCTCCTCGGCGCCGTCCGCCTGCACCTCGATCCAGCGGACGACTTCCTTGTTGGAGTACGTCTGGATCGCCTTGAAGACGATCTGGTCCTTCTCCGGCAGCGCGCCGACGGAGACCGGGAACTGCTGGATGTAGCCGGTCGGGATGCCCTTGCCGTCGGTCGCGGTCCACGTCACCTTGGAGACGGCCTCGCTCACCTGCCGGCCGTGCACCTCCAGCGGCTTGTCGAGCTTGCTCTTGACGATGTCGATCTTCCAGCCGTCGAGCTTCTCCGGCATCACCGAGGACAGCGGGGTGTCCAGCGGGAAGGTGACCTCCAGCTTGGTGGTCGTCGCGTTGTCGCGCTCGTTCGGGACACGGAAGTTGATGAGGGCGTAGCCGCCCTGGGACGCGGTGCCCTCCGGCTGCACGGAGACGTGCGCGAGGGCGGGCGAGGCCAGGACGACGACGGCGGACCCGGCGACGGCAGCGGCGGCGGCGAGACGGGAGATCTTCATGACAGGTGCACTCCACTCAGAGTGAGAGACATGGGTGAGGGGTGCGTGCCCCGGCGGCCGGGCGCGGTTCCGCGGCCCTGGCGGGCGGCGGCGGTCCGGGCGTACGGCGGGACGGCGGGCACGCGCGCGTGCCGCACGACGGCGGCCGCCCCCCCCCGATGAGAGTGGAGTGCTGGTCGTGTCGTGTCAGGCAGCGAGGACGAAGGGAGCGGCGGCGGGCGGCCCGCGCCGGATCACCGAGTGCTGGAGCGCTCCGGCCGACGGCCGGGCCGGTACGGGCGGCGCCGCGTGCGGCGGGCGCGGACCGGTGTGCGGCGCGCCCGGCAGACCCGCGAGCAGTGCGCGCGCCAGCGCGAGCGCGGCGCGCAGCGCGCGGACGAGCGCGCCCTCCGCGACGCCCTGCGCCGACAGGTCCGTCAGCCGCAGCAGCGCCGCGTCCCCGTGCCGCAGCAGCCACCCGGCGCCGACGGCCGCGAGGACGTGCCCGAGCAGCATCGGCAGCGAGGGCAGGAGCGCCATCGACATCGGCGTCGGGAACGGCGAGGCGGTCGCGCCGGTGCCGCCCATCCCCTCCGACGCGTGGTGCACGGCCGACGTGCCCGTGCCGCCGCCGGGGTAGATCCGCGCGTCCACCAGGATCTGCTGGGCCCGCGCCGGACTGAGCGGCGCCGCAGCGGCCCCGCACAGCAGCCGGGCCGCCCGCTCCACCAGCGCGGCGTCGGCCGCCCGGGACGCGGCCGACACGGCACCGCCGGACGGGGCGCTGTGCTGCCCGAGCCCGAAGAGCGTGTGCAGGACGGCCTGTCCGACGGTGAGCAGGGTGGCGATGGCGGGCAGCGAGCGGGCCCGCCCGGCGAGCGGCGCCGCGACCACCAGGACGGCGAGGAACCCCGCGCCGAGCGTCCACAGCGGGACGGCGTCGCAGGCGGCGAGGGTGTGACCGGCCCCGGCCAGCACGACGCAGACCGCGGCGAACACCGCGGCCCGCAGCAGCCGGAGGGCACCTCCGGAGCGCGCCGTGCGCTGATGGGGGTCGGTCATGGCGGGCTCATCATCGCACTGGCCCCACGCCTCTCCTACGCCAGGTCCGGACGTTTTCCCGCACCCCCCGGATCATCCGTTGTTACGACCGGGGGTGGTGAGGCACACGCGCAGGTGAGGGGCCTCCTATACACCGTTCCGGGTCTGCCGCGCATCCCCCGTATGGGCGGCGTCACGTCGGAATCGCGCTTAGTGACGGCCTCGGGCGGCAATACGTATCGGTATGTCGAGGCGCGGCCGGGAGGCTGGAGCATGAGCATCTGGTGGTCACTCCATCTGAGGCGTGAGGCAGCGAGCGTTCCGCTCGCCCGCCGCCTGCTGCTCGGCACGATGGAGACGGCGGGGGTCGACCCCGACGTGTCCTACGACCTCTCCGTCGCCCTCAGCGAGGCCTGTGCCAACGCCGTCGAGCACGGCGGGGGTGCCGCGCGCGGCGGCGGTTCCGGGGCCTACCGGGTCACCGCCTACCTCGACGGCGCGATGTGCCGCATCGAGGTCGCCGACTCGGGGCCGGGTTTCACCGGCGAGCGGCAGGCCCCCGCCCCCGCGGTCGTCCCCGCGCACACCGACGCCGAGGAGGGGCGTGGCCTGTTCCTGATCCGGGAACTCGCCGACCACGTCCACATCGGCAACAAGCCGGGCCGCGGCGGGGCCGTCGTCAGCTTCGACAAGATCCTCAAGTGGCGTGAGGACGCGGCGCCGTTGATGGCGGTCTGACCCACCGACGATGGCGATCTGACCCACCGCCCCCGGCCCACCGCCTCACACCCCGTCCAGCACCTTCACCAGCACGTCCAACGCCTCCGGATACGCCCCTTCCCGCGGCGTCCCGTACCCCACCACCAGCCCCTGCGGCCGCCCGCCATCGCCTGCGCCGCCCCTGGAACCACCGGCACCGCCACCGCCCGCGCCGCCCCCGGACCCACCGGCACCGTCGCCGCCTCCCTCGCCACCCTGTCCCTGTCCCCCCTTTCCGTCCTTTCCCCCCTCCCGCGCATGCCAGTGCTCCCCCAGGAACCCCACCGCGAGCCCGGCCGCCGCCGCCCGTTCCCGTGCCGCCGCCTCGTCGGGGACCTCCACCAGGGCGTGCAGCCCGGCCGCGACCCCGCGGACGCCCCGGTGCCCGCCGAGCCGCTCCAGCAGCAGGTCGCGGCGGCGCCGGTAGCGCAGTCGGCAGGCGCGGACGTGACGGTCGTAGGCGTGGCTCCCGATCAGGTCCGCGAGGGCGAGCTGGCCGAGGGTCTCGGTGTGGTGGTCGCTGTGCAGCTTGGTGTCGGCGACCGCGTCGACGAGGTGCGGCGGCAGCACCATCCAGCCGAGCCGCAGGGCCGGGCCGAGGGTCTTGGAGGCGGTGCCGAGGTAGACGACCTCGTGCGGCGCCATTCCCTGGAGCGCGCCCACCGGCTGCCGGTCGTAGCGGAACTCCCCGTCGTAGTCGTCCTCGACGAGCAGCGCCCCCTGCGCGCGGGCCCAGTCGGTCAGCGCCCGCCGGCGCTCGGGGTGCAGGGTCACGCCGGTCGGGTACTGGTGCGCGGGCGTCACCACCACCGCCCCGAGCGCCCCCGACTCCGTTGGCCGTACGCCCCGTTCGTCGACCGGCACCGGCAGCACCCGGCCCCGGCCCGCCGGACGACCTCCCGGTGGAAGGGCAGACCGGGGTCCTCCATGCCCACGGCCGGTCCGCCGAGGGCGCGCGTGAGCAGCGCGAGCCCCTGCACGTACCCGGTGGTGACCACGATCCGCTCCGGGGGCGCGACGACGCCGCGCGCCCGCCCCAGGTACGCCGACAGCGCCGTCCGCAGCTCCACGCGTCCCCGCGGGTCTCCGTAGCCGTACGCCGAGGCGGGCGCCGTGGCCAGGGCGCGGCGTACTGCGCGCAGCCAGGCCGTGGTGGGGAAGGCGCCGACGTCGGGGCTGCCGGGGCGCAGGTCGAAGCGGGGCGCGGTGGGGTCGGCCGCCGTGCCGGAGGGGCGCGCGGCGACGGCGGGCAGGTCGGCGACGCGGGTGCCCGAGCCCTGGCGGGCGGTGAGGTAGCCCTCGGCGACGAGCTGGTCGTAGGCCGCCTTCACGGTGTTGCGGGAGAGGCCGGCCTCGGCGGCGAGGCGGCGGGTGGGCGGCAGCCGGGTGCCGGGCGCGAGGCGTCCGCCGCGCACGGCGTCGCGCAGCGCGCGCTCCAGCCCCGCGCGCCGCCCCGTGCCGTCGCCGGGCTCGGGCTCCAGGTGCAGGTCGACGCCCGCGCCGGACCAGAAGTCGCTCACGTGCCCACCCTCGCACGACGCCCGGACACCGCACCCCCGTCCCGGCGGTGGCCGGACGCCACCCCCGCACGGCGGCGGCCGGACACCTCACCGGTGCCCGGCCGCCGTCACACCTCCGCGATCGCGGCCGCGGTCGAAGCCGCCGCCGAGGTCCGCGATCGCCGTGCCCGCCGTGTCAGCCCTGGAGCGCGGCCATCCAGGCCTCGACCTCGTCGGAGCGGCGCGGCAGCCCGTCGGAGAGGTTCCGGTTGCCGTCCTCGGTGACCAGGATGTCGTCCTCGATGCGCACACCGATGCCCCGGTACTCCTCGGGCACGGTCAGGTCGTCGGCCTGGAAGTACAGCCCCGGCTCGACGGTGAGGACCATGCCGGGCTCCAGCGTGCCGTCGACGTACGACTCGACGCGCGCGGCGGCGCAGTCGTGAACGTCCATGCCGAGCATGTGACCGGTGCCGTGCAGCGTCCACCGGCGCTGGAGGCCCAGCTCCAGCACCCGCTCCACCGGGCCCTCGACGAGGCCCCACTCCACCAGCCGCTCGGTCAGCACCCGCTGGGCCGCGTCGTGGAAGTCGCGGTACTTGCCGCCCGGCCGGACGGCCGCGATCCCGGCCTCCTGCGCGTCGTAGACGGCGTCGTAGATCTTCTTCTGGATGTCCGTGTAGCGGCCGTCGACCGGCAGGGTGCGGGTGACGTCGGCCGTGTAGTACGTGTGCGTCTCGACGCCCGCGTCGAGCAGCAGCAGGTCACCGGCGCGGACCGGGCCGTCGTTGCGGACCCAGTGCAGGGTGCAGGCGTGCGGTCCGGCGGCGGCGATGGTGCCGTAGCCGATGTCGTTGCCCTCGACGCGCGCGCGGAGGAAGAAGGTGCCCTCGATGTAGCGCTCGCTGGTGGCTTGCGCCTTGTCGAGGACCTTCACGACGTCCTCGAAGCCGCGGACGGTGGAGTCCACGGCCTTCTGGAGCTCGCCGATCTCGAAGTCGTCCTTGACCAGGCGGGCCTCGGAGAGGAAGGTGCGCAGCTCCTCGTCGCGTTCGGCGGTGACCTTGTCGGTCAGGGCCGCCTCGATGCCCGCGTCGTGGCCGCGCACGACGCGCACCGGGCCGGTGGCCTCGCGCAGCGCGCCGGGCAGGTCGCGCACGTCGGCGGCGGGGATGCCGTACAGCGCGGCGGCCTCGGTGAGGGAGTGGCGGCGGCCGACCCACAGCTCGCCCTGGCCGGAGAGCCAGAACTCGCCGTTCTCGCGGTCGGAGCGCGGCAGGAGGTAGATGGTCGCCCTGTGGCCCTCGGCGACGGGCTCCAGCACGAGGACGCCGTCCTCGGTCTGGTTGCCGGTGAGGTAGGCGTACTCGACGGAGGCGCGGAAGGCGTACTCGGTGTCGTTGGAGCGGGTCTTGAGGTTGCCCGCGGGGATCACCAGGCGCTCGCCGGGGAAGCGCGCGGAGAGCGCGGCGCGGCGGGCGGCGGTCTCGGCGGCCTGGGCGATCGGCTCCAGGTCACGCAGCTCGGTGTCGGCCCAGCCGGACTTCATGTGGTCGGCCAGCTCGTCGGACACGCCCGGGTACAGGCCGTTCTTGCGCTGCTTGATCGGCTCTTCTTCAGCGGTCTCCGGGGTCTCCGGGAGCTCTTCCGCCACGGTCATCCTCCTCGATACGGCACTGGCCCGCTACGGCACCGGGCCCGCTCCATCGTACGGTCGTACGGGAGAGGGCCCGGCGGCGCGGAACGCCGCTCACCACACCGTTCGCGGACGATCGCGCACGGTTGCCGGGCGCGGGCGGCTACTCGAAGCGGGCGGCCAGCAGGACGACGTCCTCCGCGTCCCCCTCCGCGCGGCCGGACCCGTCCGGTGCCCCGTGCCGGTCCGCGCCCTCCGGGAGCATGGCCCGCAGCACGTGGTCGGCGATCGCGCCCGGATCGTGCCGGATCGAGCGGGGGACGCCCGCGGCGGCGGCGTGCAGCCGCGCGAACGCCCGGTCGACCGGATCGCCGGTGCGGTGCAGCAGCCCGTCCGTGTAGAGGAGGACCGTCTCGCCCGGGTCGGCCTCCACCTCCACGCTCGGCGCCTCCCAGCAGGCCAGCATGCCGAGCGGCGCGGAGACGGACGTCTCGACGAACTCGGTGCGCCGCTCGCCCACCAGCAGCGGCGGGCAGTGCCCGGCCCCGGCGAGGGTGATCTTGCCGAGGGAGGGCTCGCAGTACGCGAACAGCGCGGTGGCGGACCGGGCGGGTTCGGTGAGCCGCAGCAGCAGTTCCAGGTCGGACAGGACGGCCACCGGGTCCTCGCCCTCCATCACGGCGTACGCCCGCAGCGAGGCGCGCAGCCGGCCCATCGCGGCGACCGCGCTCGGCCCGGACCCGGTGACCGAGCCGACCGCGAGGCCCAGCGCGGCGTCCGGCAGCGGCAGCGCGTCGTACCAGTCGCCGCCGCCGAAGGGGCCGGTGCGGTGCCGGGCGGCGAGCTGCACCCCGGCGACCCGCGGCAGCCGGGAGGGGAGGAGTTCCTCGGTCATCGTGGCCATGCCGTCGCGGGTCCGCTCGACCTCCAGCAGCCGCGCCAGGTGCTCGGCGGCGTGCCGGACGTACAGGCCGACCAGGTGGCGTTGCCGTTCGACGGGCTCGGCGGGCTCGTCGTAGAGCCAGACGGCGGCGCCGAGCCGGCCCGTCGCCCCGGCGGTCAGCGGCAGGGCGTAGCTCGCGGCGTACCCGAGGCGGGCGGCGACCTCGCGGTGACGTGGGTCGAGCCCGTCCTCGGCGAGCAGGTCCGGCTCGGTGATCTCGCCGTCCCCGCCGGGCAGTCCGTCGAGGATGCGGCCGTACGCCATCGAGCTGCGCGGGACGGTCTCGATGTGGCCGAGGTCGGCGCGGCCGAGGCCCAGGCCGATCGTGGTCTGCGGGCCGAGCCCGTCGGCCGGTTCCAGGACGACGAGTCCGCGCCGGGCGCCGACGAGGGCGGACCCGGCGCGCAGCACCTCCTGGAGGGCGTCGGTCAGGGTGTCGGTGCGGACCAGGCGTTCGGTGAGTTCGTGGAGCGTCGTGAGGTCGGAGACCCAGCCGGCGAGGCGGTCCTGGAGGAGCGCTCCCGCGCCGGGGGTGACCGCGGTACCGGTGGGGCCGACGGCCGCGGGGGAGGCGGGCGGGTCCGCTGACACGGGCGCGACAGTCTGTGCGGGCGAGGGAACCGTGGAATCGATTCCGGCCACTTTCGAAGAGTGAGGGGCGTTCATGGCGTCCGGCTCTCCGACCGGTGCGTATGGCTCAGAAGCATCGCAAACCCCCATGTCATTCTGCGCCGCCAGCAGTGTCTCCACATGTACACGCACTCGTGAGGGGATGTCCAGCATTGTCCTGCCGGGATCACTGGTGTCCACGGGGTCGACGTGATGGTCGGGCACGATTCGTCCGGCTCCCTTGCGGAAAGGCGAAGTTGGCTTGAAACTGCCTCGGGTGACGGGTGTCTGCGGTCGACTGGCCTTGCTCCACAGAGCGTCACAGCGGTCGTGGTGGGTACGTACTCGGTTAGGACCAGGGGTCGTCGGGAGTCTCCCGGAACCTGGTGACCCACCCGGGCGTCCTAGCCACCGACGACCGTGCCCCATCCTCCCGTGGCGGAGGCGGAGAGAAATACGCGGACGGCGAAAACGCCAGACTTCGCCACCCCGCGCCAGGCCCGTGATGCGGACGGGCGCAGTATTGGCTCGGAGTGACCGCCGACAGCAGTCCACGCTCTACCCCCTGGGGTTCCCCTTGTCTCGGACAGGGGTGTGATGCGCCAACAGGTACGCACAGTGAAGTGATCGACACATGGTGTGATGTGACCCACGGTGTTGCCAGCGGTGCAACGGAAAGGAACGAGCGCTGATGCGCGAGATCCTCGGAAGGCGACGCAGGCTGCTGTCCCGGCGCCGCGGCGGGAGGACCGAACTGCTCGACGCGGCCCTCACGTTCGCGTCGGCCTGGCAGTGGCCCGTTCTCCCGGGTGTGGCGGCGGACCCGCGGGCCGTGTCCCGCTGCGGCTGCCCCGACCCCGAGTGCACGGTGCCCGGCGCCCACCCCTTCGACCCCGGCCTCCTCGCGGCGACCACCGACGCCCGCATGGTCCGCTGGTGGTGGGGCAACCGCCCGACCGCGCCGATCGTCCTGGCCACCGGCGGCAGCGCGCCCTGCGCGATCAGCCTCCCCGCGCCCGCCGCCGCGCAGGCGCTCGCCGCGCTCGACGCCCTCGACGTGCGCACCGGCCCGGTGGTCGCCGCGCCTACCCGCTGGTCGATCCTCGTCCGCCCCTACTCCATGGAGCAGCTGGGCGAACTGCTGTACGCCAAGGACTTTGTCCCCGGCTCCCTCCGCTTCCACGGCGACGGCGGCTACATCGCCCTGCCCCCGTCCGAGACCGGGCGCGGCCCGATCCGCTGGGAGCGCGCCCCGCTGCCCGGCTCGGCTTCGCCCTGGGTCCCCGACGTCGAGGCCGTGGTGGACACGCTGGTCGACACCCTCACTCGTACGGGTGTGAGCGCGCCCGAGTTGTAGGGGTGTCGGGCGCGCGCCGGGCGGCGCGGCCCGCCCGGCTCGTTATCTTCCGCAGCATGAACCTTCGTCTGCTCGCCCTCGGGGGCGCCGTGGCCTGCGCGATCGCGGTGCCCCTGGCCATGGCGTCCGCGGGACCCGTGGGCGGCGAGGCACGCTCGGTCCTCCCGAAGTCGGCGGCGTCCGCGGTGTCCTCGGAGACGTCCGGCGCCGGCTCCCCGGACACCTCCCTCGCGGGGCGCGGCGCGGACGACGGCGCCGGGGGCGGTGACGGCGCCCGAGGCGGTGACGGCGGGGGAAGCGGTGACGGCGCGGGGCGCGGCCGGGTGTTCGCCGATCCCCGTACGGACCCGAAGGGGCCCGGTGTCCCGGCCGGTGCCGCCTCGCCCCCGACGGTCCCCGAGGCGTCGGACGCCTCCGACGTCGACCGGCTGCTCGGAGTGGGGGTGGCGACGGCGGCCCGCTGCGGACCCGAACTCACCTCCCCCGACGGCGTCGAGGCGCAGACCTGCGTCCTCGACCAGGGCGCCGACACCTGGGCGCGCACCTACTACCGCAACGCCACCGGCCGCGCCCTGGACGCCGTCCTCAGCTTCATGGGGCCCGACGGCCGCACGGTGCGGATGCGGTGCGCGGTCGGCGCCGACGACGAGCCGGGGACCTGCGAGACGCCGCGGGAGGCCCGCCGGGGCGGCCCCGGTCAGTACACGGCGGTCGCGGAGTTCGCGCGGACGGGCGGTGGCGGACCGCTGCTGCTGCGTTCCGGAAGCAACTCGACGCCCTGAGAGGGCAGTTGACGCACACCGTCGCAGAGGCGAAGACGGCGGTCATGGAAAGACCCGGTTGCTGGCGACGGGGGATGCACCAGCAACCGGGCTACTGGAACGGTAACAAGAGATCGGCTCCAAGCAAATTCGATCTGCTGTTTTCATCGGCTTTCCGGACACCGGGAGATCGCTTGCCATGGCGCCGACTCGCCTTGCGCGGCGGGGAGTTGTGAGCCGAGTCACGCGCGTCGGCCCGGAACGGGCCTGACCGACCGGTCAGGCCCGCCCGCTGTGCGGGGCCTGCGCGCCGCCCGTGGATCAGCTGAGCGTGACCTGTCGGTTGGTCAGGCCGCCGCGCGCGCGACGCTCGTCCGCGGTGAGCGGCGCGTCCGAGGCCAGGGCGGTGGCGAGCCGCTCGGCGAACTCCGCGGCCGGCTTCTCGACGTCCTCCGCGACGACCCCGCTCGGCAGGTCCCACACGGGGACGATCAGCCCGTGCGCCCGGAACGAGCCCACCAGGCGGGTGCCGTCGCCGAGGCCGGAGCTGCCCGCCGCGTGCAGCCGGGCGAGCGCGTCCAGAAGCCGCTCCTCCGGGTGCGGCATGACCCAGCGCAGATGGTTCTTGTCGGGCGTCTCGCACCAGTACGCGCTGTCGACCCCGGTGAGCCGCACGGTCGGGATCGCCGCGGCGTTGGCCCGCTCCAGGGAGGCGGCCACCTCGGGCGCCGCGTTCTCCGGGTCCGGCACCCAGAACTCGAACCCGCTGTGCACGACTGGCTCGAAGGTGCCTTCCGGGGCGAGCAGGTCCTGCATGCGCGGACCGTCGGCGGGCGCGCGCCGCGCCTGCACGGGCGTCCCCGGTCGCGCCTCCAGAGCGCGCAGGAGGGTGTCGGCCAGGTCGCGGCTGATGTCGCCGGACGGGGTGTCGTTCTGGAGGCCGAGCAGGACCGAGCCGTCGTCGCGGCGCAGCGCGGGCCAGGCCATCGGCAGCACGGTGGCGAGGGTGACCGACGGGACGCCCTCGGGCAGGCCGTCCTTCAGGGTCAGCTCGACCGTGGCCGCCGGGACCAGCTCGCGCAGGGCCACCCAGTCGCCCTCGCCCGGCAGCCCCTCGAAGGGGCGCTGCACCAGCTCGGTCACGGCGTGGGCGGCGGCCCGGCCGTGGCAGGCCTTGTAGCGGCGGCCGCTGCCGCAGGGGCAGGGCTCCCGCGCACCGACGACCGGGACCTCGCCGTCGGTGAGCTGCGGCCGCGTGGCCTTGGTCTGGGGGCGCTTCTTGGCCATCTGGCTGTCTCCCGGGTACGGCTCGTCTGGTACGGGCGGGAGCCTAGCCGCTCCCGCCGGGGCCGACGGCGACCTGTGGACAACGGCGACCTGTGGACAACGGCGGGCGCACAGGGGTGGGCTGAGGTGAGGTGCCGTACGGGCGGCGGGGCGGGAGCGCCGCGGGTACGCGTCGCGCGCGCTGGGGCCGGGGACGCGGCTGGGCGGCGCGGCTGGGGGCGCGGACGGCCGCGTACGTACGCGTCGCGCGCGCTCTGCGCATCCCTGCGAACCGCGCGCGTGCCGCGTCCGAACCGCGTGCGTCCTGCGTCAGGCCAGGTCGTCGAAGACGCCCGCGGTGACGCCCGGTCCGGGCATCGACGCGACCGTGGGGGCGGCGACGCGGGAGGCGAAGTCGTCGCGGCGGCACCCGGCGTCGGGATCGTGCACGTCGGCGTGGACGATCACCCACACCGTGACCTCGCCGCGGGTGTCGTCGCGGACGCCCCAGTCGGCGGCCAGCGCCGTGATGATGTTCAGCCCGCGTCCGCCGTACGCCGTGACCGAGGGCGTCGCCGGGGACGGCCGGGTCGGCCCGCCGCCGTCGGTGACCTCGACGATCAGCCGCCCGCCCGGGTCCACCTGCCACGCGGCCCGCACGTCGCCGTCCCCGGCGAACGCGTCGCCCAGCGGACGCCCGTGCTTGCACGCGTTGCTCAGCAGCTCCGACAGGATCAGCACGGCGTCGTCGATCACCGCCTCGGCGACCCCGCCGCCGCGCAGCTGATCGCGCATACGGTGCCTCGCCCGGCTCACGCCCGCAGGGCCGTGGGGTACGGCCATGCTCGACGACGTGGGCACCTCATGTGCCACCACCAACGCCACCCCCGAGACCTCCTTCGCCCCACGCCACGGTGTGGATGCCCCTCTGGCCTGTACCGGAAACCGGCCGATCCGGCTCCTGGGACGCAGGGAGCCGCATCGTCACGGAACGAACACGCCGGGGCACTCCTCGTCATGAAAAGGGGAGTGTGTGGCTGGATTCACTCGGTATGGCTGAGAACGGAGGATGGAACAGCTGTGCGCCGGGGTCAAGGGGGGCAGGTGGGACTTGTGAGGCTTCTGTGACCTCAGGGGTGCCGCCGGACCACCCCCGTGCCTCATCGGCCCAGCTGGTCCAGCACCGCCCGCGGCCGGTTGGTGATGATCGCGTCGACCCCCAGCTCCAGGCAGAGTTCGACGTCCTCCGGCTCGTTCACCGTCCACACGTGCACCTGGTGGCCCGCCTGCTTCAGCCGCCGGACGACGGCCGGGTGGTTGCGCACGATCCGGACCGAGGGCCCCGCGATGCCCACCCCGGCGGGCAGCCTGCCGTCGCGCAGCCGGGGCGAGACGAACTGCGTCAGATAGACGGTCGGCAGGGTCGGCGCCGCCGCGCGCACGCGGTGCAGGGAGCGCGCCGAGAAGCTCATGATCCGCACGGTGGAGTCCGCGGCCTCGGCGGGCGCATCCAGGCCGAACCGCTTCAGAAGCAGCAGCAGCCGCTCCTCGACCTGCCCGGCCCAGCGCGTCGGGTGCTTGGTCTCCACGGCCAGCTCGACCCGCCGCCCGGCGTCGGCCACCAGCTCCAGCAGCCGCTCCAGGGTGAGCACCGAGGTCGCCTCGCGGTCCTCCGGCCGTACCTCCCAGTCGGGCTCCTCCCCGCCGTCGGCCCCGCCCTCCGGGACGGTCCGCGTCTTCCAGGAGCCGAAGTCCAGGGCGGCGAGATCGGCGAGTTCGAGCGCGGAGACGGCGCCCCGGCCGTTGGACGTACGGTTCACGCGCCGGTCGTGGACGCAGACGAGATGACCGTCCGCGGTCAGCCGTACGTCGCACTCCAGGGCGTCGGCGCCGTCCTCGATCGCCTTCCGGTAGGCGGCCAGGGTGTGCTCGGGGGCCTCCTCGGAGGCGCCGCGGTGGGCTACGACTCGGACGAGCTGCTGCTGTCGTGCATGGGTCACCGCGTCATGGTGCCACCGGCGGGTGGAGCGCGTACGGCGGAGGGCCGCGGTGCGCGGATCGAGGGGCGCGCGACGGGGTACCGGGGGGCGTGGGGCGGAGCGCGGGGCCGTTCGTCTGAGAAGCGTCTTAGATGTTCCGAGATGTGTCGCTCTTGCGGTCAAATGCCCTTTATAAAGAATAGCCATGGACCCACAGCCACCGCTTATGGTGCTCTGACGGCCCGTGGGAAAAGCTGACACGTACACAAGCACATGCACAGCTGAAGCGCGCCGGGTCGACGAGGAGCGTGAGCAACCGTGATCGCGTGCGACCGAGTGCGACCGAGAACAACAGCCGTGGATCGAGGAGTAGAGCTGTGAGCACCGAGAACGAGGGCACCCAGGAGGGCACCACCCTTCCCCCGGCCCCGTCCGCACCCCCCGTGCCGGTGGAATCCCCCACGGCCTCCCCCCGGGCGACCGCGCCCGACCCCGGCGCGCCCACCGCCCCGCTGCCGCCGACGCCCCCACAGGCACCGCCCGCGGCCCACGACGCGCCCTCCCCCGGCCCGACCGGCGGCACCGAGGGCGACTGGCCGCCGCCCCCTTCGCACAGCGCCCCGCACGACGCTCCCCAGCCCGCGCCCGTCGCGGACGGTTCCGGCGCCTGGCCGCCCCCGCCGCCGCCCACCCCGTCGTACGGCGACCCCGCGACGACGGCCGCCCCCGCGACCCCGTCGTACGCGGACAGCGGCTACGGCGCGCACCAGACCGCCCCGGCCGCCCCCGCGTTCACGGGCGCCGGTACGCCCGGCGGTCCCGGCGACACCGGCACCTGGGGCGCCGCGTACCAGCAGCCCGTCCCGCCCAAGCCGCGCCGCGGCCGGGGCGGACTCGTGGCGGGCGTCCTGATCGCCGCCCTGGTCGCGGGCGGTCTCGGCGGCGGCCTCGGCTACACCCTCGCCAAGAACGACGACGACGGCGGCTCGACCACCGTCTCCGCCTCCGACAGCGGCGGCTCCGTGAAGCGCGACCCGGGCACCGTGGCCGGCGTCGCCGCGAAGTCGCTGCCGAGCACGGTCACCATCGAGGCCGAGTCGAGCAACGGCGAGGGCGGCACCGGCACCGGCTTCGTCTTCGACACCCAGGGCCACATCATCACCAACAACCACGTCGTCGCCGACGCGGTCGACGGTGGCAAGGTGACGGCCACCTTCCCGACCGGCAAGAAGTACGACGCCGAGGTCGTGGGCCACGCCCAGGGCTACGACGTCGCCGTCATCAAGCTGAAGAACGCCCCGTCGGACCTGAAGCCGCTCACCCTCGGCAACTCCGACAAGGTCGCCGTCGGCGACTCCACGATCGCCATCGGCGCGCCCTTCGGCCTGTCCAACACGGTCACCACCGGCATCATCAGCGCCAAGAACCGCCCCGTGGCCTCGTCGGACGGCTCCGGCAGCAGCTCCTCGTACATGAGCGCGCTGCAGACCGACGCGTCGATCAACCCGGGCAACTCCGGCGGCCCGCTGCTCGACGCCCAGGGCAACGTGATCGGCATCAACTCCGCGATCCAGTCCACCGGCAACGGCGGCCTCGGCGGCACCACCCAGTCCGGCTCGATCGGCCTCGGCTTCGCCATCCCGATCAACCAGGCCAAGTTCGTCGCCCAGGAACTCATCCGGACCGGCGTGCCCGTCTACGCGAAGATCGGCGCCTCCGTCTCCCTGGAGGAGTCCACCGACGGCGCGAAGATCACCGACCAGGGCGCGGGCGGCTCCGCGGCCGTCGAGGCGGGCGGCCCCGCGGACAAGGCCGGACTCAAGCCCGGCGACGTCATCACCAAGCTCGACGACACCGTGATCGACAGCGGCCCCACCCTCATCGGCCAGATCTGGACCCACCAGCCCGGCGACAAGGTCAAGGTCACCTACGAGCGCGGCGGCAGGACCAGCACCGTCGACCTCACCCTCGTCGCCCGCAAGGGCGAAAGCTGACCCACCCGCCCGCTACTCTTGTCCCCGCGCCACCCACACCGGCAGGCGCGGGGTGGGTTGCCCGAGCGGCCTAAGGGAACGGTCTTGAAAACCGTCGTGGCAGCGATGTCACCGTGGGTTCAAATCCCACACCCACCGCGTAAGGGAACGGCCCCTGACCAGCACGTCTGGTCGGGGGCCGTTGTCGTTGCCGGGTTGGTGTCGCGCCTCCGCCAGGCCCCCGGTCCGTGGTCGGGCGGAGTGTGGGGTGGTGGGGGGTCGGGGGTGCCTGGTCAGGGTGGAGTCGGCATGGATACGGTCGGGCTTCGTGCTCTTTCGGTCCTGGGGGGACATTCATGTACGTCCGTGCGCTGCGGCCCGTGCCGTTGGTCGGCGTGGTGGTCGTCGCGGTCCTGGTGGGTTCCGGGTGTTCGGCGGGGTCCGGGGCGACTGGGGCGGGCGGGGCCGTACCGGTGTTGACGCAGGCGCAGTTGCGGGGGCTCGCCTTCAAGGAGGGGGAGGTCGTGGGGGCGCATCCGGACGGGGTTCCGGTGCAGGCTCCCCGGCCGCAGGGCACGCCGCGGTCGCGTCCGCCGGTGTCCGATCCCGCGTGCCGGACCGTGCTCGACGTCCGGAGCGGGAAGCGGGCCGCCGCCGTCGTCCGCCAAGTCTTCAACTGGCAGGGGGACTTCTGGGGCGGCGGTTCGACGCTCGCCTCTTACCGGGACGGTGAGGCCCGGCGCGCGTTCGACCGGCTCCAGCGGGCGCTCGGCGCCTGCCGCTCGTACGAGGACACGGGCTGGGAAGGCCGGTTCACGGCCACGCTGACCGCCGAGCCGACTCCCGACATCGGCGACGAGGCCGTACGGTTCCGGGAGACCGTGCCGCCCGGTCCCGGCGAACTCGGCGCGCGGGACGAGCAGTTCACCGTGGTGCGGGCCGGGAACACCATCGCCACGTTCCACAAGCTGAGCGTCGGCGGCAGTGTGTCCTTCCCCGCCGATCTGGTGAACCGGCAGGTCCGGCGGTTGCAGGACGCGCAGCGCCCCTGAGGCGCCGGCTCCGGGCGTCGGGGATCAGGCGCGCGTCCCGCTGAACGGCGCCCCCGGTCCGGGGCCTCTCTCGCGTGCGTCGTAGGCCGCTCGTGCCGCGCGGACGGTGTCGAGATTGGTCTGGGACCAGGTGGTGATCTGCTGGATCAGGGCGCCCATCTCCCGTCCCAGCGGCGTCAGTCGGTAGTCGACGCTCGGCGGGACCGTCGGGTGGACCACGCGCGTCAGAAGACCCTCGCGTTCGAGGGCGCGCAGGGTCTGGGTGAGCATCTTCGGGGTCACGCCGTCGAGGCGGCGCCGCAGTTCGGCGTAGCGCATGGGGCGGCCGGACTCCAGGGCGACCAGCACCAGCATGGTCCACTTCCCGGCGATCAGCTCCAGCACCGCCCGCGTCGGGCAGTCGCGCAGGAACGCCTCCGCACCGCCGTGTTTCCTCAGGTCGAAGCCGGTATCCATGACGAACCTCGGTATCGGAGAAGTGCCTTCTTACGGCGGGCCACCGTCCCGGTCGAGCATGGACGCACGTACTCCCCGCTGTCGACCGCCGATCGCCGACCGCCGCCCGCCCGTCAGGAGAACCGATGACCGTCCCCGCCCGTATGCGCGCCGTCGTCCAGTCCGCGTTCGGCGGGCCGGAGACGCTGGTGCTCACCGAGACCGACGTGCCCGAGCCCGGACCCGGCGAGGTCCTCGTGCGGGTCGCCGGGGCGGGCGTCAACCCCGGTGACGCGGTGCTGCGTTCGGGCCGGGTGCCGGAGCTGGTGACCCTGCCGTGGACGCCGGGAAACGACGTCTCCGGCACCGTCGAGCGGCTCGGCGCGGGCGTCACCCGCTTCGCGCCCGGCGACGCCGTGTACGGGCTGCTCGCCCTGGCCCGGCGCGGCGCCTACGCCGAGTTCACCGCCGTACCCGCCGACGCCCTCGCGCCCGCGCCCCGCACCCTCGACCTCGTCCACGCGGGCGCCGTCCCGCTCGTCGCGTTCACCGCCTGGCAGGCGCTCGCCGTCCTGGCCGAGGTCCGGCCGGGGGACCGCGTCCTGGTGCACGCGGCGGCCGGCGGCGTCGGCCACGTCGCCGTGCAACTCGCCAAGGAGCGGGGCGCGTACGTCATCGGCACCGCCCGCGCCGCCCACCACCCCTACCTCCGCGACCTCGGCGCCGACGAACTGGTGGACCACACCGTCACCGACTTCCGGGCCGCCGTCGCACCGGTCGACACCGTCCTCGACCTGGTCGGCGGCGCGTACGGTCCGCGCTCGCTCGACGTGCTGCGGCCCGGCGGGCTGCTGGTCGGCGCGGCCATCGACCCCGGTACGGACGGGCGCCGCGCCGCCGAGCGCGGGCTGCGCTACGTCTGGGTCAGCGCCCGTCCCTCCGGGGCCGCCCTGGAGCGGATCACCGAACGCGTCGACACAGGTCGGCTGCGTATCACCGTCCAGCGTGTCCACCCGCTCGCCGAGGCCCCCGCCGCCCACCGCGCCATCGAGGAACGCCGCACCCGCGGCAAACTCGTCCTCGCCCCGGCCGTCGACTGAACGGCCGCTGGCTGAGCGGCCGCCAACTGAACGGCGGCCGTCAGGCTCACCCCCGCTCCCGCTCCCGCCCCCGCCCCCGCGTCAGCCGTTCCGCCGACGCCACCGTCGAGCGCGCCTCGCGGGCCGTGAGTCCGGCGTGTACGGCGGCCGCGGCGAGCGCGTCCGCCAGGCGCGGGCCGAGGCCGTCCTCGTACGCGCGGCAGGCCGCCCAGAACAGGCGCGTGTTGCGCTGACCGGGGTGGGCGTCCAGGACGAAGCGGACCAGGCCGCGGCCGTGCGCCCCGACGCCGTTCCCCCGGCCCGCCCCGGCCGTACGGGGCTGCCGGACCGGTGCTGGCGGAAGCAGCAGTCGCAGCAGCGGGCGCGGGCAGGGCGCGGGGGGCATGTCGGCCGTGCCGGGGGCGGTCGTGTACACGCCGTGCGCGGTGCGGCTGCCGGGGCCGACGAGGTAGCCGCCGGTACCGCGGATGTCGATGCCGGGGGCGAGCCGCCCGGCCGAGTTGGGGACGACCACGTCCGGCGGGCCGGTGAGCCAGAGGTGGCGGCCGCCGGACGGGGTGTGTACGACGATCGTCGGCGGGAGCGCGAAGAGGTGGCGTACGGCGAGGTCGCGCAGCGCGCGCTGCGGGTCCGCGCCGTTCTTGGTGTCGAGGTCGACGCCGATCAGGTGGTACGGGGGGAGCCCGCAGGCGATGCCGTAGCCCGTGGCCCAGGGGGCGGCGGCGAAGAGGCGGCGTACGCGGACGGGGTCGCGCGTGGCGTCGTACACGCCGTGACCGGGGAGTCCGCACTCGCCGTGGCAGGGCAGGGCGGCCGGGTCGGCCCGGTGCGGGGAGCGCAGCGCCGGGAGCTTCGTCCGGGAGAGAGGGAGGACGGCCAGCCCGCGTTCGGCGGCCGACAGGGCGTGGGCGAGGGCCAGGGCGTGCGCGTGGGCGGCGTGGGCCGGGGTGCGGGCGGCGGAGGGGCGGGTGGGGTGGCGGGTTCGGGGGGCGTCGGGGGAAGGGGCGGGTGCCTGCGGGGCGGCGGCCTGCCGGGGGGACCGGGGACCGTCGGGGTCACGGGTGGCCATGAGCCCATGGTCGTACATGCGTTCGAAAAGGGAAAGTGGGGGGCCGGTCGACGCGCCGCGGGGGGCGGGGAATGGCTGGAAATGCGGCGAAACGGTTCGCCCCTTGGGAGGCCTGAGCTGCGGGTGTCCGTCTTGCCGGGGATTGTGGTAGCTCGGGAAGAAAAGGCGAGCTAGGGGTTTATCGACTTGTCCTCACGCTTGCGTGGTAATCACGGCTTCCGGGGTGGTTCCCGGGGTTCGCCTGGGCAACTCTGATCTCGCGACGTCGTCACGACGCTGGGGCGGTAGGCCAACTGCCTTGGCAACAGGGGTACTTCACACGACCAATGGCTTCACGCAAGCAACAGCTCCACCCGATCGCCGGATTCACGAGCTGCATCAGTCCTTGAGCTGCATCAGCCCATGAACCGCATCGGTCCCGCGAGTTTCACGTGCCGAGCAGCACGCAAGTCCCTTTCTGGAGGAACACCATGGCATGCATCCGTACCGCCCGCGTCATCGCCGCCGTCTCCGCCCTCCCGCTGGCAGCCGCCCTCTTCACCGGCGTCGCGGCGGCGGACAACGGCGCCCTCGCGGACGACGGATCGAACGCCGGTGTCGCGAGCGTCGTGGGCAGCGGTGTCGGCCGCGACAACAGCGGCAACTCGTCCACCACGCAGCAGAGCGCCGTGGGTTCGGGCGCCTCGAACCAGTCCAACACCGCGCAGGTCAACGGCTCCGCCTTCACCGCGGTCAACCAGGGCAACAGCAACGTCGCCGTGAGCTTCACCCCGCTCTGGTGGTGACCTGAGGCGGGGCGAGCCGGGGCGGGCTCGGGGGAGACCGCCTCCCACGCCCGGGGGGTGCGGTGGGGCGTGACGCGTCTGCGCGGCGGTGCTTCGGCGCCGCCGCGCAGGCGTGTCTCCGCGTCCGCGGTGTCCCTGCCCGGAGGTGTGCGGCCTCTCCCGACCTCGCATCCCCCTGGAATGCCTTGACAGTCCCCCATATCTGACGGACAGTCAGAAAATCTCGGACGAAGGCGCGGGAGGGGGCAGTTGCATGGCGCGCACGGATGAGGTGACGGGCGGGGCGACCGGCTCGGCGGCGGACGGGACTGCGTACGGCGCGGCGGACGGGACTGCCTATGGTGCGGTGGACGGGGAGACCGGCGAAGCGGCAGACCCCGCGCCCGGCCCCGCGACAAACCAGCCGCCCGGCGCCACACCGGACCACCCGGACCAGCCGGACCCAGCCCGCGGCGCCCCCGCCCTCAACGCCCCCGCCCTCGACGCCCGGCTCAAGACCTACGAAGGCCGCCCCGCCTCCCCGGTCACCCGTACCGGCCGGGACCCCGTCAATCTGCCCATGATCCGGCACTGGTGCGAGGCGATGGGGGACACGCACCCGGCGTACACCGGCCCCGACGCCGTCGCCCCGCCCACCATGCTCCAGGCGTGGACGATGTCGGGCCTTGCCGGGCGCACGGGCCGGGCCCCGGTGTACGAGGAACTCCTCGCTCTCCTCGACGACATGGGCTGCACGGCCGTCGTCGCCACCGACTGCGAGCAGGAGTACCTGCGCCCCCTGCGCCCCGGCGACGAGGTCACCTACGACACGGTCATCGAGTCGGTCTCCGCCCGCAAGTCGACCCGGCTGGGCCCCGGTCACTTCGTCACCACCCGCACCGACCTGCGTGTCCGCAGCGGGGATCTGGCGGGCACTCACCGCTTCCGCATCCTCAAGTACGCGCCCAGGCAGCGGAGTTCACCTGAACCGCGGCCCCGCCCGGTGGTCAACCGGGACAACGCCGGTTTCTGGGAGGGGGTCCGCGCCCACCGCCTCCTCATCCAGCGCTGCACGGCCTGCGGCACCCTGCGCCTGCCCTGGCTGCCCGGCTGCGGCGCCTGCGGCTGCCCCGACTGGGACACCGTGGCGGCGGGCGGCGACGGCACCGTCTTCTCGTACGTCGTCCAACACCACCCCTCCTTCCCGGCCTTCGCCGAACCCGACCCGGAGACCGGCCGCCCGGCGCGCGGCCCGTACGCCGTCTGTCTGGTCGAACTCGCCGAAGGTGTACGGCTGGTGAGCAACGTGGTCGGCGTTCCGTACGACGCGATCCGCGTCGGCCTGCCCGTACGGCTCGCGTTCCGCCGTTACGACGACGACCTCGTGCTGCCCGTCTTCCACCCCGTCGCCGAGGCCGCGGCGTGAGGCCCGGTGACGTGCTGCCCCCGCTGGAGGTGCCGATCACGCGCACCCTGATCGTCGCGGGCGCGCTCGCCTCCCGCGACTACCAGGACGTGCACCACGACCCGGAGGCGGCCCGCGCCAAGGGCTCTCCGGACATCTTCATGAACATCCTCACCACCAACGGCCTGGTCGGCCGCTACGTGACCGACCGCCTCGGACCCACGGCGGTGCTGCGCCGGGTCGCCATCCGGCTCGGCGCGCCCAACCACCCGGGCGACACCCTGGTGTTGAGCGGCACGGTCGAGGACGTCGACGGCGACACGGTGGTCGTACGGATCACCGGCGGGAACGGCCTCGGCCGCCACGTCACCGGAACGGTCACGGTCACCGTCCCCGCCCCGGCACCGCACCCGGCCTCCACCTCCGCGCCACGAGGCCCCACCCCCACCCCCACCCCCACTCCACCCCCTGGAGGCACCCCGTGAGCCTCCACGCCCGTGACGGCCTCGGTGGCCGGGCCGCCGTCGTGGGGATCGGGGCGACGGAGTTCTCCAAGGACTCGGGCCGCAGCGAACTGCGGCTGGCCGCCGAGGCGGTGCGGGCCGCGGTGGACGACGCGGGACTGCGCCCCTCGGACGTGGACGGCCTGGTCACCTTCACCATGGACACCAGCCCGGAGATCACCCTCGCCCAGGCGTGCGGCATGGGCGAGCTGTCGTTCTTCTCGCGCGTCCACTACGGCGGCGGCGCGGCCTGCGCGACCGTGCAGCAGGCGGCGCTGGCGGTCGCGGCGGGCGTCGCCGAGGTCGTCGTCTGCTACCGCGCCTTCAACGAGCGCTCGGGCCGCCGCTTCGGTTCCGGCGTCCGTCACCGGGAGCCCACGGCCGAGGGCGCCGCGCTCGGCTGGACGCTGCCGTTCGGGCTGCTCACCCCGGCCGCCTGGGTGGCGATGGCGGCCCGGCGCTATCTGCACGTCCACGGGCTGACCCCGGAGGCGTTCGGCCCGGTCGCGGTCACCGCCCGCCGGCACGCGGCGGCCAACCCGGCCGCGTACTTCCACCGCCGCCCGATCACCCTCGCCGACCACGCCGCCTCCCGCTGGATCGCCGAACCGCTGCGGCTGCTGGACTGCTGCCAGGAGACCGACGGCGGCCAGGCGCTGGTGGTGACCTCGGTGGAGCGGGCCCGCGACCTGCCGCACCCGCCCGCGGTGATCGCCGCGGCCGCCCAGGGTTCCGGGCCCGCCCAGGAGCAGATGACGAGCTTCTCCCGCGCCGACCTCACGGGCCTGCCCGAGATGGGCGTCGTCGCGCGCCAGCTGTGGCGCACCTCCGGTCTCGGGCCCGCCGACATCGACGTGGGCATCCTGTACGACCACTTCACGCCGTTCGTGCTGATGCAGCTGGAGGAGTTCGGCTTCTGCCCGCCCGGCGATGCCTCCGCGTACGTCGCCGAGGACCGCCTCCCGCTCAACACCCACGGCGGCCAGCTCGGGGAGGCGTACCTCCATGGGATGAACGGTGTCGCCGAGGCCGTACGCCAGATCCGGGGCACCTCCGTCAACCAGGTGCCGGGCGCCGCCCGCACCCTGGTGACGGCGGGCACCGGGGTGCCCACGTCGGGCCTGCTGCTGGTCGCGGACGGATGAGCGGGCCCCGCGCGGCCGGGGGGTGCCCTCAGGGGGATACCCCAGGGGTACGGGAGCCGCCGTAGGGGAACGCCGTACGGGACCCGCCGTTCCCGGGGTGAACCCCCAGAGCGCGTGCCCCGCTCGTCCACCTTCAGGAGGTGGCCCTGGCACCACCCCTACAACCTGAGGCGGACGCGGCTTCGGCACCTGCGGCCGATCCGCCGCGCGCGGTTTCGAACCTAGCGTGGAGCCATGACCACACCCGTCTGCACCAGCGCTTCGAGCGGCATGACGCGGCCCGCTCCCTACCCGTCCTTCGCGTCGTACGTCAGAGCCCGCCAGCCCGTCCTGCTGCGCACCGCCCGGTCGCTCACCGCGAACCCGAGCGACGCCGAGGACCTGCTCCAGACCGCGCTCACCAAGACGTACGTCGCGTGGGAGCGGATCGAGGACCACCGCGCGGTGGACGGCTACGTCCGCCGGGCCCTGGTCAACACCCGGACCTCGCAGTGGCGCAAGCGCAAGGTCGACGAGTTCGCCTGCGACGAGCTGCCCGAGCCCGAGCCGCTGCCGGGCACCGACGACCCGGCCGAACGGCAGGCGCTGCGCGACGCGATGTGGCGGGCGATCATGAAGCTGCCCGCGCGGCAGCGGGCGATGGTCGTCCTCAGGTATTACGAGGACCTGAGCGAGGTCCAGACGGCCGAGGTGCTGGGCGTCTCCGTCGGCACCGTGAAGTCCGCGGTCTCCCGCGCCCTCGGCAAACTCAGGGAAGACCCCGAACTGGTCCTCGCCCGCTAGCGCACGCCCCCCCGTGTACCTCTGGGGCGCACCCCCGCGCCTCTCACCCCCGCGTCTCCCGCCCCTTACGGGAAGTCAGGGACCTTACGGGACGTCAGGGACGCCTCACGGGAAGTCAGGGACGTCAACGAACACGGACCCCCCGCCGTGCCCGACTTGACCTTCCCTTTAACGTGACCTGATCGATCGCCGCCCCCTAGTGACATACCGCGTGGTATGTGCGCAGAATCAGCGCAACCGTTACCACCGCGTAGGCAATGACGCCGCACCTGGGAGGACGCCGTGCTGAGCACCATGCAGGACGTACCGCTGCTGATCTCGAGGATTCTGACGCACGGGTCCACGATCCACGGCTCGTCGCAGGTGACGACATGGACCGGCGAGGCGGAACCGCACCGCCGCAGCTTCGCCGAGATCGGCGCCCGCGCCGCCCAGCTCGCGCACGCCCTGCGCGACGACCTCGGCGTCGCCGACCACGAGCGGGTCGCCACCCTCGCCTGGAACAACGCCGAGCACGTCGAGGCGTACTTCGCGATTCCCTCCATGGGCGCCGTCCTGCACACCCTCAACCTGCGGCTGCCCCCCGAGCAGCTCGCGTTCATCGTCCAGCACGCCGCCGACCGCGTCGTCATCGCCAACGGCTCCCTGCTGCCGCTGCTGGCCCCGCTGCTCCCGCACCTCAAGACGGTCGAGCACGTCGTCGTCACCGGCCCCGGCGACCGCTCCCTCCTCGACGCGGCGACCACCGGCACGGGCGTACGCGTCCACGAGTACGAGGACCTGATCGCGGGCAAGCCGACCACGTACGACTGGCCCGAGCTGGACGAACGCCAGGCCGCCGCCATGTGCTACACCTCCGGCACCACCGGCGACCCCAAGGGCGTCGTCTACAGCCACCGCTCGATCTACCTGCACTCCATGCAGGTCAACATGGCGCAGTCGATGGGCCTCACCGACCAGGACACCTCCCTCGTCGTCGTCCCCCAGTTCCATGTGAACGCCTGGGGCCTGCCGCACGCCACCTTCATGACCGGCATCAACATGCTGATGCCGGACCGCTTCCTCCAGCCCGCGCCCCTCGCCGAGATGATCGAGCGCGAGCGCCCCACCCACGCCGCCGCCGTGCCCACCATCTGGCAGGGCCTGCTCGCCGAACTGACCGCCCGGCCGCGTGACGTCTCCTCCCTCACCCAGGTCACCATCGGCGGCTCGGCCTGTCCGCCCGCCCTGATGTCCGCCTTCGACGACCTCGGCATGCGCGTCTGCCACGCCTGGGGCATGACCGAGACGTCCCCGCTGGGCACCGTCGCCCGCCCGCCGGCCGGCGCGGTCGGCACCGACGAGGAGTTCGCCTACCGCCTCACCCAGGGCCGCTTCCCGGCCGGTGTCGAGGGCCGCCTCACCGGCCCCGGCGGCGAGCGCCTGCCCTGGGACGGCGAGTCCGCGGGCGAACTGGAGGTGCGCGGCCCCTGGATCGCGGGCGCCTACTACAACGGCCCCGACGCCGAACCCCTGCGCCCCGCCGACAAGTTCAGCGAGGACGGCTGGCTGAAGACGGGCGACGTCGGCACCATCTCCCCCGACGGCTTCCTCACCCTCACCGACCGCGCCAAGGACGTCATCAAGTCCGGCGGCGAGTGGATCTCCTCGGTCGACCTGGAGAACGCCCTCATGGCCCACCCCGACGTCGCCGAGGCCGCCGTCGTCGCCGTCCCCGACGAGAAGTGGGGCGAGCGCCCGCTGGCCACCGTCGTCCTCAAGGAAGGCGCCACCACCGACTTCGAGACCCTGCGCGCCTTCCTCGCCGCCGAGGGCGGCATCGCCAAGTGGCAGCTCCCGGAACGCTGGACGATCGTCGAGTCCGTCCCGAAGACCAGCGTCGGCAAGTTCGACAAGAAGGTCCTGCGCAGGCAGTACGCGGAGGGCGGCCTGGACGTCACCCGGCTCTGAGCCCCCGGCTCTGAGGCACCGGCTCCCCGCCGGGAGCCCCCTGCTCCCCGCCTCACCGGGCCGGGCGTCCCGCACCGCGCGGCGCCCGGCCCGGCCCCTTGTCCGGAGTCCTCCGAGGCGGGTCAGCGGCCGGTCAGTTGGTCCCGATCCGCGCCAGCAGATCCACGATGCGGGTCTGGACGTCCGGGCTGGTGGAGCGTTCCGCGAGGAACAGGACCGTCTCGCCGGACGCCAGCCGCGGCAGGTCCGCCTGGTCGACGGCGGCCGTGTAGACGACCAGCGGGGTGCGGTTGAGCTGCCGGTTCGCGCGCAGCCAGTCCACGATCCCGGCCTGCCCCCGGTGCATCTGGAGCAGGTCCATCACCACCAGGTTCGGCCGCAGCTGCCCGGCGAGGGTGACGGCGTCGGCGTCGCTGGCCGCCCGCGCGACCTGCATCCCGCGCCGCTCCAGCGTCGCCGTGAGCGCCAGCGCGATCTCCGCGTGCTCCTCCACCAGCAGCACCCGCGGCGGATGCTGCTCGCTGTCGCGGGGCGCGAGCGCCTTCAGCAGGACGGCGGGGTCGGCGCCGTACGCCGCCTCGCGCGTCGCCTGCCCCAGCCCGGCCGTCACCAGCACCGGCACCTCGGCGGCGACCGCCGCCTGCCGCAGCGACTGGAGCGCCGTACGCGTGATGGGCCCGGTCAGCGGGTCCACGAACAGCGCGGCCGGGTACGCCGCGATCTGCGCGTCGACCTCCTCGCGCGAGTTCACGATCACCGGGCGGTAGCCGCGGTCGCTCAGCGCCTGCTGGGTGCTGACGTCCGGCGCGGGCCACACCAGCAGCCTGCGCGGATTGTCCAGCGGCTCCGGCGGCAGCTCGTCGTCGAGCGGCTGCTGCCGCGGCGGGTCGGCCACCTCGACGGCCCCGCCCGGCCCGTCCAGCGGCTCGGGCCCCTCGGCGGCGTCGCGGTCCGGCGCCCCTATGGCGTACGACCGCCCGGCGCCCTCGGTGCCCGGCGCGAGCCGGTTCTGCCCGGCCAGGGACTGCCCGGCCTGCGGCTGCGGAGGCGCGGCGGGCGGGGTGCCCGGCGCCGTCGCCGGTACGCCCGGCTGGTCGCCCGCCGGGTGTCCGGCGTGGGGCGGGTGCGGGCGGCCCTGCGGCTCCGCCCCGGCCTCCGGGTCGGGCCGCGTGCCCAGCTTGCGGCGTCGGCCGGAACCGTTGGGCCCGTGCGGGGCGGGGGTCGCGGTGGCGGTCGTGGCGGGCGCGACCGGGTGCGCGGCGGTCTGCCGCGGGGCCTGCGGCGTCGGCGCCTGCGGGGCCGGTGCCTGGGGCGGCGGTCCTGCCTGCTGCACCTGCGCGGCCTGCCGGGTGAACGGCACGCCCTGGCCCAGCGTGCGGACACTGATCGCGCGCCCCTGGGTGGAGTGGGGGTCGACGGCCGGTACGGCCGGTGCCGCCGTCGCGGCCTCGGCGGGCAGCGGCTGCGCCGCGCGCGGCTGCGGCACGGAGGCCTCGGGCGGCAGCGGCGTCCCCGAACTCGGCGTCGAGGAGGCCACCTCCGGGGCCGGTACGGCAGCGGCCGGGGCCGTCTCGGCGGGCAGCGGAAGCGGCTGGCCCCCGGGCACCTGAGCGCCGGGCACCTGCGCGCCCGGCACCGGCGCACCGGGCACCTGGCTCACGGCCGCCGCCGGTGCCACCGCCGGAGCGGGTGCGGGTGCGGGCAGTCCGCCGCCCGGCGGGACCGGCTGCGCCTGTGCCGGAACGGCCCCCGGCGGCACACCGGGCCCGGAACCGGGCACGCCCTGCGGGGGCGCGGCCGGGGCGAGGGGCGCCCCCTCCGCTCCCGGCGCCCCCACCGCGCGGCGCCGACGCCCGGTGGGCGCGTCGGTGGGGTGCGGCTGCGGCGGCGTGTGATCGTCGGCCGGGCCGTGCGGTAGGGCGTCGTCGCGGCCGTGGTCGATGCCGGAGTGGGCGGCGTCGGGAGCGGGGCCCGGACCGGCGGCCGGGGCCTGCGGAACGCTCTGCTGCCCCGGAAGCAGGACGGGGGCGAGACCCTGCGCCGGAACGGGCTGCGCCGCGCCACCGGGCCCGCTCGCTGCAGAGGGGGACGGCGGCTGGGGCTGCTGCGGCGGCTGCCCGGCGGGGACCGCGGCCCCCGCACCAGCGGCGCCACCGCCGCCCTTTCCGTCTCCGCCGCCGTCTCCGTCTCCGTCGTCGTCGGTCCGGTCCGCCTCGGCGGGCGGCAGCGCGAACACCGTACGGGGCCCGGCCTCCTGGGCGGCGGCACGCTCGTTGGCGGCGGCCAGCGCGCGGCGGCGGCGTCCGGTCGGCTGCCCGTCCGCACCGGGCACCGGCGCCTCGTCCTCCGCCGACAAGGGCGGCTGTCCTCCCGCGACGGCGGGCAGCGCGGGCGGCAGCGCGGCGCGCCCGGCGTCGTCACCGGCCGGCGCGGTCCGCGCGCCCGGCACGGGCACCCCCTGCGGCGGTACGGCACCGAGCCCCGTACCGGCGGCAGCGGTCCCCGCCGCGTGCTCGGCGGCCGTCCGCACAGCGCCCTCCGACACCCCACCGTTCCCGGCCGGTTCGAGGGCCCCGCCGACCGGACCACCGACGCCGCCCACCCCGCCGCCGTCCGCCTGCTCGGCCGCGCGCGCCCGGCGCCGTCCGGTCCCGCCGGAGGCCTCCGCCTCGGCGACCGGGGCGACCGGCTCGCTCTCCTCGGCGGCGGGCCCCCGCCGACGCCGCCGCCCGGTCGGTACGGCGGGCCCACCGGCCCCGCCACCGTCCGCCTCGGCACCGCCGTCCCCCGCGCCCGCGCCGGGCACCTCGCTCAGTTCGCTCTCCAGGAAGGCGTCCACGGAGGACCGCCGGGCCCGCCGCCGCCCCGCCCCGGCCTGCGGCACACCCGCCGCGTCGACGGGGACCATGCCCTCGGCCGCGACCGGCGCGCCGTCCGCCGAACCGGCGGGCAGCGCCATCGCGGACCCCATCGGCGGCGGTGTGATCATCTGCCCGGCGCCCCCGCCGAGGGGCACCTCCAGGACGTACGCGCTGCCGCTCATGCCCGGCACCTCGTGCGTCTGGAGGACGCCGCCGTGCGCCCGCACGATGCCCCGCACGATCGGCTCGTGCACCGGGTCGCCGCCCGCGTAGGGTCCGCGCACCTCGATGCGGACGACCTCGCCGCGCTGCGCGGCGGCCACGACGACCGTGCTGTCCATGTAACCGCCCGTGGAGACGGGCGCGTTGCCGGTCGCGTCGACGCCCGCGACATCGGCGACGAGGTGTGCCAGCGCGGTCGCGAGGAGCCGTACGTCGACCTCGGCCTCGATCGGCGGCGCGTGCACCGCGAACTGCACCCGGCCGGGCCCGACCAGCTCGATCGCGCCCTCGACGCCCGCCGCGACGACCGCGTCGAGCATCACCTTGGTCCGGCTGACGGCGCCCTCGCCCGCGTCGAGACGCTGGTAGCCGAGGACGTTGTCGATGAGGGTGGTGATGCGGGCGTACCCGGCGGAGAGGTGGTGCAGGACCTGGTTGGCCTCCGGCCACAGCTGCCCGGCGTCGTCGGCGGCGAGCGCGGACAGCTCGCGCCGCAGCTCCTCCAGGGGGCCGCGCAGCGACCGCCCGAGGAGGGTCAGCAACTGCTCGTGCCGGGCGGCGAGGGCCTCGAACCGGTCCTTCTCGCGCTCACCGAGGGCCGCGTACCGCTCCTCGCCCGCCGCGAGTTCCTCGGCGTGCTGCTCGCGCAGCTCCTCCACCTCGGTGACGTGCCGCTGGCGCAGCGCGGTCAGATCGGAGGCGTGCTCCTCGGAGAGCTTCTCCAGCTCCTCGGCGTGCCGCTGCTCCAGGACGTCCTTCTCCTCGGCGAGCGAGTCGTAGGACCGCCGGTCGGTGAAGGTCATCACCGCGCCGACCAGCTGATCGCCGTCGCGGACCGGCGCGGTGGTCAGGTCCACCGACACCTGGTCGCCGTTGCGCGACCACAGCACCTGCCCGCGCACCCGGTGCTTGCGCCCGGAGCGCAGGGTGTCCGCGAGCGGCGACTCGTCGTACGGGAAGGGGGCGCCGTCGGCGCGCGAGTGCAGGACGAGGGTGTGCAGCTCCTTGCCGCCGAGGTCGTTCGCCCGGTAGCCGAGGATCTGCGCGGCGGCCGGGTTGACCAGGACGATCCGCCCGTCGGTGTCGGTGCCGACCACGCCCTCGGAGGCGGCCCGCAGGATCATCTCGGTCTGCCGCTGCGAGCGGGCCAGCTCGGCCTCGGTGTCGACGGTGCCGGACAGGTCCCGTACGACGAGCATCAGCAGTTCGTCGCTGGCGTAGCCGTAGCTGTCGTAGGCCTGCTGGCCGTTCTCCAGGGTGGCGCTGGTGACCTCGACGGGGAACTCGGAGCCGTCGGTGCGCCGGGCGACCATGCGCGTCGGCTTGGTCCGCCCGCGCGGGTCCATGTGGTCGGGCCGCCGCATCGAGCCGGGGATGAGCTTGGAGTCGAACTGCGGCAGCAGATCGAGCAGCCCACGCCCCACCAGGGCGGTCCCCGGTGTCTCGAACGCCTCCAGCGCGATGGTGTTCGCGTTCACGACGGTCCCGTTGGCGTTGACCAGGACCAACGCGTCGGGCAGAGCGTCGAGTATCGCTGCGAGGCGAGCAGCGCCTCGGGATGGCCTGCTGCTCACGAGTCGCTTCCTCCCTGTTACCGCACCTTGCCGACCGCTCGGGCCATCTTGCCAACCGTCCCGCAGCGTGTCACGCGAGGGAGTCTAAGGGCTGGGGTCGTGCGAGGGGCGCCGGATGAGAGGCAGCTCGCACGACGAAGTGACCCAGAACGTATGACCGCCTCCCCCGGCTTCGCGGGACTTTCGCAGGAGGTTTACGGGACGGGTGCTTTTGTGGGGCCCTGCGGAGAGCAGCCATCGGTGGCCATCAGTGGGCCATCGATCGCCCTCCTGATGGCTCCTCCGGTGGCCCCGCGGGGTCGGCGAGGTCGGGCTGGGCGCCCCTGCCGGGTCAGCGCAGGTCGGGCAGAAGCGGGACGAACCGGTCCCACCGCTCCATCTGGCACCCGTCCTTGCGGGCGAACGTGGCGTCGACGGGCCGCCCGGCCCACCGCCCGGTGACGCGCGCGGTGGCGGCGCCGCCGTACTGCAGCGTGCAGAAGCTGCCCGCCGGTACGGGCGCGAAGGGGTCGGTGCCCCAGACGGTGTTGCGGTCCAGGGTGGCGCAGGCGCCGGGCACGTTGGGGTGGTCGCCGCGCTCGGGATGGCAGGAGACCCGGAACGTCCCGTCCGCCCCGACGCCGGCCCCGCGAACGGTGACGACGAGATGGTCGGCGGACTCCGGGGCGACCGCCCGGACCCGTGCCCCGTCGTCCCCGTACGCGAGGGCGGCGGGCCCCAGCCCCACGGTCGACGCGGCGGCGAGCGCGAGCACGGAGAGACCGAGGCCGAAGCGGCGGAGGGAGGTGAGGGGTGCGGCGGTGGGCGTCGCGGGCGCGGCGGTCGTGCCGGAGGCGTCGCCGGACGGGGAGACCGGGACGGTACGGGCGGTACGGACGCCACGTGAGACCGGGACGGTGCGCGGGGCGCGGGCGGTGCGCGGTGCGGGAGACATGCGCTGACTAACGCCGGGCGGAGGCCGACGTGACGCCCGGAGAACACCTTTGCCCCACGGCCCGCCCGCCTAGTACCGTGGACGTCGATTGGTGACAGCACGCGCGACTGTGTCATCATCTGCACGCACCACTCGCACCCACGCGAGCGGCTGTGCTGGAGGCGTCGCCTAGTCCGGTCTATGGCGCCGCACTGCTAATGCGGTTTGGGTCTTAAAGCCCATCGAGGGTTCAAATCCCTCCGCCTCCGCGCGACACCGAAGCCCCGGTCCACCCGACCGGGGCTTCGCCCGTTCAGCCCCCCCGGCACGCACCCCCGTTTGACCGCATCTCCGCAGCTCACAAGGGGTACGGGAATCGGATTTCACATGGCGGCGGCAGTCATGTAATGTTCTTCCTGTCGCCGCGAGGGGGCCGAAAGAACCGCAAGCAAGACAAAAAAACAGCACAACACAAGCACTCGTAGCTTAACGGATAGAGCATCTGACTACGGATCAGAAGGTTGCAGGTTCGAATCCTGCCGAGTGCACAGCAGAGCAGAGGCCCTAAGGATCACTCCTTAGGGCCTCTGGCTTTTGCGTTGACGGCAGTGTTTGACGGCAACCGTCTCCAGCCGTGACTGGTGCGACCGTGAGTCGTCGGAGCACGCATCTTTTGTGGAGCAGTCGAGATCGTGCGGTCGGCCGGTGCGTGCCCGCCCGCCTCTGGCTCACATCACGGTCCCGACCGCGAGTCTGGATCATCGAGGGTCTGCGTAGGTGAGGGCCGCTGTCGCTTCGGATTCCCTTCGTCTCCGTTGGGCCACCCTCACTGTCAGTGGGCGCCGGTATCCTGGTGTCGAGCTCTCGCCTGAAACACAAGATGTTGTGGTGGACTCCCCATTTCCCGGTACATGTTGGGGTGTCCTTGCTTGCTGACGGGTCGTCTGGGGTGCTTCACTTGATCCGCCAAACCAAAACAGGCCCCAGCCGGGGCCCAACTTGAGGTTGGGCGCGTGGATGGGGCCTGATGCGTTGGTCGCGCCTTCGGACCCTATCGCCGTCTCTTGGTTCCTCCAAGATGGCCGTCCTGCGCGTCCAATCTCGGAAACGGATGTTTCATGACAGGGCAACCCAACATTCGGGACGTGTCGAAGCGCGACGACGGCTGGGCAGTGACGAAGCCTGGGGCTGAACGAGCCAGCGCCGTTCTGCCGACTCAGGCTGAGGCGGCCGCGCGTGCCAAGGAGATCTTGGCCAACGACGGTGGCGGAGAACTACGCATCCGGGGCACGAACGGTCAGGTGCGAGAGCAGAACACCGTCCCGCCGGGCAGTGACCCGAAGAAGTCGAAGGGCTGATCGCGATGGACAAGTACGTGATCAATAAGGACTTCAGCGGGAAGCGCGAGGTCGAAGCCTCCGGGTTCAAGACCGTTGGCGACTTCATCGACTTCTACGCGGTCGACAGCGACGGTGACGTCGTCGTGACGCTCAGAATCCGGTCCGCTCGGGTCGAAACCATCGACCTGATCAGCGGCTGACCAGGTAGTCCGTTCTGAGACGGAGCCCCTACCAACGCGGCGGGGACTCCGTCTTAGCGCCGGAATGTGCGGAGCCACAGTGGGTTCCGGTCAGAGCCTCGACTGCGCCTCCGTCTATGCACCCGGCTTCGTGTCGTCGTCCTTCCGCAGGGCATCCCCCACTCGATCGAACGCCGAGCGCTGCGAGTCGAGCCGTACGAACGTGTAGATGTCCATGGTCACGCGGATCGAGCTGTGGCCGAGGACTTCCATGATCATGCGGGCGTCGGCGCCCTGTTCGTGGAGGAGGGACGCGCAGGTGTGGCGCAGGTCGTGAAAGCGGACCTTGCGGACGCCGGCGCGGAGGCTCAGCACCTCGAAGGAGCGGTTCAGGTTGCGCGGCTCGATGGGGGTTCCGTTCTTGGTGGTGAAGACGAGGCCGTGACCCGTCCCCTTCCAGTTGTGGCCCGCCGCCTTCCTGTCGGCGATCTGCTGGGCGCGCTGAGCCCGGAGCGCGGTTACACACTCGCCAGGGAGAGCCACGCGGCGGGCCGAGCGCTGTGTCTTGGGCGCGACGATCAGCAACTCGCCGCCGACCCGCTGTAGGGCCTGCCGCACGGTGAGGACGCCTTCGTGGAGATCCACGTCTGACCAGCGCAGCCCGAGCACCTCGCCGCGCCGCAGGCCGATACGGACCGCCATTTCGTACGCGGCCCACAGCCGGTTGTCTCGGGCCGCCGCCAGGAGCTGACGCCCCTCCCTCACCGAGAGCGGTTCGATCTCGCGCTTCGTTCCCATGCTCAGCTCCACGTTCCGGGCCACATTGCGGGGCAACTCGTCTTCGCGTACGGCGTGCTGGAGAGCGGCGCGCATGATCACCAGCAGGAAGCGCACGGTCCGATCAGACGGGAGCTTCTTGCAGCACTTGCCGAGGGCACAGCAGCGCCGCTTGTGCTCTGGACGCTTCTTGTCCTTGCCCTGTGCGCAGCACTGGCAGGCGACCGCAGTCTTCGCGAGGAAGGCGCGGATGTCGCGAGCGGTAAGCCGGACCAGCTTCTTCGTGCCGAACTCCGGGGTGACGTAGTTGCGCACCAGCGACTCGTAGTTGACGTACGTGGTCTTGCGGACCTTGTTCTTGGCGATGTTCGTCAGCCAGTACGTCAGGTACTCGGCGATCGTCATTTTGCTGGTGGCGACCGGGAGACCGTTGAGAGAGTCGGCCTTGAGCTTGGTCAGCTTCTCGTGCGCCTCGTCCCAGGTCTTGCCGTAGACGCTGCGCCGCTTGTACGTGCCGTCCGTCGTCAGTACGTAGGCGCTGCCTTCCCAACGGCCGTCCTTGCGCTGGTAGATGGTGCCCTCGTTGTTGGCGTTCTTCTTCGGCGTGGCCATCAGGCGGCTTCCTGTTCGGTGCGGAGGGATACATAGGCGTCCAGTGCGGTTTCGCTGATGCGGCGGCAGCGGCCGATCTTGAAGGAGGCGAGTTCGCGGGAGCGGATCAGGTCGTGGACCTTCCAGCGGCTGATGCCGAGGCGCGTCGCGACCTGGTCCACGGTGAGTACGGCGGTCGTCATGCAGGCTCCAGCCCTTCGTGCTTGCGGCGTTGGGCCTGGTTGATGTCGTGGCGGGTCTGGTTGGCGAGGAGTTCTTCGCCGGGGTGGTAGCCCGAGGCGAGGTAGGCCCAGGAGGCTTCGGTGACGAGGACGGTGTCCGGGGTGGGCGCGGGGATGCCGGCGCGGGTGCGGGCTGCTTCGGCTTGGGCGAGGCGCCAGGCGCGGCGTACGTCGCGGAGGGCGCCGAGGGTGGTGGAGTAGGCGCGAGACTTGGTGGAGAAGTGGCCGCGGAAGCCGAGCATGTGGGCCCACTTGCAGAGCTTGAGGTCCGCGAATTCGGGCAGGCCACCGAGGTCCCAGGCGGTGCGGATCATTTGCCGAACGTGCTGGTGGACGGGCAGGTCCCGTAGGGGTTCGGCCTGGCGGGTGCCTTCGCAGTCGGGGCACAGGTCCCGAATACGGTCGCCGACGGTGCCGTGGCCGGAGCAGGTGCGGCAGACCAGGGAACGGTCGACGGTGCCGGAGTCCTCAGCGCTCTTGGTGGCGTACTTGGCGATGTATCCGGCCACGGCGGCGTCGGTGAGTTCGCCGTCGCCGAGCGCGGTGATTTCCTGTACGTCGAGCATCTGTCCCCAGCGGATCTTGTGGTCTCCGACGGTGTCGGAGGTGACGGTGAGCGCGGTGCGGGGGACTGCGGCGCGGATGGCGTGGGTGAGGTCGTCCACGGTGGCCCAGGTCGGTGGGGAGCTGGTGTGGCCGTCGGGGCCGTCGATGCGGATGACGGCGTGGAAGTGGACCAGGCCGCGCTTTTGGTACTCGGCGACCTTGGCGAAGGACACTCGCAGAATCTGCTTCATGTCCTTCTGTGTGATGCCGAAGTGGGCGGCCAGGGCGCGGCGGAGGTTGAGGGTGAAGCGGGCCCACAGGGCTCCGGCGTGGGCGTTCCACAGCACGGCGCCGGTGTAGTCGTAGGAGGCCGGGTGCAGTGGTGTGCCGAGTGCGGGGGCGTCGTCTGCGTGGTGCTTTCCGCAGCGGCAGGCGTGTGGCTTGCCGTCCTTGGTGATGGGCCGGTTGTGGACGGCTCCGAACGAAGGGGCGGTGAGCGTGGCGAAGACGCGGGGGTGGGAGCGGACGGTTTCGGGGACGTTCTTGCCGCCGGAGAGTCCGGCGCGGATGAGGTGGTAGATGTCGGCTGCGTAGACGCGGGAGCAGGTGGCGCAGCGGGAGGTGCGGCGGTTGCCGCAGGTGGTCAGCAGGCGTCCGGTGGGTTCGTCGCTGGTGGAATATGAGCGGATCGTTTCGCCAGTGGCTGCGTCGCGGGTGTGGGTGTGGCCGACGAGGTTGATGGGGCGGGTGCAGCCGCGCAGGCGGGAGACCTGGTCGCGGGTGCGGTCGAAGTCGCCGAGGTTGGCCAGTTCGATCAGGTCCCGGACAGCGGGGCTGATCACGTGCCGCAGGTTGAGGTCGCGGGGCATCGGCAGGTGCGTCCTTTCCGCTGATGGAGGGCCCTGGGCAGCACTGAGGGCGGGGCTGGGTGCTGCCCGAGGGCGTGACGGGGCAGGCCCAGGGGGCCAGGGAGGAGGAGCGCCGGGAGGCCGGCGGGAGGTTCAGGCCGTCAGGGCCGCGTGTGCGGCGGTGGCCAGAGGCAGGCTTACGCCGAGGCGAGCCTTGAGCTGGGGCGCGGTGATCGGCTGGCCGTGTGCGGCGCGGTGGGCGTCGGCGATCTCGCGGGCGGCGTCGAGCAGGGCCGGGGCCACCTTGACCGGTGAATGCGGCGCAGAGACTGGAGAGAGGGCGGGGGCCAACGGGGCGGGAGCCGGGGGCATCGCCGGCTCCGGGGCAGGAGCGGCTTCGGTCGGGTCGTCATCCGGCACGGTTTCCCTGCTCGGCTCCGGAAGGGCTACGGGGGCCGGGTGTCCAGCCCATACACCGGCTGGGGTGGCGACGGCGTGGAAGTGGCGCAGTAGCGCCGGGCCGACAGCGCCCCAGCCGAGTAGGAGCAGCGGGGCGACCGAGTCGACGCAGGCGCGGCCGTAGTGCCCGGCGATGATGGGTTCGGCGATGTTGAGGGCGAGAGTGAAGAAGCCGGAGGTGTGCATCAGCCGGGTCGCGCCCTTGAGGGCGTCGGCGGGGACGCCGCGCAGGGACAGGTAACGCAGGGCGACCAGGAGACCGAGGACGGACAGGTCGACCATGGGGGCGATCAGCGGTGCGATCGGGTTGGGGACGCCCAGGCGCAGGGCGAGGTTCCAGACGTTGCCGAAGGAGAACACGAACGCCAGCAGGGCGATGACCGCCATGACCACGGTGATCGTGCGCTGAGTGATCCGATCTTCTGACATGAGGGGTTTCACCTCCTTCCAGGACGAGTTGAGGGCAAGAGCAGGGGTCAGTCGCGGTCGAGGCCGGCCCGGTGGGCGGCGTTCGGCCCGAGGTAGGTCTCCAGAACCCGGCGTTCGCTGGCGTTGGCGACGAGGTAAGCGGCGATGCCGATCCGATCAGCCATGTCAAAGTCCTGGGCGGTGATCGCCCTGCGCATGTGCCGGATGTAGATCCTCATGACGCGGCGCATGTCAGGCCACCTTTGCCGGGGGCTCGGGGTCGGGCTTGGTGAGGTCCACCACCGGGCGGCCCGTCAGGTTCTCCAGCAGCCGCGCCGGGTGCTGCGTCAGGTGGGCGGTCTGCTCGGAAATGTGGGCGGCGTCTTCGTCGGCGACGTAGGGGGTACGGATGCGTACGAAGCCGGGGCGCCCGTGCTGGGACATGACCGCGACACCGACGTAGGCGGGGTCCTGGAGGTTGACCGGGCTGGCGTCGGGCCACTCGCGGATGTCGTCGCCGAGCGCGGCCACGGCGGCATCCGCGGTCTTCTGCGCGAAGGACAGACCGACCGGGCACACATCCCGGATGAAGGTGGGGATGGCGTCCCCGGTGGTCTTCTGCGTGGTCAGTACGGTCAGGAAGCCGACCGAACGGCCCTTCTTCACCAGGTCCTCCGTCAAACGGGCGTTGTCCGCCGCGAACGCGGCGAGCTTCCTCGTGGCCGGGTCGGAGCCTTTGTGGTCGCGATAGTAGGTGTGGGCTTCGTCGATGACGATGACGATCAGTGGCCAGTCGGCGGACGGGCCGACGTGCCACATGTTCTTCACGCCCAGGACGCTACGGATAGAGGCGGAGCGGGCGCGGCGCAGCTGCACCAGTTCCTTCAACAGCTTGTTCGCCTGCTCCAGGTCGTCGCCGCAGAACGCGAACGCCCGCTGGACGAGGTCGGCGTAGTCGCCCTCATAGGCGTGGGAGACCTTGCCGTCGAAGAAGACGAACTGCACGGCCGGCGAGGGTGCCCAGTCGCACACCAGCCGGTTCACGCATGAGGTCTTCCCGAAGCCCGGCAGGCCGCCGACAGCCATGCCGGGCACTTCCCTGAGGGGTACGACGACGGGCATGCCGAACTCGTCGACCCCCAGGTCCCATTTCGCGTGCTCCTCCAGAGGGCGGCCGGTGGGCACGTGCACGGTCGGCACGATCAGCGGGTCCACCCGCACCCCGCGCAGCAGGACCTGTCCGGGCCTGTCCCCGGGTAGTGCGGACACCCGCGTCATGCGCCAGGCGTCCGCCAGGTAGGGGGCTGCCTTCTGGAACTCCGCCAGACCCACCTTCGGCAAGCAGTTGGCCCACGCCATCACTCCGAAGGCGTCCGGCGTGACCTTGAGGGCCGGAACCAGGACCCGGGGCTTGGGCGGCGTGCCGTCCGTGTTCGCGAGCGAGGCCAGGGGGGTGGGCATCTTGTCCGTGACCGATAGTCCGCACATCTGGGCGAGTCGCTTCCAGCCCCAGCGAATCCGTATCGCCTGTCGGATACTGATCCGCTCCATCGGCGACGCCCGCAGGTAGCGGACGACCCAGATCACGGCCCACAGGGCGATCAGGCCGAGTCCCAGCCACGTTGCTCCGCGGAGCCAACCAGCCGCTTCGTTGAGTTCGTTCACCAGTCTTCCTTCGTGTCGTTCGGGAAACGCGCGGCATCGGACGCGCGGAGGAGCACAAGGGATGGGGGCGCATGCCCCAGAGGGGCAGCCGCTCCGTCGATGAAGATTGCGAACGGGCGGCTGCCATCTGGGGTCTCACCCCAGCCATGCGGGGAGCGGCGTCACGCCGCAGCGGACTCGGGCGCGGCCATGTCCTGCTGCACGTGACCGTCGACGAGTTCCAGCGCAGAGCAGCGGTAGGCCACGCCTTCCTGAAGCTGATCGTTGAAGATCCGCGCCCACGGGCTCGCGAAGAGGTCCACCGGGCGGACCAGTCGGCCCGGGTGCAGGCCGTTGGGCAGACCGGTCTGCGGGACGGTCACCTTGATCGCCTCGGCGCGCTCGCCTTCCATCACGAAGAGGGTCAGCGTGCACAGCGGCGCACCGGTCTCGAAGTCCACCGCGCGGACGCCGTTCTCCTGGTCCTTCCACTTCGGCACCGTCGGCGTGCCGACCATGACGTTCGTGGAGTCCAGCACGTGCACACGGATAACGGTCCTGGCCATGACAGTGAGGCCCTTCCTGTAGGGGGTGACCGGTAAATCCGGCCAGGACCAGATACAACCACATGTTTCAGTTAGCTGCAACGCTAGTCAACTGAAACGCTGAGGGTGCGAGTTCGCTGGTACTCCCGCGTGATCTAGCTGGGTGGCCGTATCCTGCGGCCATGACACTGCCCCTTGATCGGGACCACCGGCCCCCCTATGTGCAGGTCGCCGAGTACCTGCGACGCCAGATTCAGGCCGGCGTCCTGAAGCCTGGTGACCAGATCCCCCCGTCGCGGGAACTGCAGGAGAAGTTCGGCATCGCCAGCGCCACCGTGCAGAACGCGTTCCGCATGCTCAAGAACGAGGGGCTCATCTACGGCGTCCAGGGCAGGGGCAGTTTCGTGCGCCGGCCCGAAGGTGAACCCGAGCAAGCTCAGGACGAACCGGCCGGCGAGGGTGCACCCGAGAGCACGCCCCCCAAGCCGACGCCTTCCGAGACTCGCTACTTCAACCTCGCCATGGAGGTGGAGGAGCTGAAACATGAACTGGCAGGGCTGAAACAGGACATGGCCAAGATGGTCACTCTGATGCAGAAGATGGCAGACCACATCGACGAGCAAGAGAGTTGAGTTCCTGCGCTGCCCGCCGCATAAGCTCCGCGAACTCCGCTATCTCGATGGATAGTTGCTCCACGTCCGCTTCCAGCGCTGCGATCTCCCGCTCGTCCACCGCTTCCCCGTCCGTCGCTGTGCCGTTCATCCGTGTCGCCTCGTGAAACCCCTTGGTGGCCCGTTCTGGCGAAGCGCGCGTGCACCATTCGGCCGCTCGTCCGGGAAGCCTGCTGAAACCGGTCCTGCTGCCGCAACCCACGTGCCCGCCGGGCGGGAGCGGGCAGGAAAATCCTTTGTGACCTCCCGTCGCGCGGGCGGCGGAGTCGCAGGACGGCACGCCTGACGGGAAGCAATCGGCTGCTGTGGCCGACGCAGAGCCCGCCAGTCGTCTCCCACTCGCTCCACCTCCGTTGCCCTGCCCGCTGGGCCGTAGCCCTCCGGAAATTCGCAGAGAATCCGGACTCTCACTGGTTACAGGTGCCGGAAGGGCTGAGCGTGTGACGGTCAGCTGAGTGGCTTGAGTCACATCTATCGCCTTCGGTGGGCATGGGCTCCAGGCTCTCCGGCGTGAGCCGCGCGCGATCAGCAGAAGCTGATGACCCATCAGGTAGCGCACCTCACTCCCCCTTTCCGATGGCCCGCGCCCGGCGGGCATGCCTGTGGATAACTTTCAGCAGGGACATCAGACATGGCGGGGCCTGTGGATAGAGAACGGCGATCCGACGAATAGAACAGACTGAAACGGCAATAATGCGGATGAGATATGCCGAACACATCGAAACAGCCCGCCACCTACTGGCCGAAGCGACCGAAGGAGCGAGCTGTCCAAAGTTTCTTTACTGGATCAAGGCGGCCCGCTGGCGCGGGCCGCGCGGCGCGGCGGGCCCGCCCGCCGCTGGCTCCATGTCTCCGCCACCGCCCGCAGCGGCCCCGCCTGCTCGCGCCGCAGCCCGAGGAGCAGTCAGCCGGAACCGCGAAGAACCCTGTCAGTCACCCCAAGGTGCGCACGGTCGACAGAAGCGTGACGCTCGCCAATTCGGCACATATCACTGCGAATTGCTGTCAGCCACTTGCGGCGGGCGGCCAGCCTCAGCGCCGCAGACAGAAGCCATTTTTCAGCCGCAACCGACGGAGCGCCGGGGCCGGTGTGATGCGGAGGCTCGTGACGTTCGAAGAAGCGTGGCTGATGCCGGTGGGTGGTTGCTGGAGACACACGTGACGGGTGCGCGTTCGGCGCACCCGTCGCCGTGGCTGACTTTCGATGGTTCAGGTCAGGACCCTTCTCCAACTCGATGACAGAAAGCCCCGGTTGAGCAGGACCTCTGTTAGCGCACGCCAACCAGCCCGGTGCCATCCGCACCGGGGTCCTGACCGAGAACCGGGGATTCCGAGACCGGACCACCCGGATTGCTGTCCAGCCTGAAGGGTGGTCCGGCTTTCAGCTGTTGGCGCTCCCTCGGAGGAAGCCGCACCGCCCTCGGGGGCGAGACCGTACGACGGGACTACAGGGGAAGCCGTTCGATTTCGATGGCGAGCGCGCCGAGTGCTTCCTTCTCCGCCGGGTAGATCTCGCGGATGTTGGCGAGCTGCTGCTCGCGGGAGGACGCCGGGTTGACGTTCGCCGGGTCCTCCCCGTCGAGGAGTTCCTCGAACGTCTTGTACTCCGTCACCCGATTCACGTGAACGTCGCACGTCTCGTCCGTGCCCTTGATCCGGAAGCGGATGACGTCTCCGGCGGCCAGGTCTTCGAGGTGGGGGTACTTCACCCTCACCTCGATGGTCTTCTCACCTGCGGCGACGAGATCGAAGTACCGGCGGTAGAGGTTCAGTTCGCGGACGCGAGCGGCGGCGGTTTCCGTCATGGGGCGGGAACGCTCCTAGCTATTGCGGTGGTCATCAGCCGGCCGAGTTCACCGGCCGAGTACGAGCGGAAGAAGTGGCGTGGATCAGCGAGTAACACGTCGGTCAGACCGAGCAGACGGTCGACGTACTCAGCCAACGACCCCGGCCACTCCCGGGTGTCGAGCATCCACGGGGCCGCACCGTCCGGCAAGGGCGCTTGTCCCTCCCTGATAAGGGATTTGGACAGTTTCGCGCCCGTGTCGGTGACCACCTGCGGGCAGAACAGCCGGGCGGGCATCTGTCCGTGGGTGAGGCCAACGGCCTGTAGGGCGCCGTCGACGAGGAGACAGCCAGGCATCCAGTCGCCGCCCTTGACCATGACGTACAGCGTGCCGTCCGCTCCGGCGATGGCCAGTTCCTTGACGAGGTTCCGGTACAGGGTGGCGAGGTCGAGGTAGCCGCCGCTCGCAGGCTCGATGACGACCTCGTATGCGCCGTGGTGCAGGCACACGGCTGAGATGGTCGCCCGCTCGAAGCCGTCGTCACGGACGCGGGTGCGTTCGGCGTGCTTCTCGGCCCATCCGCAGCCGGGGCGCGGGCAGGGAACGCGAACGTGTGGCCGACCGGAGGACGGAGACAGGTACCAGCGGGCTGCTGCCATACGGGGCAACACACGCAGCCAGGTACGGCGGTAGTGCTCGCCTGCTTGCTGCTGGCTGTAGGTCTCGAT
The DNA here is from genome assembly GCF_044757425.1 of Streptomyces sp. NPDC091281. Classification (NCBI taxonomy): domain Bacteria; kingdom Bacillati; phylum Actinomycetota; class Actinomycetes; order Kitasatosporales; family Streptomycetaceae; genus Streptomyces; species Streptomyces sp. NPDC091281. Next base: position 95,805 of record NZ_JBIVUY010000008.1, on the reverse strand, counting down.
GGAGTACGGCACTTCCAGCCGCTCGGACAGAGCGGCGAAGAGCGGGCGGTACAGCTTGTCGACCTGTTCCGCGATGCCGTCTTCACCGAGGGCTTGCGCGTAAGCCCGTTGGTAGCGGTGACCGGTCTCCTTGTCGGTGACGATGGCGTACGGGGCGTTGTCGAGGGCGCTGAACTGGACTTCGGCCGGTACGTCGAACTTGCCCCGGATGCGGGCCGCCGTGGCGAACGTGAGCGACTGAACCAGGGACGTTCCGATGTGCGGCGCTCCGTTGATCTGCGTTCCCACCACGAACACGATCCGCTCCGGAGCCGCAGTGACGATGTGCGGCCTGAGCAGGTCCTCAGCGTTTGTGAGCGCGTTGGCGAGAACGGTGTTCGGCGATACGGGATAGGTGGTCACCGCGCGTCTTCCCCTCGGTAGATGGGCAGGACTGCGCCGCAGAGCGGCGGATGTGCGTTCAGCGGTTGAACTGTGATTTGCGTGGTGGACCCGCCCCGCGCCGGGGGGAACCGGAAGAGACGCGGGGGCGGGAGTCATCGGGTCGGGCGACGCCCGCGGGAGCGTCGGTGACGGCCCACCCTCGTCGAGGGATCGGGCGGACCCTCGGCGAGGGCGGGATGTTGCGGGAGGCGTGGCCGGCGGGCCGGTAACGGGTACACGCGGAGGGAGTACCGGGCGTCGTAGTCCGTCACGGTGAACATGAACGTGTGGCCTGCGGCGAGAGCGCGTAGCGCGTGCTCGTACGCCTGGTCGCTTTCGGCCCAGGCACGCAACTCCACATCGGGACGCGGGATCTCCGGCCCGGTGACGACGAGCGGCGCGTCAGCGAGACTCATGGCCCCGAGGCCCGGGGACAGCAGCCGGGCGAGGCGGTGCGCGGAGGCTCTCAGCCACCGGGCCGCGAGGCGTGGGGAACGGCCGCGGTAGGTGGCGAGTAGGACTTCGCAGGAGCCACTGAGGTCGTGGGCGGTGGATTCACAGCGGAATGCGACAGGAGGTCGCACGAGGGCACGTGCAGAGGTCGGTGGGGCGAGCATCAGCACGTTCGGGCTCACCGCTTACGATCCTGGGCCGATTCCCTCGCCTTGATCATGCGGTCGAGCTGGGTGTGGAACAGCTCGACTTGCGCGGGGGTGAGAACGAGGAGCGACTCGCATGCGCCCCCGTCCTCGTAGTGGACGGTTACCGCCAGGCCCGCCTGCTGTGCACGGGGGTCGTATGCAGCGTCTCGGCGCATGGGCGTGACGTGGGTGACAGGTACCGGCACGGGCCGGAGGGTGCTTCCGTCCGACCTCGCGCGCCAGTCCACGCCACCGCCAGGCGGACGCAGTTGGTACGACGCCGAACTGTCGCTGGGCAGGGCGACGACCACCCCGACCGTTCCGTCCTTGGCGAGGTCGACAGCGAGGTCGCCAAGGCGTGGGTGAAAGGGGCTGCCTGCGGCTAACGCAGTCCTGGGCGTGGGGAGTTGCTTCGAGGTTCGATCGGCCATGCCCCGAAGCTAGGTGTGTGCTCAGGGTCCAATATGAACCGCAGGAATACGACCCTTACCCGTCGAGGTGGAAGCGGTCCGACATGCGGCGCAGCTTCTCACGGGTGCTCGCTCGCTCGGCGTACACGATGCTGCGCAGGGTTGACCGAGCGATGGGGTGGTTCCGAACGAGCTGGGGCGCGATGCGCTCGGCCTTCTCCAGTTCCTTCAGCGCCGAGTCGCGATTCCCGTCCCACAGCCAGGCACGCGCCAGGTCCATGTGGTGATGACCACGGCGGGAGTTGGGGAGCGACTCGATCAGGTCCGGACTTGTGCGCCGGTTTATCGACAGTGCCTTGCCCTGTTCGTGCATCTCCAGTGCGACGCTGATTGCGTGGATCTGCACATTGCCGGGCGAGAAGGTTGTGCTGTGGCGGTCGTACACCGGGGGGCCGGCGTACTCCGTCACTCGATCGGCTGCGGTCCGCGCGTGGTCGACTCGCTCGCGAGCTTCCGCACGGTGACCACCCCGAGCGGCGGAGATGGCCGCACGCAGTTGCAGGGAACCCCACGCCCGCACGGCGAGCGGCTCACCCAGGTCGTATCCCTCCTGCACGCTGCGGATGGCCTTGTCCGACAGGGCAATGGCGTCGTCCCAGTCCGCAGTAGCCCACATGTCCCAGACGCGCATCCAGTCGGCGACAGCCGGCAGGACGGGATCACCGGACTGTCGCGCAGACCATGCAGCCCGCTCACAGGCCATGGCGACCAGCTCCGGGTGCCCGAGGGCATGCGCGGAAGTGTGGGCGAACTTGCAGCACACCGCGTAAATCGCGTACGCCTCTTCCCGCTCGTGCCCCGTGGCGACCTCGGCCAGGGCGCGCGTCTCGCGGAACAGGTCAGGCAGCACCTCCATGATCGCCACGTTGGCGGCGGCATCGCGGAGACGGTGGAGCCGGGTGGTTTCCTGCCAGAGCTGACGGGCCGACCTGGGCGTGCCGTCAAAGACGGGGGTCAGGTCGTATCGACGCAGCTCGCGCATGATGGACGCGGCAGCGACCTGCCACTGATTCTCGGCCGGAGAGCTGTTGTACGGACGCCCGATGAGGTCGTTGGGGTGTACGTGCAACTCCGAGGCGAGCAGATTGAGCAGGCCGACGCGGTCGAGTTCGATGTGCCCGCGCTCCATCTTCGAGACCCACCCCTGCGTCTTGCCCAGGGCGGCAGCGAGGTCGGCCTGCGTCATGCCGAGGCGGAGCCGTGCGCGGCGTGCGCGACGGCCGATCTCTTCGGCTTCCTCCAGCATCGGTGCTCCATCCGTAGAGGCTTCTTCTCACGAAGGTACCGAGGGTGTGAGCCGAGTGTGGAGTGCTACAGGTCAGGACGGGCTCGGCAATGCCTTATGCGTCAGCGAATCGCCTCGTCCACAAGGACGACGTAGAGCAGGCCCCACGAGCGAGCCACTGCTCACGATGGCGGTCGATCATGCCCTGCGCCTCTGAGAGGGGATCCACTCGATGCGGTCGGATTCGTTCTTCTCCGTGGGCGGTCCGGCGTAGATGGCGTCGTCGATGCGGAAGACGTTGCGAGTCGGTGTGTTGGGTCCGGCAGGTGTCGGGCCCACTCGTGATGTTCTACATGCCATGTGAGGCTTCGAGGCCGGTCACTCCTACTACGCTAGGGCGCGATCGTGAGGGTCTGATCGGAGGGGGAAGCAGCGAGCTATGGGGCGTCCCTTCTGGGCCAACTTGGATGACGCATGGAACCGCCTATTTCATGGCCGTGGGCGCTCGGAGATACCGGACATTATCAATTGGGCGGATGTCAAGGAATCGTGGGGTGACATCCGTTCAAATGTAATCAACTCCTTGCGGAGCGGGCAGGTTGGTCCTGACTATGTTGAGGTTCTAGACCTTCCAAAGAATGCAGTAGCAGTACGCCCGATTTCCCGACTTTCGGTGCATGACCGTCTTGTTTATGACACGCTTATCTTCTCTATCGCAGAGCTAGTTGAGAAGCAACTACACGACAGTGTTTACAGTGCGAGGTGGGGAGAGAACGGTAAGTCATTCTGGAAGCCAATCGATTCATGGGTATCCATGCAAAAACGCGGCGTCAGAATGGTCAGCAAGACGCCGTTTCAGTTGGCCCGTACAGACGTTGTCTCTTTCTATGAGCATATAGATGTGGGTACGCTCGCAGTAGATATTCAATCGGCGGGTGCTAACTCATGGGTGACAGAGAGACTGATTTCTTGGCTCCGTATGTTTCAGTCGTCTAGCCACGCATGGGGGATACCGCAAGGACCGGACTCTTCGGCGATCCTGGCCAACCTTTACATGCTGCCGGTAGACGAGTTCGTGCATCGCTCCAAGTTCAAATATCTCCGATACTCCGACGATATGATGATATTTGACACGGAGCGTGAATCATTGCGAAGCGCTCTCCTGGAGATAAATTCCATTCTGCGCTCTCGCCGTCTTTCGATGTCGATGACGAAGACCAACATCTACGACGCCATATCAGCTCTCTCGCAACTCGAAAGTTTGGAAAAAGATGCAATCGCCTACGGGCTTAGAATCGGCGAGGTGGGTGTCGAGGAGAGACTGTACAAGCTATTTCTGGAAGCCGCTGAAGGTGAACAGAATGACCGAGACGTCAAGTTTTCCCTCTTCCGCATGGGAAACCATGATGACGATCGGGCGATTGCGTGGGTGCTGCGCAACCTAAAGGAAAGTCATCACTTGGCTAGCGAGCTTCTCAGATACTTGGAGTGTTTTCCGAGCCGACTTCCCGCAATTACCCGATCCTATATTTCGGCAATGCAGCGGGCCGCTGGCCATAAATACGACAACCTTGAACAGCGGATATTGCAGGCATCCGCGAGGCAAAATATTCACTCTGCAGATATTCGTGATATGGCATGGGCTATATTGGGGGACAAAAATAAGTCGAGTCTCCCGCGCGAATTTGCTGCTCGCTATCTCGGGAGGGTGAGTACCATCGCGGATGGACAGCTCCTGCGACGCGAGTTTGAGAATGAGGCGGATGTAAACGTGAGACGCGCCCTGCTCGTCGCAATGTATGAAGCAAGATCCGTCTCCCGTCCGCTTTTGAAGGCTCTGGCTGGTTCGAACTCGCAACTAACCTGGGTTAGCCGGTACTTGCTCGGAAATCCGCTGGTTCCACTACCGCGTTAGGAGTTGCCTTGCTAAGGCTCACCATTTACTTCTTGCTGGCCCTTGGGTCTGGGGTGGCTAGCTTCTTTATTACTAACTCAACCGTCGTCAATATGACGGCCGGCCTCAGCATGGGCCTTGCAGTTCCGGTCTTTGAGCAAATCGCCCAGAATCGAGAAAATCTGAGAATTCTCTGGTATTCATACCGCTATCGCAACCAGTCCGTCAGGATTTCGACCTCATACCTCTTCAAGATTTATGTTGACGGAAAGTATCTTTTGATTCATGGCTCTCGATGGCGTAACCAGTTCCAGCCCGTTGGTGGCGTTCACAAAGTGTCGCCGCAGGGAAGCGCCTCACTGTCTGCGATGGGCGTAACTGACGACGACCTGATTCCTGTAGACGCGGCCAGCTATCGTGATTTGCGTGTACGAGTTCCAGGGAGGAACCTCTTTCAGTTCTTCCGGTGGTTCGAATCTCGAGTAGGTCGGGAAGATTCTCCCTGGCGGGAATTTCAAGAAGAGTTGCTAGCTTCGCAAATCCTGCCGCAGGATAAATTTCCCCACATTATGCACAACTACCTTAAGCGCGAGGTGGACCCCATTCGATGGAGTGAATGGGCGCAGGCATTCGAAATCCTAGTGGCTGACATCTATGAAATCGTCCCGACTCCGGAGCAGACGCAGGCTTTTAGGGACCTTGTATCAACTCAGAACTCTGAGGTTGCGTGGGTGACAGCTGAGCAGATCAAACGTCGTGGGATAATCCCTGGGCAGCCTCCTACAATTGAAATTTCGGCCCACAGCAGGCGGATCCTATGACGCAGCCTAGAATTGACCTTCTGGCATCTATTTAATGACGACTACCTGATGGTCTTTCGCGACACAGATCCCGTTCTGGACGACGTAGCACTCAACGTAGTGTTTGCCGCGATATTTCGTCGGTTCGCTGCGAAACCGAGATCCGTTGTCTCGCTCGATCTGGCCGCGAATGCAATTCGCGGACACTGCCTCTGCGCCGGTGTTTCTCACCTTCCAATAGATCTCGTATGAACCGGGAACTGTGCACTCGGAGACGCGGAACTCAATGGCCCGTTCACGCCCAACCGCATTTCCATGCCTGCGTAGATTGAAATTTCGGAATCCGCGTTTTGCCACCACGTTAGCTGTGATCCTCACCCTGTATCTTGCGTTCAGCAACTCAGGGATTCCGTAGTCGCGATCGAGAAATTGCTCGGTGTCCGTGAAATTGGGCAACGTGACCGCTGCTTCCGAAGATTTCGTGACGGAGGAGACTGGGGTCTCAGCGAACGACTCGCCGAAGATCTTCCGCCACAGTCGGATACTTTCAGATCTATCTTCTTCAGCGAATGCTGCTCGAGCCCAGTCATTGTAAGTCTCTACTCTGTTGCGAAAGTTCTGATACTGGTCTTCATCCCAGCGATGATTAAAATTCTGTCCCGGGCAACTCGGGTCGTCAACGCTTGGCATCGTCGGATTGGATTGAAGGTAGTCATTCAGGTCCGAGAGGATATTCGTGAACGCAGTGGGCAAATCACAGTAGCGCTTTGAATCTCCAAGTAGCAGCACACTGTTCACCCTACCGCCAAGGAGGATATTCAGGATGATCGACTTGGCCGAGAAGGTATTCTTGTAATCTCGTAGGTATTTGAAGAGTCGAATAACTTTGACGAGTCGACCACTTGCAGTTCTGTTCTTCTCATCGAGCCATTCGTTGAATCCTTCCGGATTCGTTAGCTCAAATACGTCGTCGTCGCGATTTGTGACGTAGCGGCCGCCATGCCGCTCAAGATAGGGGACGACATCAATGTGGAACTCATTCGCGTAGTCGACCTTAACGCAGTGTGCGTGACGGCTCACCATGTGCCCGTAGGTTCCGCTCGCGTGAAATACCTTGTACAGTTCCTCGACGTAATCTTTCGCTGACCAGTCTGCGTTCTCTTCCATCTCCAGCAGTACATCGGCGTCGAACTCGTCGTACTTGCCAACTGGGTTGATCATGGTTCTGTGAGCGTAGGATCCTTGCGGAATCATGCCAATGTAGCGATTGGAGATGGGGGTTTCGCCATTTTTGAGAAAGTTGGAAACACTATTCACTCTGGAGTCTAGGGATTGTAGGCGAGTCTCGGACAGATTTACGCGGTCCGATAAAAATGTATTGAAGTGCTTAATTAGCTTCATGCCGGGTGTGCCTTTTCTGTCGTCTCTGGCTCGAAGGCGGCGAGGATCTCTGTAGTGATATGCTTATGGCGGGGTATTAGTGAAGCATTTATGTGCCTGGTGGGCAACGGGCTGTCGCGTATCGAAATTTGGTTCGCCTCTTCCCGCCCTCTGCGGGCCAACTCAACCAGGTGGCCCCAGTCCCGACGTCCGCTTCTCTGGCATCACGCGGTGCGCGGCGCGGGCGCTAGCCGTGTGGGAGCCGGGCGAAGACGGGAGCGCAGGCTCGGCCGGGGGTTGGGCCTGCGCCCGGGGAGCGGGGTGAGTCGCCTTGTGGAAAGGTCGCAACTTACTGGGTGAACCGCTCCGGCTCGAATGGAGAAGAAACCCGGCGGTTCAGGTGGACGCTAGTTCGAGAGTCTGACAGGTGGTGGCACACCCGTTGTTGATCGATCACTCGTGTTCAGGTGAGGTACTGGGTGAGCACGCCGGCGACGGCAGTGGCGACGGTGATCACAGCGGCGAAGGTAGCGGCAGCACGCATCAAAGCGGCCGGGTAGGTGGAGCTATCGAGGCGGGCCAGTGTGCCTGCGGCAGCGGCGGCCAGGAGTGCGAACACAACAGTCACGGTGGCTGTCAGTAGGACGACGGCGACACGGGTCACGATGATCTCCCTGCACATGGTGGGACGTTGATGTGACCGAAGTTCGCCGAAGCGATGTTCGCCGTGGTTCGGCCGGACGATGATGAACATCGGCGAACACATGCGACTGGGGGCCTCATGCCGAGCGCAGAACCCGATGGACGGGAAAGCCCGCTGGCCAAGCTGCGTGACAAGCTCAGCGATGGGCTGGCTCACAAAAGGCTGACCAAAACCCAGCTCGCTACCCGGTCGGGGCTGGGCCGTACGACCATCCAGGAAGCGTTCCGGGCGGACGGGGCTGTCCCGTCGGCTGAAACGGTAGTGGCGCTGGCCCGAGTGCTCGGCGTTTCCGAAGCGGAATTGCTGGATCTGCGGCGTAGGGCTGCCGCCCACCGGATCGGTTCAGTGCCCGGACACGGCGAAGGACCTGGCAGGCCGATCGGACAGTGGGATCCGCACGACCTAGAGGTCCATCCATCCGGATCCGCCGCAGCCGACAGCTCGGTGCGGGTGTTGTCCGGCTACGTCAGCCGTGCCCACGACCAGGTGTTGGTTGAGGCGGTGAGCGAAGTAATGGAGGGCCGCAGCCGGATGTTGGTCCTGGTCGGCTCGTCGTCTACGGGCAAGACACGGGCGTGCTGGGAGGCTGCCCAGCTGCTTGCTGAAGAGGGGTGGCGGCTCTGGCACCCCTACGACCCGACCAGGGCGGAAGCGGCGCTCGCCGACCTCGAACGCGTCGCGTCGTTCACGGTGGTGTGGCTTAACGAAGCCCAGCACTACTTCGGCCACCCCCAAGCAGGTGAGCGCATCGCCGCCGCCCTGCATACCCTCCTCACCGACCCCAGCCGCGGACCGGTCCTCATTCTGGGAACCCTCTGGCCCGAGTACGAGGACCAATACACCGCTATGCCCAGACCCGGCAGTCCCGACCCGCACAGCCGAGCCCGCGAGTTGCTCGCTGGCCGCACAGTGGCTGTCCCCGACACCTTCAACCAGGATGCGCTCAGAACTGCCGCTATCCTCGCCCAGGACGGTGACCGGCTGTTGGCGGATGCCCTTACCCGCGCTGGCACCCACGGGCGCGTCGCCCAAGACCTCGCTGGCGCCCCCGAACTCCTGCGCCGCTACAAGCACGGCGCCCCGGCCGTCCGGGCTTTGCTGGAAGCCGCGATGGACGCCCGCCGTCTCGGGATGGGCCTCCACCTCCCCCAAGCGTTCCTCACCGACGCCGCCGCCGACTATCTCACCGACGACGACTGGGATCGGCTCACCAACGACTGGGCAGAAGCCGCTTACGCGGACCTCGCCCGCCCTGTCCACGGCAAGCAGGTACCACTAGGCCGGACAAACCCCCGACCCGCGCGTCGTCCCCCGATCGGTCCGACGCCGGTCAGCGCTGCGGCTCCGCCAACGGGTCCTATGCTCCGCCTCGCCGACTATCTCGAACAGCACGGGAGAACCGCCCGCCGCCTACTCTGCCCACCAGCATCCTTCTGGCATGCCGCTCACACTCATCTCACTCACCCCGGCGACCTCAACAACCTCGCTGAAGCCGCCGCGGACATGGGCCGTTCGCAATGGGCCCACCACCTCCGCCTCCGAGCTGCCGGGGCCGGCCAACCCGACGCCGTGATCAAAGTGGCCTGGGCGCGGGAGAGAGCCGGGGACCGGGAGGGCGCTGAATCCTTGTTCTGGCAGGCTGCGGGTGCTGGGGACCCCAGAGGCCTGAAATTCTTGGGCCAGAGACTAGAGGGGGCCAGGGATTGGGAGGGTGCCGAGGCCTTTTACCGGCGGGCTGCCGACGCCGGTGACACAGATGCGACACGCGGTCTGGCGCGGCTGCGGGAACAGGTCGGAGATCTGGAGGGTGCCGAGGCTCTTTACCGGCGGGCCGCCGACACAGGTGATCCCAATTCCCTGTCCAATCTGATGATGATGTGGGAGCACGCCGGGGACCGGGAAGGTGCCGAAGCCATCGCCCGAGAAGCTACCGACGCCGGCGATACCTTGTGCTTCGAGATCCTTGCGGGAATGCGGGATGAAGCCGGGGACTGGGAAAGTGCCGAAGCCATCGCCCGGGAAGCCGCCGACGCCGGTGACATCTTCCCTCTGTTGCAGCTGTGGCGAGCGCGGCTCGACAACGGCGACTTGGAGGGCGCAGAATCCGCCTTCCGGCAGGCCGCGGAGGTCAACGGCGGCCCCACCCCCGCCCACCTGGCACGGAGTCGGGAGGAGGCCGGGGACCGAGAGGGTGCCGAAGCTCTTGCCTTGAAGGCTGCGGATGCTGGTGACTTCTACGTCCTTCGCGACCTAGAGCGAATGCGGGACGAGGCCGGGGACGATGAGGGCCTTGACGCCCTCTACCGACACGCCGCCGATGCTGGCCATCTCACCCCACTGCTGGGCAGGGGAATATGGCAGTACGGGCTGGACCCGGACGGCTCACCTTCATCTCCGTGGAGTGCGGAATAGGGGCAGCAGTTCAATCGTCGGGGATCCATGAGTGACGGCAACCCTGACGGCAACGACGGCACACAGAGGCTGATGATCACCACCGTTGGCGATCACTCCGGGAGGAGGCGACCCACCCTCCCAACAAGCTGCCCGATCCTACGGATCAGAAGGTTGCAGGTTCGAATCCTGCCGAGTGCACAGCAGAGCAGAGGCCCCGGAGAGATCCGGGGCCTCTGGTGTTTTCGCCTGGACAGTAGCGTGTGACGGCAACCGTTTCGGCGATGGGGGTACGGCGTCTTCGACGCGGTGATCAGCGGCTCACGGGCAGTGGAGCTGTTCAAATTTTCCTTACTGGATCGAGGCGGGCCCGCCTACGGCGGTCCGCGTGGGCTGGCGGCTCGTGGCCGCCGACGCTCCTTGTCTCCGCCACCGCTCCGGCGGTTTCCACCCGCTCAGCGCGCAGCACAAGAGAAGGGTGACCATGGCACGGACCGAGTACTACGACGACCCGGCGGCACCTGAGCCCAACAGCATGGTGGTCGCTGCGTCCGCCGTGGTCACCGACGACGAAGGGCGCCTGCTCCTGCAGCGCCGACGGGACAACGACCTTTGGGCTCTCCCCGGCGGCGGCATGGAGATGACGGACTCACTTCCCGGCACCGCCGTCCGGGAAGTGAAGGAGGAGACGGGGCTGGACGTGGAGATCACCGGGCTCGTGGGCACATACACCGACCCTCGCCACGTCATCGCCTACTCGGACGGCGAGGTGCGTAGACAGTTCAACGTCTGCTTCACCGCCCGCATGGTGGGCGGCCGACTTGCGATCTCGGACGAGTCCACGGAGTTGCGATTCGTCCAGCCGGAAGAGATCGATGAACTGCCGATGCACCACACACAGCGGCTCCGGATCCGTCACTTCCTGGAGCAGCATGAGCGGCCCTATCTCGGCTGACGTCATGCACCTGGAACCGGCATCCGAAATCTGGCCATATGGCACTGGACTACGAACGTGGTTACCACTGATCCACGCTGATCACGAGGAAGGCTGGTTGGTCGTCTGAAGACAGCGTGCGCGGCAGTGGCGCTGTCAGATCCTGGGTTTACGGTCCGGTGCATGGCGATCAGACCCTCAGTGCGTTGGCGTGTGCGTGTGGATGAAGAGGCGGCGGAGATCTCGGCGGGGAGGCGTTCGCCGCGGGATGCTTTTCTCGCGGAACTCTTTCCGGAGGCGCTGCTTGTGGCGACGGATGAGGCGTTGCGCGTATTCGAGGCGGGAGTGGAGACGCTTCGCGGCCAGGAGGACGCGAAGGTGTTCGAAGCGATCAGGCGTGTCGTTCTCGTGCTGAACGAGATCAACGAGGACCACGACGGCGCGGCTTACGAGACCGAAGAGCGTGAAGAACTGTGCCTCTACATCGATCAGACCCTGACGGAACACGGCGTCGACGTCCCAGCTCTGGCGGCGAGGCGGGGGATCAGCCGCACCGAGATCACTGACGACTGGCGAGACTGGTAGGCAGTTTCCGTACGGAGACGTGGCGACGGAGCGACGACGCTCTGGGGTGGCTTTGTCGGGGTGCCTCTCGCGTGCACCGTGTGACCTGCCCGGATCGGTTTCGGCGGAAGTATGTGTCGTGTTCGCCGACAGGGGAGCGGGGGAGGTGGGGGACATGGCGGTGCGGGGTGGGGGAAACCGGGAGGTCCAGGCAAGTTCGTGGAGAGCGCGGCCCGTTGGGGCTGTGCGACGGCAACCAGGAGATTCTCATGGCGAGTTACGGCGGCCACTCGACCGCGTCCACCGGTTCCCGCACCAACGGGCTGGCGATCGCGAGTCTCTGCTGCGGCATCATCGGCCTGTTCCTGCTGAACATCGTGCTCGGGCCGCTGGCCATCGTCTTCGGTGTCGTCGCCCGCCGTCAGGCCGGGGTGAAGTCCGGGGCCGGGATGGCCAAGGCGGGCATCGTCCTCGGCGTCGTCGACGTCGTGCTGTGGGTGCTGCTGATGGTCATCGCCGCCAGCAACGGCGGGTTCAGCTGGTACGTGGGCGGTTGATGAGCGCGCCGGTGGCGGAACGGGCCTCGTGCGGTGGGTGGTTCAGCACCCACCGCACTGCCATGTCCGGGGACGGGACCGTGGCCGTGGCCGGGTCCGTCAGTGGAACTGGCCCGGCTGGTAGTCGCCCGCCGGGGTCCGGAGGATGACGTTCATGCGGTTGTACGCGTTGATCAGGGCGATCATGCCGATCAGTGCGGCGAGTTGGTCCTCGTCGTAGTGCTTGGCCGCGTCCGCCCACACCTCGTCGGGGACGCCGCCCGCCGCGTCGGCGATCCGGGTGCCCTCCTCGGTCAGGGCGAGGGCCGCGCGCTCGGCGTCGGTGAAGACCTTCGCCTCCCGCCACACCGCGACCAGGTGCAGACGCTGGGCCGTCTCGCCCGCATGCGCCGCGTCCTTGGTGTGCATGTCGGTGCAGAAGCCGCAGCCGTTGATCTGGCTGGCGCGGATCTTCACCAGCTCCTGGGTCGCGGCGGGGAGCGTGGACTCCGCGATCTCCCGGCCCGCCCCGTTGAACTGCTTCACGAGCTTGCCGGCGAGCGCGTTGCCGAAGAGGTTCAGTCGGGCTTCCATCGTGGGTTCCTCCGTCAGTGGTCTGGCAGTGGTCTGGCAGTGGTCTGGCAGTGGCCGGCCGGTGGTCCGGCAGCGGTCTGTCAGGCGTTGGTTCTTGCCTGTCGCGTGCCGAAGCGGTGCGACACCTTCCTGACGGGGCAGCCCGGTGGGATGTGACATGAGGAGGGGGGAGGGGGGTGTGGTCTGCGTCACGCCATCGGTCAGGGTGGTGGCTCAGTGCAGTGCGTCCACCGCGTACAGGCCTCCCAGCGCCGTCGCCAGGCCGCCCAGCAGCAGGCGCAGTGCCTTCTCCGGGACCCGGGGCTGGAGGCGGGCGCCCAGGTAGCCGCCGATGAGGCCGCCGACTCCGCAGGCCAGGCCGAGGGGCCAGACCGGCGCGATGTCCTCCGCGCCGGTGAGGGAGAGCAGGGAGAACACGGCGGCGCCCACCACCGACGTCGCGAACGTCGACGCCAGCGCGGCCGGGGCCACCTGCGCCACCGGCATCCCGCGGCCGACCAGGATCGGGCCCAGCAGGGAGCCGCCCCCGATGCCGTAGACCCCGCCGATCGCGCCGACCGTGAGGGCGAGGACCGTCAGGGTGCGGGGGGAGGGCGGACCCGCGGGGCGGTCGGGGGTGAGTGGGCGCTGGTCCCCTCGCCCCGTGGTACGTACGCGCCGGGCCCGCCGCCCTGGACCTTGCCCTCGCCCTCCGCCGACCGGGTGCAGCGTCCGCGCGACGAGCCACGCGCCCAGCGGCAGCAGCAGCCCCGCCACCAGTACCCGGAAGACCGCCGGGCCGGGGACCGCGAAGACCCGTACGACCGCGCCGACGACGACACCGGGCAGGGTGCCCGCCACCAGACGGCGGGTCAGAGGGCTGTTCAGGATGCCGTCGCGGCCGTAGCGGAGGAGGGCGCCGGGGCCCGCCACCACGTTGAAGAGCAGGTTCGTGGGGGTGACCGCGGGGCTCGGGACGGCGAACACGCTCAGCTGGACCGGGAGCAGGAACACCGCGCCCGAGACGCCCACCGGGGCCGTCACCAGGGCCATCAGCAGACCGGCGGCGAGTCCGTACACCTCCGGCGGAAGCGCGGCGAACGGCAGCACCTCGGCGGCGGACCCGAACGGCGCAGCGGCTCGCAGGACGTCCGTCACGACGTCCCGTCCCCGGAGCGGACTTCCCCGTCTCCGGAGCCGAGTTCCCCGTCTCCGGAACGGAGTTGCTTGTCTCCGGACCGCAACTCCTCCCGGTACGCGTACGACAGGCCCGTCGCGCGGGTGAACCAGTCCGTCAGGACGGCGATCTCCTCGGGGGAGTACGTCGCGAAGAGGGCCGTCAGGCGGGCGTAGTACGGCTCGTACACGGCGTACACGCGCGCCACCGCCTCCGGTACGGCCGCCACGCGCACCCGGCGGCGGTCGCGCGGGTCGGGGCGGCGGGTGACGTAACCGGCGCGTTCGAGGCGGTTGAGGATGCCGGTCACCGCGCCCGTCGTGACGTGCACGCGCGCGGCCAGGTCGCCCGCGGTGAGGAGGTTCTCGCCCGCCTGGACGACGTAGCCGAAGCAGGTCAGGTCGGTGACGTTCAGGCCGAGGCGCTGCGCCGTCTCCTGCTGGCCTACCAGGTGGGACGCGATGAGGTCGTCCATCGCCGCCAGGGCCTGCGCGGGCGTGGCGGCGGGACGGGAGGGCTCGGCGGCGGTCATCGCGGGGTGCTGCTCCCTGGTGGTCGGCGAGGGGTGGTCCGGCGTGGCGCGGGGTGCGGGGCGGCGGTGGTGCTCTTTGTGCTGGGTCCTTGTTATCTGCTTTCTGTTTGTCTTACCTTGTAAGAGGTTCAGGAAATTAACTTCTTAGATCGTGAGGTTTCCGTGTCGCTGTACGACGAAGGGCATACGGTCGCCGGCTGGACAGGCGTCGCCGTCGTGACCGTCGGGGGCTCGGTCGCGGGCGTCGGCGTCTGCGCCGGGAGCGGCGCGCTCGTGTGGGTCGGGCTCGCCGTGGTGGGGCTCGCCGCGCTGATCACCTGGGCGCTGCACCTCACCGGATGGGGCAAGCCGCCCGGGGTCCGGCCGCGCGCGGAGTGGGGGATGGGGGTGCGCGATCCGCACGCGCGGGGCGGGCACCCCGGCTGCCTGGGGTGCCGGATGGCCGGACGCGGGCGGGAGGCGGAGCGGCAGCGGGCGCGGGCGCGGGTGCCGGTCCTCGGGGAGGCCGATGACGTGCTCGCGGCCGGAACCGGAACCGTGGCCGGGGTCGGCGCGCGGGGCGTTGTCAGTGGTGGGGGATAGCGTGGCCGGTGATGGGACGGGCGTGGAGGTGTGCGGGGCTGCGGTGGTCGGCGCGGGGCCCCGAGCTGGCGTGGGACGGCGGGCCGCGTAGCGCGTTGACCTGGGGGAAAAGGGTGGCCTTCGGGGTCGCGGACGGGGGTGGGCGGCGGTGTGTGGGGGCGCGCGGGCATCCGTGTCCGGTGCGGGCCGCCTTGTCGGCGCGCACCGCGGGCGCCCGCTGCGAGGAGTGCGGGCGGCTGGACCGGGCGCACTCCGTCGCCGCGGACGGCATCGCCGACGATCCGCGGCCCTACCGGGTGTACCTCGCCTGGTTCGGGCCGGGCCTCGTCAAGGTCGGGATCACCGGCGTCGGGCGGGGGCCGGACCGGCTGCTGGAGCAGGGCGCCGTCTCCTTCAGCTGGCTCGGGACCGGCCCGCTGATGGCCGCCCGGCGCACCGAGGAGCTGCTCCGCGCCGCCCTGCGCGTCCCGGACCGGATTCCGTACGGCGTGAAGCGCGCCGTCCGCGCCGGGCTGCCGCCGGGGGAGGCGGAACGGGCCGCCGAGATCAGGGAGTTGCACGCGCGGGCCGTACGGCTCGACGGCTGGCCGGAGACGCTCGCGCGCGAACCGTTCCGCCCCGTCGACCACCTGGACGCCTTCGGGCTCGTTGGGACGCCCGCCGCCGTCGCGGAGGTGACCGAGCTGGTCCCCGGCGGGCGGGTCGGCGGTGACCTCGTCGCGGCGGCCGGACCCGACCTGCACCTGTCCACCGCGCGCGGGGTCGTCGTCCTCGACACCCGGCTGCTGCGGGGGTGGGAACTGGTCCCCGCGAGAGCGGAGGGCGCGGCGGGCGCGCAGGATGGGGCGGGTCCTGCGGGAGGCGATGGTGCGCCCCCGGACGTCACCCTGCCCGAAGTCACCCTGCCCGTACGGGACCTGACCAAGGCGGCGGCCCCGCTCCAGGACGAGTTGTTCTGAGCCTGAGAGGGGCCCGAGCGGAAGAGGGAGAGCGGACCGACCCGTACCGCGGACCCCGTACCCCAGCCCCGGGGATGTTTCTCAGGAGAATCACAGACGGGCGAAAGAGTGCTCTCAGAGGCCCTCGTCAGGGTGGCCCGCATGACCACGACCTCGCCCCAGGGGCGCACCGCACTGCTGAGGCCGGACGGGAGCCCCGTCCGCGTCCTGGTGGTGGACGACGAGACGTCGATCACCGAACTCCTGTCGATGGCCCTCCGGTACGAGGGGTGGCAGATCCGCAGCGCGGGCGACGGCACGGGCGCCGTGCGGACCGCGCGCGACTTCCGGCCCGACGCCGTCGTGCTCGACATGATGCTGCCCGACATGGACGGCCTCGCCGTCCTCGGTCGCCTGCGCCGCGAACTGCCGGACGTGCCCGTGCTGTTCCTGACCGCCAAGGACGCCGTCGAGGACCGCATCGCGGGGCTCACCGCCGGGGGCGACGACTACGTCACCAAGCCGTTCTCCCTGGAGGAGGTCGTGGCCCGGCTGCGCGGGCTCATCCGGCGCGCGGGCGCCGCCGACCACCGTTCGGACTCGGTGCTCGTCGTCGGCGACCTCACCCTCGACGAGGACAGCCACGAGGTGGCGCGGGCCGGACACGACATCCACCTCACCGCCACCGAGTTCGAACTGCTCCGCTTCCTGATGCGCAACCCGCGCCGGGTGCTGAGCAAGGCGCAGATCCTCGACCGCGTGTGGTCCTACGACTTCGGCGGCCAGGCCAACGTGGTCGAGCTGTACATCTCCTACCTCCGCCGCAAGATCGACGCCGGGCGGGAGCCGATGATCCACACCCGGCGCGGCGCCGGGTACCTGATCAAGCCCGCCGCCGTCGCGTGAGCGGGTGGCGGCGGCCGCGCACGCTGCGTACCCGGCTGATCGTCGCCTCCGTGGCGCTGATCGCGGTGGTCTGCACAGTCATCGGCACCGTGACCACCCTCGCGCTCCGCTCCCACCTCTACGAGCAACTCGACGACTCGCTGCGGGAGGCCGCCGCCCGCGTCTCCGGCGGCCCCGCCCCGACCGACCCCCTCCACGAAGGCGCCGGCGACAGCAACGGCGACGGCGACGCACACAAGTCCGACGGCAGCGACGGCAACGGCAACGGCAACAGCAACGGCAACGACGACCTCGCCCTCTTCGTCACCCGCGGCCCCCAGCCCAACGGCACCCTCGCCGCCCGCGTCGAGACCGGCCTGATCACCGAGGCCCGGGTGGGCGCCGAGTCCGCCGACGACACCGGCGTCACCGGCATGACCGCCGAGACCCTCACCGCCGCCCAGCTCACCGCGCTCGGCGAGGTCGCCCGCGACGGCGCGGACCACACCGTCACCCTGCCGGGCCTCGGCGACTACCGGGTCCGCTACGCCGAGGGCGACAAGGGCGCGTACTACGTCGGCATACCGACCGTCGACGCCGACACCACCGTCACCACCCTCGTCCTCGTCGAGGTCAGCGTCACCGCCGCGGGTCTGCTCGCCGCCGGGATCGCGGGCTGGGTCCTGGTCAGTGTCGCCACCCGGCCGCTGCGCAAGGTCGCCGCCACCGCCACCCGCGTCGCCGAACTCCCCCTGCACAGCGGCGAGGTCAACCTCAGCGAACGCGTCCCCGAGGCCGAGACCGACCCGCACACCGAGGTCGGCCGGGTCGGCGCCGCCCTCAACCGGATGCTGGACCACGTGCACGGCGCGCTGCACGCCCGCCAGGAGAGCGAGACCCGGGTCCGGCAGTTCGTCGCCGACGCCAGCCACGAGCTGCGCACCCCGCTCGCCTCCATCCGCGGCTACGCCGAGCTGACCCGCCGCGGCCGGGAACGCGTCGGCCCCGACACCCGGCACGCCCTCGGCCGGATCGAGTCCGAGGCCGGCCGGATGACCCTCCTCGTCGAGGACCTGCTGCTGCTCGCCCGGCTCGACGCGGGCCGCCCGCTCCGCTTCGGGCCCGCCGACGTGGTCCCCCTGGTCGTCGACACCGTGAGCGACGCCCGCGCCGCCGGACCCGACCACGTGTGGCGGCTGAGCCTGCCCGACGACGGCGTCCCCGTCGCCGTGTCGGCCGACCCGGAACGGCTGCACCAGGTCCTCGTCAACCTGCTCGCCAACGCGCGCACCCACACCCCGCCCGGTACGACCGTCACGGCGCGGGTGGAGCGGCGCGGGCCGTGGGTGTGCGTGGACGTCCACGACGACGGGCCGGGCATCCCGCCCGAGCTGCTGCCGCATGTCTTCGAGCGGTTCGCCCGCGGCGACTCCGCGCGCACCCGGGTCAGCGGGTCGACCGGTTCGACCGGGCTCGGACTGGCCATCGTGCGGGCCGTGGCGACCGCGCACGGCGGCGAGGTGACCGTGGACAGCCGACCGGGGCGGACGGTGTTCACCGTGCACCTCCCGGCCGCGCCCGCTCCGGAGTCCCCGGCCGGCCCGGCCTCTCCGCCCGCCGCGACCTCCCCGACCGCCCCGGCCTCCCCGTTCCTGGCGTCCGGGGCCGACCCCGGGGAAACCTCCCGGCAACAGCACCCACAGCCGCACCACAGCGCCACCACACGGGTGCGACAGGGCGTCTGAGCAGAGTCGTCGGTATGCGAACCGACCCTCTCCCCACGCTGCGGAACGGCCCCTCGCCCGGCACGCTCCCCGTCCGGGACCACCTCCCCGTGACCGCCCGCCCCACTCCTGCCCCAGGCACTCCGGCCCCCGGCACCCCGGCCCCCGGCCACCCGACCGCCCCCGGGCACGTGCCGCTCGCCGCGCCCGCCCCGGCCGTCTCCGCCGTCGCGGCCGATCCGGTCGCCCCGGTCGCCGCCGAGCCCCCCGTCCTGGACGTCGTCATCCCCGTCTACAACGAGGAGAAGGACCTCCAGCCCTGTGTCGGGCGGCTCCACGCCCACCTGGTGCGGACGTTCCCGTATCCGTTCCGCATCACGATCGCCGACAACGCGTCCACGGACAGCACCCCCGAGGCGGCCCGGCTGCTGGCGGCCCGCGTCCCGCAGGTGCGGTCCGTCCGGCTGGAGGAGAAGGGCCGCGGGCGGGCGCTGCGGACGGTCTGGTCCGCGTCGGACGCGCCGGTCCTCGCCTATATGGACGTGGACCTGTCCACCGATCTCAACGCTCTGCTGCCGCTGGTGGCGCCGCTGATCTCCGGCCACTCCGACCTCGCGATCGGCACCCGCCTGGTGCGGGGCGCGCGCGTGGTGCGCGGGCCCAAGCGGGAGTTCGTGTCCCGCGCGTACAACTTGATCCTGCGCGGCTCGCTCCGGGCCCGCTTCTCCGACGCCCAGTGCGGCTTCAAGGCGATCCGCCGGGACGTGGCCCGCCCGCTGCTGCCGCTGGTGGAGGACTCGGGCTGGTTCTTCGACACTGAGATGCTGGTACTCGCCGAACGAGCCGGACTCCGTATCCACGAGGTGCCGGTCGACTGGGTCGACGACCCGGACTCCACGGTCCGGATCGTGCGGACGGCGACCGACGATCTGAGGGGGGTATGGCGCGTGGGCCGCGCGCTGGCCACCGGTTCGCTGCCCCTGGACCGGCTGGCCAGGCCGTTCGGCGACGACCCCCGCGACCGCGAGATCATGGACGTACCCAAGGGACTCGCCCGTCAGCTGGTCGGCTTCTGCGTCGTCGGAGGCCTGTCCACGCTGTTCTACCTGCTGCTCTACAGCGGCTTCCGGCACGTCACGGGCGCGCAGACCGCCAACGCGGCCGCGCTGCTCGTCTCGGCGCTCGCCAACACCGCCGCCAACCGGAGGCTCACCTTCGGGGTGCGCGGCCGGGGCGGGGCGGTCCGGCACCAGGCGCAGGGACTGGTCGTCTTCGGCATCGGGCTCGCGCTGACCAGCGGCTCGCTGCTCGCGCTGGACGCGGCGACCACCCGCCCGGCGCGCGCCACCGAGCTGGCCGTGCTGGTCGCCGCCAACCTCGCCGCGACCGTGCTGCGCTTCCTGCTGTTCCGGGTGTGGGTCTTCCCCGACCGGCGGCGCCCGGACCGCGCGGGACCGCCGGAACAGCCCCTGCGCCGGGCCGGTCAGGACGACATCCGGTGAGCGCCCGCCCCGACGCGACGTCCCCCACGGCGTCGCGCCCGTCGCCGTACCCGCACACCGGGCCCGCCGACGCGGCCGACGCCGCCCGCGCCCCCCTCCCGCCCTCCACCGGCCGCCGCTCCCGCGCGCGCCGGCTCCTCCGCGGCCGCCCAGAGGACCCCCGCTGGGCCCGCCCCGCGTTCCTCGGGCTGCTCGCCGCCACGCTCGCGCTGTACGTCTGGAACCTGAGCGCCTCCGGCTACGCGAACTCCTTCTACTCCGCCGCCGTGCAGGCGGGCAGCCAGAGCTGGAAGGCGTTCTTCTTCGGCTCACTGGACGCGGGCAACGCGATCACCGTCGACAAGCCCCCGGCCGCACTGTGGCCGATGGCGCTGTCGGTGCGGGTGTTCGGGCTGAGCAGCTGGGCGATCCTGCTGCCCGAGGTCCTGATGGGCGTCGGCACGGTCGCCGTGGTGTACGCGGCGGTCCGCCGCCGGACCGGCCCGGTGCCCGCCCTGCTCGCGGGCGCGGTGACGGCGCTGACCCCGGTGGCCGCGCTGATGTTCCGCTTCAACAACCCGGACGCGCTGCTCACCCTGCTGATGACGGTGGCGTGCTACCTCGTGGCCCGCGCCCTGGAGGACGGCCGCACCCGCTGGCTGCTCTGGGCGGGCGCGGCGATCGGCCTCGCCTTCCTGACCAAGACCCTCCAGGCCTTCCTGATCCTGCCGCCGCTGGCCCTCGTGTACGCGGTGTGCGCGCCGGTGCCGCTGCGCAGGCGGCTCACCCAACTCGCCCTCGCCACCGGCACATTGATCGTCTCCGGCGGCTGGTGGCCGGCGGCCGTCGAGCTGTGGCCCGCGGACTCCCGCCCGTACATCGGCGGCTCGCAGAACAACTCCTTCCTGGAGCTGACCTTCGGCTACAACGGGCTCGGCCGCCTCAACGGCGAGGAGACCGGCAGCGTCGGCGGCGGTGGAGGCGGCGGGTACGGCTTCGGCGGGGGCGGCGCGGGCGGCGGCGGGCGCTGGGGCGAGACCGGCTGGTCGCGGATGTTCGGCGACGCGGTGGGCGCCCAGGTGTCGTGGCTGCTGCCCGCCGCGCTGGTCCTGCTGGTCGCCGGGCTCCTGGCCACCCGCCGCGGCGGCCTCCGGGCGCGCCGGGGAGGGAACCCGGCGGTGACCCCCCGTCCGGTCCCGGCCGCCCCCGCGCCTCCCGGCGGGCTCGCGGCCACCCGTGGCACGCTCCTCGTCTGGGGCGGCGCGCTGCTGATCACGGTGGTGGTGTTCAGCTACATGGCGGGCATCTTCCACGAGTACTACACGGTGGCCCTCGCGCCGTACATCGCCGTGGTCGTCGGCGTCGGCGCCGGGACGCTGTGGGAGCGGCGGACCGCGACGTGGGCGTCCCTCGCCCTGGCCACCGCCGCCGTGGCGGCCGCGGTCTGGGGGTACGTCCTGCTGACCCGCGCCCCCGACCATCTGCCCTGGCTGCGCTGGCTCGTACTGACCGGCGGCCTGGCCGGGGCGCTCGGCCTGGTCTTCGCGGGGCGGCTGCCGGGGCGGCTCGCGCTCGGCTCGGCCGCGGTGGCGGTCCTCGCGGGGCTGGCCGGACCGACGGCGTACACCCTGAGCACGGTGGACTCCGCCCACACGGGCTCGATCCCGACGGCCGGACCGGCGGCCGCGTCCCAGCGGGGCGGCGGTGGCCGGGGCGGTCCGGGCGGCGGCTTCCCCGGCGGCGGGCCGGGCGGCGGCCAGGCACCCCAGGCGCCCCCCGGCCAGAACCTCCCGGCACCGGGAACGGCCCCCGGCGGCACGGCTCCCGGCGGTACGGCTCCCGGCGGTACGGCGCCCGGCAACGGTGAGACCGGTGCGCGGGGCGGCGGCGGGGGCGGCATGGGCGGCCTCATCGACGGCGTCGCGGTGTCGTCGGAGGCCCGCGCGCTCCTGAAGGAGGACGCCGACCGGTACACGTGGGCCGCCGCGGCGATCGGCTCCCAGAACGCGGCGAGCTACCAACTCTCCAGCGGCGAACCGGTGATGGCCATCGGCGGCTTCAACGGCACCGACCCGTCGCCCACGTTGGCGCAGTTCCAGCAGTACGTCGCCGAGGGCCGCGTCCACTACTTCCTGGCCGAGGGCGACGACGGCCGCGGCGGCCGGGGCGGCGACGACACCACGAGCACGTCCGCCCGGATCACCGCCTGGGTCGAGGCGACGTACACGAAGGTCACGGTCGGTTCGGCCACCTTCTACGACCTCACCCAGAAGGCGAGCGACTGACCGGACCGGCCCCCGCCCAAAAATAGCCGTACACCGTATAGGAGTCCCTATACGGTGTACGGCATGACCGCCGCCGACGACTCCCGGTCCACCACCCCCGCCACCTCCGCGACTCCCGCCGCTCCCGTCACTCCCGCCGCTCCCGTCACTCCTGTCTCTGCCGTCGATGCCGCGACCGCCACCCCGGCCCCCGGCGACGGGCCGACGCCGCAAGGCCATCCGCGCCGCTGGCTGATCCTTGGGGTGATCTGTCTGGCGCAGCTCACGGTGCTGCTCGACAACACCGTGCTGAACGTCGCGATCCCGTCCCTCACCCGCGAGATGGCCGCGGGGACCTCCGACATCCAGTGGATGATCAACGCGTACGCGCTGGTCCAGTCCGGTCTGCTGCTGACGGCGGGCGCCGCCGCCGACCGCTACGGCCGCAAGAGGATGCTGCTGACGGGCCTGGCCCTGTTCGGCGTCGGTTCGCTGGCCGCCGGACTCGCCGACGGGAGCGGCCAGTTGATCGCCGCGCGGGCCGGGATGGGCGTCGGCGGGGCGCTGTTGCTGACCACCACGCTCGCGGTGGCGATGCAGATCTTCACCGTCGAGCAGCAGCCGCGGGCGATCGGCGTCTGGGCGGCGGTGAACTCGCTCGGCTTCGCCACCGGGCCGCTGGTCGGCGGCTTCCTCCTCGACCACTTCTGGTGGGGCGCGATCTTCCTGGTCAACCTGCCGGTGGTCGCGCTGGCCCTGGTCGCCGTGGCGCTCCTGGTCCCCGAGTCGAAGGCGACGCCCTCCCGCCCCGCCACCACCCCCCTCTCCTCCGGCACCCCCGCCACTCCCGGCGCCCCTGCCACCCCCGGTTCCCCGCCCCCGCCGGACCGCCCCGACCTGCTCGGCGCGCTGCTCTCCACCGTCGGCATGGGCGCCCTCGTCCTGGCGATCATCTCCGGCCCCGAGCACGGCTGGACCTCGCCCCGCGTGCTGCTCGGCGCGTCGCTCGCGCTGGTCGTCCTCGCCCTGTTCGGCGTCTGGGAGACCCGCGTCCCGTACCCCATGCTCGACCTCCACTTCTTCCGCGACCGCCGGTTCACGGGCGCGGTGGCCGGGGCGGTGCTGGTCACGTTCGGGATGGGCGGCGCGCTGTTCCTGCTCACCCAGCACCTCCAGTTCGTCCTGGGCTACGGGCCGTTGGAGGCGGGCGCGCGGATCGCGCCGCTGGCGCTGACCGTCGTCGTCCTCAACTTCTCCGGTCTGTCGGCCCGGTTGATCGCCGGGCTCGGTGCCCCGCGGGCGATCCTGCTGGGGATGACGACGATGGCGGCGGGCCTGGTGTCGATCGCCACCACCGCCTCCGGCGGCTACCCGGGCACGCTGGCGGGCCTGTTGCTGATCGGCGCGGGCACGGCGGTGGCCAGTCCGGCGATGGCGCACACCATCATGAGCGCGATCCCGCCCGTGAAGGCCGGGGTGGGCGCGGGCATCAACGGCACGCTGGCCGAGTTCGGTTCGGGCCTCGGCGTGGCAGTGCTCGGGGCGGTGCTGACCGCGCGGTTCGCCGCCGACTCCCTGCCCGCGGAGCTGGCGGCGGCGGACACGGCGGCCGAACGGGACCGGGTGATCGACGCGTTCTCCGCCGGGCTGGAGACGAGCCAACTCGTCGGCGCGACGGCCGTCCTCCTCGGCGGAGCTGTCGCGTCGACCCTCCTTCGCCGCGCCGCACGCACGACCTGAGACGGGCCCGCGCGGACAGGGCGGGGCCGACGGCCCGGACCCGGCCCGTCCGCTTGTGCGGGAGCGCCCGGCCCGCCCCGTGTGCCGAAGCGCCCAGCCCGGCCCGGACCGGGCGCCCAAGCGCCCGCGGTCGTGGTCGCCGTCAGCCGTACCGCTCGACGAGTGCCCTGCCGATCGCGGCCAGGTGGTCGCGGACGCCCGGTGGGCCGGTCACCTCCAGCCAGTCGACCAGTCCGGAGAGTTCACCGGCGAGCATCTGCTCGCTGTGGCCGCGGATCACGATCTCTACGCGGCCATCGGCCGTGGAGCCTCCCACGTCGAGCCGGTCGCCGAGCGCCATCCGGAGGACGCCGATGCCCCGGGGTGTGCAGACCGCGCGGATCTCCAGGGGCGTGCGTCTGCGGTCGACCTCGTCGGCGATCTCGGACCAGCTGCGGGCCAGGTCGAAGTCGTCGGGCCGGTGCACGGGGTCGTCGGTCGGGTCGGCGGACGACACGCGGTCGATCCGGAAGGTCCGCCGACCGGTCCCGGTGTCGGCGACGAGGTACCACACCGGACCCTTGGCGACGACGCCCAGCGGGTGGACGGTTCTCAGGGTGTCGGCACCCTTGCCGTCGACATAGCCGAGCCGCACCTGGACGCTCCGGATCACCGCGTCCTGGAGTGCGTCGAGGAAGGGGGGCGGCCGGTCCTCGACCCGGCTCACCCCCCATCGGTGCGGGTCCACGTGCAGCGACGCCGCCGCCGCCTCGGCCTGCTCCCGGAAGGGCTCCGGCAGGGCGTGGACGAGCTTGCGCAGGGCCGCTCTCACGGCCGGCGTCGCGGCCGAGGCCGGGCCGACGGCGACGAACAGGGCGCGGGCCTCCCGGGCGGTCAGCCCGGACAGGTCGGTACGGGCGCCGCCCACGAGCCGCCAGCCGCCGCCCCGGCCCTGCACGGAGTACACGGGGACCCCGGCCATGACGAGGGCGTCGAGGTCGCGGCGGGCGGTGCGTTCGGAGATCTCCAGCTCTCGGGAGACCTCCGCCGCGGTCACCTGCTCGCGCCGTTGCAGCATCAGGAGAATGGCCACCAGCCGGTCGGTTCGCACGTCGACAAAGCTTCCACACAAACCGGTCATGGGGTGACCGGTTTCGGTCGGCAGGATGGCGCCCTGACCTCATCGAGGAGGTCTGTTGCCGTCAACGAACGCCCAGCGAGGACACGCACATGGTCGATGCAGTCGATTTTCCCGAGCCCACCCGCATCCCGGTCAACGGTGTGGAACTTGAAGTCTTCGAAGCGGGCCGGGAGAACGCGGGACATCCCGTCGTGCTCTGCCACGGCTGGCCGGAGCACGCCGCCTCCTGGCGCCACCAGATGCCCGCCCTCGCCGCGGCCGGCTACCACGTCATCGCACCGAACCAGCGGGGCTACGGCAACTCCTCCCGCCCGGCCGAGGTGACGGACTACGACATCGCGCACCTGTCGGGTGACCTCGTCGCCCTCCTCGACCACTTCGGGTACGAGGACGCCGTCTTCGTCGGCCACGACTGGGGCGCGTTCGTCGTCTGGGGACTGACCCTGTTGCATCCGGACCGGGTGAGCAAGGTGATCAACCTGAGCCTGCCCTACCAGGAACGCGGGGAGAAGCCCTGGATCGAGTTCATGGAGGAGGTGTTCGGCGGCGACTTCTACTTCGTCCACTTCAACCGGCAACCCGGTGTCGCGGACGCCGTGTTCGAGGACAACACCCACCGGTTCCTCCGCAACCTGTACCGGAAGAACGAACCCCCCAGGGAGCCGCAGCCGGGCATGGCGCTCATCGATCTCGCCAGGGCCGGGACGCCCCTCGGTGATCCCGTCCTGAGCGACGCCGAACTCGCCGCTCTCGTCTCCGCTTTCGAAGCGTCGGGGTTCACCGCCAGTATCAACTGGTACAGAAACCTCGACCGCAACTGGCACCTGCTGGCCGACGTCGACCCGATCATCAAGCAGCCCACCCTCATGATCTACGGCGACCGCGACATGATCGCGCGGTCCGAGAGGCTGACGGAGTTCGTGCCGAACGCGGACGTGGTCAGCCTGGACTGCGGCCACTGGATCCAGCAGGAGAAGCCGGACGAGACGAACCGGGCCATCCTCACGTGGCTGGACCGGCGGGACGCCGTCTGAGGACCGCCCCGTGGTCCCCCGCGCCCGCCGGGGGGTGCGGAGGACCACGGGACGGCACTTAGCATCTCTGACAGGGGCACCGTCGTGGTGCGGTGCCCGTGATCCGGAGGGTGCGCCATGGTGAGGGCTGCCGCATGGTGAGGGGTGCCGGGCGGACCGCGCGGGGCAGCGTGTGGCTGACCGGGAAGACGCGGCGGAGCCGGGGCGGCGGCGGGCAGCCCTCCGGCCTGGACCGGGAGCGCATCACCGAGGCCACCGTCCGCCTCCTGGACGCCGAGGGCCTGGACGGCTTCTCCATGCGCCGCCTCGCCACGGACCTGAACGTGACGGCCATGTCCCTGTACTGGTACGTCGACACCAAGGACGACCTGCTCGAACTCGCCCTCGACGCGGTCTACGAGGGCCTGGAGCTGCCCGACCTCGACACCGCGGCATCCGGCTCCCCGGACCCGGACGCCGCCCCGGACCCGGACGCCGCCCCGCACCCGGCCGACGCCCCCGACCCGGAGTGGCCCACCCACCTGCGCGCCCTGGCCACCGTCTACCGGGCCCTCCTGGTGCGCCACCCCTGGCTCTCGGCGCTGGCCGGCCGCTACCTCAACATCGGCCCGCACGCCCTGGTCTTCTCCCGTACGGTCCAGCGCGTCGTCCGCCGCACCGGCCTGCCCGAGCACCGCATCTCCAGCGCCATCTCGGCCGTCTTCCAGTTCGTGTACGGCTACGGCACGATCGAGGGCCACTTCTTCGGCCGGGTCGCGGACGCGGGGATGACCCCCGACGAGTACTTCCAGCACTCCCTGGCCACCGCGACCGAGGCGCCGCGCGCCGCCGAGGTGCTGGCGGAGTCCAGGAACCTGATGGCGGCGCGCGGCGGTGACACGGTCGCCGAGATGTTCGACCACGACTTCACGTACGCCCTGGACCTGCTGATCGCGGGCATCGAGGCGATGGTCGAACGAGGCTGAGGCCCCCCGCCCCGACCCCACCCCTACGGGACCGGCCCCCTACGGGTCACGCCGGGGGTGCGAGCCGGGCCGGGAACCCGCCGGTGGCCACCGGGCTCCACCGCTGCGGGGTCACCCGGATGATCGACTTGCCCTGCCGGAGCATCGCGGCCCGGTACTCGTCCCAGTCCGGGTGCTCACCGGCGATGTTCCGGTAGTACTCCACCAGCGCCTCGACGGAGTCCGGGGCGTCGATGACCTCGGCGGTTCCGTCGACCTGCACCCAGGGCCCGTCCCACTCGTCGCTCAGCACGAGCAGGCTGACCCGCTCGTCGCGCTTGGCGTTGCGCGTCTTGGCACGCTCGGGGTAGGTGGAGACGACGATCCGCCCGGAGTCGTCGACCCCGCAGGTCAGCGGCGACCCCTGGGGCCCGCCGTCGGCCCGCCGGGTGAGCAGGATCGCGCGGTGCCGGGGCCGTACGAAGTCCAGCAGCTCGTCGAGCCCGACGGTGGTGTTGGTAGCGATGTTGGGTGCCATGCCCGCCAGCGTAGGCCGCCCCGGCCCGTCCGGCGCCCGAGGACGAGGCCCGCCGCCACGGGCACCCCGCGCGCCCCTACACCGACGGCACCCCGTCCCCCCGTACCGCCTGGATGTCCAGCTCGACCCTCAGCGTCGTGCCGATGGCGGCGATCCCCGCCTGGAGCACCTGGTTGTAGTGCATCGCGAAGTCCTCGCGGCGCAGCTCGGCCGTCGCCCGGAACGCCACCCGCGTCCCGCCCCAGGGATCGTCGCCGCTGCCGAGGAGGGCGAGGTCCAGGTCGACGGGCCGCACGATCCCGCGGAGCGCCAGCTCGCCGTGGACCGTCCACCGGTCGGGCCCCGCCGCCGTGAGCCCGGTCGACCGGTAGGTGATCTCGGGGTGCGCGGCGACGTCGAGGAAGTCCGCCGACCGCAGATGGGCGTCGCGCGCCTCGTTCCCGGTGTCGATCGAGTCGGCCCGGATCACCGCCTCCACCCGCGACCGGCCGACGTCGCCCTCCGCGATGTCGACGGTGGCCGCGAACCCGGTGAACCGTCCCCGCACGCTGGAGATCCCCAGATGCCGGGCGACGGCGCCGACGGTGGAGTGCGCGGGGTCGACGGTCCAGCGGCCGGGCGGCGGCAGCGCGGTGCCGCCCTGCCGGGCGAGGGTCACCGTGCCGACCTCGGCCCGGCCGCTCGCGGTGACGAGGGCGCTCGCGGCGGCGGGCGCGTGGCCCACGGCGGTGACGATCACCGTGTAGGCGCCGGGTGCCAGCGCCGTGCCGTCGTGGACGGCGCCCTCGGGGTCGGCCTCGGCGCGCAGCACCTGCGCGCCCGACGCGTCGGTGAGGGTGACGACCGCGTGGCCGACGGCCCAGCCGTCCCGGGTGCGGATTCTGGCGGTCAGTCCCATGTCCTCGTACGTCCTCGTCTGCGCTGTTCCTGCCACCGGGCCCCGGAGGTCGCCCCCGGGGCCCGGCCCGTCGACTCGCCCCGCACGCGGGGCCGGTGCCGCCCGCCGGAGCGGGCCGCGCCTCAACTCCCGTCGCCCGAAGGCCCGCCCGGGTGGCCGAGGGCGATGTCGTGCCCGTCGGTGCCGCCGCCCTCGACGGTCAACGACGTGGCCACCGGCGGGTAACCGGTCGCGATGACGGTGTACTCGCCGCCGTCCAGGTCCGCGAAGGCGTACGCCCCGTCGGGACCGGTGGTCGCGGTGCCGAGGACGTTGCCCGCCGCGTCGACGAGCGTGACGCGGGCGTCGGTGAGGGGGCCGTGCGGCGCCCGGACGACGCCCCGCAGGTGCGCCCCGGCGTCGAGGACCGCCTCGACCTGGCTCACCCCGGCCGTGCCGACCTCGACGGGCAGCGCGCGCGGCCGGAACCCGGCGGCGTTCACGGCGACCGTCACGGTGCCCGGCACCAGCTCGGTGAAGCCGAACTCGCCCTGCGCGCCGGTGGTCCCGGTGGCGAGCAGGTCCCCGCGCACATCGGTCACGATCACCATCGCGTCCGGCACGGGCTGCCCGGTCGCGGCGGCCCGTACGGTCCCGGCGAGCCCGCTGGTCCCGCTGAGCAGGACGTCGTACGCCACCGGCTCCCCGTTGACCACCACGGTGGACGCCTGCGGCTGGAAGCCGTCGGCGGCGGCGATCAGGACGTACGAGCCGCTGCCCGGCGCGTCGACGGCGTAGGAGCCGTCGGCCTGCGCCACCGAGCGGCCCAGCTGCCGGCCCGCGAGGGAGATCAGCGTGACGGCCGCCCGCGGGACCGGCGCGCTCTCCGCGCCGCGCACGAAGCCGCGCACCGGGACACCGGGGGCGGGGGCGATGGTGCCGCCTGCCGGAGCCTCGTCGACGGCCGTGGCCACGGCGCTCACCGCGGGCGCGGCGCCCGTCCCGGGCGCGGCGGTGACCGCGGCCGGGCCACCGGCCGGGGCGCCCGAGCCGGGCACCGGCCCGGACCCCGTCTCCGCCGCGTCGCTCACCACGGCGATCCCGACGGCCGCCTCCGCGGTGGCCGCCGTGTCCGTCTCCGAGGCCGCCTGCGCCAGCGCCCCCTTGGTCCGCAGCGGGACCTCCTTGATGAACAGGGTGATGAGGAAGGCGAGCAGGGCCAGCACCGCGGCGATCATGAACACGTCGGCGATGCCGTGGCCGTAGGCGCTCTCCATGACGGTGCGCAGCGGCAGGGGCAGCTTGTCCATGTTGGGGATGGCGCCGCCGGAGTCGGCGGCCAGGCGGGCGTACTGCGGGTCGAGGCCCGCGATGCCGTCCCGCGCGTAGTCGGTGATGCGGTGGGCCATGACGGCGCCCAGCGCGGAGACGCCCATCGCGCCGCCGAGCGACCGGAAGAAGGTGACCGTGGAGCTGGCCGCGCCGAGGTCGCCCGGAGCGACCTGGTTCTGCGTGGAGAGCACCAGGTTCTGCATCATCATGCCGACGCCGAGACCGAGCAGCGCCATGAAGACGGCGGTCTTCCAGTACGGGGTGTCGTAGCGGATCGTGCCCAGCAGGCCGAGGCCCGCCGTGATGAGGACACCGCCGCCGACCAGCCAGGCCTTCCACCGGCCGGTGCGGGTGATGAGCTGCCCGGAGACCGTGGAGGAGACGAACAGGCCGCCGATCATCGGGATGGTGAGGACACCGGACATGGTGGGCGACTCGTCGCGGGCCAGCTGGAAGTACTGGGCGAAGAAGACCGTGCCGGAGAACATCGCGACGCCGACGAAGAGCGAGGCGAGCGAGGAGAGGGTGATGGTCCGGTTGCGGAACAGGCGCAGCGGGATGATCGGCTCCGCCGCCCGCGACTCCACCAGCACGAAGACCAGCCCGAGCAGGACCGACCCCGCGACCATCGTGTACGTCTGCCAGGACAGCCAGTCGTACTTGTCACCGGCGAAGGTGACCCACACCAGCAGCAGGGAGACGGCCGCCGAGATGAAGAACGCGCCCGCCCAGTCGACCTTCACGTCCCGCTTCACGACGGGCAGGTGCAGGGTCTTCTGGAGCACGATCAGCGCGATCACCGCGAACGGGACGCCCACGTAGAAGCACCAGCGCCAGCCGAGCCACGAGGTGTCGGTGATGACCCCGCCGAGCAGCGGGCCGCCGACGGTCGCGACGGCGAAGGTGGCGCCGAGGTAGCCGGAGTACCGCCCGCGCTCGCGCGGGGAGATCATCGCGGCCATCACGATCTGCGCCAGCGCGGAGAGCCCGCCGACGCCGACGCCCTGCACCACGCGGCAGGCGATCAGCATGCCCGTGTTCTGCGACAGACCGGCGGCGGCCGAGCCCAGGACGTAGATCACCAGGGCTATCTGGACCAGGGCCTTCTTGTTGTAGAGGTCGGCTAGCTTGCCCCACAGGGGCGTGGTCGCGGTCATCGCCAGCAGGGTGGCGGTGACGACCCAGGTGTAGGCGGACTGGCCGCCGCCGAGGTCGCCGATGATCTGGGGGAGGGCGTTGGAGACGATCGTGGACGACAGGATCGCCACGAACATGCCGAGCAGCAGCCCGGAGAGGGCCTCCATGATCTGCCGGTGCGTCATCGGAGCGTCCGCGCCGGACCCTCCGCCGTGCTTCGCGTGCGCCCGCACACCGGCTGGTGTGGTCGTTGCCATGGGCTTCCTTCTCTTGTGTCTCTGACGTCTCGTACGTCGGTGTCTGTGTGCGCGACCGCGTCTACGCGGCGGGTGCGGGGGTACGGGGGGCCGGGCCGGGCGGCGGTGGTCGGCGGGGGGCCGAACGGAAGTCGCCGAAGCTGGCGCGCAGCCGGGTCATCAGGCGGATCAGCTGGCCGACCTCGTCGTCGCTCCAGTCCCGCAGCCGCTCGGCCAGCAGGGCGGTGCTGCGCCGCGTGAGGTCCGCGAGCACCGCGTCGCCCTCGGGGGTGAGGCGCAGGATGCGGGAGCGCTTGTCCGCCGGGTCGGGGGACCGGACGATCCAGCCCCGCTCGGCGAGGTGCGCCGCGTGTCTGCTGGTCACCGACATGTCCACGGCGAGCAGTTCGGCCAGCGCGCTCATCCGCAGATCGCCGTGGCGGTCGAGGAGGGTCAGCACGGCCGCGGACCCCGCCGGACAGTCGGACGGCAGAATCCGCCCGAGGTCCCGCTTCACGGCTCCGACGCCGCTGAGCTGACGGGCCAGCTCCTCGTACTGCGCCTGCTCGGCCATCACACCTCCCGGATTTGTTGCTTAGGGCAACCATGGAGAGGTTAGAAGTGATTGGTTGCCACAGGCAAATAAATCGGCGGTGACGGCCGCAAAAAATTGGCAAAGGCATGTATTACGGCGGTAAACGCGCAGGTCGCGCGGGTGGTGCCGGGGTTTCGGCCGGGGAGGCGTGGAGCGGACCCCCGCTTGGGGCCGCCCGCCGGGTTTCGCTAGGGTCTCGGGGCATGGCTAACACCCAGGGCCCGCAGGGCCACCAGGACCCCGCAGGCAGCACCCAGATGTTCCGCGCGTTCGTCGACGAGGGCGCCCCGCAGGGCTCCCGGCAGGCGGCCCCCACCCAGTCCTCCGGCCCCCGGATCGGCCTCGTCGTCGGCATCGTCGCCGTGGTGGCGATCGTCGCGGCGGTGGCCTGGCTGGCGCTGAAGTGACCCACGGAACGGCCTCGCCGACGCGGGGCCGTTCCGAGTTCCGCCGGTCGCTGGCGGGTTGGGCAAGACGGTGCCCGACGCGGCCTGGAACGGGCGTAGTTGAGGCGCGTCCGGCAGGCCCCGTCTGGCGGCACAGGTCAGGCGGCCCCTGGTCGGCGGTGGCTTCGGCGTGCCCTGAGCGAGACGCCGACGCCCGCCCCGAGCAGGGGCACGGGCGCGCCCCGAACCCCGCTCGCGCGAAGGGGACTTGAGGGCGACTCGGGGACCGCGCGGGCCAACTACCGCTGGAGCGCCCGTCGTCGGCCGGTGCGCGCGCCAGGTACGGGTTCCGCGCGGGCCCGGACGGCCGGTGGGACGGCCGGGCCCACCGCGTCAGTCGGAGATGAGCCCCTCGCGGAGCTGGGACAGGGTGCGGGTCAGCAGGCGCGAGACGTGCATCTGGGAGATGCCGACCTCCTCGCCGATCTGCGACTGCGTCATGTTGGCGAAGAAACGCAGCATGATGATCCGGCGCTCGCGCGGCGGCAGCTTGGCCAGCAGCGGCTTGAGCGACTCCCGGTACTCCACGCCCTCCAGCGCCGTGTCCTCGTAGCCGAGGCGGTCGGCGAGGGAGCCCTCGCCGCCGTCGTCCTCGGGGGCCGGGGAGTCGAGCGAGGAGGCGGTGTAGGCGTTGCCCACGGCGAGGCCGTCGACCACGTCCTCCTCGGACACGCCCAGCACGGTGGCCAGTTCGGCGACCGTCGGCGAGCGGTCCAGCTTCTGGGAGAGCTCGTCGCTGGCCTTGGTGAGCGCCAGCCGCAGCTCCTGGAGGCGGCGCGGCACCCGCACCGACCACGAGGTGTCGCGGAAGAACCGCTTGATCTCGCCCACGACGGTCGGCATCGCGAACGTCGGGAACTCCACGCCGCGTTCGCAGTCGAAGCGGTCGATCGCCTTGATCAGGCCGATGGTGCCGACCTGGACGATGTCCTCCATCGGCTCGTTGCGCGAGCGGAAGCGGGCCGCGGCGTAGCGCACGAGCGGGAGGTTCAGCTCGATGAGCGTGTCCCGGACGTAGGCGCGCTCGGGGCTGTCCTCGTGGAGGGCGGCCAGCCGCAGGAACAGGGAGCGGGACAGGGTGCGGGTGTCGATGGCCCCCGTGGCCGGGAGGGCCGGGGTCGGCGCGGTCTCGATGGCCGTGACGTCGTCGAGGATGTCGGGCTCGACAGGCGCGACGGCCTCGGGCCCGCTCTTCGTGAGCGTGAGCACCTTCGAGCTGCCCTGGTCTGCGGACATGCCACCCCCTTTGGGTCGCGGGACGGTCGTGGCGAACACTCCGATCGAGGAACGCCGACCTTCACCTGAATACCGGAGCCGAAGCTCTGGCAAACGCGCTTCCGGAAGAATGTCACATGTCGGCAACACGCTGTAGTGACATGTCGACACAGCTGTGATGAATCCGCCCTGGAAACAGGGGGTGTGACGGTTTTTCAGACTGAATATGTCGACACATCACGTCCGGGACGATTCGCTCTTGCCGCGTACAGCTCGACCGCGCGTACGAACGTCCCGATTGTTATGAAAAGACCCCTGCGGAGCGCCCTGCCCGACCCCCTTGCGCCCCGTGCGCCCCCCGCGCCCCCGCGTCCCGCACCCGGTTCCGCGGCCCGACACCGGCCAGGAGGTCCCCACGGCGCCGTACCGCCACGCCTGGACCGCTACGCCCGGACCGCTACACCCGGACCGCTACGCCTCGATCCGGTTCGCGGAACGCAGCCGCTGGAAGCTGCGGGCGAGGAGCCGGGAGACGTGCATCTGGGAGACGCCCAGTTCGGCGCTGATCTGCGACTGGGTGAGGTTGCTGTAGTAGCGCAGCAGCAGGATGCGCTGCTCGCGTTCGGGGAGCTGGACCAGCAGATGGCGGACCAGGTCGCGGTGTTCCACGCCGTCCAGGGCCGGGTCCTCGTAGCCGAGGCGGTCCAGCAGGCCGGGCAGGCCGTCGCCCTCCTGCGCGGCCTCCAGCGAGGTGGCGTGGTAGGACCGTCCGGCCTCGATGCAGGAGAGCACTTCGTCCTCGCCGATGCGCAGCCGCTCGGCGATCTCGGCGGTGGTCGGCGTCCGCCCGAAGGCGGTGGTCAGGTCCTCCGTCGCGCTGTTGACCTGCACCCACAACTCGTGGAGGCGGCGCGGTACGTGGACGGTGCGCACGTTGTCCCGGAAGTACCGCTTGATCTCGCCGACGACGGTCGGCATCGCGAAGGTCGGGAACTGCACGCCCCGCTCGGAGTCGAAGCGGTCGATGGCGTTGATCAGGCCGATGGTGCCGACCTGGACGACGTCCTCCATCGGCTCGTTGCGGGAGCGGAAGCGGGCGGCGGCGTAGCGCACGAGGGGGAGGTTGGCCTCGATGAGCGCCCCGCGTACGCGGTCGTGTTCCGGGGTGCCGGGGCGGAGGTTCTTGAGCTGGCCGAAGAGCACCTGGGTGAGCGCGCGGGTGTCGGCGCCGCGGCGCTTCTCCGGTGCGGCGGGCGCCGCCGGCACGGTCGGGGCCGTGGGCGAGGCGGGAGCCTGGGGTGCCGCGGGAGCCGGGGACGCGGTGGGGGCCTGGGGTGCCGGGGGCGCCGTGGGCGCGGCCGGGGTGGAGGCCGGGGGCACCGTGGGGGCCGGGGCGGTTGCGGAGGCGGGTGCCTGGTCCTGGGGTGGCGCAGTACTGGCCGACACGGTCAACGCCACCTCTTCGTCAGGTCAATATCGGTCAACTCATCCGTCAAAAGCGGTCATAGCATCACAAGACATGTGCACTGTGTGCAAGCACCCCATCACACCGTGTTGAGGGACAAGGCGGACGCCTGATACACGGAAGCCCTCCGCCATTGCGGCGAAGGGCTCGGTGCGGCGGCGCGGCCGGGGGCCGCGGTCGGCTCAGAACGTGTAGTCGGCGACCACCCAGGTGGCGAACTCGCGCCACAGCGCGGCGGCGGCCTGGTGGTCGGGGTGCTCGACGTACCGCTTGAGGGCGTCGGCGTCCTCGACGGCGGAGTTGATGGCGAAGTCGTAGGCGATGGGCCGGTCGCTGATGTTCCAGCCCAGTTCCCAGAAGCGCAGTTCCTCGATCCGGCCGTCGAGGGCGCGGAAGCGGGCCTCGCCCTCCACGACGCGGGGGTCGTCGCGCTCGACGCCCTCGTTGAGCTTGAAGAGGACCAGGTGGCGGATCATGGGCACTCCCTACTGCGCTCCGTCGGCGAGCCAGGTGAAGAAGTCACCGACCGCCTTCGCGGCGTCCGATATGCCCTCGAACCCTATCTGCACGTAGTCCGCGGCCTTGGCCGGGTCCGTGATGATCACGTACAGGATGAAGACCACGAGCACGTAGACGGCGATCTTCTTGGCGTTCACCGCCACCGCACCCTCCCACTGACTGTCCTGCCCCCGGAGCGGTCGCCGCCCCCGGGGCCCCCTGTTGCCGGGCGCGAGTGTATCCCTCACATCGTTTTTTCCGACCAACGGCACCCGGCGGGCGGGGTTTTCGTGCCCCACGACACAGCGGCGCCCACGGACGGCGCCCCGCACGTCGGCCGTCGGCGCGGGCGCACAGCAGAACACCCCCCGCTCCGTGTCTCCACGGTGCGGGGGGTGTTGTCAGCGGTAGCGGAGGGATTTGAACCCTCGGTGACGGGTTACGCCACACTCGCTTTCGAGGCGAGCTCCTTCGGCCGCTCGGACACGCTACCGAGGGAGACCTTACAGCACGCCCGGCCGTGCTCAGAAATCGGTATTCAGGGGGTGCGGAAGAAGCCGGTGAGCAGGTCCGCGCACTCCTCCGCGAGGACGCCCTCGATCACCTCGGGGCGGTGGTTGAGGCGCCGGTCGCGGACGACGTCCCAGAGGGAGCCGGCCGCGCCCGCCTTGTCGTCGCGGGCGCCGTAGACCACCCGCTCCACACGGGACTGGACCAGGGCGCCCGCGCACATCGTGCACGGTTCCAGGGTCACCACCAGCGTGCAGCCGGTGAGCCGCCACGCGCCGGTGACGGCGGCGGCCCGCCGCAGGGCGAGCACCTCCGCGTGCGCGGTGGGGTCGCCGGTCGCCTCGCGTTCGTTGTGCCCGGCCGCCAGGACGGTGGTGCCGTCGGCGGCGAGCACGACCGCGCCGACCGGGACGTCCCCGTCCCGGCCGGCCAGCGCGGCCTCGTCCAGGGCGAGCCGCATCGCGGCCCGCCAGCGGTCACGTACGGGGTCGGCGGACCGGTCCCCGGGGGGCGGTGTGGTCAGCGGACGGTCTCCAGGACCTCCGAGGCGCCCAGCGACTCGGCGATCTCGGTGAGGGCGTCCCCGGACTCCCCGGCCAGCGACTTCAGCTCCTTCTCGCCGACCCCGAGGTCGTCGAGGATGCCGGGGTCGCCGACCGGGCCGTGCGGCACCGCGTCGGCGC
Source organism: Streptomyces sp. NPDC091281 (assembly GCF_044757425.1). Lineage (NCBI taxonomy): Bacteria > Bacillati > Actinomycetota > Actinomycetes > Kitasatosporales > Streptomycetaceae > Streptomyces > Streptomyces sp. NPDC091281. The sequence continues at coordinate 59,318 of NZ_JBIVUY010000008.1, read as the reverse complement.
CGGACGCGTCGGAGGACTCGTCCCCGTCGTCGTCCTCGCCGTCCTCGGTCCCGTCCAGGTCGAGGGCGTCCAGATCGTCCCCGTCACCGGAGCTGCGGCCGAGCAGTTCGTCGGTGAGGAGGATCTCGCCGTAGGAACTGCGGGCCGCGGCGGCGGCGTCGGAGACGTAGATGCGAGGGTCCTCCTCGCCGTCGATGCGGACGACCCCGAACCAGGAGTCCTCCTGCTCGATCAGCACGAGCACCGTGTCCTCGTCGGGTGATGCCTCCCGGGCCAGGTCGGCGAGATCCGACAGGGTCTCCACATCGTCGAGCTCCGTGTCGCTCGCTTCCCACCCGTCTTCGGTGCGCGCGAGCAGTGCGGCGAAGTACACCGTGACTCTCCCACTGGTCTTAGGCGTGCCGGTCGGGGTAGCCCCCCGGCGGAGGTTACGGGCGGGGAGAGCTGGGCTCCGAGCCCCACCCACTCGGAATCGTGGCAGAAACAAGGCGTCCAGGGGACGTCTTCGGCACCCTGTGTCCGGTCGTTTCGACCGCGGCCCCGCAGAGAGGCCCGCGACCGACTCACCAGCGCACTCGCTGCCGCCACCGCGGATCGTACGCGGCTTTCGGATGCGGCCCGCACGGCCACCCCCCGACGGGCCCCCGGCGCACCGCCGACACGCGCCGCCCGCCGGTGATCTTCCCCCGCGCCGCCCCGCGCCCGACCGGCGCTCTTCCCGGAAACCCGGCCCGCGGACGGCCGTCGGCACTTACCAGCGGAACGTGCGCATGCGCATCGCGTGTCGCAGGCGGGCGGTCTTGGCGCGGCGCGGCTGCACCCGGTCGCGCAGCTCGCGCGCCTCGGCCAGCTCGCGCAGGAATCTGGCGCGCCGTCGGCGGCGCTCGGTCTCGGTCTCCGGCGGCTCGTCCGGGGCCGCGCGGTCTGGCAGGTCAGGCATGGGGTCACCACCCTCGTCCGTGCTCCCCACCTTCCCTCCGACGGGCGGTTTGATGCCAGGGAACGGCCCGAGCGCGGGGCAGAGCGTCACGGAGTGTGGGGACGCTTCGCCTGTACGGCCCGGTTACTGTTGTGGACATGCGTCTCCACGTCGTCGACCACCCCCTGGTCGCCCACAAGCTCACCACGCTGCGCGACCGCCGCACGGACTCCGCCACCTTCCGCCGTCTCGCCGACGAGCTGGTCACCCTGCTCGCCTACGAGGCCACGCGGGACGTGCGCACCGAGCAGGTCGACATCGTCACCCCGGTCGCCGGGACGACGGGCGTCAAGCTCTCGTACCCGCGCCCGCTGGTGGTGCCGATCCTGCGGGCCGGTCTCGGCATGCTGGACGGCATGGTCCGGCTGCTGCCGACCGCCGAGGTCGGCTTCCTCGGCATGATCCGCAACGAGGAGACGCTGGAGGCGTCCACGTACGCCACGCGCATGCCGGAGGACCTGTCCGGCCGTCAGGTGTACGTCCTGGACCCGATGCTGGCGACCGGCGGCACCCTGGTCGCCGCGATCCGCGAGCTGATCCGGCGGGGCGCCGACGACGTCACCGCGGTGGTCCTGCTGGCCGCCCCCGAGGGCGTGGCCGTCATGGAGCGCGAGCTGGCGGGCGCCCCGGTCACGGTCGTCACGGCCGCCGTGGACGACCACCTCAACGAGCAGGGCTACATCGTGCCGGGCCTCGGCGACGCGGGCGACCGCCTGTACGGCGCGGCGGAGTAGGCGCCGCGGGAGCGCGGGGGTCGCGGATCGCGCCGCCCCGCGGCCGGGAGGGCTGTCGTGGTGGCCGTACGGCCGCCTCAGCAGCCCTTCTTCGTGACCGCGGGCTTAGGCGCGGTGAGCGCGGTGAGGGCCTTGGTGGCCTCCGGCGCGGTGGCGAGGGTCTTGAACCCGTTGCCGATGATGAGGTCGACGGCGGCGCCCTTGCGGGCGGCGTCGGTGCGGCGTTCGGCGGTCGCGAGCTGGGTGGCCAGCACCGGCAGCGAGGTGTTGAGCGAGGCGGCCGGGCCGAGCAGGACGCCCGTGCCGGTGACCTTTTTGTCGTAGACCTTGTCGGCGTTGCCGACCTCGCCGATGCGGAAGCCGCGCTTCTTCAGCTCGTCCGCGGTGGTCTTCGCGAGGCCGCTGCGCGTCGTCGCGTTGAAGACGTTGACGGTGACCTGCGCGGGCTTCGGCAGGACCACGGGGGCGGCGCTCGCGCCCGGCCCCGCCTTGGTCGTGCACCCGGTCCGCGAACCGGCCGCGGAAGCGGTGCCTCCGCCGCCGGTGAACACGTCGATGAGCTGGAGCGTTCCCCAGCCGGCCACGCCGAGCAGGGCTCCGCAGCCGACCACCACGACGGCCAGCCGGCCGCGCCGCCGACGGGGGCGCATCCGCGGGAACTTGTCCCCCGTGATCCGGTACTTTCCGCCCATGCCGGGGGGCGTCAGCATGCTCATGAGCGCAGCGTAGTGCGCCTGAGCGGCCATGCCTACTAGATGATCATTCGACTGGCCGCAAGGAGAACCCGAAAGAGCCAACCGGTTACGCCACAGGGGCCTGCCGGGTGGCGGAGGGAGGGCGTCCGGTGCGCCGGGGGGTGTTCCCGGTCCGGGGGCGTCGGCCCGGCCCCGTCTCAGTCCAGTTCGAGCACGCGCGCGTGCAGCACCTGGCGCTGCTGGAGGGCGGCGCGGACCGCGCGGTGCAGCCCGTCCTCCAGGTAGAGATCGCCCTGCCACTTCACGACGTGCGCGAAGAGGTCGCCGTAGAACGTCGAGTCCTCGGCGAGCAGGGTCTCCAGGTCGAGCTGCTGCTTGGTGGTCACCAGCTGATCGAGGCGGACCGGGCGCGGCGCGACGTCCGCCCACTGCCGGGTGCTTTCCCGGCCGTGGTCGGGGTACGGCCGGCCGTTTCCGATGCGCTTGAAGATCACACGGAAAGCCTACCGGCCCAGACCTTCCGGGCGCAGCCATGGCGGCGGAGTGCCAGGCTGGAAAAGATCTGACAAAAGAGGTCGAACGAAGCGGAAACGGAACCAGCGAAGCAGGGAACGACCACCAGGGAACGAGGGGCCGCCGATGACTCCGCCCACCAGCCCGTCGCAGAACCCGCCGCCCGGCCCGGACGAGGCGGCCGACGACGTCCCGCGCCGGATCGCCGCCGGGTACGCCTTCACCGGTCCCGCGCTCGACCTGGGCGCCCTGCTCTGGGAGGGGGCCTGCCGACCTCAGGCGCGGGTCAGGATTCCGCTGCCGATGCTGAACCGGCACGGCCTGGTCGCGGGCGCCACCGGCACCGGCAAGACCAAGACGCTCCAGCTGATCGCCGAGCAGCTTTCCGCGCAGGGCGTCTGCGTCTTCCTCGCGGACGTGAAGGGCGACCTGTCCGGGATCTCGGCCCCCGGCGCGCCGAACCCGAAGGTGGCCTCCCGGTCCGCCGAGGTGGGCCAGGAGTGGACGGCCACCGGCTTCCCCGCGGAGTTCTACGCCCTCGGCGGTCTCGGCCACGGCATCCCGGTGCGGGCCACCGTGACCAGCTTCGGCCCGGTCCTGCTCGCCAAGGTGCTGGGGCTCAACCGCACCCAGGAGCAGTCGCTCGGCCTGATCTTCCACTATGCCGACGGCAAGGGCCTGGAGCTGGTCGACCTCAAGGACCTGCGGGCGGTCGTCGCCTTCCTCACCTCCGAGGAGGGCCGGGCCGAACTCCGGGAGATCGGCGGCCTCTCCACCGCCACGGCCGGGGTGATCCTGCGCTCCCTCACCGCGTTCGAGGCGGAGGGCGCGGCGGACTTCTTCGGCGAACCCGAGTGCGACACGGCGGAGTTCCTGCGGTCGGCGCCCGACGGGCGCGGGACCGTCTCCGTCCTGGAGCTTCCCGCCGTGCAGGACCGGCCGCGGCTCTTCTCGACGTTCCTGATGTGGCTGCTGGCCGACCTCTTCCACGACCTGCCCGAGGTCGGCGACCTCGACCGGCCGAAGCTCGTCTTCTTCTTCGACGAGGCCCACCTGCTCTTCGCGGACGCCTCGAAGGCCTTCCTGGAGGCGATCACGCAGACGGTCCGGCTGATCCGCTCCAAGGGGGTCGGCGTGTTCTTCGTCACCCAGACCCCGAAGGACGTGCCCGCCGACGTGCTCGCCCAGTTGGGCAACCGCGTCCAGCACGCGCTGCGTGCCTTCACCCCGGACGACCGGAAGGCGCTCAAGGCGACGGTCAGGACCTTCCCCGACTCCCCCTACGACCTGGAGGAACTCCTCACCGGCCTCGGCACCGGCGAGGCCGTCGTCACCGTCCTCAGCGAGAACGGCGCCCCCACCCCGGTCGCCGCGACCCGGCTGCGCGCCCCGGAGTCGCTGATGGGCCCGGTCGACCCGGCGGAACTGGACCGGGCGGTACGGGAGTCCGCGACGTACGGGCGCTATGCACAGGCTGTGGACAGGGAGTCGGCGTACGAGCGGCTGACCGCGCAGGCGGGGGAGCGGGCGGCGCCGGACGCGCCGTCCCGGCCCGAGACGCATCCCGAGGCGCACCCAGGGGCGCACCCCGATCGGGAGCCCGCGCGGGAGCCGGAGCCGGAGCCGAAGCCGCGACGAAGGGCCCGGTCGGAGCCCGAAGACCGGTCCGTGGTCGAACAGGTCGTCGGCAGCGGGGTGTTCAGGTCGCTCGCCCGGTCGGTCGGCACGCAGCTCGGCCGCGAGATCACCCGCTCCCTGTTCGGTACGGCACGGCGGAGGCGGTGACCGTCCGGCACCCGTCCGGGCGCCCGGCCGGGCCGCCTCCGCCGTCGGGTCAGCGGCTCCGTTCGCTCTGCGGGAGCCGGGACGGCTTGTCGTGATCGGTGAGCCGGGCGGTGGCGCGCGGCTTGGGCGCGTTGCGGGCGGCCTCGGCGCGCAGCAGGGCGCGCAGGACGGCGTACGGGTCGAGGGGCATGGCGGAACCGGTCCTGTCTGTGGTCTCGGTGGTCTCTGCGGTCGGTGGGGCTGACCCGGTCGCCGGGCGCTCTCCCCGGACAGGGGGAGGGGCCGGGACACGGCGAGGGACCGGTCAGCAGCGCAGGACCACCGCCCGCAGCACGTCCAGGACGTACCGCGGCCGGGGTGCGGAGGGCCGGACGGGGCGCGGGGGAGCGCCGCCGGGCGGGGCCGCGGGGACGGGACGGGTGCGGCACGGCCGTACGGCGGCGGTGCGGCGGACGGCCGGGGCCGGGCGGGCCGCGGTGTCGGAGACGTCGTACTCGACGATCTCGGCGGCGGCGGGCGCCGACGCCGCGGCCCCGGTGGGGGCGGTCGGCAGGAGGACGGCGAGCAGCAGCACGAGGACCCGGAGCCAGGAGCGGCCACGGGGGAGGAGGCGGGCGGTGCTGCGCATGGGGGACGTCTCCCCGCGACACGCCCACCGCCCAGCGTCCGGCGGGCCGGAACCGCCCGATCGGGGGAGAGCGAAGGGTGCGCGGCGGCGCGGAGAGGGGCGCGAGCCCGCCGGAGCCGCCCCCGGGCCCCGTCGGGGGCTGGGCAGGGGGACTACTTACCGCGTGACGTCGTCTTCTTCGTGGCCCGCTGCGTCTTCGCGGGCTTCTCGCCCTTGGCCGCCTTGGCCGTCGTGCCTGTACTGCTCGTGCTGCCCGTGCTGCCCGTACTGGCGGTCTTCGCCGTCTTCGCCGCCTTGGCCGCCGCCTTCATCTCCTGCTTGTGGGCGCGGACCTTGGTGAGGGAGTCCGGGCCGGTGATGTCGGCGACCGAGCGGAAGGAGCCGGTCTCGCCGTAGGCGCCCGCCGCCTCCCGCCAGCCCTTGGGGCGGACGCCGAGCTGCTTGCCGAGGAGGGCGAGGAAGATCTGTGCCTTCTGGCGTCCGAAGCCGGGCAGGTCCTCCAGCCGTTTCAGCAGCTCGGGACCGGTGGCGACGCCGTCCCACACGGCGCTCGCGTCACCGTCGTAGTGCTCGACGAGGTACCGGCAGAGCTGCTGGACGCGCTGGGCCATCGAGCCGGGGTAGCGGTGGACGGCGGGCTTGTCGGCGAGGAGGGCGGCGAACGCCTCGGGGTCGCGGGCGGCGATGTCGTGCGCGTCGAGATCGTCGGCGCCGAGCCGGTCGGCGATCGTCCGGGGGCCCTTGAACGCCCACTCCATCGGGACCTGCTGGTCCAGCAGCATCCCGACCAGCGCGGCGAGCGGGGACCGCCCGAGGAGCGCGTCGGCCTCGGGGTCCTGGGCGAGGTGCAGGGTGACGTCCATGCCCCGATCATCCCGCGGACCGGCACCGCCCGCCCGCCCGCGCGCCGCGGGGCGGGCAGGCCCGGCCCGGCCCCTCAGGTCTCGCGCCAGTACCCCAGCGCGTGGACGCGGTCCTTCGGGACGTCCAGCTCCTTGCGGACGTACGCGCCGAGGGTGCGGGTGGTGCGGGTGTCGCAGGCGATCCAGACGTACGGGGCCGGGGTGGCCGCCAGCAGGGCGGGGAGTTCGGACTTCACGCGGTCGACGAGTTCGGCGCGCGGCACGCGGCGCAGGTCGTGGCGGGCCGGGTCGGTCCGGAACGGCAGGTCCGCGCCGCCGCCCTCGAACCAGACGGTGGCCGGGGCCGTGCCGAGCGCGCCCAGCAGGGAGTTGATCGCGGGCAGCGAGGCCGGGTCGCCGACCGCGAGCACGTGCGAGGGCGCGGGGGACGGCTCCTCGAAGCCGGTGCCCTGGACGGTCGCCTCGATGGTGTCGCCGGGCCGCGCCGCCCGCGCCCAGTCGCTGGCGGCGCCCTCGTGCAGGGCGAACTCCAGGGAGAAGGTGCCCGCCGCCGGGTCGGGGTCGACCAGGGTGTAGGCCCGCTGGTGCGGCTTCCCCGCCTGGGGGAACCACATCCGGACCCACATCGTCGGGTGCGTGCCGGTCGCGGCGAGCAGCCCGCCGTCCGTGAAGCGGAGCCTGCGGTACTCCGGCGTCACGTCCTCGGCCCGCGTGACCGTGAACGTGAAGTCCTTCGCCCTCATGAGCCTGAGGACCGCGCCCTCCCAGCCCCTCCCCTGCGCCATGGCCCCTCACCTCTCGCGTACGATTCCGAAACCCAGCAACTAATTAGGTGAGCCTAACCTAATAACGGTGCGGACCGACCGTGCCGGACAGCCGAGCCCGGTGAGGGGTGCAGGGGTGACGAGCGAGACCAGGAGACCAGCCCCGGAGACGGACCCCGCGGCGGGCCCGTCGGCCGGTCCACGCACCCACGACGGTCCACGCGCCCAGGCCGGTCCACGCACCTCCGACGGTCCGCGCGCTCAGGACGGCCCGCGCACCCCCGACGGCCCGGTGGCCCCCGGTGTCTACCGGGACGCGTGGGGCATCCCCCACCTGCGGGCCCGTGACGTCCTCGGTCTCGCCCGGCTCCAGGGCCTGGTCACCGCCCGCGACCGGGCCTGGCAGCTGGAGGTCGGACGGCACCGCGCCCGCGGCACCTCCGCCGCCTTCCTCGGCCCCGAGGCGCTCCCCTGGGACCTGTTCGCCCGCCGTGCCCGCCTCGACGACACCGCCCGCCGCTGCTGGGCCGCCCTGGAGGAGAACGACCCGGAGTCCGCGGCGTGGACCAGGGCCTACGTCGACGGCGTCAACGAGGGCTTGGCCGCCGTGGCCGCCGCCCCGCGCCCCGCGCCCGGCTTCGCGCGGACCGGTCTCGCCCCCGGCCGCTGGGAGCCGTGGACCCCGTTCGGCGTGTGGCTCGCCACGCACATCCTGTGCGCCGGGTTCCCCGCCAAGCTCTGGCGCGAGGAGGCCGTCCGCCACCTCGGCGAGGACGCCGTCGGCCTGTTCGCCACCGACGGCCCCGGCACCTCCGGCAGCAACGGCTGGCTGCTCTCCGGCGCGCGCACCGTCACCGGGCGGGCCGTCCTCGCCGGTGACCCGCACCGCTTCGTCGAGGACCCCGGCGTCCACCAGCAGATCCGGCTGGCCTGCGACGAGTTCGACGTCGTCGGCCTCGCCGTGCCCGGGGTGCCCGGCATCGCCCACTCCGGCCACACCGGCACGGTCGCCTGGGCCGTCACCAATGCCATGGCCGACCACCAGGACCTCTACCGCGAGCGCCTGCGCCGCACCGGGGCGGGCGTCGAGGCCCTCGGCCCGGACGGCACCTGGCGGCGCGTCACCCGGCACACCGAACGCGTCGAGGTCGCGGGGGAGGAGCCCGTCGAGACCGAGGTGCTGGAGACCGCCCGCGGCCCGGTCGTCGCGGGCGGCCCGGAGGGCCTGGACGACGGCACCCCCCTCGCCGTCAGCCTCCGCTACCCGCCCCGTGTCACCGCCGACCTCGGCTTCGGCGCCCTGCTGCCGCTGCTGCGGGCCCGCCGCGCCGCCGACGTCGACGCCGCCTTCGACGCCTGGGCCGAGCCGGTCAACGTGGTCCTGGCCGCCGACACCGAGGGCGGCCTGCTGCACCGGGTCGCGGGCCGGGTCCCGTTCCGCTCCGCCGCCAACCGCACCCGCCTGGTGGCGGCCTGGGAGCCCGGCCACGAGTGGACCGGCTGGCACACGACACCGCGCGCCGGAGTGACCGACGGCGTCGCCGTCATGGCCGACCAGCGCGGCCCCGCCACCCCGCTGGGCGTCGAGTTCGCCGCCCCGCACCGCGCCCACCGCATCCGCGACCTGCTCGCCGCGCGGCGCGCCTGGGCCGCCGACGACATGGCCGCCGTCCACACGGACACCCACCTCGCCTCCGCCGACTCCCTCCTGTACCTGCTGGCCTCCCTCGACGGCCCCACCGGACCGGCAGAGCCCACGAGCCCCGTGGGCCCGGCAGGCCCGGCAGCACTTGCAGGCCCGACAGCACTGGCAGCACCCGGTGGCTCCGCCACGCCCACCCCCACCTCCGCCACCACCTCCTCCCTCTCCACCCCCCTCACCCCCGCCGCCCGTGCCCTGCGTGATCGGCTCCTGGCGTGGGACCGCCGGATGGACGCCGGGAGCGAGGGGGCCGCCCTGTTCGCGGCGCTGCGCGGTGCCGTCGTACGCCGCCTGGCCGCCCACCCGGCCTTCGCCGCCCTGACCAGCCCGCCCGCCTACCCCGAGGTCTTCCAGCCCTGGCTCGCCCTGGTCCCCCGCGTCGGGTACGCCCTCGACCACCTGCTGCGCGCCGACCGGCTGTACGGCGTCGACCGGCCCGAACTGGTCCGGCAGGCCGCCGAGGAGGTCGCCGCCGCCACCGCCGGAACGCCCGCCCCGCGCTGGGGCGACACCCACCGCCTGGCCCTCTGGCGAGCCCTCCCCCCGGAGCCCGGCTCCGACACGGGCACCGTCACGGACCCCCTCGCCCCGCCCCTCTCCGGCGACCACGACTGCGTGCTCGGCACCTCCTCCGTCCCCGGCAGGACCGACCTCGCCGCGCGCGGCCCGGTCGCCCGCTTCGTCTGGGACCTCGCCCGCCGCGAGGACAGCCGCTGGATCGTGCCCCTCGGCGCGCACGGCGACCCCGACCACCCCCACCACCACGACCAGCTCCCCCTCTGGCTGCGGGGCGAGCCGGCCCCGGTCGTCACCGACTGGGCGCACCTGACCCGGGAGAGCGAACACCCCGATGCCTGAGCCGACGGCGACGACCGAGAGACCTACGACCCGGCGGCCGACCGCGTCGGCGACCGCCACCCGGTCGAGCCAGGCGACGACGCGCGTCCACCTGCCGGAGAAGACGGCTCAACTCGCCTTCCTCCGCCGGAAGGTACTGTTCCCCGCGTGACCCCCGAGGACCTCGTCGCCCACTACGGGCTGGAGCCCATCCCCCGCGAGGGCGGCCTGTTCCGCCGTACCTGGTCGGGCCCCGAAGGGCCGGACGGAACACCGGCCGGTTCCGCGATCGTCGCCCTGCTCACCGCCGACGGCTTCTCCGCCCTGCACCGCCTGCCGGGCGACGAGATCTGGCACTTCTACGGCGGCGACCCGCTGGAGATGCTGCTCCTCGCCCCCGACGGCACCTCCCGCACCCCCGTGCTCGGCCCCGACGTCCTCGCCGGACAGCAGCCGCAGCTCGTCGTGCCCGCCCGCACCTGGATGGGCGGCCGGGTCCGGGCGGGCGGCGCCTGGACCCTCTTCGGCTGCACCATGGCCCCCGCGTTCACCTACGAGGGCTACGAGCACGGCGACGCCGCCGACCTGACGGCGCGCCACCCCGACCGGGCGGCCCGTATCGCGGAACTGTGCCGCCCATGACCTTGCTGACGGGCCGTACGGCCCTGATCACGGGCGCGTCCGGCACCGTCGGCCGCGGCATCGCCCGGCGCTTCGCCGAGGAGGGCGCGGCTCTCGCCCTGCACTGCCGGACCGGTGTGGCGGCGGCTCGCGCGCTCGCCGAGGAGATCGGGGCCGCGGGCGGCCGGGCCGTCGTCCTGCGCGCCGACCTGACCGCCGAGGCCGACGCGCGGCGGCTGGTCGCGGAGGCGGCCGCGTGGGCCGGGGACGTGGCGGGCGGGCGGCTGACGGACCTGGTCAACAACGCCGGTGTCCAGCCGGTCCAGGACCTGCCGTCGATGACGGCCGCCGAGTGGCGCCGGGTCGTCGACACCAACCTGACCAGCGTCTTCGCCACCACCCAGGCCGCCGCCGAGGCCATGCGCGAGCGGGGCGGCGGCACGGTCACCCACATCGCGTCGGTGGAGGCGGCCCTGCCCGCCGAGGGCCACGCCCACTACGCCGCCGCCAAGGCCGCGGTCGTCGTCCACGCCCGCGCGGCGGCCCGCGAGTACGGCCCGTACGGCATCCGCGTCAACACCGTCTCGCCCGGCCTGATCGAGCGGGACGGCCTCGCCGAGGACTGGCCCGAGGGCGTACGGCGCTGGCGGGACGCGGTCGCGGTGGACCGGCTCGGCCGCCCCGAGGACGTCGGCGACGCCTGCGTCTTCCTCGCCTCGCCGCTCGCCTCCTGGATCACCGGCCACGACCTCGTCGTCGACGGCGGGGTGTCGGCCCGCACCCCCTGGTGAACCCGCGCCTCCCCCGAGGGGCGCTCCGGGGGACCCCGGTGAGACGGACGGCCGTCGCGTCCGTACCCTTCCCCGAGCACCCGGGCACCTGAGACCGTGCGCGCGTGACTCGGAGGCCAGGCGGCGGCACCGCACCGGTGCGGCCGCACGGAAGCGGTACGGAGCGGTGACGACGTGGGCGAAGGGCGCGAGGGCGACCGGCACGGGGGCGGACGGCGGCAGGCCGGAGGGCGGCCGGGCGCGGCGGGACGGGCAGCGGGGGCCGACCCCGTGGACCGGTCGGCACGGTCGGCGGGGGCCGACCCCGCGAGCCGGGCGCCACGTACGCCACAACCCCTGAGGATGAGCCCGCGCCGTCCGGCGGCCGCCCGCGCCGTGCGCGCCCCGCTCCGCGCGCTGACGCTCCTCGGCACCGTGCTCCTGCTGGTCCTGCTCGGCGGCGCGGGCCAGGCCTCCGCGCACGCCGCCCTGGTCCGTGCCGACCCGGCCGACGGCTCGGTCGTCAAGACCGCGCCGACGAGCATCACGCTCACCTTCACCGAGTCCGTCGGCCTGCTCGACGACACCTTCCGCGTCTTCGACCCGCGCAACAACCGGGTGGAGACGCGGGACGAGGGCCACGCGGCCGGCCGCTCGGACACCGCCCGCGTCACCCTCCCGACCGGCCTCGGCACGGGTACGTACACCGTGGCCTGGCGGGTCGTCTCCGAGGACGGCCACCCCATCGCGGGCGCCTACACCTTCTCGGTCGGCAAGCCCTCCGCGACCCTCGCCACCGTCCCGACCGGCGACGTCGAGGACCCGGCCACCGAGGGCCTGCACAAGCTCGCCCGCTACCTCGCCTACGGCGGCGTGACCCTGCTCGTCGGCACGGCCGCCTTCGTCGCCCTGTGCCGCCCGCCCCGGCTGCGTCCCCTCCGCGGCCCGCTGCTCACCGGCTGGACGGCCCTCGCCGTCTCCACGGTCGCGCTGCTCCTGCTCCGCGCGCCCTACGAGTCCGGCGCGGGCCCCGCCCAGGCCCTCGACCCCGACGGCCTGGCCCGCACCCTCTCCGGCCGCCCCGGCATCGCCCTACTGGCCCGGCTGCTCCTGGTCCTGGTGGCGGGCGCCCTCCTGCTGCTCCGGCAACGCACCCGGCCCGGACGGACGGGCGTCTCCCGCCCGGAGCTGGTGACCGGCACCGTCCTCGCGGTGGCCCTCGCCCTGACCTGGGCGGGCGCCGAACACGCCTCGGCCGGTATCCAGGTCCCGGCCGCCATGGTCTCCTCGGTGCTGCACATCCTGGCCACCGCCGCCTGGATCGGCGGCCTCACCGCGCTCCTGGTCCTGCTGCGCCGCACGGTCGTGCCGGCCGCGGTCGCGGTCCGCTTCTCCCGGCTCGCCACCGTCTGCGTCGTCGTCCTCGCCCTGACCGGCCTCTACCAGTCCTGGCGCGGCCTCGGCACCCTCGGCGCCCTCACCGACACGGAGTACGGCCGCGTCCTGCTGGCCAAGCTCGCCCTGGTCAGCCTGCTGCCGCTGGCGGGCGCCCTCAGCCGGGGCGCGGTCCTCCGCCTGGCACGCGCGGAGGAAGAGGAGCAGGGCGAGAAGAACGAGGGGGCGGAGGCGCCGGTGAAGGAGAAGACGGAGACGCGGACGGAGACGGAGGCGGTCGTGGACGCGGAGACGGAGGCGGACGCGGAGGTGGAGGCGCCGGTGAAGGTGAGCGCGGGGGTGACCGCCGCGGTCGGCGCGCGCACCGAGGACACGGTGAGCGCGCTTGCGGAGGGCGCGCGGGAACGCCGTACGGAGGAACCCGGTATCGGGAAGCCCCGTACGGAGGAACTTCGCGCCGGGGAACCGCGAACCGGGGAAGCCCGTGCCGAGGAAGCCCGTACCGGGGAACCCCGCGTCGAAGAGCCCCGTACGCCTGCCGAGGACGCGCACCGCAAGGCGCTGCGCCGCTCGGTCGTGGCCGAGGTGGCGGTCTCCGTCCTCGTCCTGGGCCTGACCACGGTCCTCACCGGCACCCTGCCGGGCCGCGCGGAGGCCGAGGCGGCGACCACCCCCGCCTCCAGCCAGGCGATCGGCCTGCCGGTGGCGTCGGTGACGTACGTCCCCTTCGACCTGAGCAGCCCGGAGACCCCCGGCGCCCGCGGCAACGTCCAGGTCACCCTGGACCCGGGCCGGGTCGGCGTGAACAGCCTCCAGGCCGTGGTCTACGGAATCGACGGCGGCTTCGCCAGCATCCCCGAGCTGCGGGTCTCCTTCAGCCTCCCCAGCAAGGACATCGGCCCGCTGACCGCCAAGGTCACCGACCAGGGCGGCTACTGGGCCGCCGACGCCGTCAACCTGCCCATCCCCGGCACCTGGGAGATGGCCGTGACGGTCCGCGTCTCGGACATCGACCAGGTGACGGTGAAGCGGCCGGTACGCATCACGCGCTGAGCGGGGACTCAGTGGCCGAGCGTCGCGACCCCGGCCCGCGCGTACTTCTCGTCGAGGTCGCCGGAGGGCGCGCCCGCGACGCCGATCCCCGCGACCGGGCCGCCCTGGGCGGCGACGGGGGCGCCGCCGCCGAGGAAGAGCGTGCCGGGGATGTCCTTCAGGTTCGGCGTCTGCGCGAGCCGCTTCACCAATTCGGAGGTGGGCGCGTTCCAGGAGACGGCGGTGAAGGCCTTGCGCGCGGCGGACTCGGGGGACTGCGGTCCGGCGCCGTCGCCGCGCAGGGCGACCAGGGTGGTGCCGTTCCGGTCGACGACGGCCACGGACACGTGCTGGTTCTCCTTCTCGGCGGCGGCCACGGCGGCCTGCGCGGCCTCGGTGGCGGCGGCGAGCGTGAGGTGCGTGGTCCGGGTCAGCTCGCCCTTGCCGGGCGCGGACGCGGAGGCGGCCTTCGCCGGTGCGGCGGCGGGTGCGTCGGCGTAGGCGTAGGCGGTCCCGAGGCCCCCGGCGGTGAGGACGGCGAGCAGGGCGCCACCGGTGAGGAGCCGGGTGCGGGGGGCGAGGGGGCGACGGCCCTGGGGGCGGGTGGCGGCGGCGCGGGTACGGCTGGAACGCATGGCGGTGGGCCTTTCAGGAGGCTCGAACGGGTCGGTGCGGGTGCTGGTCGGCTGGTCCGGGAGCCACCGGAGCGGCTCCCGCCATCGATCCTGACCCCGCGCCCGCCTCCTCCGGATCGACGGACCGGACGCCCTCCGGGTCGTCCGAACGGACGACCCCGCCCGCCCCCGACCGGGCAACAATGCAGAGAGGCGCGCCCACACCTCCACTCCTCTCCTTCCGGGCGGCGTCCGTGTCGGCGAAGGGAGGCGACGCGCCATGTCCGACCACCACCCCGGTCCCCGCACCGACGAGGACGACACCCGCGTCCTCACCCTCGTCATGCACGCCGCGTTCGCCGTCCTGCTGGCCGCGTCCCTCGCCCGCTACCTCGCCCGGCACGCCGCGGAACCCCGCACCCCGTGGGTCGTCGCCCTCACCGCCCTGCTCGCGCTCCTCTACGTCCTCGGCCCCGCCCTGGGCCGCGTCGGCACCGCCCCGCCGGCCACGCGCCCCCGTACGAGGCTCCGCCCCCGGCCCGCCACCAGCACGCACCGCACGCACCGCACACACCCGACACCGCCGGGCCCGCCCTCCCAGCGGACGACCGGACTGCGGCGCGCACCCGCCCCCGGCGTCCGCCTCACCCACCTCACGCGGCTGGCCCGGCTGGCCCGGCTTGCCTGGCTGGGCCCGACGGTCGCCGCGTGGGCCGTCCTCGTCCTGCTCGCCCCGAGCTACGCCTGGTGCGCGGTCCCCCTCTTCTACGCGGGCCTGCGCAGCTTCCCGCCGCGCACCGCGATCCCCTTGGTCGTCGTCCTCACCGCGCTGGCGGTCGCCGCCCAACTGCGCCTGGCGGGCTGGCCCGACCCGAACGTCCTGCTCGCACCCCCGGCCGTGGCCGCCGTCGCCACCACCGTCTACGTCGTGACCCAGCGCCAGACGGCCCGCCGCGCCGTCCTGATCGACGACCTCGTCCGCACCCGCCGCGAACTGGCGGCCACGGAACGCCGCGAGGGCACCCTCGCCGAACGCGAACGCCTGGCCCGCGAGATCCACGACACCCTCGCCCAGGGCCTGTCCAGCCAGCGGATGCTGCTCCAGGCGGCCGACCGGCTCTGGGACACCGCCCCGGACACGGCCCGCGACCACGTCCGCACGGCGGCGGCGACCGCCGAGCGCAGCCTCGCCGAGGCGCGCCGCTTCGTGCACGACCTGACACCGGCCGACCTGGCCGAGGGCGGCGGCCTGGCCCGCGCCCTCGACGCCCTGGCAGCCCGCGAGACGACCCCGGCCCTGACGGTCGAGGTCCGCACGGACGGCACCCCGACCCCGCTCCCCGCGGCGGTCGAGTCGGCGCTCCTGCGGATCGCCCAGGGCGCGCTCGCCAACGTCCGCGAACACGCCGCCGCCACCACGGCCACCCTCACCCTGACCTGCCTGGACGACCAGGTGGTCCTGGACATCACCGACAACGGCCGCGGCTTCCCCGCCCACGGGGGACACACCAACGAGAACCCTGCACCCGACGGACGCACCCAGGACGGAGCCGTACGCCACACCGTCGGCACCCTCGGCACCGATGACTCCGCCGCCCGCGGTCACGGCCTCCCCGCGGCCCGCGCCCGCCTCCGCCAACTGGGCGGCACCCTCACCATCGAGTCCACCCCCGGCGAGGGCACGGTCCTGTCGGCGTCGATCCCCTTGGAGCCCCGATGACCCCCGACCCTTCCCCTTCCCCTTCCCCCTCTCCCTCCCCTCCGACACCGGTCCGGGTGCTGGTCTGCGACGACCACGCGGTCGTCCGGGCGGGCCTGCTGGCCCTGCTGGGCAGCGCGCCCGGCATCGAGGTGGTCGCGGAGGCGGGCAGTGGTGAGGAGGCCCTCGCCCTGGCCCGCCGACTCGCCCCGGACGTCGCCCTGATGGACCTCCAGCTCGGCGACGGCAGCGACGGCGTCGAGACCACCCGCCGCCTGCGCGCCCTCACCCCCGCCCCGTACGTCCTGGTCCTCACCACCTACGACACGGACGCCGACGTGACCCGCGCGGTCGAGGCGGGCGCCACCGGCTACCTCCTCAAGGCCGAACGCCCCGAGGACCTCTTCACCGCGATCCACGCCGCCGCGGCGGGCCGCCCCTCCCTCTCACCCCCGCTGGCCGCCCGCGTCCTCACCCACCTCCGCACCCCCCGCCCCACCCTCACCCCCCGCGAACACGACATCCTGACCCAGCTCACCCGGGGCCTCGCCAACAGAGACATCGCCCGAGCCCTCTACATCAGCGAAACCACCGTGAAGACCCACCTCCGCCGCATCTACGACAAGCTGGGCGTCGACACCCGCTCGGGAGCGGTCGCCCTGGCGAAGGAACAGCGGCTGGTCTGACCCGCCCCCCAGGGCGACCGATGACTTCAGGGCTCCCGACCGGTCCAAGCTCATGACGCGACACCCGAGGAAAGGGCAGTGCCATGTCAGAGCTTCTGGTCGACTTCATCACCTCCCTCGACGGCTACGCGTCGGGAGAGGGCTGGCCCGGCTTCTGGGGTCTGGAGGGCCCGGAGTACCTCGCGTGGCTGGGCGAGCAGCCCGAGGCGACCCACCTGATGGGGGCGAACACCTACCGCCTGATGTCGGGCTTCGCCGCAGGCGAGGTCCCGTCGGGCCAGGACGAGTTCAGGCCCGAGGAGGAGGCGTCCGTCGACGGCCTCACGCGGGCCGCCAAGGTGGTGTTCTCCACCACCCTCCCCGACCCGCTGACCTGGGCCAACTGCACCCTCGTCCGCGAGGACGCCGTCGAGACGGTCCGCGCCATGAAGGCGACCGGCTCGGGCCTCCTCACCACCATCGGCAGCCTCAGCCTCGCCCGCTCCCTCCTCCGGGCGGGCCTGGTCGACCGCTTCCGCGTCGTGATGTTCCCGGTGATCACCGGAGCCACGGGCGAGGAACGCATCTACGACGGCTACCCCGACGTCTCCCTGGAAATGACCGACCACCGCACCTTCGACCACCGCATCCAACTAGTCGAATACAGGCCCCACGTACTGGACCACGCCCCACTCGCCACACCGGCGTGACGGCCACCCCGGCCCGGCCCTGTCCCGATCGGCGGGGGCGTCCGCCGATTCTCAGGGGTCCTGCTCAGCTCGGCGGGCCGTTGCTTGCGGTATCCGGCTCAAGCGTCCCCTGGCGCCGTGCGTACAACGCGATCCTGGCCAGGTGCGGCAGCGCTTGCGGGGCGGCGCCGGGAAGCGCGGGGAGGGCGCGACTCCAGGCGCCCGTCCGCAGCAGTCGCCTCACCGTGTGCCGAGCCTGACCCTTTCTCGACGGGCCGTCCCCGGTGGCCGCGGCCCGGGCCAGCGCGAGGCAGATCCTGACGGTGCGGTCGGCCGCGCGCGGATCGATGGCCTGCGCGGTCTCGACCCCTGCCAGGTGAGCCGCTACGGCACCGAGAGCGAGTGACCGTTCCGCCGGGGTGCGAAGGGACTCGGCGTGTCGCCACGCCAGGCCGATGTCCCCCTCCACGGCGGCGAGCAGCGCCACCTCCGCTCCGGAATCCGGACCCGGCCGGAGTGAACGGCGCCATCGGTCGACGGCCGCCTCGGCGCTCTCGGCGCTCTCGTCGGAGAGGCATCCGAGCCGTCCGAGCAGGGTCAGGACGGTCATCGTCGGCGCATGCCGCGGAGCGGACGAGCCGGCCACCTCCCGCACGGCTTGGTGCAGGGCTTCCCGCAGGCGCGGGCCGGGCTGTTGCGCGTCCGGTGTGGCGAGGAGCAGAGCCGCCAGCTCAGGGAGAGATCGGAAGGGGCCGGTCCGGTTCGGTTCCGCGATCCGGCGGGCCACTTTCGCGGCGAGGCCCTCGGCGAGACGTACTGCCTCCTCGGGACGGTGCCGGGCGAGCCCGACGGCCATGGCAGCCTCCGCCTGGCGCCTCTGCGCGCCGGTACCACCGGTGAGCGGAGCGGCGGCCGTGCTTTCGGCTCGGGCATACGCAAGGGCTTGGTTCACCTCGGCGGCCAGGACGGGACCGGCGTCGTCCGGTAGCCCTTCCCGCGCCGCGGTGGCGTATGCGGCCGCCGCGCTGCCGTGCCCGCCGAGGGCGCAGCCGAGGGCGAGGGCTGCCAAGTGCCTTGCCTGTTCGGCCGGTTCGGACAATGCAGCCACCAGTGCGTCGGCGGCGTCGAATCCGCCGACCGTACCAAGGGCCTGGCAGAGATCCGCGGACCAGAGTTCCGGGGCGAGGGGGCCGTCGGCACCGCCCCGGGCCTGCTGGCGGGGCGCCTCCCGCAGCGCCGCGTCCAGCAGTACCCGGCTCTCCGCCCGGCTGCTCGGAGAGTTCTCCGTGCTGAGACGCTCGTCCACCTCCTGGAGCAGGAGGAGATGCGGCGCGGCGGTCTGCGCATCACCGGCCAGGGCGGGAAGACCCCACGTCCTGCGACGAGCGGGAGTACGCCGAGGGGCTGGAGGCCGCTGACTGCGCGGTTTGGGGGAGGCCTTTGCGGCAGGCACCTGCCCGCTTCGTTCTCCTGCCTTCCGCTCGGCCTGATTCCTCCGGTACTGGTTGTTCCCGCTCTCCCTCTCCCGCCGCTTCGCCAGTGCCATCGCGTGCCGCTTCTCGTCCTGCTCCGCTTCTTCTGCCGCGGCCTCTCGTTCCTTCTCGGCCAGGTGCTTGTCGGCCTCGTCGAGAATCCAGCGGGCGCGTTCCGTCGTGAGATCCCCGAAGGCGCCGACCCGCAGGGACGTCCGCAGGGAGTCCAGTTGCCGTCCGAAGTCGCGAAGGTCCGCTCTTGTCGCCTTGGTGTCCCTCAGAGCTTGCGCGAGGTGGGCCAGGATTCCCTTCAGCGCATGGTGAATCTGATCCTCCTCCGGCAGCGGCCCGGTCTCCGTGGGCGAGCGAGGCCCGACGGCGAGGGCTGCCTGGGCCAGGGCCTCCCGTGCCGGGGCGGCTGCCTGCTTCGGCCTCGCGGCGGGAAACAGTGCGAGCGCCGAAGCCGCCGCCGCCAGGACGTCCACCGCCCCCAGCCCCTCGTCCGGGTCCAGTTCGGTGTAGATGTCCTGGATGCGGTCGCCCGCGAAGGAACTGAGTACGGGCGTCGCGCGTGCCAGTGCGCCCCAGAGGTCCACCGCGGCCGCCCGTGCGTGCGTGTCTCCGGCGCTCAGCATTTCCGCCCGGTCGACCAGTACGGACAGGAGGTCGAGGTCACGGGACAGGTCCAGCGGTCCGATCGTTGCGCCGAGTTCGGAGGTCCCCGCACCGGGGTCGCGGATCACGGCCAGGAGCAGCGGCCGTGCGGTGCCGGGGCCGGTGATTCTGCCGATCTCGCGTGCGGCGGACAAGAGCCTGGTGAAGACGCTGGACTGCGGGTGGGCCGCGGGGGAGTCGTGATCGGCACGGTTCGCGGAGAAGCAGGTGACCGCTTCCCGGACCACGGCATCCACGCTCGGCTGTCGCGCGTGGGCCAACTCGACGGCCAGTTCAGCCAGATGGACTGCACGGGCGGTGGGCACGGGGGCGGAAAGGGCCAGCCCGCGAGCTCGCTCGGTGTCTCCCAGGCGGGCCATGAGCGCGGGCGCCCCGTCGGGAACCTCACGGGAGGCGCGCCGCACCAGGTCCCGCGCCGACGCCAAGGGCACCAGCACCGAGAGAGCGGCAGGAGTGTCACCTAACGACTCTTCGAACGCCGTGAGTTGGTCCATGACGGCCCCCGCTCCGGCCGTCACGGAAAGCCTGTGCAGCCGGGCCGGATCGAGGACGTACGCCGCATGTTCCGTGTAGTCGGAGAACGGTTCCCGCGGCATCGCCAACAGGAACGACGGTGTCCCCTCCGGCCAACCCGCGTCTCGCCAACTCCCCGACCAGGCACGCAGCGTGCGGCGGCACTCCGCGGCGCCGGTGTCCCCGAGCCGCTCCTCCACGACCCGTTCGAGCCGGCGGTCGGCCAGCCGGTACGTCCCGGCGACGGGGTCGTCCAGTACCAGGGAACGCCCGGCCGGCCCCTGGATCAGCCGGTCCAGCCGGTCGGCGGGCACCTCCGCCAGCTCCGCCAGTTCAGCCGTACGCAGACCACCACCTGAGACCGCCAGCAGCCCAGCCACCCGCATCCCCACATCGGCCGGCTCGGGGCGCGGTTGCCGGACGTGAACAGCCCCCGCGACGGGACCGAGGGGGTACCGGCACGTGATGTCGCGCAGCGGATGGCCGGGCGGCAGGTCGTCCGGCGGGCGCAGTCCGCTCCGCAGCGATACGACCACGCGCATCCCCCGGGGCGGGGACGCCGGGAGCATCCCGGCGATGCTGTCGGCGGCGCGGCCGGACCACGCCCTGTCGTCGTCCACCGCGTCGACCACGAGGAGGAGGGACCGCTTGCTCCGCCTGCTCCGTGCGGCGGCCCTGCCGAAGAGCCGGTCCCAGTCCGCAGCCTCGCGAGGGGCGTGCTTCAAGCGCTCCCCGAGGAACGTGCCGATCCGACGGACCATCTCCTCCTCGAACGCGGCCAGGGTGTCGGTGTGGTGGGCCGGGGACACGAAGTAGTGCAGGACGTCGACGGCAGCCGGCCGGTGCCGCAGCACGTAGTCCGCCAGCAGCGAGGTCTTGCCCACGGGGGAGTCCGCGTACCAGCACAGATACGCAGGCGCTCCGGCACCGGAGTTCCGCACGAAGGCGTCCATGACCGCCCGCTCGCTGGCGCGGTCCCGCGGAGGCGTCACGGGCACATCCTGAGCCGGCCGGTGCACGCCGAGATCCGCCCGGCGGGCCTGGCCGACCGCACTCTCCTGCTGTGCGGCATCCAGGGCCTGCTTCCATTGGGCATTCGTGGGACCCGGACTGTCCGCTGTCTGTTGCAGCACCCGTACGACGAGCCAGAAGTCGTGCTCGCGGCCAGCCTCGGGCGCCGATTTCCCCTCCCGCCAGCTCCGCAGGGTGCCGAGACGCACTCCGCTCGCCCGTGACGCCGCCCTGAGCTCGAGCCCTGAGTGGGTGAGCAAGCAGCTCAGCATCTTGCCCAGATCCGCTCGTGCGGGCCTCTTCGTCTCGGCCACCTCGCGTGCACCCCCAGTCCGTCGCCCGAGGGCCGAACCGTTCTGTATCAGCCCCTGGACCTGCGGAAATCGCCAATTTGGGCTCGCCGCCACTCGCCGCACAGCGGCCGTCTCCCGGATGCTGAGCCCCTCACCGCAGCAGCCGACGATCGGCCCTCAGCGAAGGATGGCACGTGTCCCAGATCCCTGACCTGCTTTTCAACAGCGCCCTGCTGACCGGCTGCGCCGCCCTGCTCTACGCCTGCGGCCTGGTCTTCGTCGCTCTCGTCTCCGTCCTCGCGCCCAGCCCGGAACGCCGCAGGGACGCCCGCGCGACCCTCGGCATCCTGCTACGGCGGCGAACGCGGTGAGGGGGAGTGCGCAGCCGGCGGCGCCGACCGGATCTCGTCGAGAGGGAACGGGGTACCAGCGGTCGATCCAACACCCCTCTCGGGCTGCACTACCCGATCAGATCTGGTCCGGAGGCGGTTTGCCCGAACCGCTGCGGCCCATCGAGGCTGAACGGTTGACTGATCGTCACGCGGGCCGTCCCGTCGACCGTGTCGACGCCGATGCTCCGTCGGGCAGGGCATGAGGCGTCGACTTGGAAGGTGGACATGGGCAGGTTCGTGCGGGCGTCGTGTCTCGCCTGCGGGAGAGTCCCGGCGACTTGGGCCGGGGCGTTCGTGGAGTGCCCCCGCTCTCCCCGTACGCGGAGGTGTTCACCTTGAGGGATCGATGTCCTGCTCCGGCGTCCCTGTTCACGTACCCGAGAACCGTGGCGGAGAAGAGTGCCTGACGACCCCCTCCCCCCTGACGCTTTAGCCCCCGCACACCCTCCCTTCGCGTGGGACCCCCGCCACTCCCCCTGCATTCCCACCGTCACCGTCGACGGCCACTCCGCTCATCACTCCCTCTGTGCCCTTCTCCGGCAGGCAGACGAACTGTCCGCGGTCGACTGCACGTCCCCCGGAGAGGGCGTGGCCGTGATCGAGTACCTGCTGGCGATCTGCTTCGCCGCCGGCGTCTGCCCGGCCTCCGACGAGGAGTGGCGGGAGTGGATCGACACCGGGCGGGATCTCTCGTCCGCCGCCGACTGGCTGGACGGCAGCCCCGACGACTCCTGGAACCTGTTCCACCCCAGTGCCCCCCTCGCCCAGAGCAGCGAGCTGGCCGAGGACTTCGCGGAGAGTGGCACCGGAACAGCCCAGTTGGTCATCGAGCACGCCGGGGACTACAACCAGCACTTCGACCACCACCACCTCGAACGACGCACCCCACTCCCCGCCGCCGAAGCCTTCCGCGCCGTACTGACCCAGCACGCCTACGGCCCCTACGGGCGGGCCCGGATGTCGGGGAAGCGGCTCGGCGCCAAGGTGACCAACCTCGCCGCCGGGAGGCTCACGGGTCGTATCCGGGTCGTGGCCCTGGGGCGGACGCTCGGCGAGACCGTGCGCCTCAATCTCTATCCGCCCCACGGCCCGACAGGCTCGCTCAACACCTCCTGGACCGCGCCGGACGGATTCCGGCGGCGCGAGTTCAGGGGTGAGGCCGCGCCCCGCGCCCCCCACGGCCCGGCGGACCTGCACAGCACACTGGGACGTTCGATCCTCCTGCGTCCCGCGGCCGGACCGCACGGCCAGACCGTGGTCGACCGGGTACTGATCGGCGCGGGTGAAGTCCTCGCCCTCGACCCGGAGACCCACCTCCAGGACGCCGTCTTCGGCACCACCACGAGCGGGGTACGCAAGCCGCTGTGGCCGTCGCCGACCAGGGCGCTCTGGCAACAGGCCCACGCTCTCTACAGCTCCGTCCGCGACGACCGCACAGGGCTGTACGCCCGGCTCCGGTCCCTCCGGCCCCGCGGGGGCGTTGGGGCGCCGTATCAGCTGTGGGCCGTGGGGCTCCTCGCGAACAAGACTCTCCCGGTCATCTGGACGCAAGGTTCCTACCCCTACGCGCCGCACATGGAAAGGCACCTCCACACCGCCTCCTACCGGGGGTCCGTGCTGGCCGAGTACCTGGCGTGGTCGCTCAAGAAGGCGGCGCTCGTGGCGGCCGAGACGGCCTTCCCCGCCATGCGGGCGGCGGACGAGGCGGGCCAGGTGGCACGGCTCGACGCCCGCCATATGTTCTGGCCCGCTGCCGAAGACCCCTTCCACGAAATGCTGGACGACGTGATCGACAGAGGACCGGAGGACGATGACCCGGTCTCCGAGCCCTGTCTCGCCTACGCGGCCGTCCTCCTGGAGACCGCCCGCGCTCAACTCCTGCAGCGCCTGGACGGGTTGCCTCTCAGCGACCGCAACAACCTCGCGCGGGCCCGCGCCGTACGGCTCTTCGAGAATCTCGTCACCGCCGGGAAGGCGCCCGCCGAACTCCGAGGGGAGACCACCCATGACTGAACCCCCGGTCCGGACCGGAGCGGAGACCGTGCGCGTTCCGTTCCCGCACGACAGCGCGGGACTCACCGAATGGCTGGCGGCCCTCCTCCGCAACCGCGACTACGGCACCCTGGCCGAGTTGCGTCGGGCGAGGGGCGGGACCAACGCCCACATCCGGGCCGGCTGGTACGGAGGCGACGAGCACCGCGACCTGTTCGAACGGGTGGCCTTCCTCTTCGCCGTCTACCACCAAGGCCGTTCGGTCCCTTCGTACGGCGGAGGCAGCCTGGGTGCGGCGGCCCGCCGGATCGGCGACGGGGCCGGGCGTGGGCCCGACAACCCAGGCGCCCGGCGTCTGCTGGCCAGGGTCGTCGCCAGCCGCCGCATTCCCTGGCGGCACCTCCAGCACGCGATCGTCCGTCTCCGGTCCTGCGAGCAACCACCGCCTTCCTGGACCGATTTGACCGAGGACCTGATCAAGTGGGACGACCGCCGGGAGCGCGTCTCGTACCGCTGGTCGGTCGAGTTCCACATGCCCGCGTCGATGGCCCGGGGCGCGATGCACGCATCGGCCCCCCGGCCGGGAGCCGACGCTCAGACCGAACGGAATGCCCGGAAGGACTCCACCTCGTGACCGAACCACCCCGAAGCAGGGGCCAGTTCCTCTCCCTCCACCTCATCGAGACCCTGGCCGCCGTCCTCCCCGTGCGCGACGAGAACGGCCAGCCGAAGACACTGGTCTTCGGCGGCGTGGAACGACACATGATCACCAGCCAGGCCCGTCGGCGCGCCGAACGGGTCCACGCCCGCGACCGCGCCAACGCCGGCCGCGGCGCCCTCCGCGGACGCAGCATGGGGGTCCGTACCCGCGAATGGGCCCTGTTGGCCGGCCGCGAACTGGAATCGGCACACGGATGGGACCGCGAGCGCGCCGTGGCCGTCGTCCGTGCCGTCATGGAGGGGTGCGGCCTCAAGTTCGGCGACCCGCAGAAGAAGACAGTCGCCAACCTGACGAAGGTACTCGTCTTCGCACCCGCGGACACGGCGGCGAGAATCGCGGAACACGTCGCCACCCACCAGGCCGCGGTCGAGGAGTGGTACACCGGGTACGTCGAGGCGCTGGCCCGAGCCGAAGCCGCGAAGAAGGTGCGCCGCCCCGCTTCCCGGAAGAAGGCCGACGTCACGGAACCGGAAGCACCG
This sequence comes from Streptomyces sp. NPDC091281, assembly GCF_044757425.1. Lineage (NCBI taxonomy): Bacteria > Bacillati > Actinomycetota > Actinomycetes > Kitasatosporales > Streptomycetaceae > Streptomyces > Streptomyces sp. NPDC091281. The sequence goes on along the minus strand of NZ_JBIVUY010000008.1, from coordinate 34,785 downwards.
GCCGAGAACGCGGCGACCGGGCCCGCGGCTCCGCCACCACCCCTCCCCAGAGCCATCCGCGACGCCGTACTGCTCGCCCTGGCCCCCCGCGACGCGGTGGACATCGCTCTCTACGGACGCTTCCTCGCCGAGATCCCCGACTCCCCGAACGTCGACGGCGCTGTCCAGACCGGACACGCCTTCACCGTGCACGAGTCCGAACAGATCGAGGACTTCTACGCGGCGGCGGACGACGCCAAACTCGACCGTAGACGCAACGCCCTCAGTTTCCTCGACGCCGCCGACGAGGCGGGCGCCGGCATGACCGGCTACCAGTCACTCATCTCCGGTACGTTCTACCGGCACGCCGTCCTCGACCGTGTCCAGCTCCGGACCAATCTGCGCGTGGCCGGAATGGCGGAGGAAGAGGCCGAGCGGACCGCGGCCGACGCCGAACGGGAGTTCGTGAACTCGTTCGTGGAGGCATTCCCGGCGGCGAAGAAGAACTCGACCGCCTCCACCGGCTCCCTGCCCGTGCTCGTCCTCGCCTTCGAAGGCGATCGTCCGTACAACTACGCGTCCGCGTTCCAACGGCCGGTCGACGAAGTGGCCGAAGGACCGGCCGGCCCCGTCGCCGTGGGCAGGCTGCTGCGCCACCACGTCTTCGTCAGCGGCCGCCGCGACGATCTCCACGCGGCGAAGCTCCTCACCTACGACCCCGAGATCGACTCCCTGCTCACGGAGTTGAGGCTTCCGGAATCCCTCGCGACGGTGACACGAGCCGAGGAACTCACCTCGTGACCGGCCCCCATGTCCTGCTCATCCGATTGGCCGGTCCCCTCCAGTCCTGGGGACTGGCCGGCCGGTTCGCCCACCGCGACACCCACAGCCGCCCCACCAAGTCGGGGGTGATAGGCCTCTGCGCGGCGGCCCTCGGCCTGGATCGTGAGGAACCGCTCGGGGATCTCGCCGAGGTCCGCTTCGGCGTACGCGCCGACCGCCCCGGCATTCGCGTCCGCGACTACCACACCGTCGGCGGCGGCACCTTCCCGCTGCGCCCGCGTGACCTCCTGACCGACCACCAGCGCGCCACGAAGGCCACCGCCGCCGCCGCTGCTTCCGAGCCTCCCGACGTCTTCGGCCGCGTCGACCTGGCGGCCTGGTACGGCTCCCCGAAATACGTCACCGCCGACCCGGCGTCCGGCGCCCTCGTCTCCCAGCAGGTCCGCCGCCACGCCATGATCACCGAACGGTGGTACCTGTCCGACGCCGCGTTCCTGGCCGGCCTGGAGCACGAGGACCAGACCCTCCTGGAGCGGATCGCCTACGCCCTGGAGCACCCGAAGCGCCTGCTCTGGCTGGGCCGCAAGGCCTGCCCGCCGACCGGCGACCTCGCCCTCGGCGTCGTACCGGGGACCCTGCGGAACGCATTCGAGTCGTCCGCCCTGCTCCCCGACGCGACCGGCCCGCAGGCGGCCTCAGCCGAGCGCCCGTGGGCGTGGATGGAGAGCCCCCGCCCACTGCCCGGCGCCGGTCTGCCGGACCAGCCCGTCCGCTACGACGCGGACGGCGGCCTCCACAGCCTCCGCTGGGAAACCCGCCACCGCATCACGATCACCCCGAACGCCCCTGGATGGGACATCATCCTGTGAACACGACGCCGACCGCCCCACCTCCGACCCCGGCACCCGCACCGGGCCCCGCCAGGTTCGTGGCCACCCAGACCCTGCTGACCCTGGACGCCCGGCACCCGTTCGCCGCCAAGTCGCTCATCGACGCCCAGGACATGCACCGGACGGTGATGAGCGGCTTCCCGGGCTGGGTGGACGACGGCAGCCGCGACCCCCGTGCCCAGATGGGTGTCCTGTCCACCTGGACCGTCGACCTTCGTCGCGCCCGGCTCAACCTGGTCGTCCAGTCGTCCGTCCCCGCCGACTGGACCGGCATCCCCCGCGCGGCCCTGGCCGAGCCCCCGCACACCCTCACCCTCGACCGCACGTTCCGGCCCGGCGACCGCGTCGACTTCCGTACGACCGTCAACCCGGTCCGCACGCTGCCCCCGCCCCCCGGCTCCCCGCCCAAGACCCGCGGTACCCGCGTCCCGCACACCCGCCCCGAGCACGTGAAGCGTTGGTTCGCCCGTCGCCTGCAACCGCTCGGCGATCCTCCGACCGCTCCCGACGGGGTCGTACGCATCGGCGCCGACTCGGACCTGGAGAAGCTCGCCGTGCGCATGCTGCCGCAGATCTCCAGCCCGGCCCCGCACAAGGGCCTGCGCATCGCCCGAGCCGAACTCAAGGGCACCCTCACGGTCACCGACCCCACCACTCTCGTCACCGCCCTCACCCAGGGCATCGGCCACGCCAGGGCCTACAGCTGCGGACTGCTGCTGGTGCGGTGAAGCCCCCTCGCCGGCATCGTCCGCCCCGCCGCCGGGTGGCGGGAGAGCAGTTGTCGGCACTCGGGCCGCGCGCAAGGAGCGAAGCGGGCCAGCCCGAACCAGTGGGAAGCCGCACCTCAGTAAGCCTGCTGGGGTTGTCACGTCTGGATTTACGCGTGGGCGCGCACGACGACAACACCCTGACGGCTGACGGCTGACGGCTGAGGGGCTGGGCGAGGAGTGCAAATACGCCGAGCTGCAGACTGTCCATGTGCTACGTGTGACCAGGAGAGTGACAGACTCCATGGAGTTCACGTCGCCCACCATGACCCGGCCCCGGAACCCCGACCTCTACGACGTTCCTCTGCTCACGTTCGGCTGACCGGCAGGAGCCGGCGCATCCAGGGGTGGCTGGGTGCCGCCATCTTGATCGAGCCCAGCAGCCAGGCGCGTGCCGGAGCGTCGAGCAGCGGCAGCACCGCCTCGAAGTCGGTCTCGTCCTTGTCCCGGGTCGCCTTCGCCTTGTAGAAGAGCTGCACCTCGGGCGCGAGATACGGGATGCCTGACTCGCTCATCCGCCCGAGCTAGTCGACCGGGAGCCGGATCGCCGGGTCACGCCGCGAGACCCACTGCGTGCCCTCGGCCTCGTCCAGCAGGAGCTGCACCGACCAAGGCGCCGTGGTCGCACGGCGGCACCAGATGTCGTGGAGCGGCGGCCGAAGGACCTCGCCAGGACACCACGGTCGCAACTCCCCCTGGCCGGGCGGATCGGCCACGTGCAGGTCCCAGTCGGCCAGCAGTTCATGCACGAGGGCCTGGTCGCGACGGAGAACAAGGACGTCGAGATCGCCGTGTGGACGCAACTCGCGGCCGACCGCGAGTTCGATCGCGTAGCCACCGGCGATCCACCACGGGAAGTCCGCCTCGGCGAACACCGCGGCCACATCCTCGGGTCGCTCCGGCACCCAGCGTCCCCACACGTCAGCACTCACCCACCCATACTCTCAGTGACCAGGCGGCCGGAAGCGCGGCCCGACGTGGTCCCCCACTCTCGGCCTCGCGCACCGCCCACAGCATCAAACCGCCAGGGAAGGCCGCGCGGTTATGTGACGTTCGTGCGGGCTACTCCGGCGGCGTCGGAAGATACGAGACGTACTCATCGAGCAGATTGGAGGAAACCCGCTCCTTCACCGAGCGGCCCCACATCGGACAGCCGCACGATCACACCCATCGCATGGGCCTGCTGACGGCAGCGCGAAAGTCCCCCTGACCACCCACCTCTGAGAGAGAAGATCCCCCATGAAGCACGAGTACGAAGCGAAGTTCCTTGCCGTGGACACCGCCGGTCTCCAGGCGAAACTGTCCTCCCTCGGCGCCGTCCAGGCTTTCCCCCGCACGCTTCTCACGCGCAAGATCTTCGAGAACGACTCGTTGGACGGCGGTGCCTGGATCCGCCTTCGCGATGAGGGCACCCGCTCGACGCTCACGCTGAAGCAGGTCACCGACGCTACGACCATCGACGGCACCAAGGAGATCGAGACCGAGGTCACCGATCTGCACGCCATGGCCGACATCCTGCGACGGGTCGGCCTCACCGAGGTGCGCTACCAGGAGAACTACCGCGAGGAATGGCGCCTGGGTGAGGTCGCCTTCGACTTCGACACCTGGCCCGACCTGCCCACCTTCCTGGAGATCGAGGGGCCCGACGAGGCATCGGTGCGGCAGGCCGCCGTGCTGCTGGATCTCGACTACTCCCAGGCCCGGTTCGGCAGCGTCGACGAGATCTACAAGAGCGAGTCGGGCCGCGACATCCTCGCCGACCCCACTCTCCTGTTCTCCGACGCCGAGAAGCAGGAAGTCGCCTCTCCTGCGGCCCAGGGCCGTTGATCGCACAGGCGGAGGGGCGATGTTCACGGACGGGGTCTGCTGGCTCTACTGAGGGCAGTGGTGGACGCGCGTTCTGTGGATCGGCCCCGCCAGCGTCGTCGGCGCCCAGGCGCCCATGTACGCCTGCGGCCCCTGCATCCGCCAGCTACAAGAACGGGCCTGGCCGTCCCACCTTCGAGAGGACAGCCCACCCCAACCGGCGCCGCCGGGGCCCACGGTTTCCGGTGCGCGGGGCGCGTTCGGGCGCAGTCCCCATGCGGGTGCCCAGAAGCGCGGTGCCTCGGTTCATCTGCGTCGATACGATCTTTCCACCCATCCTGGGCGCCCTGGAGGAGCAGACGTGGCGCAGCAGAGCACGGACGAGCGGCCGGGCATCGCCGCCGCCATCGTCGTTCACGAAGGCCGGGTGCTCATGGTCCGCCGCCGGGTCAGCGAAGGGCAGCTCTCCTGGCAGTTCCCCGCCGGCGAGGTCGAGCCCGGCGAGGAGCGTGAGGCCGCCGCCGTGCGGGAGACTCAGGAAGAGACGGGGTTGATCGTGGAGGCGGTCAAACTGCTCGGTGAGCGCGTTCACCCCAAGACGGGCCGACTCATGTCGTACACCGCCTGCCGGATCATGGGCGGCACAGCTCATGTCGCTGATACCGAGGAGCTGGCCGAGCTTGCCTGGGTCGCGCCGGACGGGATCCCGGGGTACGTGCCGTATGGGCTGTTCGAGCCGGTGCAGGAGTATCTCGCCGATGCCCTGTCCCCTTGACCGTGCAGTTGCTTGTGCCGCCCTGCTCCTTGCTCGTGTCCGGGTGGCGATCTCAGGGCCGTGGAGCTTCCGCTGGGCATCCTGATTCGCCCCTCCGACAGCGAGGCTGTGGTCGGCCCTTCTGCTGGCCGGCTCAAGAAGCCGCCTCGGCCGGTGCGGCCCGTAGGTTGTCGAGGCGCCTCGCGCGGGGTACCCAGGAGGATCTTGCTCTCGACGCGCTTGACCGTTAGGCCCTTGGCCGCCCTGATCGCGGGCTGCGAGCAGCTGGAGTGTGTCCGCGGAGGGCAGCGGCTGTCCGTCCCGCGCAACTGAGACCACCCAACGACGAAGGGGCCCGGCCGCTGAGCGGTCGGACCCTTCATCTGCCGTGGTGGGCGGGCGCGGAGGATACGAGATTCGAACCCGTGAGAGGTTGCCCCAACACGCTTTCCAACTGTTCGTGTTGCTGTTCGGTGGGGTTCGTGGGAGTTAGTTCTGGCCTGGGGCTGAGCCGCCCCGTCAGGGCGCGCTGAACGGGCCTGGACGGGGGTGACTGCGACCCGAGCCGCAACGCTCCTGTCAGGATGCGGCGAGCGCCTGGGTGGGGGTGAGTCGGGACGCCTTGACCGCGGGGTAGACGCCCGCGGCCACCCCCACCAGCAGGGAGCCGACGACGCCGGCGGCCACCGTCGCCGGTGGGATGACGGGTGGCCAGCCCTGGGTGGTGGCGTAGCCGAGCGACGCCAGCACGCCGAGCAGGGTGCCGGTGGCTCCGCCGAGGCCGGACAGTGCCGCCGACTCGGTGAGGAACTGGAGCCGGATCTGGCCGCGGTGCGCTCCCAGAGCGCGGCGGAGGCCGATCTCCCGGCGGCGCTCCAGGACGGAGATGACCATGGTGTTGGCCACCCCGATACCGCCGACCAGCAGAGAGACCGCGGCGAGCGCCAGGAAGAGGGCCGACAGCGTGCTCTGGGTGGCCCGCTTGGCGGTGAGCGCGTCCGAGGGGCGGCTCACCTGGACCACTCCCGGCAGGGAGGGGTTGACGGCGGCTGGAAGGACCGCCTGCACGTCCTCGACCGCTGATTCCCTGGCCTTGACGTAGAGCACGGTCGGATGGCCGTCGAAGCGGAGTTGACGTTCCGCCGTGTGCCAGCCGACGAGTACCGAGCGGTCGATGTCGGGAGAGAGCGGGGTGCGTGCGAGGATGCCGACGACGGTGAACCAGTCGTGGTTGATGAAGATCTGGTTGGGCTTGCCCGGTCCCAGTCCGGGAAAGCCCAGCCGGGCCGCGGCGACCGAACCGAGGACCACGGTGGGGAAGTTCTCGTTCGTCCGGTCGAGGAAGCGTCCGGCCCGCACGGTCGCGTTGATCACCGGCAGCAGGTCGTCCCGGGTGGCCAGTACGGTCAGTCCGGCGTAGTCCGCCGGGTCCGTGCGGTCGGAACGGTGCACGGTCGCGTGGGTGTTGGCGACGGCGCTGACCGCGGTGACGGGGCCGATCCTGGATGCCCTGGCGGGGGCACCCGCGTCCAGGGCTACGGGCGGGTCCTGTTTCTGCACCTCGACCTTGAGCATGTTGGGGCCGAGCGCGCTCAGCTGGTCCAGCAGCGCCTGCCGGCTCGACGCCGGGACAGCGGTCACCACGATCATGGTGGCGATGCCGAGCGAGATGCCCAGGGCGGACAGTGCCGCCCGGACCTTGCGGGTGCGGATGCCCAGCATGCCCAGGACCAGGACATCGCGTGGCGACAGCCGGGCCGGACGGGTCAGGGGGGCGCGTGCCCGCACCGGGGCCGAAGGGCGGAGTGTGGGCATCAGGAGTGCTCCGGATGGGTGTCGGCGACCAGCCGGCCGTCCCGCAGTTCCACCCTGCGTGGCAGGGAAGCGGCGATGTCCCGGTCGTGGGTGATGACGGCGACGGTGGTCCCCTCGTCGTTGAGCGTGGTGAGGAGTTCGAGGATGGCCCTCCCGTTGGCGGTGTCCAGGGCTCCGGTCGGCTCGTCGGCGAGGACGAGTGCGGGCCGGTGCACCAGGGCACGGGCGATGGCGACCCGTTGGCGCTCCCCACCGGACAGTTGCGGCGGGCGGTGGCCGTGGCGATGGGCCAGCCCGACCCGGTCCAGGGCTTCCAGGGCGAGCGGGCGCCGGTCGCCGCGCGGGATCCCCGCGTACAGCAGGCCGGTTTCCACGTTCTCGGCGGCCGTGAGGCCGTCGGTGAGGTGGAACTGCTGGAACACGAAGCCCAGCCACCGCCCCCGCAGGGCCGACAGCCGCCGGTCGGAGAGCGTGGCGATGTCCTGGCCGCCGCAGTGGACCGTGCCGCTCGTGGGCCGGTCGAGGGTGCCCATGATGTTCAGCAGGGTGGATTTTCCCGATCCCGACGGCCCGGTGATGGCCAGGAGTTCCCCCTGGCGGATGGTCAGCGAGACGCCGTCCAGCGCGGTGACCCCGCCGGGGTAGGCCATGGTGGCGTTCCGCACCGCGAGGACCGCGTCCGCCGCCGGCCCGCTCGCGGGCGCGGCGCGGAGTGCGGGGGCGGGGGTGCCGGGACGGGCGGCCGCCTCACCGGTGGCGTGGCCGGTCACGAGGTCGTCACCACGGCCATGCCGGCGGTGAGTCCGCTGCCGCTGACCTCGACCATGCCTTTGGCGAACAGTCCGGTGGTGACGGCGACCAGGCCGCCCCGGGGTTTCTGCACCGCGTACCCGCCCTCGCGCAGCGCCACCAGCGCACCCAGCGGCACGACCAGGACGCCCTTCCGGGTCCGCCCGGGGAACTCCACCTGCACGGGCGCGCTGTCGGTGCCGCGGAGGGCGGAAGCGTCGTCCAGCAGCACCGTGACGGTGCGCTGCGGTTCGGAGTCGCCGTCCTCGGCGGCACCCCCGTCCTGGACGGACGTGCTGATCCCCGAGATGCGGCCGGCCGCGGCCGTGCCGTCGGCCAGCGTCACCCGTACCGGTCTGCCGCGTTGGAGCGAAGAGGTCAGGTTCTCCTCCACCTTGACGGTCACGCACTTGCGGGTGCCCGTCAGGGTCATCAGGTCCTCGCCGGAATCGCCGCCGACCTGCGCCGAGAGGGCGGCGACCCGTACCGCGGAGCCGGTGACCGCCACGTCGGCGTCGCTCAGGACGCCGGTGGCGGGCAGGCCCCGGTCACGCTGCCAGCGCTTGACCGCGGCTATCAGCCCGCTCGTCAGCACGGCGTCGCCGCGCTCGACGCGCACGGCGGCCGGGGAGGCCGTGCTGACCGGCATCCCGGAGGGGTCGCCGACGGAGTCGCCGGAGGGACCGGTGGAGGGATCGGTGGAGGGTGCCTCGGCGGTGTCCTTCTCACCGGATGCGGCGTCCTTCTCACCGGAGGCGGTGTCCTTCCCACCGGATGAGGTGTCCTTCTCACCGGACGAGGAGTCCTCGTCTCTGTTCTGTGCAGGCCGCGGGGTGATCACGCTGCCGATGGCGGGCTGCGTCCCGGTGTCGTAGCCGAGGGCACGCAGGTTGTCCGCGACGACCTTCACGTCGCGTCCCACCATGCCCTCCGTGTCCAGCGTCCGGAACAGGGGTGTGGTCCCGAAGAAGACCACCACCGCGTGGTCGTCGGCCCGGTACAGCTCCCGGCCCCGGCCCACAGTCGTCCCCGCCGGTGGCAGCCAGGTGACGATGCCCTTGCCGGACCCCCGGAAGGTTCGGGGGGGTCCGAAGCCGAGGCTGCCGCTGAGGGCCACCGAGTCGGACAGGTCGGCCCTGGTGACGCGGGCCGACCCTACGGCGATCGGCGCACCGGCCGACGGATGGTCGCCGTCGCCGGTCCGGGCGAGACCGATGCCGGCGCCTCCGAGCCCGATCACGGCCGTCACGGCGGCGGCGATGGCCAGGGTGCGACGCGACGGCGTCCGCCTAGTCCTTGCCACCGAAGCCCTCCAGTTCGCAGCGCTTCTCCAGCTCCCGGGCATTCGGCGGGATCGGGCCCTCCGGGAGGTCCCAGCCCCCGCCGTCCGCCAGGGGGATCACCATGTAGTGGTGGCGGTGCAGGCAGGCGATCTCCTTGCGGTAGTCGTCCATGTAGTGCGGGTTGGTCTTCGGATCCAGCTCCGGTGGCGGAAGGGGCATCAGGTTTTCGCACTTGTTCGCGGCCGGCGTGTACGTCGGATCCTCGGTGTTGGGAACACGGAACCCGTCCTTGATGATCTTCTGGAAGCGGTGGAAGCCGTTCTTCTCCAAGCAGGCGTTGAAGGCGTTGGACAGCTTCACCTTCTCCTCCTGGCTGCTGTCCAGGCGCAGCTGGGGGCGGCCGGAGCCGCCGGTGTCGGACGCCGTCCCGCCCGCGGAGCCGCTGGTGTTCGCCGGTGCGCTGCTGAGGGAGGCGACATCGGGATCCGATCCCGTGGCTGCCCCGTCCTTCCCGCCGCCGCAACCGGTCAGGAGGGCCAGCGAGAAAGCGCCGACGGCGACGGCGAGGCACACCGGATCAGTGAAGCCCCCTCGCGGGCTGAGACCCCTTCGCGGGCGGACCGCGGTGTCCTTGAGCTGGTGTCGATCCATGCCCGTCACCGTGGCGGACACTTATGAAGGAAATGTCAGCCTGCCGTCAGCGCCTTGTCTTCCGCCGTCCGGTGCCTAGGCTTCCCTTCCATGTGCGCATATGTCCTGGTGGCCGAGGACGACACCAAACAGGCCGGGATCATCGGCCGCTACCTGGAACGGGAGGGACACTCGGCACGCCTCGTGCACGACGGGCGGGCCGCTCTGGAGCAGGTCCGCCAGGCTCCCCCCGACCTGCTGGTCCTCGACGTGATGATGCCCGTGGTCGACGGCCTGGACGTATGCCGCATCCTGCGTCGCGAATCAGCGGTGCCGGTACTGGTGCTCACCGCCCGCAGCACGGAGAACGACCTCCTGCTCGCCCTCGACCTCGGTGCGGACGACTACCTGACCAAGCCCTACAGCCCTCGCGAGTTGATGGCCCGGATACGCAGCCTGCTGCGGCGGGCCGAACGCTTCACCCCCGCGCGGTCACCCGTCCTGCGCGCGGGCCCGCTCCTGGTGGACCCGGCCCGCCGTACGGTGAGCCTCGACGGTCGGGCGGTGGAGTGCACCGCCGGGGAGTTCGACATCCTGGCGGCGCTTGCCACGGAGCCGGGCCAGGTCTTCACCAGACGGCAGCTCCTCGGCCGCACGCACGGCTCCGCCGACTTCATCACCGAGCGCACGGTGGACGTCCACGTGCTCAACCTGCGGAAGAAGATCGAGCCCGACCCACGCCGGCCGGCACACCTGCTGACCGTCTACGGGGTGGGGTACAAGCTCTCCGGCGGTACCGCCACCGACCCGGCCTCTTCCCGTATACCGGACGACCCGTCATCGGGCCCGCACCGTGACGCCTGACCGGCCCCGCACCGTGACGCCTGACCGGCCCCGCACCGTGACGCGTGACCGGCCCCGCGCCCGTCTGCCCCTGCGCCGCAGCCTGATGTTCCGGTTGCTGGCCTCGGCCCTGCTGATCGCCGTGTGCGCGATCTGCGCCACCGCCTGGCTCGCCGTCCGCAGCACCGCTGCCGCGCTCCACCAGCAGCAGGGCCAGGTCCTCACCGACGATGCCGAGGTCTACCGGAAACTGATGGGCTACGCCGCGACCCATCGCGACTGGACGGGCGCCACCAGCCTGATCGCCGACCTCGCACGCCACACCCAGCGTCGCATCGTTCTCACCACCCGGGACGGGCAGCACCAGACGATCGCCGACTCCGACAGCAGCGCGGGCAACCCGCCGTCGCAGGTGTTCGCCGTCATCGACCCCCTGCGCACCGACCCGGTACTCGCCCCCTCGGCGGACAACGAGCCCGGCCGCATCGACCCGCACGTCGTGGGCCCCTACCGACTGTCCGCGGCGGTCCGGCACCGCCTCGCCGACATGGCCGACAAGGCCGCCGCGTGCCTGGAGAAGGAAAAACTGACCTTCAGCCGGGACGTCACCGCCTCCGGACGCCCGCGTATCACCCTCACCGACCACACTTCGCTCGGCGAAAAGATCGAGAGAGGCGAATTCGCCACAGTCCCCTTCAAGATGGCCCAGTCCTGCGGCCTCGACGCCCTGAACACACCCACCGCGAGTGAGCGCGCCGCCCTCGCCGAACTCAACACCCTGCTGGCCGACTGTCTGACCCGCCGGCACCTGCCCCGGTTCCTCCTGGGCGCCGACTTCCTCCCGCTCCGCCCGCTGCCCCGGCAGGCGGGCAGCACCGTCGCGGCCCAGAACTGTGTGGACAGCAGCCGACGCGAACAGCTCACCTCCTCCGTGGCACCCGCCGCCCAGCTGTACGTCAGCAGCGACCCCCACTCGCCGATCCCCGGCTTCGACCTCTCACCCGCCAACACCTCCCGCATCGTCACCGTCACCGCGTGCGTCCTGCTCCTCACCATCGCGGTGACCGTCCTGGTCGGCACCCGGCTGGTCAGACCGCTCCGGGCTCTGACGCAGGCGGCACGCCAGACGGACGGGACCGACGTGCGGGTCCCGGTCACCACCCGGGACGAGATCGGCGAGCTGACCGCCGCGTTCAACTCCCTGTCCGAGCACCGCGCCCGCGCCGAGAGGCTGCGCACTGCCATGGCCGCGGACATCGCCCACGAACTGCGCACCCCGCTGAGTACCATCCGCAGCACCCTGGAAGCCACCCAGGACGGTGTGCTGGACGTAGACGAAACGGTGACCTCATCCATGCTGGAGGAGGCCATGCTGCTCCAGCACATCATCGACGACCTCCAGGACCTGTCCGCCGCCGACGCCGGCACCCTGGCCCTGTACCCGGAGCCCCTGTGGGTCGCCGACGTGCTGCACCAGGTGGCCGCCGCGCACCGGGCCCGCGCCGAGAGCGGCGGGGTGACGATCACCGTCGAGGTCGCCGAGGGGCTCGGAGCGAACGCCGACCCGGTCCGGCTGCGGCAGATGATCGGGAACCTGGTGTCCAACGCGGTGCGCCACACCGGCCCCGGCGACATCATCGCCCTGCGCGCCCTCAGCACGGGCGCACAGGTCGTGATCGAGGTCGCCGACACCGGCAGTGGCATCGCGCCCGAGGATCTCCCGTACCTCTTCGACCGGTTCTGGCGCGGTGAGAAGTCGCGCAGCCGGCAGACCGGCGGAAGCGGTCTGGGCCTGTCGATCGTCCGCAAGCTCGCCGAGGCCCACGGCGGAAGCGCGTCCGCCGCCAGCACACCAGGCGCGGGTACGGCCGTCACCGTCCGCCTGCCCCCGTGACGTCCCGCGCCGGCCGGCCGCCGGGAGCCGCGCTGCCCGCGTCAGGCACTGGCGGAGGATACGAGATTCGAACTCGTGAGGGGTTGCCCCCAAGACGCTTTCCAACTGTGGTGGTTGGGCCGGGCGCCCCGGACGGGGCCGTTCACCTGCGTTCATGGGCGGCCGGTTGAGCTGGCGGCGACTGGCTCCGGTCTTGTCCGAACGTCCGCGAACGGCGCTGAATGAGACGGAAACTGAGACGGAAGAGGGCGAGCCTCGCTCCTGACGCCATGGCTGTCCCGCGTGCCATCATCTGCACGTGCTCAAGATCCCCGGATACGAAGGCGGCCCCTTGGTGCGGGGCGACGCCTACCTGGACGACCCGTTGTTCTGGCCCGTGCACCTCGGCTCCTGCCTGCGTGGGGAGGACGCACGACGAGCCGCGTTCGGCGCCGACGGGGAAAGACTGCGACCAGAAGGGCAGACCTGCGCCCCGCCACCGGCTCGGCGGATCAGCACACCCCGGGCCTTGAACTGCCCTTCACTCGGGGAGCGCTGTTGTGGAGCCGACTAACGTTTTACCCGTCCGCGGATAGCAAGGGCGGCAAGACCGAGGAGGACCGGCTCGGTGAGTCGGGAAACCATCTCAGTGTAGGTACCGGCAGTGGTCAGTTCCTGATCAGAGGACCGGAAGACAACTGAATTGATAACTACTCGCAAGGATTTCTCAAAGCGTTTGGTCGAGAGACGATCGTGATAGGGACCTTGTGGGTTTACCGGAGCAGGCGTGTCAGTGGTCATCGTGATGCTATCGCCAGTCAGCGTGCCCATGGCATTCGACTGTGGGTCGTTCTGAGGCAGACCCCACAGCATCATCACGAACACAGTGGCGAGCATGCCCGCCACTAGCCACCCCAAGGCGCGGGAAGCCCGTAGTCCGTAGCCAGAAAGCGCCCAGTATGCGCTGAGCAACGCTCGCTCGGCGCGAGGGGTTTCGCGGTCGTGACGGCGCATCTCCATCTCACCGTAGTAGAAGTCGGCGGCACCAGGCTCGTCCTTGCTGTCCTCGAAGGCTTTGCGTAGTTGCCGGTACACCGGCGCGAGTGCGGCTGGCTCAAGCACCTCTGCCCCGTCCGGAGCGGATGTCCAGCCGCTAGAGGCGGAGCCACGAGAAGCACGCCAATGGTGTTCTTCAGCCAGCGTCCTCCGTGGTGTCCAGTGCGCCGGCCAGCCGCGCCAACGTACCCCTGTGGGAACGGGTGCGAGGGGGCATTTTCCCTCCAACCGCAGCTGGTCAAGGTGAACAGTCCCGGCGAATAGGCATTCGGTGAGATCAATATCGGTCAGCACGAGGTGCGCCGCGTCCACGCCACGCAGAGATATCGCTCGTACGCGAGGGTCTGAGAAACCGGTCTCTGTCATTTCCTCACCGTCTACGGCGAACGTGCGGCACCGGGTAGAGATGCTCACTGGATATTCCAACACCGCATCACTTAGGTCCACGGCGGCGTGCCGTAGTCGTAGAGCTGCAGTCGAGACCCACCGTGTCCGTCGGCAGCGCAAGGTGGACGTTGCTGCCTCGATAGTCACGGCAGTTCCGAACACGGCCTCCGAAAGGTCCAGCGTCCCCCGACATATTAGCGGTCCGATTGATGCGGTGCGCTCGAACACAACGGTCTGGAAGTTAGCATCGCCACCGATCTTCGTCCCATCGAATTTGGCCTCACCGCCAATCTTCGCCCGTCCGAAGTGGGCAGTGCGGCCGATTTGCGCCCGTCGGAACAGCGCGCGGCCGCTGATTTCTGATCGGCCGAACTGCGCAGGGCCGCCGATCTGTGCCCGGTCGAAATCTGCGTCACCCTCGACCCTGACACGGCTGAATCCAGCGGTTCCGCCAATCCTCGCGTGGCTGAACTGAACGTGGCCGCGGATCTTTATGCCGTGAAACTCGGCGTCATCATGGATCTTCACCCATTTGAAATCAGCGTGACCACCGGTCTCCCCCCAGACAAACCGAGCGGATTTTCCGATAACCGCCCGGACGAAAACAACGTCGCCACCGAACTTTACTCGGTCGAACTCTGCGACGGAGCTGATCTTCGCCGAGTTGAACCGGGTGTGGCCACCAATCTCCGCGCGGCTGAAATCGGCCTTTCCTTCGATCTTGACTCGATTGAATTCGGAATTGGCGGCGATCGTCGCCCGGTGAAAGTAGGCATCACCGTCAACCTCTGCCAAGTGGAACTCGACGTTTCCTCCGATGTTTGCCAACCGGAACACTGCATTGCCACCGATCATGGCGCGGGCGAATGTCGCGTGAGCGCCGATTTTCGCCTGCTCGAACCGGGCGTCTCCGCCAATCACAACTCGTTCGAAACTGGCATTTTGCCGGATCTCAACCCGATCGAATCCAGCATCGCCGCTGATCTTCACCTGATCAAACCGAGCATGCCCGCTGAACTGTGCCTCTTCAAACTGGGCTTGTCCTATGAAAGGCCAATTGGTGATGGGATCCCTGACCGCGGAAAGCAAATCACTCAGCAGTTTCTCGGTGAAGGGAGTGCCCCGGTGATCGAGATCTGCTCCAGGCTCAAGGCTGGCGAGATGGGTGCAGCGATCACTGTCGCTGAGGTGGGCCAAGCAGGCAGCGTACGGCTCGACGCGGCGGCCGCGGCACCCGATGCCGTCCGACAACGTGTTGCGCCCGCAGTGTGGCCAGGAGGGTGTTGTGCTGGTTGTGTCGGGAGTCCCGGTCATGCCTAAGGGACGCGAAGCGGCTGGTAGCCGGTTGCGGTGATCACTGCCAGTGTCCTAATGGCAGAGTGCGGTTACGTCCGGTGGCGACGGTAGGTGCCCGCGCTACGGCGCTGTGGTGAGGTGCGCCGATGGCGATGAGCTGACGGCCGAGGTTCGGGCCCGGTCTGAGCAAGTTCACCTCGCGGCCTCGGACTTGATCGGGGCAGGGGTCAGTGTCCGGAAGGCGGCGGGCTCTCCATCATTGAGCGTTCAGGGTGGTCACTGATCGGGTGACGCCGTTGAGGTCGAGGTGAGGGCCGCAACGCACAGGGCTGCCGTGCCGTTGGGGAAGTGTTCGCAGTCTCAGCCCATCGGCACAAGAATCCTGTTGGTTCCCTGTCCTGCCGCACCGGCCTCCCGCACGGCCTCGTCGAGCGGGTCACGATGCTCATCGTCACCCGTGAGGGTGACCGACGGTGCAGACTCCCGCCGCACCAGCGGGCGCTCGTCGCTCTGGTGCACCTGCGCCGCCACGACACCCTCACCCGGATCGCCTCCGGCCTCGGGACATCTGCCGGCACCGCCCACGCGTATGCCGCCGCCGTGCCCGGCCTGCTCGCCGACCGCGTGCCGGGCCTGCCCAAGACTCCGCGCGAGCACGATCCGGAGTCCGTCCTGCCGGACGGGACCCTCGCCGAGTGCGACCGCGTCGGCGGCAGCCCGGCCGACTGCCCGGCCAAGCACCGCCGGCACGGCGTGAACGTCCAGGTCGTCACCGCCCCCGCGAGCACGATCCGGTGGATCTCGCCCGCGCTGCCGGGCCGCACCCACGACCCGACCGCGACCCGCGCCCACCGCATCATCCGAATCTGCGGGCGTCAGGGCGCCCCGATCCTCGCCGACCGCGCCTACCAGGGCGGCGGCCCCGGGGCCACGACCGGACTGAAGCAGCCACCGGCTGGTGAACTCGCCCTCACCCGGCGCGCCGTCAATCGGGCCCTGGCCGCAGCCCGGGCACCGGTCGAACGCGGCACGGCAAGGCTGAAGTCCTGGCAGATCTTCCGCAGGTCCCGGATCAGCCCCAACCGCATGACCGTCATCACCAAAGCCGTCCTCACCCAGGAGAGGCAACGCTGAAAACGCTCACTGGGAAGACGTCGACCTGGACGCGGGATACGTCCGCATCTGCAAGAACCGGCTCCGCCCCAAGTACGCCCACGGCTGCGGCGACAACCCGTGCGGCCGGAAAGCTGGCTACTGCCCCCAGAAGCAGCAGACCCGCCGCGAGCACAAGTCCACCAAGTCCCGCGCCGGTCGTCGCACGATCGGTCTGCCTAACCCACTGATCAAGCTCCTCCGCCAACACCAGGAGGTGCAGGAGAAGGAGAAGAAAGCGGCCGGTGCCGACTGGGAGGACAAGGGATACGTCTTCGCTTCCCTGACCGAGTGTCCAGCATCGCGGCCGACCTTGAACACTGATCTCCACTGAGACGGCAAGTGAGACGGACCACGACGAAGGGCCCCACCGCGAACGGTGGGGCCCTTCGACATCGTGCCCGGTGAGGCACTGGCGGAGGATACGAGATTCGAACTCGTGAGGGGTTGCCCCCAACACGCTTTCCAACTGTCCGCGCGGCCGTCCGGGGGCGTTCACGCAGGTTCGCACGGTAGGTCAGAGCGGGTGTGCGAACTGCGGTGAACGGTGGCGGCCGTCTGCGCACTGGACAAAGACCAGGACAACGAACGGCAGTCGCAGACGGACACACTGCCCCTTCGGTACGGCATGGACGTCATGGCAGGGACCGAGCCCGGCTGAGGGTATGTCGAGAGTGCTTGCCTCCCCGGGTGTCAGTGGCTCGACGTAGCATCCGAATGCCCTGCCCCCGTGGCGCCGGCTGGTCTTGGAAGCCAGCTTGGTGTTGACCTTCGGCATTGGGCCCCCATGTGGAACACTGGAAACCTTCTGGGGAGGGGGCGGTATGCATCGAGACAGAATCAAGGAACTGCACTACATCACGCCGAAGGAAAATTTGCGCTCGATTGGCACGTTCGGAATTCTCAGCCATATCGAAGCGGAAAGATTGGACCATAAATCAGTTGCCTGGGAGGTGATCCAAGATCTGCGCAAAGGTAAAAGTGTGCCAGGTGGCAATCTTCTACACTCTTATGCGAATCTCTATTTCGACGCTAGAAACCCGATGATGTCGAAGCTTCTATATGACGGCAAGACTGGACTGGTCGTTCTTCGAGTCCGGCATGAGGTGCTTGATCTTCCCAATGTTGTCATCACGGACGGCAACGCGGCAAGTGGGCCCACGCGCTTTCTCTCGGCACCGCAAGGTCTTGACTACCTTGATGAAAATCGCGTGTTTGCCGAGTATTGGACTCACGCGGATGTTATTGAATATCATGAGCGCAAGCGTCAGCGTTGCGCCGAGGTGCTAGTGCCAACGCGCGTATTGCCGGATTACATCAATGGTTGCTATACTCTATCGGAAAGCGATCAGCGGTGGTGTGTCGATTCACAACCAAGCTGGAAAGTGGAGGTGAATAAAAGTGTCTACCTCCGGTAGCAGTGTGCGAATCGTTCAGGGTGACCTTCTGCGGTCGCCAATGCATGGCTTGATTAACACTGTTAACACGGTCGGTGTCATGGGTAAGGGTATCGCCCTCGCTTTCAAAAAGGCGTACCCCGAAATGTTTGCGGACTACGTCCAGCGATGCCGTGCGGGGCAACTGCATCTAGGTAAGCCGTATCCGTTTGAAGTCGCAGGGCACTTGGTCATTAATTTCCCGACCAAGGGTCACTGGCGCAGCGTGAGCAAGCTAAGCGACATCGTGGCTGGCCTTGAGTACCTGGAAGACCACTATCATGAGTGGGGGCTCAAGAGCCTGGCAGTCCCGCCCCTGGGATGTGGAAATGGGCAGTTGGAATGGTCGGTTGTGAAGCCTACGCTCATGGAACACCTCGAACGTCTGACGATTCCGGTGGAGCTGTACGCTCCCTTTGGGGAGAAAATTGATGGACCGGAGCAGCTAGACCTCTGGCAAGTACCTCAAGAGCGATCCGATTCCCGTATCGCTCCGTGGGAAGTCGGCCTGGTGGAAATTCTGGCGCGACTGGAACAGCAAGCGTACCGATGGCCGGTCGGGCGAGTGATGTTCCAGAAGATCGCGTATTTTGCTACCGCCGCAGGTATTCCAACCGACCTTGAGTATGAGCGAGCCAGTTATGGACCGTTCGCGGCTAAACTGAAGCCAGCTATCGCCCGGCTGCAGAACAATGGAATCATCACCGAAATTCAATCTGGCAGCAGATTTGAAGTACGCGTTGGTGACACTTTTGGGAACGCGCAAAATGAGTACGGCGAATATCTTTCCAAGTGGAGTGATGCGATCGACGCGACATGTGATCTAGTTGCTCGATTCGACACCACCCAAGCGGAAATCGCCGCAACCGTGCATTTCACGACCGATTTTCTAGCGAGGAAATACGGCAGGACGCCTACCGCATCAGAGGTGCTTCGCGCCGTTGAACTTTGGAAGGTTCAACGGAAGCCCCCTCTGCGTCGGGAGGACATCCTTCGGGCGATCGTGAACCTGGCCACACGGCGTTGGATCGAAGTCCAGGCTGATGAGAGCATCGAAGCGGCTCTTGAGGAGCTTTCCTCTGTTTGATTCGTCGGCGCATCAGGAAAAGACCGGGGCAACGAATGGTGCTGAGCGAAACGGGAAGTACGGAAACCAAGACAGGCGCGGCTCCCGGTGAGGCCGTGCCTGTCTTCTGTTTGTGCAGCTCAGGAGGGGAGGAACCCAGGCTTCTCCCGGCCCAGGTCTTGCAGGTGATTCAGGTAGTCCTGTGCAGCCGGTTCGGTGCTGTAGCGCTGCCTCATGACGGCCGCGAGTTCTCGACTGGTCATGATCAGGGACGGGACAGACTGACGCTCGCCCAGTAGGGCGCGCTCGCCGTGGATGAGGGCTTCTTCGAGGTCGCCCTCTCGCGCTGCGGTGACCCCCAGGGTTACCCGCGCTTCAGCGTTCCGCATGGGCGACCGCTCCGTGCCGTCGAAGTCCGTTCCCGCCCGCAGAACCTCTTCCGCGAGTGTTCGCGCAAGTCGGTCTTCCCCAACCAGCCGGTAGCAGTCCATCGCGTAGAAGTCGAACTTGGCAGGGTCGACGACGAAATGGTTGTCCAGATTCTCGGGATAGGGCATCCCCTCCAACATCCGACGTCCCTTGTCGAGAGCCACCTCAACCTGCCGACGGTCCCCGAGCCGCGCCCATGCCTTGGCCTCCTGGCCAGCGAGCTGCACGGCGACGCCATGGTGTGCTGCGGTCTCTGCCCCGGCCTGCGCTGCCGCGATGACCCCTCGATAGTCGCCGGTCGTGAGGGCGAACCACGCTCGCATTTCGTGAGCCCACCCCGCCACCTCGGGGTGGGCTGCCTCCGTCGCGAGCGACAGGGCGGCGCGGCGCGTCGACTCAGCCGCGTGGCGGTCTCCCGTGTCGTACTCGACACAGCCGACCAGCAGGGCGAGCCAGCCCGACAGGGCGAGCACTTCGCGGTGCTGGGCGAGCGTGAGATTCCTCGCGGTCAGGTCAACGACGCGGCGAAGCCATTGCCGCCCCTCGATGAGGAGCTGACCGCTCGGCATGAACGGGTACTCGGAACAAAGGCGGTCCGTGGTGATCCGGAGAGCATCGAGCGTCGCGCTGTCGACGTCGGACCGGTTCAGGCGACTCACGATCTCCAGAGTCTCCATGCCGCTCGCTGCCAGGATCTCCTTGTCTCCATCTCTGCGGGACGGCGCAGGGAAGAGGGCGTGCGTTACCGTGCCGAACACGGCCGCGATGATCGGTTGATAGAAGTCGTTCGGTGCCTGGCCGGACTCCCAGCGCTTCCACTGGCGAATCATGCTGTCCTCTGCCGGCAGCTCCGTGGGTGCGTGCGCACGCAGAGCCCTGACCGCGTCACGCTGTGACCAGTCGCGCGCCTGCCGTTCGGCAGCGATGCGTCGCGCCCATGCGGGCCTGTCGTCAGTCATGCGCCCTCCTCCGAGTGCCTACTCCGAGTCTCGCGCGCGGGCAGGGGGGACAGGGAAGGGGACAGGGGGGTGTCACTGGACATGTCCCCACCCCCCTCCCGCCGTCCCCTGGCTGTCACTTACCTGACACACTCCGTTACTCCCATGCTGGTTGCAGATCAAGCGCCACCCGGTACGGAGCGGCTTTCCAGCGCTTCGAGCCGTTCGGTCAACGCCTTCAGTTGGGAGCGGATTTCCTTGATGTCGTCGCGTACGTCGTCACCCGGGGTAGACCCGTCGCTGACAAAGTTGCCCAGGTTCCCCGCCGACACGATCAACCCCTCGGTCCGCAGTGCGGCTAGCCCGTTCTGGATGGTCTGGCTGGCATAGCCAAAGCGGTCCATCAGCTCTCGCTGAGAGGGGAGCTTCTCCCCCGGCTTCATCTTCCTGATGTCGTCCCGTAGCGCGTCCGCGACCTGCACCGCCTTCGGCTTGGGCCCTCCTGTGACAGTCATGCCTTGAGGGTACCCACCACAGCGAACTAGTGCGCATCACCCTGTAGGGGTTGTGAACCACAGCAGACTAGTGCAGGCTAGTTAGTAAGAGGTCGCCCCGACTCAAAGGGGAAGCCGCTTGACCTGCATGGACAGCGCCCGGAGGAAAGCCCGAGGGGGTGAGTACGAAGGAAGCGCCAGTTCCTTGAGAACTCAACAGAGTGTTTTGAGATCGACGGGGCTTGCCCCCGTCCCCGTGGCGGCCGGGTGACGACCGTCGGCCCCGGTATCCAGCCGTGAGGGCGCGGAATCGACTTCCGCCCGGGGTCACGTGGCCCGCCGCGACGCGGCGTTGGCCCTCATCTCCGGACGCGGCGGCACTCCCGGACAGGACAGCCCGCCGCGCCGGATCACCCATTCCCGACGTTCCAAGGAGAGATCCATCATGCGTATGCGCATGTTCGTCGCCGGCCAGGAAGCGCACGGCGACACCGAGTTCGCCGAACTGGCGCTCGGTATCGACGTCGACCTGTTCCGGGGCCCGCTGGAGTCCGAGACGGACGACGAGCGGGCCGCCCGTGAGGACGCGGCCCGTGACGTCCTCGCCGACCTGCGGGCGGAGGCGGAGGCCGGTGACGAGATCGCCGGTTGGGACGCCCTGTACGCCGACGCGCTGACCCGCACGGTGCCGTTCCTGCGGTCCGTTCGTGGCCTGCGGGCGGGGACGGGGGAAGCGGCGTGAACGAGACCCGCAAGCCTCTGACCAGGGTTCAGATCGGTGTGCTGACGGCCGCGTTCGTGCCGATGCTCGCCACGGGCGTGGTCGGCGGCATCGGTACCTACAGCAACATCGGCCACGCCTACGGCACGGGGACCGCACTCGGTGCCCTCGGTGCCGGCGAGGGCGCCACGGCCGTGCTCGCCCTGGTCCTGCTGGGACTGACCATGCTGGGACAGTCCTCGCCCCGCGTCGTACGGATCGGACTGTGGGCGCTGCCGGCCGCCGCCGCTGTCATGGGCGCCATGGCCGCGCCGGACCCGGGTCGTACCGTGGTCTACGCGCTGACCCCGATGGGCATGTCCGTCTCGGCTGAGGGCATGGCGTTCCTGGCCCGCCGGATCGTCGTGCACACCGACGGCCGCGACGCGGAACACGAACAGCGCACCGCCGACATCGTTCAGGCCCTCGCCTACCACCGTGCCCGTGCCGCACACCACCCGGTGAGCCGGGTGCGGAAGCGGTCCGATCGGGCGTCATGGCGCCTCGCCCGCAAGGTCGGGGTCGGGGACGCGGCGCTCGGATCGAGGCTGTTGGACGTCCAGCGCACCCGGATCACCGACGGTGCGGACGCGGCCCTGGCCTCGATGTTCGGCGCTGCGGCCTTCGATTCCTTCCCGGTCACAAATGCGGAGCAATCGTCTGTAAGTAGTCGAGAACGGTCTACCCCTGACCTGCCGGTATCGACCCCGGCCACGGTCGTCCTGACGCGGCTTTCGGTGCCCGATCCGGCGCCGGTCGACCTGGGCAAGTCGGGCGGCGGCATGAAACCGATGCCCACCGTCGCCCCGGCGGTGAAGCCGGTCCCGATCGCCCCGGCGCCCTCCCGCTCGGTCCCGGCCGCGTCGACCGTGGCGCGTCGGGCGACGGGCCGTGTCCCGGTCGCCGCCAAGTCGACCCGCACCCGCCGCACTCCCGATCAGCTCATGACGGAAGCGCGGAAGGCGGCGGCCGGATGGACGGACGCTGAGGTGACGGGGGAGGGCATCCGCCGGGCCCTGCGCACCTCGCCGGCGAACGCCCGCATGCTGCGTGACGCCCTGCTCGCCGAGCGCGCCACTGCGGCGGTGACGCCGTGAGCACCCTCGCCGCGCTCTTACCGGCCGTGCCGCCCGCCCTCGGGTGGGCGGTACACGCCCGGTGGCTGCATGGACGGCTGACCACTGCCCGACGTGACCCGCTCACCGGGCTGTGGACGCGGGACGCGTTCACCCGGCGGGCCCGCCGTCTGCTGCGCGACCCGCGTGCCGTGGTCGTGCTGGCGGACGTCGACCACTTCAAGCAGATCAACGACCGCTTCGGCCACGCGGCCGGTGACGTGCTGCTCGCCGCGGTTGCCGCCCGCCTCGCCCACGGCACCACCCCCGGCGGGGTGGCGGGGCGGCTCGGTGGGGACGAGTTCGCCGCCGTGGTCGTCGATCGCGACGGTACGGCCGCCGACCGGTTGTACACCCTCGCCCGCGTCCTGGCCCGGCCGGTCGACACCGCGCCCGACGTGCACACCACGGTGTCGCTCGGGTGGGTGCGGGCCGCTGACCACCCGGGCGAGGACTTGTCCGCGCTGCTGCGTCGCGCTGATGAGGCCATGTACGCGGCCAAGCGGTCCGGCCGGTCGGGTCCTCGCCGGGCCCCTCTCGGGCGGCTGCTGGGGGCGGTGGCCGGTCGCCGTCCCGGACGGCGCGGCGCGGCGTGAGCGCGCTGCCGGTCTTCCGGTGGCACTTGGCCCCGGACGGCTACGCCACCCGCCGGCAACTGAGGGCCCGTGGCCTGCGACCCGGTGGTCAGGAGGTGGCCGCCCAGGTCGAACGCCCCCGGCGGCGGGGCCGCCCGCCGCTGGTCGCCTACCTGTACCGCGTCGACCTCGCCCGCCCGGTCCGCCCGATGACCGCGGCGAGGTGGGCGGCGCTGGACAAGGCGAACGCCGCGCGCCGTGTCTGCCCGCAGTGCAGGCGCGATGCCGGATACGTGATCCCGCCGACGCTCGGATCGTGCGTGCCCTGCGCCTACCCCGAGGAACAGGGCGTCGCCTGACCGCCATCAGCGTGGCGAATGCAGAGCGTGAGGCTATTGCCGTAGCTGGTATGAACCCATACCAGTTACGGCTCCTTTGCTGCCTCACAGTTGATTCCTGGGTCCGGCCGCCCGACCTTCCACAGCAAGTCGGCCGGACCCGTCGACTCCCGAAGGAGTAGGTACATCGTGACCGAGACGACGCCGTTCACGCCCGCCGGGGGGCCGGAGGACACCGAACAGCCGACGGCCGCCATCGTGCCGTTCCCGCTGAAGAAGACCGACCCCGCCCCGGTCGCCCCGGGCGAGGGTGTGGTGAAGCCGGGGGAGTGGGAGGCCGAACTCCCCGACACCGACGACCCGGAGGCCGACGGTCTGACCGATGGGGAGCCGGTCGACCCGCCGCGCGAGGTCTACCCGCCCTCGGCCGCGGAGTGGATGGAGGCGAAGGACAAGGCCCGTTTGCCGGTGCTGCCGGACTGGGTGAAGCTCCCTGACCAGCGCACGGCCGTCCGCAAGTGGGCGATTCGGCACTACTCGGCTGTGGCTGGCTACCACGCGGTCCGGTTGCCGCTGGTGTACACGCCGAAGATCTGTGTGTACTCGCCGCGCGGCGCGTGGCGATGGTCGACGGCCATCGGCCGGTGGGTGTTCGACGCGGAGGGCAAGGCGCTGCGTCTGGCGGCCGTGGCGAACGAGGACGCGGCGGAGTACCTGAAGCTGTCGCGTCAGCGCAATGACCGCGTCAGGCTGCGGGGGATCATGGCGACGGTCGCCGGGTTCGCTGGTCTGGCTGCCGCGCTGACCCTGTACGTCATGGCGCCGTCGTGGCTGCTTGTGCTGGCCATGGCCGCCCTGACCACCACCCTCGGTGTGGCGGGAGCTCCGGCGGACCGGCCGCTGATCGACCTGGCCAAGGTGACGTTCCGCAAGCGCAAGCTGTCCTCCGACATCGTCATCCGCGCACACGACGCGTCCGGGCTGACCACCAAGGACCAGACGATCGCCTTCCCCCGCCCGATCGGACGGGACGGCGACGGGTGGCGCGTGGTGGTCGACCTGCCCTATGGCAAGACGTTCGAGGACGCGATGAAGGCTCACGCCCGTCTCGCGTCCGGTATGGACATCGCCCCCACTCAGCTCTTCCTCGACAAGGACGAGACGAGCGGGCGGCGGGTGTCGTACTGGATCGCCGACCGTGACCCGCTCGCCGTGCCGTCGGGCAAGTCGCCGCTACTGGGGGCGACGCGGGTGGACTTCTGGAAGCCGTTCCCGTGGGGCGTGGACGAGCGCGGCAACCCGGTCATGGGCACCATGCTGTGGCTGTCGCTGCTGGTGGGCGCCGTGCCGCGTCAGGGCAAGACGTTCTCCGCCCGCACGATCGCGCTCGCCGCCGCGCTGGACCCGTACGTGCGCCTGTACGTGTTCGACGGGAAGGCGTCGCCGGACTGGCGCACGTTCGCCAAGGTCGCCCACCGCATCGGGTTCGGCATCGTGCCGAAGAACGGGGTGGACCCGGTTCAGCACCTGCTGACCTCGCTGCGGGAACTCAAGGCGGACGTCGAAGACCGGTACCACCGGCTGTCCGAACTGCCGCTGCACGTCTGCCCCGAGGGCAAGCTCACCCCGGAGATCAGCCGGGACAAGAAGCTGAACATGCCCCTGACGCTGTTCGTGGTGGACGAGGTGCAGGAGTACCTGACCCACCCCGAGCACGGCAAAGAGATCCTGTCCCTGATGGTCTACCTCGCCCGGGTCGCCCCCGCGGTCGGTGTCTCGGTGATGACGGCGACGCAGAAGCCGGACGACAAGGCGTGCCCCTCGGAGCTGCGTGACCAGCATCAGGCCCGGTTCGCCCTGCGGGTCGGCGCCTACCAGGTGTCGGACACCATCCTCGGTGCGGGCTCGTACTCGGAAGGGCTGGACGCGTCCAAGCTGCTGAAGTCCCACAAGGGTGTCGGTCTGCTCAAGGGCATGTCCGACGACTCCGGGATCGTGCGGACCTACCTCGCCGACGGCCGCGACGCCGACCGCATCCTGACCCGCGCCGCAGCCCTGCGCGAGGCGGAGGGCACGCTGTCGGGTGACGCGGTCGGAGAGGTCCCGACGGCGGAGACGTCCGCGACGATCCTGGACGACGTTGCGGCCGTGCTCGGCAATGGCGAGGCCAAGGTGTGGTCCGAAACGGTCGTGGACCGCCTCGCCGACCTGCGCCCCGACGTCTACGGCCCGTGGGCGGAGCTGGAGGCCAAGCCCAAGGCGGAAGCACTCACCGCAGCGCTCAAGCCGCACGGCGTCGGCACCGTGCAGATCAGCCGACGCATCGACGGCGAACAGGTCAACAAGCGCGGCATCAAGCGCGACGACATCGCCACCGCGATTACACAGCGCAACCAGAAGCGGGACGCCGGATAGGTCCCCCAGCCTGCTACCGGTAGCGGCGGACGTCGCTACCGGTAGCAACCCTGCTAGCGACCCAAACCAGCTCTGATCAGGTCGCTAGCACGTAGCAGCCGACCTGCGGAGACCCCCCTTCAATCCCTCTGAGAGGCCCCTGATGAGCCTTGCAGCGCTCGCTACCGCCTTCCTGCTTGCCGTCACTCTAAGTTACATCGTCAAGTGCTGGCTGAGCCCGTTCGGGGACTGCCGCAGGTGCGACGGCATGGGTCACGGCTTCAAGACCGACCGCAAGGGCAAGTCGCGGCGCGGCAAGGACTGCCGACGCTGCGACGCCACCGGCAAGCGCATACGCGTCGGCCGCTGGATCTACAACCGCGCCGCGCGCACCTACCGCGCCGGCACCCGCTGACCCTCCCGGAGATCCCGTGACCCTCACCATCCCGCTCGTTCTGCTGCTCGCCGTCGTCGTCGTGCTGCTGCTGCGGTTCAAGGCCGTCGGCGCCGGAGCGGCCGTGGCCGTCGCGCTCTTCGGCTTCTACCTCGCCCACACCGACGCGGCCGACACCATCAACCAGCTCGTCACCGCCTTCACCGACGCCACGCCCGGCGTCGGCCGCTGACCCGAAAGGGAGACCAGCACCATGAACGAACCCACCACGTACGGCCGTCCGACCGGACACGAGACGGCGGCCGTGGAAGTCCACACCCCCACCCCGATCGTCCCCGCCCACACCGCCCCGCTCATGCCCGTGCAGCCGAGCACCATCCCGGCCGTGGCGAGCGTCGTCCTGCCCGACGGCCGCGTCGTCACCGGCTACGCCATCGAGCCCGCCAAGCCCGAACCGGTCGCCGTCAAGCCGGCCGTCTCCCGGGCAGCGGTGAACATCGCGCTCGGGGGCGTGGGGTTCCTCGCGGTGTGCAGCGGACTGCTCATGCTCACCGCGTTCATCACCGCCCTGACCGCCCTGGTCGCCCAACTCGTCATCCTCGTCGCCGTCATCTTCGGCGGCTGGATCGCCGTGCAGGTATTCAGCGCGATTGGCCACGGCGGCGGGACGACGGTCAACATCCGCAAGGCCGTGATCAAGCGGAACAAATTCTACGGCTGACAGCGGAGTCCAACACCCGTGATCCGACTGCGTATCCAGCGCACCGCGCTGCCTCGTAACGCCCTGATCCTGACCGACACGCCCCGCCCGGACTGCCGTGACTGCGACGGCGTAGGCAGCATCCCGCACGACTACGGCGACCACACCGGCGAGTACGCCGGTACCGAGTGGGAGCCCTGCCCCTGCTGGACGGAGTGGGGCATGGTTCTGCTGCCGCTCCTGAGCCTGCCCCGGTGGCTGCGTCGTCGGCACAGCGGCCGTGACCCGTGGGGGCCCGGCGGCTACAGCGACGAACCGCCCTTCTAGCTCTGCCCGTGGGCGGCGGCACTCCCGGACAGGACAGCCCGCCGCCCACGGTCTCCGATCCCGACGTTGCAGAACAGGAGACCTACAGCATGACCCAACCGCGTGTTTTCGGCGAGGGCCCTTCGGCCCCTGCCACCCGATCCGGGCGAGTGCCCGAAGTTCTGCGGGCCGCCCTCGCCCTCGCGGCGGCTGGGGTCCCGGTCCTGCCCCTGCGGGCGGGCAAGGTCCCGTTCGGCAACTGCCGCACCTGCGAGGGCACCCCGCCCCGGTGCGGCGGGCGGCCGGTCATGAAGAGCGCGGGCCCCTGCCAGTGCCCGGCGCCGTGCCACGCGTGGGCCGCCGCGACCACCGACCCCCACACCCTCACCTCGCCCCTGTGGGCGTCGGCGTGGCGTGAGGCGGTGGCCGTCGCCTACCACCCGGGCGGGGCGGGGCTGACCGTGGTCGACCTGGACAACGCGGCGGCCGTCGCGTGGGCCCGTGAGAACCTGCCCGCCACCCGCACGGTGCCGACGACGCGGGGCGAGCACTGGCTGTACCAGGGCGCCATGCCGTCATCGAACGCGGTACGGCCGGGCGTCGACATCAAGTCCCTGATGCAGTACACCCGTTGGCTCGGACCCGGAACCGGCCGCATGGCCGTGCTCCCGGCGGCCGTGCGGGCGCTCCTGGTGAAGGAAGACACCACCCCCTCCCGGGGGGAGGTGGCATCTTCTCTCCCTGACCGCGCCACGTGGTCGCGGGAGGTGGCCACCGGGTGTCGCCACACCGAGCGCTACGTCCGCACCGGCCTGGAACGCGGCCTCGCCCTCGTACGGGCCCGCGCCGAATCCGGCGCCGGATCACAGGCGTTCGGTGTCGCCCGGTTCCTCGCCGCCCAACACACCGCCTGTCCCGGACCGTGCGGCCTCGCCGCGATCGGCGAGGAGATCGTGACGGCCGCGGTCTCCGTGGGCGTCCCGGAGTCCTACGCCGGCCGCGCGGTCGCCAACGGCCTTGAGACGGCTGTGGAGCGCGCAGTATGAACAAAGCAGCCCGTACCCCCGCGAACGGCCTTCAGTACGCCGTGCAGGGTCCGCCACGGCGGCGCGTGGGCGAACCGAAGGTCGCCGCCCGCAAGGGCGTCCTTTCTGTCGTTGCTTCTGGCCCGCAGACGGTTACCGTCACCGGCATCACCCCGGGGCTTCAGATCCAGTGCGAGGGCATCCCCGTCGCGGACTGGCTCTGTGCCTGCGGGCACCACGAACGCGCCCGGGGCCGTGCCGCCGTCATCAGGCTGACCGCCCGTGTCCGCGTCGGCGTCTGCCCCCACACCACCGCCGAAGGGAGGGCGGCCTCATGACTCCAGAGCGTGTGGACAGCCAGGACCTGTGGGCCGGACTGCCCACCCTGGACGAACCGCCCGGCGAGGACGACGCGGCACCGGACGTGTGGGAGGCCCCCATTCCCCTCACCGGCCGCAGGGAGCGTCCGACGTTCCCCGCCCACGTCCTCCCCACCTGGTTGGGGGAGTTCGTGACGGCCGTCGCGGAAGAGACGCAGACCCCGGTGGACCTCGCCGGATCGATCGCCCTCGCCGTGCTCGCCACGGCGGCCGGCGGCCGGTCCGTGGTCCACGTACGCGGCAACTGGCGTGAGCCCACCAACCTCTACACCGTGGTCGCGCTCCCGCCCGCCAACCGCAAGTCCGCCGTATTCGCCCTGCTCACCAACCCCGTCTACGAGGCGGAAAAACAGCTCAAGACCGCGATGCAGCCGGTGATCGTGGAAGCGGAGCTGACGGCGCGTTTGGCCAAGGAAGCCGCGGACAAGTCCGCCGCCAAGGCCGCGTCCGCCGACAGCGACAAACGCGACCAGATGGTGGCCACCGCTGTGGGCCTCGCGCAGACCGCCAACACACTCACCGTCCCGGCCGAACCGGTGCTGCTGGCGGACGACTCGACACCCGAGACGGTCACCTCACTCATGGCCGAACAAGGCGGTCGGCTATCGGTGATGAGCGCGGAGGGCGGCATCTTCGACATCATCGCCGGACGCTACTCCGGGACCCCCAACATGGAAGTCTTCCTGAAAGGGCACGCCGGGGACCGGCTGAGGGTCAACCGGCAGACCCGCCGCGAGTACATCGACGCCCCCGCCCTCACCATCGGCCTCGCCGTACAGCCGGACGTGCTGCGGGACATCGGAAAGGTGAAGGGGTTCGAGGGGCGCGGACTGCTGGCCCGCTTCCTGTACTCCCTGCCGGTGTCCACGGTCGGTGACCGCGAGATCATCACCGACCCGGTACCGGAAGAGACGGCCGCCGCCTACACCGCCCGGGTCATCGACCTCGCCCTGTCCCTGGCGGAGTGGACCGACCCGGCCGTCATCCAGCTCACCCCGGAAGCCGACGCGGCCCTGATCGCCTATCAGAGGCGCATCGAACCGCAGCTCAAGGCACGCGGCGGCAAGCTGGGCCACATCTCCAACTGGGCCGGAAAGCTTGCCGGGGCGACCGCCCGCATGGCTGCGCTGCTGCACCTCGCAGAACACGGCGGCAACGGCTACGCCCACCCGGTCACCGAAGACACCATGCGCGCAGCCATCGAGCTGGGGGAGTACTACACCGCCCATGCCCTCGCCGTCTTCGACGTCATGGGCGCCGACCCGGTCCTATCCCGCGCCCGTAGCGTGCTGGAAGCGCTGAGGGACAACGGATGGGAGGACGTCAGCCGGCGGGACGTCTTCACCGTCCTGTCCCGCAGCGAGGTCCCTACCATCGCCGACCTGGAACCCGCCCTCGCGCTGCTGGAAGACCACGGATACCTGCGGTCCTACCAACCCGAGCGCACCGGCAAGCGCGGACGCCCCCCGGCGCCCCGCCTCTTGGCCCACCCCGCCCTGCGGCAGGGCGGCCGGTGACGCGGTCCGCGCGCACAACCCCTCCCGCACAAACCGCAAAATCCGCGATAAACCCCGGACACCCACGCTGACCTGCGACGCGGCCCTCGACCCATCCCGGCTGGGGACCGCGTCGCACAATCCCACGATATTCCGCAAAAAACCGAGCGCCATCCCTCCGCCTGGGGTCTGCCGACAGCCGCCCCTGATTTTTGCGGAATATCGCGGGTTTCTGCGGAGGCCCGTCCGCCCCCGCTCGCACGCCGCATCACCGCAGGTCAACGACCTCCCTCGGCTTTTCTGCGGATTTTGCGGTTTGTGCGGCGGCATCTGGCCATGAACTCAGCCGTACAGGAGTGAGCTGTGGACGAACCCACCACCCCCCGCCTCGCCGCTTCCGAAGACCCGACCCTCGTTCTCCTCACCGTCGAAGAGGCCGCCCGCCGTCTCCGCATCGGCCGCACCACGTGCTTCGCGCTCATCCGCACCGGAGAGCTGGAATCCATCGACGTCGGCCGTCTCCGCCGTGTCCCCGCCGACGCGCCCGCCGAATACGTCGCCCGCCGACGCGCGGCCAAACGAGCCGCTTGACGACGCCCGGGGCGGTGGCACTCCCGGACAGGACAGCCCACCGCCCCGACTCCATCCCGACACCACGAAACAGGAGCCTGCCTGTGGCAGAGAAGAAGAAGCGCCGTGTCGCCAACGGCGAAACCTCCATCTACTTCGGCAAGGACGGTCGTTGGCACGCCCGTGTGCCGATGGGCTACAAGGACAACGGAGAGCCCTACCGCAGGCACATCACCCGCCCCTCGGAAGACGCTTTGAAGGATGAGGTCAAGCGGCTGGAGAAGCAGCGTGACCAGGGAACCGCTCAACAGCCGGGGAAGCTGTGGACGGTTGAGAAGTGGCTTCAGCACTGGGTTGAGAACATCTCCAAGCCGGTCGTCAGCGAGAACACGTATGACGGGTACGAGGTGGCCGTTCGTGTGCACCTCGTACCCGGCATCGGCAAGCACCGCCTTGATCGCTTGCAGCCCGAGCACCTAGAAAGTCTGTACCGCCGCATGCAGGCGAACGGGGAGCGCAAGGCCGGTACGGCTCACCAGGTTCACCGCACCGCCCGAACCTCGTTGGGGGAGGCGGTACGGCGCGGCTACGCGGCGAAGAATGCGGCCGAGTTGGCGAAACCGCCCCGGATGGAAGAGGCCGAGGAAGAGGTTGAGCCCTACTCGGTGGAAGAGGTCCAGTGTCTGTTGCTCGAAGCCAACAAGCGGCGGAACAGCGCCCGTTGGATGCTGGCATTGGCGCTCGGACTGAGGCAGGGCGAGACGCTCGGACTGCGCTGGTCTGACGTCGACCTCGCCAACGAGTACTTGAAGCTGCGGCGGAACCGTCTGCGCCCCAGGTACAAGCATGGATGCTCGGAAGCATCCCCCTGCGGCCGGAAGCCGGGGTACTGCCCGAAGAAGGAGCAGATCCGGCGCGAGACCAAGAACACCAAGTCCCGTGCGGGTCGCCGAGCCGTACCGCTGCCGGGCCCGCTGGTGGCCATGCTTCGGGCCCATGCCGAGAGGCAGCAGCGCGACCGTAGTGCGGCCGGTGACCTATGGGTCGAGTCGGACTACGTGTTCACCAAGCCGCTGGGCGGCCCGCTGAGCCCGAACACGGACTATCACGACTGGAAGCGGCTGCTGGGTGACGCAGGGGTCCGTAACGCCCGGCTGCACGACGCCCGGCACACGGCCGCCACCGTCCTTATGCTGCTGGGCGTCCCGGACCGCGTCATTGATCAGATCATGGGGTGGGAGCCGGGGACATCGGTGAGCATGCGGGCCCGGTACCTCCACGTGCCGGACGCCATGCTCAAGGACGTCGCCCGGAAGATCGCCGATGCCATCTGGGGACCCCCGGAAACGGCGCCCGTGGACAAAGAACAGAACAACGGGGTCTAGAGGACAACGTCGAAGGGCCCCACCCTGAGGTGGGGCCCTTCGACGTATTGCCCGGTGAGAGCAATGGCGGAGGATACGAGATTCGAACTCGTGAGGGGTTGCCCCCAACACGCTTTCCAAGCGTGCGCCCTAGGCCTCTAGGCGAATCCTCCGCTCGGAACATTACATGACCGAGAGAGGTGCTCGCGAACTCGTTGACTGCCCCTGGCATCGGGTAACCTGTGGCGCAGCCCCTCACGCGGCGCTATCTGACTGAACTCCCCCAGGGCCGGAAGGCAGCAAGGGTAGGTCGGCTCTGGCGGGTGCGTGGGGGGCGTCTGCGTACCCGGCCGGCGTACGCTGCGTCTCAGCCGCCCCGGCCCCCCTGCTCGGCGGGACCGCTTGTCGGTGGGCGCCTATAACCTCGTATGCGTGTCGTCTCTCGCGCTGTACCGCCGTTATCGCCCGGAGTCGTTCGCCGAGGTCATCGGGCAGGAGCATGTCACCGACCCGTTGCAGCAGGCGCTGCGGAACAACCGGGTCAATCACGCGTACCTGTTCAGCGGTCCGCGCGGCTGCGGCAAGACGACCAGTGCCCGGATTCTCGCCCGCTGCCTGAACTGCGAGCAGGGGCCCACGCCCACCCCGTGCGGGGAGTGCGACTCCTGTCAGGACCTCGCGCGCAACGGGCCGGGTTCCATCGACGTCATCGAGATCGACGCCGCGTCCCACGGAGGCGTGGACGACGCCCGTGACCTGCGGGAGAAGGCCTTCTTCGGGCCCGCCCGCAGCCGCTACAAGATCTACATCATCGACGAGGCCCACATGGTCACGTCGGCCGGCTTCAACGCGCTGCTCAAGGTCGTTGAGGAGCCTCCGGAGCACCTCAAGTTCATCTTCGCCACCACCGAGCCCGAGAAAGTCATCGGGACGATCCGGTCGCGTACCCACCACTACCCGTTCCGGCTCGTCCCGCCGGGGACGCTGCGGGAGTACCTGGGGCAGGTGTGCGCCAAGGAGGCCATCCCCGTCGAGGACGGCGTGCTTCCGCTCGTCGTGCGGTCCGGCGCCGGGTCCGTCCGTGACTCCATGTCCGTCATGGACCAGCTCCTCGCGGGCGCGACCGAGGCCGGTGTGACGTATGCCATGGCCACCTCCCTCCTCGGGTACACGGACGGCTCGCTCCTCGACTCCGTCGTCGAGGCGTTCGCCACCGGTGACGGCGCCGCCGCCTTCGAGGTCGTCGACCGCATCATCGAGGGCGGCAACGACCCGCGCCGCTTCGTCGCCGACCTGCTGGAGCGGCTCCGCGACCTCGTCATCCTCGCCGCCGTCCCCGACGCCGCCGAGAAGGGACTGATCGACGCCCCCGCCGACGTCCTCGACCGGATGCAGGCCCAGGCCGGGGTCTTCGGCGCCGCCGAGCTGAGCCGCGCCGCCGACCTCGTCAACGCGGGCCTCACCGAGATGCGCGGCGCCACCTCGCCCCGCCTCCAGCTGGAGCTGATCTGCGCCCGCGTGCTGCTCCCCGCGGCCTACGGCGACGAGCGCTCCCTCATGGCCCGCCTCGACCGCGTCGAACGCGGCGTCAACTTCACCGCCGGTCCGCCCGCCGCCGGGATGCCCGCCATGGCGTACGTACCAGAGGGAGGGGGCGCTGATACCGGTGGGCACGGTCATGGTGCGGGGCATGCTCATGCGGCTGCCGTCGCCGGTGGTCCCGAGCCCGTCATTCCGCCGGGGGGTGGCGCCGCTGCCGCCCGTGCCGCTGTCCGTGGGCCCGGCGCCGCCCAGCCCGCGGTGCCTCCCGCGGCCGCTCCGACGCCCGCTCCCGCCCCGACGCCCGCTCCCACGCCCACGCCCGCTCCCGTCGAGGCTCCCGCAGCCCCGGCTCCCCCCGCTGCCCCGGCTCCGCAGCCCCAGGCGGACCCCGCCCCCGCCGCCTCCGCTCCCGGTGCATGGCCCGCCGCCACCGCCGTGGGGAGTGGGCGTCGGCCCGGTGGCTGGCCCACCGCCACGCCCGCGGGGAGCGGCCCCCGCCCCCAGGCGGCCCCGGCTGCGGCACCCGCCGCGGGCGGTGCCCCCGGCCCGTCCGCCGCCCCGGCCCCCGGCGCGTACGCACCGCCGGCCGGGGGCCCCGACCCCCGCTCGCTCTGGCCCAACATCCTGGAGGCGGTGAAGAACCGCCGCCGCTTCACCTGGATCCTGCTCAGCCAGAACGCCCAGGTCGCGGGGTTCGACGGCACCACCCTCCAGATCGGTTTCGTCAACTCCGGCGCCCGCGACAACTTCAACAGCAGCGGCAGCGAGGACGTCCTGCGGCAGGCGCTCGCCGAGCAGTTCGGCGTGCAGTGGAAGATCGACGCCGTCATCGACCCCTCCGGCGGTTCCGCGCCCCCCGCCCACGGCGGCTTCGGCGGTCCCCCCGCCCCGCCCGGCCCGTCCGGCTTCGGCGGTGGCAGTGGTGGCGGCGGTGGCTACGGTGCTCCCGGCCCCGCGGGCGGCTACAGCGCCCCAGGCGGCTACGGCAACGCCCCCGGCGCCAGCAGCCCGGCCCCGCAGGCGGCCGCCCCCGCTCCCGTACGCGCCCCCGCCCCCGCCGCACCGCAGAACCACTCCGCGCCCGGTCCCGCCGCGTCCCCCTCCGCCCCGGCGCCGCAGCACCGCGCGCCCGCCCCGGAGCACGTCGCCCCCGAGGACGACATCCCCGAGGACGACGACCCCGACCTCAACGAGACGGCCCTCTCCGGCTACGACCTCATCGTCCGCGAACTCGGCGCGACGGTCGTGGACGAGTTCACCAACGACTAGGGAGTGTCTTTCCGATCATCGGATCGTTGGTCTGGTTGTGAGGGATGGGGAGATTTCTGACGCTGCCTGGGCGGTGATGGGGCCGTTGTTG
>NZ_JBIVUY010000007.1:0-477836 GCF_044757425.1 Streptomyces sp. NPDC091281 | reverse complement strand
GGGCGGGCAAGGAGCGGCGGTCGACCTTGCCGCTGGGGGTGAGGGGCAGCCGTTCCAGCGGTACGTACAGCGCGGGCACCATGTAGTCCGGCAGCGAACCGGCCAGGTGCGAACGCAGCTCACCGGTGGACAGATCCCGGTCCGCCACCAGGTAGGCGACCAGGCGCCCCCGGCCGGTCTCGTCGTGGTGGACGAGGACCACCGCGTCCCGCACGTCCGGGTGGCGCCCCAGGGCCGTCTCGATCTCGCCCAGCTCGATGCGGAAGCCGCGCAGCTTGACCTGGTCGTCAGAGCGGCCCAGGTACTCCAGGCTGCCGTCCGCCCGCCACCGGGCCATGTCGCCCGAGCGGTACATTCGGTCGCCCGGCTCGCCGTACGGGTCTGCCGTGAACCGCTCCGCGGTCAGTCCCGGTCGGCCGTGATAGCCGCGTGCCAGGTGCGGGCCGGCGATGTACAGCTCGCCGGGCACCCCGACGGGCAGCGGCTGGAGGGCCGCGTCGAGCAGATGTACGCGGGTGTTGGGCAGCGGGGTTCCGATCGGCGGCACGGCCCCGCTGGTCAGCGGCGCGCTCATGGTCGCGACCACCGTCGACTCGGTCGGCCCGTACGCGTTGACCATCCGCCGTCCGACCGACCAGCGGGTCACCAGGTCCCCGGTGCTGGCCTCGCCACCGACGACGAGGGTGCGCAGGCCGTCGAGCCCCTTCGGGGTCAGGGTGGCGACGGCCGAGGGTGCCAGCAGCGCGTGGGTGATGCGGCGCTCCCGCAGGAACGTCTGCAGTGCCTCGCCGACGAGCGGGCCGTGCGGGGGCAGGACGAGGGTGGCGCCCGCGGGGAGGGCCATCAGCACCTCCATGACCGCGCCGTCGAAGGATGAAGAGGCGAACTGCAGGACCCGACTGTCCTTGTCCACGGCCAGTCGCTCGATCTCGGCGGCGGCGAGGTTGCCGATGCCGCGGTGCGGGACGAGGACGCCCTTGGGGGTACCGGTGGAGCCGGACGTGTAAATGACGTACGCCAGGTCGTCGGCACGCGGGCCGGGCTCGGGCGCGGTAGCGGGCAGCGTGCCGAGCGCGTCGCCGTCCCGGGCCAGGTCCACGATCACGGCACCGGTGTCCGGCAACCCCCCCAGCAGCTCGGTCCGGGTGACCACGAGGCCCGCTCCGGAGTCCCGGAGCATGAACGCGAGTCGGTCGGCCGGGTAGCCGGGGTCGAGCGGCAGGTAGGCGGCGCCGGACTTCATGATGCCGAGGAGACCCACGACCATCTCCACGCCGCGCTCGACGCACAGGCCGACGAAGGTGCCCGGGCCGGCCCCCAGGGACACGAGGTGGTGGGCGAGCCGGTTGGCTCGCTCCTCAAGCTCCCGGTAGCCGAGGACGGTGTGCTCGTCCTCCACGGCGGGCGCGTCCGGGCACCGTCGCGCGGTCTCCCCGACCAATTCGGGAAACGTGCCGGTGGGGGCGGGGCGCACGAAGCCGTTCCAGCCGGTGACGACCTGCGCGTACTCGTCCTCCGTCAGCATCGGCAAGGTGGCGAGGGGCCGGTCGGGTTCGGCCGCGGCGGCGGACAACACGGTCGTCAGGTGCCCGGCCAAGCGGGCAACGGTCGCCTCGTCGAATAGCGCGGTGCTGTAACCCACCCGCGCGGTCAGGCCATCCTCGGTCTCGAAGAACTCGACCGTCAGGTCGAACGGCGCGGCGTCCCGCGGCACCGGTTGGTCCACGGCGCGCACGCCGGGCAGCCGCACGGGCTCGGCCGGCGCGTTCTGCAGGACGACCATGGCCTGCACGAGCGGCGTGCGGCTCGTGTCGCGCGCTGCGCCGACGGCGTCCACCAAGCGCTCGAAGGGTACGTCCTGGTGGGCGAAGGCATCCAGCACGGTTTCCTTGAGCCGCGTCAGCAGCCGCGCGTACGACATGTCGGGATCGACGTGGGAACGCAGCACGACCGTGTTGACCAAGAAGCCGACGAGGTCTTCCAGGTCACGGTGGTCGCGGCCGGAGGAGGCGGTTCCGACGGCGATGTCCTCCTGGCCCGACCAGCGGGCGAAGACGGTCTTCACCGCGGCGGTCAGCGCCATGAAGAGGGTCGCGCCGTGCCGCTGCGCGAGGTCCCTGAGGGCGGTAGTGGTGCCAGCGGGGACGGGGAAGGTGTAGGTGGCGCCGGCCGAGGAGCGCACGCCGGGCCGCGGCCGGTCCGTGGGCAGCTCCAGCGGGGCGATGCCGTCGAGGCGCTCGCGCCACCAGTCGAGCTGCCGGTCGAGCAGCCCGCCCTCCTCCAGGCGACCGCGCTGCCAGGCGGCGAAGTCGGGGTAATGAACGCCGACTTCCGGCAGGTCGGCCGCGCGCCCCTCGGCGCGGGCCGCGTACAGCTCGCCCAGTTCGCGGGTGACGATGCCCATGGACCAGCCGTCGGTGACGATGTGGTGCATAGCGAGGAGGCACACGTGCTCGTCGTCCGCGAGACGCACCAGCAGCACGCGGACCAGCGGCCCGCCCGTCAGGTCGTACGGGCGGTTCGTCCCGGCGCGCAAGAGTTCCCGCAACCGCTCCTCGCGTGGCCCCTCCGCGAGGCCGCTCAGGTCCTCGGTGCGCCACTCGGGAACGAGCCGAGAGTGGATCACCTGGACACCGCGTCCGCCGACGACGCCGAACGTCGTGCGCAGCGACTCATGGCGATCCGTCAGGTCCTCGACGGCGGCGCGCAGCGCTGCGGCGTCGAGGGCGCCAGTGAGGCGCAGGCCGGTCGCGGTGTGATACTCGGCGCTGCCGGGGTCGAAGTCCTCCAGGAACCACAGACGCTGCTGACCGTACGACATGGGCAGGACGCCGTCGCGCGGGACGACAGGGATCGTCGGGTCCTCGGCGGTCTCGTCCGGGGCGAGGTGGCCGGCAAGTGCCGCGATCGTCGGCTTGTCGAAGAGGATGCGCGGCGGCAGGGTCATGCC
Organism: Streptomyces sp. NPDC091281; assembly: GCF_044757425.1. Lineage (NCBI taxonomy): Bacteria > Bacillati > Actinomycetota > Actinomycetes > Kitasatosporales > Streptomycetaceae > Streptomyces > Streptomyces sp. NPDC091281. The sequence continues at coordinate 474,886 of NZ_JBIVUY010000007.1, read as the reverse complement.
GAGCGCGGCGCGCATCCGGGAAACGGCGCGGACGGACAGGATCGAGTTGCCGCCCAGCTCGAAGAAGTCGTCGTGGACGCCGAGGTCCTCGATGCCGAGGACCTCGGACCACACACCGGCGAGGGTCTCCTCGACGGCGCTACGCGGTGCGGCCCGGCCGGAGCCGGCCCGCTCATGGACGGTCGCCGGGTCGGGCAGTGCCTTGCGGTCGACCTTGCCGTTCGGAGTGAGGGGGAGCGTGTCGAGCACCACGATCGCGGACGGGACCATGTGACCGGGCAGGCCCTCGGCGAGGTGGGTACGCAGCTCCTCGGGAGAGGGGCGGCGCGCGCCGGACGGTGACACATACGCCAGCAGGTTGGTGTTGTGGGTGAGAACCACGGCCTGGGCCACGTGGGGATGGAGCGCGAGGGTGCTCTCGATCTCACCGAGTTCGACGCGGAAACCGCGCACCTTCACCTGGTCGTCGGCACGGCCCAGGTACTCCAGTGTCCCGTCGGTGCTCCAGCGCGCCACGTCGCCGGAGCGGTACATGCGCTCTCCGGGCTCGCCGAACGGGTTGGCGACGAAGCGTTCGGCGGTGAGGCTGGGACGCTTGTGGTAGCCGCGGGCGAGACCGACGCCGGCTATGTACAGCTCGCCGCGCACCCCGGCGGGGACCGGGCGCAGCGCGTCGTCGAGGACGTACACGCGGAAGTTGGCGATGGGCTTGCCGATCGGCGGGACGGTCGCGCCGTTGAGCGGGGAGCTCATGGTGGCGCAGACGGTCGTCTCGGTCGGGCCATAGGCGTTGATCATGCGCCGACCGCGGGACCAGCGGGCGACCAGGTCAGCTGTGCTGGCCTCACCGGCAACGACGAGTGTGGCACCATCGGGCAGACCGCGCCCGTCGGGGAGGACAGCGACGGTGGCAGGCGTGAGGGTGGCGTGAGTGACGCCGTGTTCGGCGGTGTAGCCGGCGAGTGGCTCGCCGGGGGCGAGGGTCTCTTTTGTCCCCATCACCAGCGTGGCGCCGGTCAGGAGCCCCATGCACACCTCCCAGAACGCCGCGTCGAAGCTGGCGGAGGCGAACTGCAGCACGCGGCTGCCGGGGGTCACGTCGAATGCCTCGGCCTGCACGGCCGCCAGGTTGCCGATGCCGCTGTGGGAGACGAGGACACCCTTCGGGCGGCCGGTGGAGCCGGAGGTGTAGATGGCGTACGCGAGGTCCTCCGGCGCGAGCACCACGTCAGGCGGGGTGGCCAGGTGGGCGTCGAGGGCGGCCCGGTCGTCGGTGAGGTCGATCAGCGTGGCCCCCGTGTCCGGCAGCCGGTCGCACAGCTCCCGCTGGGTGACGACGAGGCGGGCTCCGGAGTCCTGGAGCATGTACGCGATCCGGTCGGCCGGATAGGACGGGTCGAGCGGCAGGTAGGCGGCGCCGGCCTTCATGATGCCGAGCAGGCCGGCGGCCATCGCGGTGCCCCGTTCGACGCAGAGGCCGACCAACTGGTCGCGTCCGGTGCCGAGCGCGATCAGGTGGTGGGCGATCCGGTTGGCGCGCTCGTCCAGTTCTCGGTACGTGGCCGAGCCGTGTTCGTCGATGACGGCGATGGCCTCGGGACGGGCGGCGACCTGAGCGGCGTACAGCTCGGGGAAGGTGTCGCCGGACACCTCGCGCGCGGTGTCGTTCCAGCCGCGCACGACCTGCTCGAACTCGCTGTCGGTGAGTAACGGCATCGTGGTGAGGGGCGATCCCGGGCTCTCGGCGGCGCCGGCCAGCAGGACCGTCAGGTGGCCCGCCAAGCGGGCGGCCGTGGGGTCGTCGAACAGGGCGGTGCTGTACCGGACGCGCAGGCGCCGCCCGGTGGTGGTGACCTCGGTGGACAGGTCCAACGGATCGAAGTCCCGCTGCTCGTCCGATAGTTCGTCGATGTCGGCGACCATGGCCTGGATGTATGGCGTGATGCTCGTGTCCGGTGCGGGGGCCAGGGCCTCCACGAGATCCGCGAAGGGCATGCCGTCGTGGGCGAGGGCGTCCGTCAGAGCGCGGGCCGTGTCGCGCAGTAACGCCTCGAACGGCGCCGCGGCGTCGACGCCGGTGCGCAGGACGACCGGGTGCCCGGTGCGCGGGGAGACGGTGCCGAGGGCTATGTCCTCCTGCCCGGAGTAGCGGGTGAGCAGGGCGGTGACGGCTGCGGCGAGAACCGCGGTGCGGCTGGTGGCATGGCGCTGGGCCAGCTCCGTCAGCGCACGGACGGCGGGGTCGGGCAGCTCCCGGGTATGGACCGCGGTGCCGGCCGGCCGGACGACGGGTCGTGACCGGTCGGTCGGTAGCTCCAGAGGTGGTACGCCGTCCAGTCGGTCCCGCCAGAACTCGATCTGGTCGGGCACTGCCCGGTTTACCGGCGCGTCGGCGCGAGCCACGTTGGTACCTCCAGGAACGGGACGGCTTCCGGGCGCGGGCGGGCCGGAGCAGGGTGCGGAAGCCGGAGAAGTCGGAAAGGCGGAGCGAAGAGGGTGCGGTATCGGCCGGGGCGCGATGGCGGATGGCCGGTCGACCGTGGCGGGAGAGGGGCTACACGATCAGGGTCCGCCGAGCGGAGCGGCCGCCGAGTTGCATAAGGACCACGTCGCCGGTGGCGGGCCCGATGACGAATCGGCCGGTGTACGGGGCGGTGTCGGTGTCCGTGCGCCGTGCGATGAAGATCAGGTCGCCGTGCAGCGTGAGGTCGGCGGTGAGGCCGGTGGTGTCCGTCAGGTACAAGGCGGTGCCGTCGGGGCGGGTACGGATGGCGAAGCGTGTGTCGCCATTGCCGTAGTCGCCGGTGAAGCGGTCGAAACCCGTCGTCACTACCGGCGTCGCGGAGACCGTGGGCCGGTGGTCGCCTACAGGTATGCCGTGCTCCCTCAGCGTGTCGACGAGGTCGGCCCACAGCAGGGAGCCGGTGGTCGCGTTGGTGGTCAGCGCGACGGCCGTGCCGGTGCGCGGGTGGAACCGCAGGTGGGCGGTGCCGCCGTCGGCTGTTCCGTCGTGTCCGAGCCAGGGGCCGTCGGGTGAGGCGTAGTGGGCGAGGCCGAGCCCCCATCCGTCGGCCATGCCGAAGGCGTCGGCGTAGGGATCGAGGGCCGCCATCTCGGCACGGTCTGCGGCGGGGAGCAGGGTGTCGGCGTCAGGGTGGGTGCCCAGGTGCAGGGCGGCGAGTACGACCAGGTCGTCGGCGCTGCCGGCCAGGCCGCTCGCCGGGGCCCAACCGGCCGGCACATACTGGCCGACGGGGTGTGCGGTGCGCTCGCGGCCCGGCCGCACGGCGTGACCGTCGGCGAGCGTGCGCAGACCTTCGGCGGACCCGCCGTTCAGGAACACCGGGTCGATACCGAGCGGTCGCAAGAGAGAATTCTCGACGACCGCCTGCCATTTCATGTCACAGGCCGTCTCGATGACGCGTCCGACAATGTTGTATCCGGAATTCGAATAGGAGAAGCGGCGACCGGGTTCATCGAGGGCCGAGGTAGTAGCGACGTTCGCCGTGTAACGCGCCAGGGAAGACTCCCGGGCGTCGTCCAGTTCATGGTCGGCGATCAGTCCGGCGGTGTGAGCGAGCAGGTGCCTCAGGGTGATGGCGGACATCTTCTCGTCCACTGCCCCGTCGAACTCCGCCAGGTATTCGGCGACGGGTTCGTCCCATTCGAGATCGCCGCGGGCCACGAGTTGGGTGATGACGGTGGCCGTGAACGCCTTGGTCACCGAACCCAAGGCGAAGGCGGTGTCCGCGGTCACCGTCCGGAGCGTGCCGACGCGTGTCACACCCGTGGTCACCGACAGGCTTTCCCCGGACTGGTGGAGGGTCAGCTGGGCGCCGGGAACCGAGTGATCGTGCGCGAGCCCATGCAGTAGGTCCGCCGCGAGAGTCGCTTCCACATCTCCCCCTTGATAGGTGTCAGTGGTACGGCTACCCGTACCTTGTGGGTGCGGGTAGCCGTACCTCGACATCGTCCATCGCGAGTTGAGGGAAGGGCAAGGTTTTTCAATTTAAAGAAAAGGTGCAGGTCAGACGGTTCGCGTTGACCAAGGGAGCGTGGCGGTCACCGTCGTCGGACCACCGGATGGACTACTCAGGTGCAACCGCCCGTTGAGAGCGGCGGCGCGGTCCTCCAGTCCGCGCAGACCCGATCTGCCCGCCGGCGCCGCACCGCCCCTGCCGTTGTCCGTCACGCGGACAACCAGATGGTTGTCGCGTTCCTCCAGGCTTACTTGAATGCGCGTGGCGGAGGCGTGCTTGACCGCGTTCGCCAGACATTCGGCAACGATGTAGTACGCCGTCGACTCCACACTCACATCCGGGCGCCGACTCAGAGTGCTGCGGACGTCCACAGGCACGTGGAAACGTTCCGTCAGTGCCGTGACCGCCGCGTCGAGGCCTCGGTCACTCAGAATGGGAGGCTGGATTCCGCGGACCAAGTCCCGGATCTCATCGAGGGCACTGCTGATTTCCTGGTGCGCCTCGTCGAGGAGATTCGAAAGGTACTCGGCGTCGGCGCTCCGGCGGTGTTTCGCGTGGGAGAGGCGCATGAGGAGAACCGCGAGTCTGGTTTGTGCCCCGTCGTGCAAATCCCTTTCCAGGCGACGGTAATCGGCGTCGTTCACCCGGAGCGCCGCGATGCGCTGGCGCTCCGCTGCCTGCCTTCTCAGCTGCGCCTCAGCCTCGTCGATCCGGCTGAGGACGCGCCGTACCATGCGGGCTCGGAGCTTGCCCATCCAGAAGAGCAGGCCCAGCAGCACGGAGAAGAGCAGCACGGATGCGACGGCGACTGCCGCGCGCCTGAAGGCGCCGACGACCAGGAGCGTGTTGCCTGGACCGAGCGCTAGTTGCTCGGGTGGCCCGATGGGCAGAGCCACGGTGAACGTGATCACGGGGAGGGCCAGGGCCGCCAGCGGCAGCAGCCAGATCGTGCCGAGCAGCAGGAGCCCGAGGTAGCCGATGTCGCCCCATCTGGCCTCTGCGGGCCAGTGCTTCCGCTCCGCCTCCCGGTCGGCCTCGGTGAACCGGTGCGAGGAGTCGCCCGGGTCGCAAGTGACCGAGTGGGCGAGCAAGCGCTCCAGGTCGGCGACGGCGCGCAGCATCGGCAGGCCAAACGACATGCCCTCACGCAGGGCAGCGATCCGTTTCGTCACCTGCCGGAACACCCCGCCCTCAGCCCGGCCGGTACTCGGCGGCCGTCGCATCAGCGCAGCCCGGAACCACCAGAAGATCGCTGCTGCACCCCGTATGAAGGCGAGGATCACGGTAGGCAGGCCGACGAGCAGGAGCCACGAGGCGGCGCGCAGCGCCAGAGAGGCCGCCAGGAGAGGCACGAGCAGCAGGCCGACCAGACTGCCTACGGAGAGGTAGATCAGGCCGGCGGCCACACGGTGAGGAGTCGGAAATGTCACGGGGCTAGGGACCACGGTGCGTGAGCCGACTCAGTCCTTGAGCCTCGTAGACCCCGCAGGTACTCCAGTACCGCCAGCACCCGGCGGTGATTCTCCCCTGAGTTGGGAATCCGCAATTTTCCGAGAATCGATGTGACGTGCTTTTCCACCGCTCGTTCCGAGATGCCGAGCCGGTTCACGATTCCGCCGTTGGTCAGCCCGGTCGCCATGAGCTCGAGCACTTGGCGTTCACGTTGCGTCAACACCTCGGTGGCGCGCTTCTCACGTGGGCTGCCGACGAACTGCTTGAAGATGTCGGAATCCAGAACGGTTTCTCCGCGCCGGACCCGGTGGACGGCGGACAGAAACTCCTCGAAGTCGCCGACCCGCTGCTTCAGCAAGTAGCCGGTTCCCGCCGGGGCGTTCCGGACCAGCTCCTCGGCGTACGTCGGCTCCACGTACTGCGACAGCAGCAGGACCGACGTGTCGGCGCCGAGTTTCTGAATGTCCAGAGCGGCGCGTATGCCCTCGTCGGTGAAGGTGGGAGGCATGCGGACATCCATGATGACCACATGTGGTCGGCTGGTCCGGACGACTTCAAGTACTTCGGTGGCGTCTCTCAGCGAAGCGATCACCTCGATCCCCTCGTCCGTCAGAAGCCTGGCCATGCCGGCTCGCAGGAGCGCGGAATCCTCGGCGATCACGACGCGCATGGAAACTCCTGCTTACTAGGATTGTGCCGACCGGCCGTCGTGCGAACAGCCGCCCAGGGGTGAGGCCATGGATGTTGTGTAGGGGGCTTCAGCATAGGGGGGACGGTGGGCGACGCTACGCCGAAGACCCCGTGGCCACGGTGCGCCACCGCTACTGACGGGAAGCGACCATCTTCACGCCGGCTTGCCGCAGCAAACGTCCCGTCGCGGCCAGACTCACCCCCACGCCCACCAGTACGCACGCCGCCGTGAGTGTCGCCAGCATCCCCCATTCCACGCTCAGAGGGACCTCAGCTCCGAACACGGTCAGTGCTCCCTGGTAGGCCCGAGCACCTGCAGCGACCACACCTGCCGCGACCAGTACGCCCAGAACGGAGGTGGACAGCGCCTCCCACAGTGCCATGCGGCGCACCTGCGCCACGCTGACGCCGAGCATCCGCATGCCCGCGATCTCGCTCCCGCGCCTGCTGTACGACATCATCAGCGTGCCAGCAACGGCAATCAGCGCGTACAGCGACGAGGGCACCGTCAGCACGCCTAGCACCAGCTTGTTGAGCCGGTCCTGGTCGGTCGCTTCCTCGTTGAACCACTCGGCGGACGGCATCACCCGTACTCGGTCGGCACCCACCCGCGCGGTCAGCTCGGCGGCCACCGTCCGGGGCGAGTCCACGGCCTTCCCGTCGAGCAGCACGGAAGCGCGCGACGGGGCCGCCGACGCGCCCCCAGTCCCGCTCGGCAGGAGCACCGGTGGCACCGCCGAGCCACCGTCCAGCACCGCCGCGACCCGGGCCTGAACTGGCCGGCCGCCATAGACCCCGTAGGTCACCTTCGAGCCCGCGCGGTGCCCGTACCAGTCGGCGAATTCCCGTGACACGGCAACCGTGCCCGGTCGTAGCGGGGCGAGCGATCCGTCCACCACGGAGATCCGGTGCGTACGGGCCAGGGTTGCCGGGTCCGCGACCGCCGCCTGTTCCTTCCACACCGAGTGTGGTCCGGCCACGGCCACCTCCAGCTCTGCTGGCGCCGAGACGGCAGCTACCCTCGGGTCGGCCCGCAGTGCCGTCAGGACGTCCGCGCTCAGAGCGTCGCCCCGGACAGGCTCCACAACAAGCTGCGCGACCGTACGCGCCCGGTCGTCCGCCTCGGTCGCAGCTCCGGTGGTGGACAGCACCGTTGTGAAGGCGCCGACCACGGAAAGGATCGCCAGAACCGGCCCCACCAGGGACGCCGTGCGGCGCCGCGACGTGCGCACCGACTCCGCGGCCAGCCGCCCGGCCACCGGATCGGCCCAGCGCAGGGGCAGCGCGGCCAACCGCAGAAGGAGCGGAAGATACACCGGCCCCAGCAGCGTAGCGGCCACGGCCAGTGCCATCGTGCCGAACAGAGCCAGCGGAGTTGCGGCCTCGGCCCCGGCGCCAGGTGCCAGCGCCACCATGACCACGCCGGTCACCAGCATCAGTGAGCCCGTCACCCAGCGCCCCGCCGTCATGGTCCGGGCGTCCAGGTCCGCCTCGCGCAGGGCCTCCGACGGGCGTACCCGGGCAGCGCGGCGAGAGGCGGCCAGTGTCCCGAACACGGCCATGGACAGTCCGCTGCCCGCAGCGAACAGGAGCGGTCCGAGCAATGGTCCCGGGCGCAAATCGACCGGTGCGAGACCTGTGCCGTTCAGTGCCTCCACGGCGACTGGGGCAGCCACGGCGGCGACCGCGCAACCCGTGAGGACGGCCGGCACGGCCACCGCCAGCGATTCGCCGAGCACCATCCGGCGCACTTGTCCCCCGCCCGTGCCGATCAGGCGCAGCAACCCCATGTCGCGGCGCCGCAGGGCGATTCCGAAGGCACAGGTGCCGGCGACGACGAACACCGTGACGAACGCGGACACCACGCCCGCCATCGCCAGCACGCTCTGTACTCCACCCATGTCCACGTCACCGCTGGTCATGGTGTGTGCCGTGCCTGTCCCGTCGGTCAGAGTCACCGAGGCGTTCCCGGTCTGCGGCGACGTCGGTACCGACCAGGTGGACGTCAGAGCCGAGGCCGACACCCCGACGAGTGCCACGCCTAGTGCCAGGGCCACGAACGTACCGACGAACAGGGCCCAGTAGTGCCGCACTGAGAGGAGTGAGATGCGCCACATCACCGCTCCCACTCGCTCAGTCGGCGGGCGACAGCGTCCGCAGTCGGGTGGTCGAGCCGCCCGACGACCTGGCCATCCGAGAGGAACACCACCCGGTCCGCATACGCTGCCACCGCCGGATCGTGAGTCACCATCACCACCGTGCGCCCCGCCCGGTCCACCACGGCGCGCAACAGGTCCATGACCTGCCGGCCGCTGCTCCGGTCCAGGGAGCCGGTCGGCTCGTCGGCAAAGACGATCTCCGGTTCGGCCACCAGGGTCCGGGCGATCGCCACCCGCTGCTGCTGTCCGCCGGAGAGCTGAGCAGGCCGCCGGTCGGCCTTGTCCGCCAGACCCACCTCGCGCAGCGCCTCCATGACCCGGGCCCGCTTGACCGACCGCCGCCGCAGACGCAGCGGCAGCGCCACGTTCTCAAACGCGTTCAGCATCGGCAGCAGGTTGAACTGCTGGAACACGAAGCCGATTCGGCCACGACGCAACACGGTGAGCTCCCGCTCAGTGCAGACAGCGAGGTCGGTGTCACCGAGCAGGACCTTGCCGCTGTCGGGTTTGTCCAGTCCTGCTGCGCAGTTCAGCAACGTCGTCTTGCCGGACCCGGACGGTCCCATCACGGCGGTCAGCGCTCGGTGCGGAATGCCCAGGCTGACCTCGCGCAGGACCGGTACGCGGCCGGCGGGCCCCGAGTAGCCCTTGGAGACGGCGGACAGTTGGACAGCGGGGAGCTGGATGTCGGTGAGCAGTGACATGTACCCAGTCCAGCAGAGCGAACCGCCCGGGGCAGTGGGCCTGCAAGGAGTCCTGGAGGGCGGGTTTTCCCTACCGACGGAGAGGGCCGCCGGGCGTCTAGAGTGGCGTTGTACCCGCACGTGGAAGGGCCCGGGAGGGACACGAACCATGACCGTCGCCGTATGGGAGGCCGTGCGGAGGCGCCCCCTGCGTTTCCTCCTCTCCGCCTGGCCGCTGCGGTGCTGGGCGTTCCTGCTGAGCGGGACCGTCATGGGCTTCGGTGTGCTGCTCCTGCTGGCGGCCCTCCTCTTCGTCGGGATCGGGCTGTCCGTGGTGGGCGTCGGACTCGTCATTCTCGTGGGGACCGCGGTCCTGGGCATTCCCGTCGCTGCCCTGGAACGGCGCCGGTTACGACTGGTCGAGCCGGAACCGCTCCTCGACCCGCACGGTTCCCTGCCCGGCACGGGCGCCCTGCCCTGGTTACGCACCCGGCTCCGTGAGCGGGCCACCTGGCGGGAGCTCGGGTACACCCTCGCCCTGGGGGTCGTCTTCACCGTCACCGGGATCGGATTCACCGCCCTTCTCGGTCTGTCGATCCTGCTGACAGCGGCGCCGGTCATCGTGTGGATGATTGCGCCAGACACCGTGATGCTGATGCCCGGCCGGACCATCTCCGACCCCGTCGCCGCCCTGCCCGGAAGCGCGGCCGGCCTGCTCGGGCTCCTCGTCTCGGCATACGTGGGCGGACTGCTCGCCGGCGCCCAAGTGTGGCTCGCGCAGGCTCTGCTGTCCGCGCGGGACGAGGACTTGAACAGCCGGGTCATCGAACTCACCCGCTCCCGCGCCCGGTTGATCGACGCGTTCGAGGCCGAGCGAAGGCGCATCGAGCGGGACCTGCACGACGGTGCCCAGCAGCAGCTCGTGGCGCTCAGCATGACCCTGGGGCTGGCCGAGCTGGAACTGCGCGGCCAGGACTCGGGCGCCGCACCGCTCGTCACTCGCGCCCGCAGCGAGGCCCGCCAGGCCCTGGAGCAGTTGCGCTCCCTGGTGCGGGGCATCCACCCCCAGGTCCTGACGGATCACGGGTTGTCGGCGGCCGTTTCCGAGCTGGCGCTGCGCAACCCGATCCCGGTGACCGTCGATGTCGCCCTTCCGGACCGGCTGCCCTCGGCCGTCGAGACGACGGCGTACTTCACCGTCACCGAGGCGCTGACGAACGCCTCCAAACACAGCGGCGCCGACCGGGTCACTGTCGTGGGCCGCCTGCGAGAGGACAGACTCGTGCTGCTCATCACCGACAACGGCCATGGCGGAGCGGACCCCGTCGCCGGTGCCGGGCTGCAAGGACTGGCGGACCGGGTGGCCGTGTTGAAAGGGAGACTCGTCGTGACCAGTCCCGTCGGCGGACCCACACAACTGCGGATGGAGGTGCCGTGCTCCGCGTAGTGCTTGCCGAGGACTCGGTTCTGTTGCGTGCCGGCCTGGTGGAGCTGCTGTCCAGGGTCGGACATGAGGTGACCGCCTCGGCCGGTGACGCCGCGGAACTGGCCCGTGCCGTGGACGCCGACCGCCCCGACGTGGTCATCACGGATGTGCGGATGCCGCCCGGCTTCCGTGACGAGGGGCTGAAGGCGGCACTCGAACTGCGGGACCGGCACCCGGGCCTGCCGGTCCTGGTGCTGTCCCAGTACGTCGCCACGGCCTACGCGACCCAGTTGTTCAGCGGGGGTCCACCGACCGAGGGGGGCCTCGGCTACCTGCTCAAGGACCGGGTGGGGGAGGTCACCGACTTCCTCGACGCTCTGGACCGCGTCGCCGACGGGCAGACCGTGATCGATCCGGAGGTGGTCCGCGTGCTGCTCCAGCAGCGGACCGCCGAGGAGCCGTTGCAGCGGCTGACGCCCCGTGAACGGGAAGTTCTGTCGCTCATGGCGGAGGGACTCAACAACCAGGCCATCGCCCAACGGCTCACGATCACGGAGGCGTCTGTGGTCAAGCACTCCAGCAACGTCTTCATGAAGCTGGATCTCGATCCGGCCGAGGGCAACCGGCGCGTCCTCGCCGTTCTCGCCCACCTCCGCGGCGAGGCCCCGCGGACCTGACCGGACCGCCTGTGCAAGGCCGTCAGCTCTTACCACCATCCCGGCCGGACACGACCGACGCGAGGTCGGCGTCAGTGCCGAGCAGCCGCGTCAGTCGGCGGGCCGACGTTTCCCAGGACCAGTGGGAGGCCACCCAGTCCTGGCCGGCCCCGCCCATCGCGGCGGCCCGCTCCGGCGCGCGCAGCAGCGCCGAAACGGCCTGGGCCACGGCTCCCACGTCCGTGCCGTCCACGATGTCGCCCGTAACCCCGTCAACGACCGCGTCGGTCGCGCCGCCCGAGTCGCCTGCGATCACGGGCAGGCCGCCGGCGGCCGCCTCCAGGAACACGATGCCCAAACCCTCCGCCTCCAGTCCGGCCTTCCGGGTCCGACACGGCATGGCGAAGACGTCCGCCGCCGCGTAGTAGGAAGCCGTTGCGGCGTGGTCCAACCCGCCTGCGAAGATCACGTGGCCGTCGGCGTGCCGGCGCGCCAGCCTGCGCAACCGCCCCTCGTCGGGGCCACCGCCCACGATCACCAGGACGGCTTCCGGCACGGTCCGCCGTACGGTCGGCAGCGCCCGTATCAGCATGTCCTGGCCCTTGCGCCGGACCAGCCGGGAGACGCACAGAACGACCTTGCGGCCCGCGAGTCCGTGCCGTTCCCTGACCTGCCGGCCGCGGTCCGGCTCGGGGAGAAAGACCGCCGGGTCCACACCCGGCACCAGCCGCACCAGTTCGGCCCGCGGCCCCAGCGCCGGCGCGATGCGGCGACGGGTGTACTCGCCCAGGTAGGTGACCGCGTCCACGTGGTCGCCGATGCGCCGCATCACCCGACGGGCGCCCGGGGTGCGGGCCCACCAGATCTCGTGACCGTGCGTCGTGGCGACGATCCGCCGTATTCCGCCGCGCCGCAGCGCCGGGGCCATCGCCGCGAGCGGGGCGGCGGCCCCGAACCAGACACGGTCGCAGCCGTGTCGGCGGGCGATCTCCAGCGTGCGCCGGGTCACCGTCGGGGTGGGCAACAGTGTGCGGGCCGGGTCCCGGACGACCGGGAACGGCAGCGTGGTGTCGAACGCGGCGGCACCGGGCTCGCTGGACGTGTGAACGACCACGTCATGTCCGGGGAGGCGGGTCGCCATGGCATGAACAAAGGTCTCGATACCACCCTGGCGGGGTGGAAAGTCATTGGTGACGATCAAAGTGGTGCCCATGGTGGAAGCTGCCTTCGGACGGAGGGTGGTCGGGTGTCAGGTGGTGAAGAGGTGGTTGCGGGAGTCGTCCGTGACGCGGGCGACGGGACCCGGCGGCCGCGTCTCCGGTGGTGAGCCTGGTGACCGGTGCCTCGCAGGTGCCGCGTCCACGCACACCGAGCCCGGTGGCACGAACGGCCGCAGGCTTGTCACCTCGTTCTCCACGAAGGAAAACCGGTGGGCACACCACCGCGGGACTGCCGCCACCGCCGCGGTACGACGGGCTGTCACCGGGCACTCCACACACTCCACGCCGCCGGAACCGGGAGTGGGCGCGGAAACTGTGCGCCCCGGACGACGCGGCCACGCGGGGATTCCGCTCGACGAGGGCCGGCCGACAGCCGAGCGAGCACGGCCAGGCCGGCGGGGAGGGCGAGGTACCCGAAGCGGCCGGCCGGCGCGAGGAGGAACGCCACGCACAGGCCGACGGCGAGCCGGTCGGCTGCCGGCACCAGCCCGCTCGGCGGCCGGAGCAGGAGGGAAGCGGCGACCACCAGCCCGCCCGCCAGGAGCAGCCCGACCGCCGTATACCAGCCGGCGGGGCCGAGGTCGGCGAGCAGCCGACCCGGCAGCGGACTGGCGGCCGGAGTCTCCCACGGCCCGCGCCCGGTCGGGAACGCGAAGACCTGCTGCACCAGGGGACCGGGGGCCAGCAGCGCGCTTGGCAGCACGAGCAGGACGGTTCCCCCCACCGCAACGGCCGCCCCGCGCAAGGCCTCCCGGCTGCCGCCCCGGTGGGCGAGCAGCGACACGGCCACCGCGATCGCCGGCCATGCCGTCCACTTGAGGGAGCAGGCGGCGGCGAGGGCCAGCCCGGCGGCCACCGGTCGGTGGCGTGCCGCGTATACCAGGCCCAGGAACAGCAGCCCGGTCAGCGGCAGGTCCACACCACTGACACAGAGCGGGAGAGCGACGACCGGTGAGGCGACGAACGCGCCGACGGCGAGGCGGCTCGGCCCGCCATCGTCCGACGCCGACGGACCGCCGACCGGAAGCCGACTTGCCCGGCAAGCCGCCCACAGGCAGCCCAGGAAGGCCGCGGCACACCAGAGCCGGGCGTCCCCCAGCAGCGCGGACGGCGGTCCACTGTCGCCGAGGACCGCACGCGGCAAGCCGAACACCGCCATCCCCGGCAGATAGGGGGTGACCTCAGCCACCGACCTGGGATCGGCCAGGTAGGGCGTTGCCTGATGCAGCGTCAGCAGACCGGAGCGCTCGACCACGCCGACCTCGCTCTGCGCCGCGCCAGTCAGGAACAGCAGAACGAGCGGCACGACGACGGCACCGCCGAACGCGCACCCGACCGAGACGGCCCGGCCACAGGGACGCGCCGACAGCGCGGCCACCGCCGCGCAGAGGTATCCCACGCACGCGCACGCTCCCCACAGCCGGTGCGACTCGGGCGCTGTGATGAAGGGGAAGACGGCGGCCCACACGGCGGCCACGAACCAGCCTGCGGGGAACAACTTGCCTAAGTACGCTTGGGGTTGAGCGCCTCGATTCAGCACCCGTCCATTGCATCGGGGGTGTTGCCCCAGGTCATGACAGCCAAGTCGACACCTGGGGGTCGGGTTTTCCCCACCACCGTGGGCCTGATGCCTCGAAGTGCGCGCCTGGGTACCGGACTCCGCACAGGTCAGACGGGGCTTCTTGTCAAGGCTGCCGACGCATGAGTTCGGCGGTGACTTCGTCGGCCGTCGGCCAGTCGAGCTTGCCGACGACACGGCCGCCGACGAGGAGGATGGCACGGTCTGCGCAGGCGGCCACCGCTGGGTCACGGGTGGCCATCGCGACGGTGCGTCCGGCCCTCTCCACCAAGGCGCGCAGCACGCCCGTGATCCGCCGAGCACCGGCTTCGTCGAGTGAGTCCGTCGGTTCGTCGACGAACAGGACTCGTGGTCCGGCAGGCAGAGCCCTGGCTATGGCCACCCGCACCCGCTGCTCTGCGGAGAGACCGGCGAGGTTCCGGTCGGCCTCCTTCTCCAAACCCACGTGGTGCAGCGCTTCCAGCACGCTGGCCCGCCCAGCCGTGCGGTCGGTGAGGCACATCCCCCGGTCCACGTACTCGTATGCCGTGAGCGCTGGAGGCAGCGCGGGCTGGTGCGAAACGTAGCGCCTGCGCAGTTCCATGAGTTCCCGCTCGTTCATGGCGTCCAGTTCCCGCGAACCCTGGAAGACCTTGCCCCGACTCGGTCGCTCCACCCCCGAGGCGCACCGCAGAAGGGTGCTCTTGCCCGCGCCGGACGCCCCCACGACCGCGGTCAGAATCCGCTCCGGGAAGCCCACACTGGCCTCGTCGAGGGCGGGCCCGTGCCCGGTGTCTTCGTGGTGGCTGACGGAAACCCTGACCAACTGGACGACGGGAAGGCGGACATCGGTGAATAGGGGCATGGCGGTCAGTCCTTGTCGAGGTCGGGAGCAGGTAGACCCAGTGCAGCAGGGGGACAAGGGCGAGGCAGTAGACCTGACAGGAGAGTGAGAGGGCGGGTTTTCTCTACCGCCGCCATCGAGGTGCTGGCGTGGCGGGCTCTCGCCGTGGCCCGACCACGAGGGCCCGGGCGGCAGGCCTGGCTCGAAGTCGTCAGCGGAGAATCACCGGGGCCTAGTGTCAAGACTGTCACGCGATCCGGAAGGAGCCAGGAAAACAGTGGTCGACGAGCGAGTTGTCATCGTGACCGGTGGGGGATCGGGCATTGGAGAGGCCACCGCCCGGCTACTCCGCGAAGGGGGGCACCAGGTGGTCGTCTCCGGTCGGCGAAGCGAGCCCTTGCGGCACCTCGAACGGGAGATCGGCGTGCTCGCGCATCGTTCCGACGTCGGCGATCCGGAGGCGGCCGACGGCCTCGTTCGAGCCGCGCTCGCTGCCCACGGACGGATCGACGGGGTGGTACTCAACGCGGGCATCGGCCGGGGCGGTACCGTCGGTGACCTGTCGCTGGACGACTGGGAGATGGTGATGCGCACCAATGTCACCGGCCCCCTGCTGCTGCTGCGCGCGGCGATCCCGCACCTGCTGGAGTCGAGCGGAGCGGTGGTCGCCGTTGCTTCGGTCTCCGCCCTGCGCAACGGCACGAGCAACGTTCCGTATGCCACGTCCAAGGCGGCCCTGCTCCAGCTGTGCCGATCGGTCGCCGTCGACTACGGACGTCAGGGAGTACGAGCCAACATCCTGTGCCCGAGCTGGGTGCGCAGCGAGATGGCCGACCGTCGCATGACGCGCTTCGCTGAGGAGGCGGACCTGGACGGCGGCGCCGGGGCCGCCTATGAGGAAGTAACCAGGCTGCTGCCACTGGGGCGACCGGGTGAGCCGCGCGAGATCGCTGAGGCCGTCGCTTGGTTGTTGTCGCCGGCGGCGTCGTACGTGAACGGTGCCGTCCTCACGGTCGACGGCGGGGCGACGGCCCTCGACCCCGGGACACTGGCCTTCGACTTCCACGTCGAGCCTCGCGGCAGCGAGGTCTGCGACTGACCACCGCCGCCCGCCCGCGGCGGCCGGGTCGGGACCCGGCGCTCACGGCGGATCAGGGCCGCCGGGCCGGTGCGAGTCGGTCGGGCACGGGCGGCGTGTTCGCTTTGGACGGCCACATCCGGGCGATCCCGAGCAGTGTCTCCTGACTGCCGTGCACCACGCCAGGTAAAGAGCCGGAGCCGGACGGCGGGGCGCCCGCGAGCTTGGCGCGCCGGGCCTGGTCGAGTACGTCGGCGAGTGCGGCAGCGGCGAGCCGGTTGTCCCGCAGCCCTGTCCGCCGCGCTTGCCGACGCGCCTCCTCGTAGGCGCCGGGCTGGACATACTGGTGGAGATCGAGCAGCGCGTCGTACGTCTCGATGGTCTGCCGGTGCGCCTGCAGCGCCAGCGGTGAACGTGGCAGCAGCACTTCCCGGAACCGGGTTCGCTGCGGGCTGGCGAGCGCCACATGGGGCACTGCTCCGACGAGGTCGCGCCACAATGGCCACAGACGCCAGGTGACCCGCAGAGCGGTCCACGACCGAACGGCAGCAGTCACCATGGGGACCAGCAGGGACGCGGCCCGGATGAAGCCGTGGACGCCGATGACCAGTGAAAGGTAGGGGAGTATGGCGGCGGTGCCGTCGTACAGGAGCCAGAGGTAACCCGACCAGAAGGCGATGGCGAAGACGCTGCCGACCGCGAACAGCCGCAGCGACCAGACGAGGTCGCGGTCCGATGAACGCAGACTGAACGCCCAGCAGACTACGAGGGCAACAGCGTCACCGATCAGATGTGCGCCGATCAGGGTGAGCCAGTAGGCGGCCGCCGGGTCGGCCGGGCCTTGTACGGACATGATCCCGTCGCCCGGCCGACTCAACTGCAGCAGATCGAGAATCAGTAGCGTTCCGATGGCCACCGCCAGGGTGAGCGGTACGCAACGTCGAAAGTGGCGAGCGCGGCGGATGTCGACCATTGAGACGAGGACCAGTCCGGCGCTCAGGACGCCGATCAGATTACGGGTCAGAGTGACCGTGTGAAGGTCCACGCCGACGTTCATGAGCCCCGTGACGACCCTGGGCTGAAAGAGAGTGATCGCGATGGTGGCTGCCAGAACGGTGAGCCACAGCCCCCGTTGGTGCGGCTGACGTAAGGCGGGCCGGGCCCGACAGGCCAGCGCGAACCAAAGGGCGAAGACGCTGCCGACCCCGACCTGGGACGCCAGCTCACTTGTCGACATCGACCGTCACTCCGAGGAACGCGCTGATCCGTCCGAGCGGTCCGGTCACGCGCCTGCTCGTGCCGGCGCTCTGTATCAGGCTGGCGATCATCTCTGCTTCCTGCTCCTCGGCTGTCGTGTAACTCGTGCGTGTCATCAATCGCTTGACAAGGTGGGGTGTCAGGTCGGTGAGAAGCCGGCCCGTCAGTTCCTCGCCGTGTCCGGTCACGCCTCGATGGTGGTCGCACAGCACATGGCCGATCTCGTGCAGGATGATGTGCTCTCGGTGAAGGGGCGCGGTGCGGGCCTCGTAGAAGACGTAGTCGGCATCGTCCGTACCCAGCCAGAGACCGCAGGCTCCGGCGACCGCCACCTGCTCAGGAAGTTCCCTGAGGACGAGCGGACGCCCTCTCAG
This sequence comes from Streptomyces sp. NPDC091281, assembly GCF_044757425.1. Taxonomy (NCBI): domain Bacteria; kingdom Bacillati; phylum Actinomycetota; class Actinomycetes; order Kitasatosporales; family Streptomycetaceae; genus Streptomyces; species Streptomyces sp. NPDC091281. Next base: position 457,509 of record NZ_JBIVUY010000007.1, on the reverse strand, counting down.
CTCCTCCACCCGCTCACGAATCGCGTCCAGGGCCAGCGACGGGTGCACTCCGAGATCGCGAAGGATCGCCGCACACCTGCGCTGCAACTCGGCGTACTCGCTTGCCTTCCTCACCTTCCGCCACCCCCGTCCAGGGCGACGGAAGGTGTCAAAGACGCTCGGGCTCCCGCACGCGCGGGCGTGGCCCTCGTGGTCTCACTTAGCGTTGCTGCCCCGTTTTCTCGCATGGGTCCTATTGGTCGGCACGGTGTGGACGTCCCCGTGACTCGGAGTCGTCGGACATCGCATTCACGAGGGCGAGCAGGGCGTCGAGGCCCGCTTCGGACAGCCCATCGGCCCGAAAGGCCAGCGTACGCGCCTTGTTGTTCGCCAGAGCGACGGCGAACTCCATCTGGCGCCTCACCCTCTCGGACACCTCCTCGTCGGTGAAGTAGTCCGGGGTGACGCCGAAATGCTCTGCGAGGGTGCGGAGATGATCGCGTGTCACGTTCCGCTTTCGGCCGGTCGCCAGTTCCCACAGGTAGGTAGCGGAAAAGTGGCGCCCGGTGCTCTCGCGGATCTCCTCAGCGATCTTGCTGTAGGGAGGTCGGTTGCCCCGGTAGTACGCGTTGACGATGTCTTCGAGTCGCCGAGCCAGAGGGGACGAGTTCGCCTTGCCGCTGTCTTCGCTGTTGCTCCTGACCAAGTCTCCAACTCCCGCGCGCGATTGTTCTCCATGTCCAGCGGACGGAACATTGTCCTCAACTTAGATGGCTGGCCGCTGCCTTGGGAAGCGTCGTACGGCTCCTCGAGTGCCTTTGGCGCAAACTCGCCAAGCGTCGGGAGTGACAGGCGCCTAGGGGGCCGCGCACAGCGTTGACCAGGCACGAGACCGCGAACCGGAGCGCCAGCGGATTGGTTGACACCTTTTCATCCGCTGAGTACGGTCCGAGTGCTTGCGGCGGCTACCTGTGCTGGGTGTCCATTGCTTCGTGCACCGACTCCGTTGACCGCGGAGGGTGCGGTGACCCGCCGAGGGCGTGCGTACGGTCGCGTCGGATCATCGACGACACACCGGCTGACAGGGGGGCATGGAATGGCGGCCACATCACAGTTCGACGACCTTGTCGCGGATACGGTCCAGGCGGACCGGGCGAGGCTTCCCGGTTTCGGGGCGGGCACATCCTTCGACCTCTTTGTCCGGCGTGGTCGGTCACGGCCCGCATTGCTCTGAACCGGGCCTTGGCCGCCTGACGCATACGGACGCTAAGCACGCGTCCGGGCCCTGGTGGCCGGTGTCGCCACAGTGCAAGCAGCGCAAGAGTCGAGTTGAGGGGGCACCGCCTTGGTTCGTCTGCACCTCACGGTGGAGGATCTCACCCGCATCCGCTTCGCCGGTTCGCTCGGTCCCGATCTTGAATCCCGGTTCGCCGAACTCAGGTACGCGGACGCCCGTCCGGACGAGTTCGCGGAATGGCGCATGAAGGTACGGCGCAGACTGCGGAGTTCCGGTGTTCCGGGCGTGCCGATCAGCGGCTCGCCGCGGGAACCGCGGGCAGCTCCCGGCATCGACGCGCGCCGCTTCAGCTCGGTCGCGGTGAAGCCGTTCTGGGGGCGCATCCGGAACTACCTGGAACTGGAACGCGAGGCCAGGGGGCGGGCCGTTCTGTCCGGCGGCGTGGAGGCAGTCCTGAACGACTTACATCCTTCAGTGAGTTGGAGTACTCCGGTCCTTCGTGTCGACAACAACCAGGAAGGACTGAAGGCCGACCTTCTTGGCGAAGGTCTGGTCATCGCCCCGTCGCTGTTCGCGCCCGAACCGATGGTCGTCGACGCGGAGACAGGCGGACAGGGGGCGCCCGTCCTTCTCTACAACGTCTCGCCTCCGCACGACCCCGCGGCCGGACTCTGGCAGCAGCAGGAGGACGACCGTGCTGCCGCCTTGAGCGAGTTACTCGGGCAGACCCGCGCGAACGTACTCGGGTCCTTGCGGTCACCGGTGTCCATCGGTGACATATCGAGTCGGCTCGACCTTTCCCACCCTTCTGTCAGCCGCCACCTCGGTGTGCTGCGTAGGTCCGGGCTGATCGCGGCCGAACGTCGGGACAATCTGACCCTGCATCGCCTGACCCATCTTGGCGAGGCGGTTCTTGGCCGGCAGGACTGAACGGCGGACCAGTTGCCGCTCGACGCTGAGCGATCAGAGTTCACGGAGTCGTCTTCGGCGACGGCGCCCACCCGGCGCTGATGGTGCTCCAGGCGGCCGGACGTGAGGGCGGCCAGCGCCGTGGCACAGGTTCCAGGACGAACTTCCGGTGCTCGAGGACAGCGCTTATCGCGGTGGCAATCTCCTCGGTGGTGACCGTGGTGACGCCGAAGTGCGTGGGGAGGGGATGATGACGAGTGTCCTCGCGGACCGGGAGCGTATCTGGTGCCTTTCCCTGTTCCGGTCTGACGCTGACTCGTCGTCGACCACCGGCCAGGGCATGGGCCGTACAGGCAGGAGCGTGTTCCGCGCGATGGGGGACGTTCGGCCCTGGCCCTTACTCGGTCGTGACGCCGCGGCGGATCACGACTTCCGTTCGTCGCCCAGCGGCGACCCCGGTACAGAGTGTCGAAGCGTTGTTCGGACAGCGTCTGTGCCGACCCGATCGCTGAGTGGGACGGAGCAGGCGATTGGAAGGCACTGGCGTGGGTGGGGGAGTGGGGTGGCTCTGACCTGCGCTAACGTATCCAACCGCTGGCCGCTCCCGAAACTTCCGACGTTTTCGGGACGGCGGGGATGCCGCTGGTGGGGGCTAGCGTGCGTCGCATGAGAGCGAAGACGGCGCTACCGGCGTACGTGGACGGAGACGTTGCCTCGGCACTGCGGGAAGCCCGAGCCGACGGCTGGGGGAACGGCTGCGTTGATCGCCCAGGTCTTCCCGGGCTGGGGGATGAAGCCGACGGAGGGCGAGGCCCTGGGCGAATCGACGGATCCGCCCGAGCGCCTCACGTACGCGGCGAGCTTCCCGTGGGTGGCCCTGGTCTGTGATCGGCGCGCCTGATGTTCGACCGCCCGTCGGAGTTCCCGGCTCACCTCCTGGAAGCCGCCGCGGGCCGTCGCGTGATCCTGCACGCGGTGCACAGCGTCTCGGATTGACTTGCCTTCGCGGTCGGGGAGGAGGGCCGCCTCCGCCGCTCTCTGAGCCTCTCGCCGGACGGCGGCATCGTGGAGAACATCGCGGTGACCCGTTCCCCTTCGAGATGCCTAATGGGCAGGTGACCGGCCCGTGGAGTCCGACCCGGAGTGGCACGAGGAGCCGTACGCGCTGCTGTTCACCCTCTGGAACTGGGCAACGGAGCCCCCTTCAAGCCCTCTTCGGCCTCCTGGAAGGCCGGTCCTCGTCCGAGGATGTCGACCCGGACGAGATCCCGCTGCTCGGCTTCGACCTGACGGCCCGGATATGTCCCGGCGAGCCCAGGAACGGGAAGCAATCGAGGATCCGTTGGTCCTTCGTGAGGTCCACCGCCGGTGGCACGTCGAGAGCGACGACGCCGATCGAGTGTCGGCGCGACAGGCTCGGCCCGGAACGGCAAAGGGCTCCTGCGAGCCCGTTCCGCAAGGCACAAGACCCGTTCATGGGATACCAGTTGGTGCTATTTTTCCTGCACAACCCCCATGGGAGCACGACGCTGCTACTTCCCAGTTTCGAGGTGATCGGTGAATCGCACGGCCGTCGAAGCTTTCCGTCGGATGGAAGGCGCGTACGCATCGAGATCGCCAGAGGTGTCCCGGAGCGTGCAGGAGAGCCTCTCTGCTCTCGACTTCGAAGCACGCTTCCTGGCTCTCTTGGCTCTTTCAACGGTGCGGGCGTCCGGACTCCCCCACGTCAAGATCGGCAGGTCGCCCGGGCTCGGAGAGTGGATCTCGCTGCTCCGGGATCTGCGGGCTCGCCTGCTTGGCACCGATTCCGGTTCTCCGGGACAGCGCGTCGTCCAGGCAATCACCGATGCGCTGACCCTGTACGACGGGGGAATCCCTGCGGCTCCTCCGGAACTCCGGGCGACAAAGAACCTCCGTGACCACCTCAGTCATGGTGGTGCTATCCCGGAGGGGCTGTCCCCCGTCGTGGACGCCCTCGTGCGAGCGATCTCCGATGTCATTGCGGAGTGTCTGTCCGAGGCCGTGGTCACTCTCGCAGACAACGGGAGCCAGGAGTTGCAACCCGTGGTGGCCTGGGAAGACGCCAGTGTTTCTCTGTGGCCGTTCATGTACGCGAGGCCAGATGGCAGCTGGTACGTGTATGCCCGATACGCCGGAAATGGGCCTGATTATCTTGCCTTCGGGGCGGCCAACTATCGCTCTCGCCCCAGCGATACGGAACTCGTCGCCTCTTTGGATCTGTTGTTGAAATCGAAGAGCAAGCCGGAAGATCCGCGTGAGATTTTCCGGGCTGAGGTGGCGGACGATCTCAAGGCTTTCGCAGATGTTGTCGGCACACCTCCCCAGTACTTCGATCACGTCCAGGGCTTCGGCTACGAGTGGGGTAAGTCCGTCAGTGAGGGCGCCCAGCTGCGCAGAGACTACTTCCGCGTCGGCCCTGACGGGTACGAGTGGCGGGACGAGCGTGACTGGGTGCCGTATCGGGTCTACCTGCGCAAATTATCCAACTGGCCCATCGTGGCCAGCCGTCTCCGATACAAGCTGGAGGAGGTGGAGCGGCAACTTTCCGGAGAGGAAGCCGAGCAACTCGGCTGGCAACCGGACGTGGGTAGCCACCGGGAGGCCCGTGTCGAGGTTACGGAATACGACAGAGGCAACCCGCAGAAGAAGACGTTCTCTCAACTGATCGACGACGTTGACGCGGATCTCGGGGTCGAGACAGGCCAGACCCAGGTCTTCTTTGTCAACGGAGAAGCCGGCATCGGTAAGACCCGGGCAATGGTCAAGGCTGCTCTGGATCGGTCGCGGGAAGTAGAGCAGCGCCAGGAAGATAAGCCCCTGTTCCTCTATGTCAAATCAACAGGACGTGTTCTTGACGACTTGGACGCGGCCGTCAACCATGCAGTTGCGCTCACACAGAACCTTACCGCGGAACGTGTCAAGGTCCTCTGCGGAAGAGGGCTCATTGCACTTCTCATCGACGGCTTCGATGAACTCCTGGGCGGAGCGGCATATAGCGACGCGATCGACTCGCTGCAGGACTGGCTTAACGCTTTGGGTGGGCGGGGGGTGCTCGTCGTCTCAGCCCGCTCCTCCTACTACATGAATCAGTATCGATCGAGTGTGCAACGGGCAAGTAAGGTGATAAGTGCCTCGGTGCGCCACAGTATCGCCGAGGTGCTGCGGTGGACCCCGGCGGAGATCCTGTCGTTCCTGGACGACTACGGTGTATCGGCCGCCCGCTTCGAGGGCTTGCCGGCCCGAGACCAAGAGCTACTGGGGCTACCCTTCTTCGCGCGGGCCTTCGCCGAGATGTGCCGGTCGGGCGACTATGAACAATCGGACACAGAAGGTCCTTCGTTCACCGAGAAGCTCTTGAACCACTACCTGGTGCGGGAGGAACGGAAGCTGTCCTATCAGGCGGATGGCGCTTCGGGGCTCATGAACCGAGATGAACTGCGACGCACCTTCGAGCATGTAGCCGAGATCATGGTGGACGGTCGTGAAAGGGAAATTGACTCCACCGACCTGGAGTTCGCTGCTGCCACGGCCTTGGGCATCGATGACCTGGACGACCGAGAGGGCCTTCGGGAGCGCCTCCAGGTGTTGTGCGGTCTTGCCACAGATGCGGCGACGCGCGGACCCAGCAGGTTCAGATTCCAGCACGAGGTGTTCTTCGACAACTTTTTGGCCGGGATTGTCGGGAGGCATCTTCGTGCGGGTCGCTTCTCCGCCTTCCAGCGGTTGTTGGGCAGATCGGAATGGCGCACGGGCACGGTGAGTGGTGTAGTGGCAGCAGTGGATGCTGAGCTGCTGGTGGGCGCCTTGGCGGACGTGCGGCTGCCATCCGTCCAGGCCAGTGCCGCTTCCCGTGACACAACCGCCACCAATCTGGGTGCCATGTGGGCCGAGCTCATCCGCAAGACTGCCGAGATGCCTGACCGGCCAATTGTCGATGCTGCGTTCGCCGACCCGCTCGATCTCGCTCACACCAAGGTGGGTAATGCCTCCCTGGTCAACTGCCAGCTGGAGTCATTGACCCTTCCTGCTGGTACCGGATGGAAGATCCAGCTCGACCAGACGAGGGTCAAGAAGGTCACCGCTGGCGCGGATCAGTCGGACCTTTCAGGACTGCGGGGCGTACGGCACGGGGACCTGATGGAACTTCTATTTCGGCCAAGCCTTTTCTTCTACCGCCGTCCGGAGATTCTTGAGGCGCTGAACACGCGGGGCGTAGGGATCATCGATGCACCAGAGGCGTTCGGCACAGTCGTGCCGGTACCTGTGGAAGCCGCTCGCTACTACTTGAAGAACCTTGTCGAGTACGCCTCCTCGACGCTGATCCTCAAGGACAACCATCAACCAGACGAGAACCGGCTGAAGTGGACTCAGGAGTACTCAGGCGAGTGGAAGCCTTTTGTGGACAGGCTGACTTACGCCGGCCTCGCCCGCCGCGAGAAGCTCTCCGCGAAAGGCTCAAGGAAGATCAAACTGAGGTTGCAGTTCGGCGCCGCCAACATCCTTGATGAGAACTCCGACATCCCGCAGATCCAAGACTTCTGGGCGGCTGTGAAGGACTGATCAGGGGGGAGGGGGGCGAGGCACCTATCGCGCCCCAGCTCGAGACTCGGTCCTGAAGACACCATTACGTCCGGGCCGATCGGCGGCGGCCTGGACGCCGCACAGCGGGCAGAGAGGCTGTCCCACTCTCGGTGCGCCGACAGTGAGCCTTCCATCTTCGACCTGAGCTGGTCAGATACCGTGCCACCGGCACCTCGGTATCCCTTGTCGGCCCAGCGCTGGATGCCTGCCTCGGCGAGGGCGTCGACGATGCCGTGCTCGCGGGCCGCGCGGACGTCGTGGACAGCGCCGGGCAAGGCCGGTGACGCCCACAGCAACTGGCCGAAGGGGGGCGAGGACCTGCACGTTCATCCCGTGCTTCTTCTGCTTCGGAGTGGAACGGCCGGTCCGCGCCGATGCGGTCGACCGGTAGCCGCGTGCTGCCGAGGAGGAGATAGGCCTTCGTCGGCGCGGTCTGCGCCGCTTCGGCCAGACTGGGGGCGAGAGCGGCAGAAAGCTCGACGGACTCCGTGACGTAACGGTAGGCCGTCGTGGTGCCGATGCCGAACCCGGCCGCGAGCTGGGCATAGGTATGTCCCATTCGGAGATGGGCGAGGGAGAGCAGGGCCTGGCGGCCCGCGCTCAGGCGCCGCCACCGGTAGCCGATCGCGCGGCGGTGGCGCCGCAACTGCTGCCTGAGGAAGCGGAGGGCGGAACTGGGCACGTCGACCCCCGACGAATGGACAAGCACGTGAAGCTTCTGGTGGAGACGGTTCCCTTGGTCGAAAACGAGTGCCAGGGGACATGAGGAATTCCCCGCTCGCGGACAGTTGACTCCCTCGCCTCTGGGGCAGCGGAGAGGGACGACACCTCGTCCGGTGGTCGCCTCGGCGAGGCGGTGGCTGTCGCCCTGTGTGACGACGACGTGCCCGTGATGCAGGAGCTTGTCGACGGTCGCGGTGGCGAGGTTCTCGGGCATGATCTCGTCGAATCCGGACGGATGAAGGGTGCTGCTGACTGCCAGACTCCGCCGTTCGTAAGCGGCATCGACCAGACGGTAGAAGCCTTCGGCGGCGTCCGGCGGGACCGGGAGGAGTTCGATGTCGTCAACGATGATCAAATCGGTTCGGGTGATCCGGGAGATCGCCTTCGAGACGGAGTCGTCGACGCGGTGACGGCGGATCAGGGCGCTGAGGTCCTCGATGGTGAACCAGGCGACGTCGTCCCGGCGTCGACGGCCGACTGGCCGAGCGCCTCGCTGAAGTGCGACTTTCCAGTGCCGGAGGGTCCGACGGCGCAGAGGTTCTCGCGCCGCCCGACCCGTTCCAGAGTTCACAGCGCAGACTGCGTGGGGACCGGGATCGAAGACGCCTACTCGGTCCAGATGTGGAAGGACTTGCCGGTCGGGAGGCCCGGCGGGTGCGGAGGTTGGCCGCGTCGTGGCCGACGGCCTCCTCGGCCAAGAGTGCCCTCACGATCTGGGCGGGATCACAGCGTTGGGCCTTCGCGGTCGGGATGATCTCGGCCATCGCCCGGCGGATGTGCGGCAGCTTCAACCTGCGGGTCAGCGCGATCGCCTCGTCGAACGCGGCGCCGGACGTCGTGGCGACCGCGCAGGCGGGTGCTTGTATGCGAGGCTGCGTCGCGGTTGCTTGGGCAGGACTGTCGTTCATGAAACAGGTGCTCTTCCCAGGTCGGGGGCGACGTCGAGTGCCCGTCGGCCGGGATGGTGGATTTGCTGTCATGGGCGTCGGATAGGTTGCCCGGATGACTGACACGGACTCGCTGGTGCCCGTCCTTGCCGGACTCGTCGTCGACGTCGTCCGGTTCCTCGACAGCTGCGAGGACGACGAGGTGGACCCCGACTCCGCGGTGAAGATGATGGAGAGCGTGAGCTGGGTGCTCGGGCAGTTGCCGCAGGACCAGCGCGAGCGGTTCCTGACCGTGCTCGCCGACCTGGCCGAGGCCGAGCAGGACCCAGGCCGACGGGAGTTCCTGGAGAACTTCCCCTTCGCCAGCGGCCTGGTCGAGGAGTAGGACGGCTCAGGCCGAGCCGAAGCCCGACCAGGCGGAGGTACCCGGCTGCAGGCTGTGGTCCTCGCTGCGGCGGATCGGCTCGACGCGGTCGTGCTCGCCCTGGTGGCCGAGGATCGACAGCAGGTCACCGTCCGCGAACCGGCTGACCGTCGCCGCGGTCCCGAGTGCGCGGTCGACGTCGGCGGTTCTGTAGAGCTTGGAGAGCGCAACCGGGTCGGCCGTCTTCGCCCTGATCCGGCGGACACCGGTCACCGCCGCCTCGATCAGCCAGGCCGCCGCCGACCTCGCCAGTGACCTCGAACGTGGCGAGCGGCCAGAGCCCACCTGCACGGCGCAGGAGCTTGCCCTCCATTTCGCCATCCGTGACGCCGACGACCGCGATATCGAAGGCGATGCCGCCGGTGACCACGGGAGACTGCCCAACCACCGTGACGACTACGACTTCGATGCGTCTGGGGAGTTCCACCGGGCCGACTACACGGAATACCGATGGCTGAAGCGGCGGCCGCACCCGAAAACCAGCAAACGCGACCGCACCGCCATGTACGGTCAGTGAGCCCGCCGCCGAGTCAAGGGCATTCCCGGCGTCAAGGACCGTTCCTTCGACGCACTCCAGGACGCCAAGACCTGGCTCGCCCAGGCCCGGACCGACGCACGACGAGGCGAATTCGTCGATCCCCGCGACGGAGCCATCTCCCTCAAGGACTAGATTGCGACCCACTGGTGGCCCACCCAGAGCGATGACCTGTCCACCATCGAGCGGATCGAGCGGAGGGTACGCCGCCACATCGTTCCCCACCTGAGTGCCCGGCCGCTCAACGCCATCGGCACGGACGTCCTGCGGTACTGGAAGAAGAGGCTGGAGAAGGACTTCGGTCCGACCTTCATCCGTCTGGTCTGGGCACCCCTTTCCAACGTCCTCCAGGCGGCCGTCGAAGATCGTCGCCTCGGACGCGACCCATGCTGGTCCAGCACGGTCGGGCCCCGCCCGCGCCCCCCCGGCAGGGTTGAGGCGTGGCCGGCCGAACGGGCCCTGGCAGCGCGGGAGGCCCTGCCGGATCGCTACCCGCTTCTCCCTATGATCAGAGCAGGTCTCGGGTTCCGCCAAGGGGAGGGCTTGGTCTCTCAGCGGATGACATCGACTTCGAGAAGGAGATCGTGCACGTCCGGCGGCAGGTCAAAATGGTGCGAGCAAAGCTGTGTTTCGCGCTCCCGAAGAGACGCAAGGTCCGGGACCTGCCCCTGCCGGCCAGCGTGGCTTGTGCCCTCCGGCAGCACATGAAGGAATTCGCGCCGGTGCCCGTCACGCTGCCCTGGGACGACCCGACTCCGGCCCAGACTCTGGTGGAATCGGTTGTCTCCCTGGCGCGCTGGCTGGGGCACTCCGACCCGGGGTTCACGCTGCGGAAGTACTCCCGCTTCCTGCCCCGCGCCGGCGTACGGGGCAGCGCCGCCATCGACGCGATCTTCGCGTAGCTGCGGCCGTAGCCGGTAGCCAGAGCCCCTGCAGCGTGGCTCGTAGCCCGCCGCAGGCTCAAAGTCCCAGAGAGTCCCACAGCTGCCGCCGCGCCCCTCCCTGACCCGCTAAGTAGCAGGTCAGACGGTGTGCGGCGGCATCTGCACATCAGATGTCCCGGAAGATCTCGATCTGTGCCCCGATCGAGTTCAGCCGTTCCGCGAGGTCCTCGTAGCCGCGGTTGATGACGTAGACGTTGCGCAGGACCGACGTGCCGTCGGCGGCCATCATGGCGAGGAGGACGACGACGGCGGGGCGCAGGGCCGGGGGGCACATCATTTCGGCGGCGCGCCAGCGGGTGGGGCCCTCGACCAGGACGCGGTGCGGGTCGAGGAGTTGGAGGCGGCCGCCGAGGCGGTTGAGGTCGGTGAGGTAGATCGCGCGGTTGTCGTAGACCCAGTCGTGGATGAGGGTCTTGCCCTGGGCCACGGCCGCGATCGCCGCGAAGAACGGCACGTTGTCGATGTTCAGTCCGGGGAACGGCATCGGGTGGATCTTGTCGATCGGCGCCTCCAGCTTGGAGGGCCGGACGGTGAGGTCCACCAGCCGGGTGCGGCCGTTGTCCGCCGGGTACTCCGGGCTGCGGTCGTGGTCGAGGCCCATCTCCTCCAGGACCGCCAGCTCGATCTCCAGGAACTCGATCGGCACCCGGCGCACCGTCAGCTCCGACTCCGTGACCACGGCCGCGGCCAGCAGGCTCATCGCCTCGACCGGGTCCTCGGAGGGGGAGTAGTCGACGTCCACGTCGATGTCGGGCACGCCGTGCACGGTCAGCGTCGTCGTCCCGATGCCGTCGACCCGGACGCCCAGCGCCTCCAGGAAGAAGCACAGGTCCTGGACCATGTAGTTGGAGGAGGCGTTGCGGATGACGGTGCTGCCGTCGTGCCGGGCCGCGGCCAGCAGCGCGTTCTCCGTGACGGTGTCCCCGCGCTCGGTCAGCACGATCGGGCGGTCCGGGCGGACGCCCCGGTCGACGACGGCGTGGTACTGCCCCTCCGTCGCCGCGATGTCCAGCCCGAACCGGCGCAGCGCGATCATGTGCGGCTCGATGGTCCGCGTACCGAGGTCGCAGCCACCGGCGTACGGCAGCTTGAAGTTGTCCATGCGGTGCAGCAGCGGGCCGAAGAACATGATGATCGACCGGGTCCGTACGGCGGCCTCGGCGTCGATCGACGCCATGTCCAGCTCGCTCGGCGGCACGATCTCCAGGTCGACCCCGTCGTTGATCCAGCGGGCCCGGACGCCGATCGAGCTGAGTACCTCCAGAAGGCGGTACACCTCCTCGATACGGGCGACCCGGCGCAGCACCGTGCGGCCCCGGTTGAGCAGGGAGGCGCAGAGCAGCGCCACGCACGCGTTCTTGCTGGTCTTGACGTCGATGGCGCCCGACAGCCGTCGGCCGCCCACGACGCGCAGGTGCATCGGTCCCGCGTAGCCCAGCGACACGATCTCGCTGTCCAGGGCTTCACCGATTCGAGCGATCATCTCAAGGCTGATGTTCTGGTTGCCCCGCTCGATGCGGTTCACCGCACTCTGGCTGGTGCCGAGCGCCTCGGCCAGCTGCGCCTGTGTCCAGCCCCGGTGCTGCCGGGCGTCACGGATGAGCCTGCCGATGCGTACGAGGTAGTCGTCTGCCATGGGGTTGAGGCTATCTCAGATATGAGATGCCGCCTTCCGGGGGGTCCGTTCGGGTGACCGCCCGGGTGATGCCCCGTCAACGTCTCCTCGGCATCGCGTCAGCGCCGCTTGGCCTGCCGGGTGCGGCGCCAGCCGAACGGACCGGGCAGATCCATCGATGTCGTACGACGTCCGGTGCTGCTGTGGGTGTGGCGCGGGCCGTGGGAGCCGCCGCCGGTCGTGATGGACCAGGACCGCTTGTTGATGTTCAGCCGCACGCCGGGCAGGATGCGGAAGCTCTTGCGGAAGGTGAGGGGCATGGGGTCGCTTCTCCTTCGCCGGGGGCGGCGGGACGCGGTGCGCCACCGGCCGCCCTGGGGAACGCTGTCCGCCTCCGTATGCCCGCGCGCCCCGGCTTCATAGCCGCCCGGAGCCGGGGGAGTCGGTCCTTGTTCAGCCCACCGGGCCCTGCGGTGGGGGGAGTTGCGGCGGGTGTGGTGGCGGAGGGGGGTGGCGCCCTGCGGGGCACAGGTCGTACGCAGGTCGCGCATGGGCCGTGCATGGGTTCTGCGCAGGTCGCGCGTGGGTCGTGCGTGGGTCGCGCGCAGGTCGTACGTGGGTGCTGCGGCGAGGGTGCCTCGGGGTGGGGTGGGTGCGTGGACCCCCGTCGGACCGGCCCCGGCTTCGCCCTGGGGGTCGCCCCGCCCGTGGACGTGGCGCAGCGCACAGCCGCCCCCCGGGCATGACCAACCAGCCCTCATGTACTAGAGTTATCTCGACATCGAGATATCTGCCGAGGCGTACTGCGGTCGTCACGCCACGGTGAATCCACTAAGGCTTGCCTAACTTAGCCTGACCTTAGCGGATCGGCCAACCCCGCGTGGCGGCAGGATGCGGTGGAACGCGCACATCAATGAAGGAGACTGTCGTGTCGGCGAACAGCTTCGACGCCCGCAGCACGCTGCAGGTGGGCGACGAGTCGTACGAGATCTTCCGGCTGGACAAGGTCGAGGGTGCCGCCCGCCTTCCCTACAGCCTGAAGGTGCTGCTGGAGAACCTGCTCCGCACGGAGGACGGCGCGAACATCACCGCCGACCACATCCGCTCCCTCGGCACCTGGGACTCGCAGGCCCAGCCCTCCCAGGAGATCCAGTTCACGCCCGCTCGCGTGATCATGCAGGACTTCACCGGCGTGCCCTGTGTCGTCGACCTCGCCACCATGCGTGAGGCCGTCAAGGAGCTGGGCGGCGACCCGGCGAAGATCAACCCGCTGGCCCCGGCCGAGCTGGTCATCGACCACTCCGTCATCGCCGACAAGTTCGGCACCCACGACGCGTTCGCGCAGAACGTCGAGCTGGAGTACGGCCGCAACCGCGAGCGCTACCAGTTCCTGCGCTGGGGCCAGACCGCGTTCGACGAGTTCAAGGTCGTCCCGCCCGGCACCGGCATCGTCCACCAGGTGAACATCGAGCACCTGGCGCGCACGGTCATGGTCCGCAACGGCCAGGCCTACCCCGACACCCTCGTCGGCACCGACTCGCACACCACCATGGTCAACGGCCTCGGCGTCCTCGGCTGGGGCGTCGGCGGCATCGAGGCCGAGGCCGCGATGCTCGGTCAGCCGGTCTCCATGCTCATCCCGCGCGTCGTCGGCTTCAAGCTGACCGGTGAGCTGACCCCCGGCACCACCGCCACCGACCTCGTGCTGACCATCACCGAGATGCTCCGCAAGCACGGCGTCGTCGGCAAGTTCGTCGAGTTCTACGGTGAGGGCGTGGCCGCCACCTCCCTCGCCAACCGCGCCACCATCGGCAACATGTCGCCGGAGTTCGGCTCCACCGCCGCGACGTTCCCGATCGACGGCGAGACCATCAAGTACCTGAAGCTGACCGGCCGTTCCGAGCAGCAGCTCGCGCTGGTCGAGGCGTACGCCAAGGAGCAGGGCCTCTGGCTCGACCCGGCGGCCGAGCCCGACTTCTCCGAGAAGCTGGAGCTGGACCTCTCCACGGTCGTCCCGTCCATCGCCGGTCCGAAGCGCCCGCAGGACCGCATCGTCCTCGCGAACGCGGCCGAGCAGTTCAAGAGCGACGTACGCAACTACGTCGCCGACGACGACGAGGCGGGCAAGGAGTCCTTCCCGGCCTCCGACTCCCCGGCCGCCAGCAACGGCGTGCCCAGCAACCCGGTCACGGTCACCGCCCCCGACGGCTCGACCTACGAGATCGACCACGGCGCGGTGACGGTCGCGGCCATCACCTCCTGCACCAACACCTCGAACCCGTACGTCATGGTCGCCGCCGCGCTCGTCGCGAAGAAGGCCGTGGAGAAGGGCCTGACCCGCAAGCCGTGGGTCAAGACCACCCTCGCCCCGGGCTCCAAGGTCGTCACCGACTACTTCGACAAGGCCGGGCTCACCCCCTACCTCGACAAGGTCGGCTTCAACCTGGTCGGTTACGGCTGCACCACCTGCATCGGCAACTCCGGCCCGCTGCCGGACGAGGTCTCCAAGGCCGTCAACGACCACGACCTCGCCGTCACCTCGGTCCTCTCCGGCAACCGGAACTTCGAGGGCCGTATCAACCCCGACGTCAAGATGAACTACCTGGCGTCCCCGCCGCTGGTCGTCGCCTACGCGATCGCGGGCTCCATGAAGGTGGACATCACCAAGGACGCCCTCGGCACCGACCAGGACGGCAAGCCGGTCTACCTGGAGGACATCTGGCCCTCCGAGGCCGAGGTCAACGACGTCGTCGCCAACGCCATCGGCGAGGACATGTTCAACAAGTCCTACCAGGACGTCTTCGCGGGCGACGCCCAGTGGCAGGCGCTGCCGATCCCGACCGGCAACACCTTCGAGTGGGACCCGCAGTCGACGTACGTCCGCAAGCCCCCGTACTTCGAGGGCATGGCGCACGAGCCGTCCCCCGTCTCCGACATCGTCGGCGCGCGGGTGCTGGCCAAGCTGGGCGACTCGGTCACCACCGACCACATCTCCCCGGCCGGTGCCATCAAGGCCGACACCCCGGCGGGCAAGTACCTCACCGAGCACGGTGTCGAGCGCCGTGACTTCAACAGCTACGGCTCGCGCCGCGGCAACCACGAGGTCATGATCCGCGGCACGTTCGCCAACATCCGCCTGCGCAACCAGATCGCGCCGGGCACCGAGGGCGGCTACACCCGCGACTTCACCGTCGAGGGCGGCCCCGTCTCCTTCATCTACGACGCCTCGCGCAACTACATCGACCAGGGCGTCCCGCTGGCCATCCTGGCGGGCAAGGAGTACGGCTCCGGCTCGTCCCGCGACTGGGCCGCCAAGGGCACCGCGCTGCTCGGCGTCAAGGCCGTCATCGCCGAGTCGTACGAGCGCATCCACCGCTCCAACCTGATCGGCATGGGCGTGCTGCCGCTCCAGTTCCCGGAGGGCCAGTCCGCGGCCTCCCTCGGCCTGACCGGCGAGGAGACCTTCTCCTTCACCGGCGTCGAGGAGCTGAACAACGGCACCACCCCGCGCACGGTGAAGGTCACCACCGACACCGGCGTCGAGTTCGACGCGGTCGTCCGCATCGACACCCCCGGCGAGGCGGACTACTACCGCAACGGCGGCATCATGCAGTACGTGCTGCGCAGCCTGATCCGCAAGTAGCCGCGGTACGCGGCGGCACACGCCACCGCACGGGCGGGGCCCGAGGGCCGACACCCCCCTCCCCGCCCACACACCGCACCCGACAGGGCCGCACCCCCGGAACCACCGAACCGGGGGTGCGGCCCTTCGGCGTGTGCGGGGGGGCGGGGACGGGGGAGCGGGCACCGTGGGGCGAAGTGCGAGCCGGGAGGGGGCGGGCAAGGGGGGCGGGGCGACAGAATGGGGCGATGGTGGAGACGGCCCGTGGGGAGAGCGACCGCTTCGTTCTGCCGCGTGGGGCCACGGGTTTCCACCGGCCCGCGGACGGCCCGCTTCCGGCGACCGACCTGCGGGTGTTCCGCACGGCGCTGCACACCGCGGCCCGCCTCGGCGGCGGCGCGCTGACGGACGTGGAGGAACAGGCATACCCCCGTACGTTCCACACCGCCACCCTCGCGGGGCGCGCGGGCGAGAGCGTCGTGCTGTGTCACGCCCACCATCCCTGGATCGCCTTCGCGCGTACCCGACGGGACTGGTACGCCGACGAGTTCCTTCCGCCGCCGCCCTGGGCCCATGTCTTCACCGATTCGGGCCTCACCGTCCTCGGCGGGGACCTCCTCGCGGGCCCGCTGTCGTCTGCGGACACCTCGGTGCTGGGCCCGGACGAGTGGCGCCACGTCCGCTACCACGGCGTCTCCACGCTGGGCGGCGTCCTGTTCAACGCCTGGGACTGA
This sequence comes from Streptomyces sp. NPDC091281, assembly GCF_044757425.1. NCBI lineage: Bacteria > Bacillati > Actinomycetota > Actinomycetes > Kitasatosporales > Streptomycetaceae > Streptomyces > Streptomyces sp. NPDC091281. The sequence continues at coordinate 441,298 of NZ_JBIVUY010000007.1, read as the reverse complement.
CACGGGTCGTGCTGAACGGGAGGGGCGTGCCGCGCGGGAGGGCTGTGCCGTAGGGGAGTGGTCGTGTTGTACGGCAGGGGTGGCGGCGCGGGGCCGGTGGCTTGGGGGCGGGCCACGGCCGACGTCTGACGGTCGGCGCCTTGGGCCTGCTGTGTGGGGCGTCTGGCGTGTGCTGTGGAGCACTGTCACCGTCGTCGTTATTTGCACATCCATGAGCAATCTAGTTTCCTGCACAGTGATGTGCAAATGTTGAGGGTGTGCTCGGCGTCCCTCGCGCGCCGTGAGCGCCACTCGCCCCGAACCCGCCGCAGGAGGGTCCCGTATGCCTCAGTACCGTTCCGGATCTCATGACGACGCGACCCCGGCCCCGCGCGGGGTCCGGCGGCGTCGGGGGCCCGCCGTGGTGGCCGGGCTCCTCGCCGTCGCGCTGCTCCCCGTCGCCGTGGACCGCTGGGCGGCGGCCCGGATCGAGTCGCGTACGGCGGCCGCGTTCCAGGACGGGATGGGGACGCCTCGACCGCCGCAGGTCCGCGTCCACGGATTCCCCGTGCTGACCCAGGCGGCTTCCGGCACCCTGCGGCAGGTGGACGTCACTGCGCGGGACATACCGGCCGAGGGGACGGTCCGCCCGCTGCCCGTCTCCGAACTCCGCCTCCGGATGGACGGGTTGACCAAGTCGGCGGACGACGACGAGGCGCGGGCCGAGCGCGCGGACGCCACCGCCCTGCTGTCGTACGCGGACGTGTCGGACGCCCTCGGCCTGGAGATCTCCGCGGGCGACCGTCCCGGCCGGGTCAGCGCCGTCGTCGCGCTGCCGTTCACCGGAGAGGTCACCGTGACGACGACCGTCTCGGCGCTCTCCGGGAACCGCGTCGCCTTCCGGGACTTCGAGGTCACCGGCGGCGCGCTGCCCGCCGCAGGGAACGCCCTGCTCGGCCGGGTCTTCCAGGAGCCCGTCCAGCTGCGGAACATCCCCGGCGGCCTGCGGCTGCGCTCGGTCACCACCACGGCCGACGGCCTCGCCGCCCACTTCTCGGGCCGGTCGGTCACCTTCCGGCCCGGGGGAGCGGACGGCGCCGCCACGGAGGGGGCGGCGGGAACGGTCTGAGCCGGTCCCGGTTGCTGTCCCGGTCCGGGGCTGGGACCGGCCGGAGCGAGTGCGCCAGGGCCGGGGGGGGGCTTCGGGGGAGGGGGGAGGGTGCTAGGTTCTGTCGTCAAATGTCACGCCCACATCAGGAGTGAGGCGAGGGCGACAGCTGCGTGGTAGGACTCGGCGGTCTTGTCGTAGCGGGTGGCGATGCCTCGCCACTGTTTCAGGCGGTTGAAGCACCGTTCCACGACGTTGCGGTGCTTGTAGATCTCACGGTCGAAGGCCGGCGGGCGGCCTCCGTGGCTGCCGCGCCGGGCCCGGTTGCGGACCTGGTCGGCCCGTTCGGGAATCGTGTGCGCGATGCCACGACGGCGGAGCCAGGCGCGGATCGTCTTCGAGCTGTAGCCCTTGTCGCCCAGGACGTGATCGGGCCGTACCCGGGGCCGCCCCGGTCCGGTCCGGGGCACCCTGATCGCCTCCATCACCGCGGTGAACTGGGTGCAGTCGTTGGTGTTGCCGCCCGTCACGACGAAGCCGAGCGGGCGGCCGCGGCCGTCGCAGGCCAGGTGGACTTTGCTGGTCAGACCGCCTCTGGACCGGCCGAGGGCAGGGTCGCGGAGCCCCTTTTTCGGGCCCCGGCAGCGTGCTGGTGAGCGCGGACGATGGTGGAGTCGACCGACACCAGCCAGTCGATGTCGCCCGCCGCGTCCGCCTTCGCCTGGGCAGCGTGCAGCATCCTCTCGAACGTTCCGTCCGCCGCCCACCTGCGGAAACGCGTGTGGAGCGTGGCCCACGGACCATAGCGCTCGGGTACGTCCCGCCAGGCCGTCCCGGTCCGGAACTTCCACACGATCCCGTTCAGCACCCGGCGGTCGTCCAGCCGCTTCCGCCCCCGCAACGACTCGGGCAGCAACGGCCGGACGAACTCCCACTCGGCATCCGACAGTTCATGACGACGTATCACGACACCATGATCAACCAACCGTGATCATTTGAAGACACCACCTAGGGCTGGGGGGTGTCAGGCCAGGTCGGGCAGGGGGCGCCGGGCGACCTCGTGGGCCTCGGCCGCCGGGACGCCCAGCATCCGCAGCACCATCTCCGCCAGTTCGGCGCCCGCCAGGTCCCCGTCCATCTCCGGCCGGGCGAAGCGCAGTTCGATCAGGGACAGCAGGGTGCCGCCCAGCGCGGTCAGCGCGACCGCCGGCTGTACGGCGGTGAAGCGGCCGGTGTCCGTACCGGCCTCCAGGTCGCGCAGCGCCCGCGCGGTCAGGCCGTTCTCCGTGTGCAGATAGCCGAGGCCCCGATGGCGCAGCACCTGCATCAGCTCGGGGTGCGACTCGGCCATCCGGGCGCTGAGCCGGAATCCGGCCGCGACCAGTTCCGCGGGATCGTCGATGCCGCGCAGCCGCGCGTCGAAGGAGCGCCCGAACTCCTCCAGCGCGTCCAGCACGGCCGCCTCGAACAGGTCCGCCTTGGACGCGAAGTGGTTGTAGAACGAGCCGAAGCCGACGTCCGCGCGCTCCGCGATCGTCTGGATGCTCACCCCGGTGTCCCCGGTCTCGGCCAGGATCTGCCGGGCCGCGCGCACGAGCGCGCCCCGCGTCTCGGCGCGACGCCGCTCGAACCGGTTGCTGGGCGGGGCAGGCGTAGGCATGCGGGTGAGTCTATCTGGGCCGCCAGCCGCCATCGCAGTTCTGATGACTTCATCATTTCACCCTCGTGACCTCTTGACGGCCATTGCGTCAAAGTTGATGATTTCCTCAATACGGCGATGTTGCTCGGAGGCACCCATGTCCGAATCCCGCGCCGACGCGGCCCCGGCCGCGCCGACCCGTCCCCCGTCCCCTTCCGCGCCCGGCCCCACCCCTGACCTCGACCTCACGTCCCCTGGCACCCGTCACGCCATCCCTCACGCCACGGCTCACGCCACGCCCCACCAGGACCTGCACAGCGAGCGGGGCGCCCTGCGCGGTGAGCATCCGGGCCGGTCCCGGAACCCCGTGATCAAGGTGGCCGACCTGGCGTGGCTGGAGTTCGAGAAGCCCGACCTCGACCGCGCCGAGGTCTTCGCCCGGGACTTCGGCTTCACCGTCGCCGCCCGTGGCGAGCGGGAGCTGTGGCTGCGCGGCACCTTCGCGGGCTCGCCCTGCGCGGTCGTCCGGCGGGGTCGGACCTCCCGCTTCATCGGCCCGGCCTTCCGTACGGCGGACCGGGCCGACCTCGACCGGCTGGCGCGCGCCACCGGCGGGGACGTGCGTGACGTGGACGTCCCGGGCGGCGGACGCGGCGTCGACCTGCTCGACCCGTCCGGCTTCCCGGTGCGGGTCGTGCACTGCGCGGAGGAACTTCCCGAACTCCCGGGCCAGCGGCCGCTCCCGCTCAACCACGGCACCGACCCCCGCCGCACGGGCAGCGCCCAGCGTCCGGCACGCGAGCCCGCGCGCATCCAGCGCCTCGGCCATGTCGTGCTGGAGACACGGGTGTTCGGGCGGGCCCTGGACTGGTACCTGGACACGCTCGGCCTGATCGTGTCCGACTTCCTCTTCTTCGACGGACAGCGCGACCGCGGCCCGACGATGGCGTTCCTCCGTTGCGACCAAGGGGCACTCGCGGTCGACCACCACACCCTCGCCCTGCACCTCGGGCCCGGCACCGGCTATGTCCACTCCGCCTACCAGGTCACCGACCTGGACGCGATCGCCGCCGGTGGCGAATACCTCAAGGAGCGCGGATACCGGCGCAGTTGGGGCATCGGACGGCACATCCAGGGCAGCCAGCTCTTCGACTACTGGCGCGACCCGGACCGCCTCATGCTGGAGCACTTCGCCGACGGCGACCTCTTCGCCCACGACGTCGAACCCGGCTGGGCCCCCATGTCCACCACCGGACTCGCCCAGTGGGGCCCGCCCGCCACCCGCGACTTCCTCGGCGCCTCACCCTCCCCCCGCCGCATCCGCGAGGTCGTCAGCGCCCTCCGCGGCGACAACGACCTCGACCTCGCCCGCCTGATCGGCCTGCTGAGAGCCGCCCACTCCTGACCCCCACCGCACCCTGAGGCACTTCTCGCTCGCGGCGCCGCCGGCCACGAGCCGCGCACCCCACTGACCACGATCACCGGGTACGCCCCCCTGCCCCTGCCGCTGCCGCTGCTCCGCCGCCCCACAGCCCCGCACCTCCGACGAAGGCACCGACATGAGTACGAACGTCCTGCGCACCGCCGACGGCTGGTGGGTCCGCCGCGGCGACCGAGCCGTCCCGGTCGCCACCCGCGCCGCCACCACCGCCGAACTGATCGCCGACCGCGCGGCCGTGCGCGAAGCCGCCGCGAGCGACGACCCCGGCGTCCCGGCCGACGGCCTGACCGTCCTCTCCCCGGTCACCACGCCCTGCCGGGTGGTCGCGCAGATGGTCAACTACCGCAGCCACGCCCGCGACTCGGGCTTCCCCGCCGACTTCCCGCCCGCCTTCTTCCGCAAGGCCTCCGGCTCGGTGAGCGGCCCCGGCGACCCCGTCGTCCGCCCGCCGCACGTCCGCTTCCTCGACTACGAGGTGGAACTGGGCCTGGTCCTCGGTGCCCCGCTCACCGTGGGCACCACCGTCACCGACGACGACCTCCCCTCGTACGTCGCCGGACTGGTGATCACCAACGACGTCAGCGCCCGTGACGTCCAGCTGACCCGCACCCAGTTCTACGAGAGCAAGTCGTACCCCACCTTCACCCCGACCGGACCCCACCTCGCGCTGCTCGAACCAGGCGACTTCGCCCACCTCCCCGGCCTGCGCCTGCGGTTGGCCGTCAACGGCGAGCCGCGCCAGGACCGCACCCTCGCCGACATGATCGTCCGGCCCGCGCAGGCGCTGACCCTGCTCGCCCGCTTCCAGACCCTCGACCCCGGCGACCTGCTGCTGACCGGCACCCCCGGCGGGACCGCCCTCAAGGCCCCGCCCAGAGCCGTCGAGAAGGTCGGCGCGCTGCTGCCGCCCGCGCTCAAGTGGAAGGCCTTCTTCAGGACCCAGGCCAGGAATCCGCGCTACCTCCGTACCGGGGACGTCGTCACCGCCACCATCGGCACCCCCGACGGGCGGATCGACCTCGGCGAACAGCGCACCGCCGTGACCGACGCCGATTGAACCCGGAGCGAGCCGCATGACCTCCGACGCCCCCGCAGGGCCGGGCCCCTCCCGCCCGGCCACCCCGCCCCCGAGCACCCCGGCGGCCCTCACCTCCACGGACCCCGAGGACCCCAACCGCCCCGGCGAGGACATCACCGGCCCCGGCGAGGACACCACCGGCCCCGAGGTGGTCCCCGTCGTCATCGTCGGTGCCGGACCGGTGGGCGTGACCGCCGCCCTCCTGCTGGCCCGGTACGGCGTCCGCACCGTCGTCCTGGAACGCCACCCGGAGCCCTACCCGCTCCCACGCGCCGTCGCCGCCGACGACGAGGTCTGCCGGATCCTCCAAGCCGCCGGTGTGGACAAGGAGTTCACCCGGATCAGCCGCGTCTCCCGAGGCCTGCGGCTGCTGGACGCCGCCCACCGAGTGATCGCCGAGTTCCCCCGGTCCCCGTCCGGCCGCCACGGCTTCCCGCAGACCAGCATGTTCGACCAGCCCGCACTGGAAGGGCTGCTGCGCGCCGCGCTGGCCCGCCGACCGGAGGCCGAACTCCGGACCGGCGCCGAGGTGACCGCCGTCGAGCAGGACACCGGCGGACCCGTGCGGATCACGTACCGCGACCCGCACGGCGGACAGCACCTGCTGCGTGCCGAAGCGGTCCTCGGCTGCGACGGAGCCGGGAGCCTCGTCCGCGAGACCGTCGGCGCCCGCTGGGAGGACCTGCGCTTCGAGGAGACCTGGACGGTCGTCGACATCCGGACCACCGCGCCCGTGCGCTGCTGGGAGGGCGTCGACCAGGTCTGCGACCCGCACCGCCCCGCCACCTTCATGCGGGTCGGCGAGGACCGCTACCGCTGGGAGTTCCGCCTCCCCGGAGGACCCACAGGCCCCGACCTCGACGAGACCGGCCTCCGCGCCCTCGTCACCCCCTGGACCGACCCCACCCACGGCAGCCCCGGCGGTACGGCCCACGGCAGCCCCCGCGGCACCACCCACGACAGCCCCGGCAGCGGCGAAATCCCCTACGGTTGCCCGGACTTCGAGATCCTCCGCCAGTCCCGCTACACCTTTCGCGCCCGGGTCGCCGACCGCTGGCGGCGGGGCCGGATCTTCCTGCTCGGGGACGCCGCCCACCTCACCCCGCCCTTCGTGGGCCAAGGCCTCTGCGCCGGACTGCGCGACGCCCACAACCTCGCCTGGAAACTGGCCCGCGTCCTCCGCCAGGGCGCGCACGAGGCCCTGCTGGACACCTACGAGCAGGAACGCAGGCCGCACGCCCGGCACGTCGTCCGCCTCGCCGTCGCCACCGGCTGGGCCATGACCGGCGGCCAGGACCGGGCCGCCGCGCTCCGCCGCACCGCCGTCACCGCCGCCGCCCGGATTCCCGGCGTGACCGCACGAGCGGCCCGCGACCTCAGCCCCGCCCTGCGCGCGGGCCCCCTGGTCCAGCGCCGCACCGGGCACCCGCGCGGGCTGCCCGGCACCAGCGCCCCCCAGCCCTGGGCGCGGACCGGCGCCGGGGACCGGGTCCGCCTCGACCAGCTCCTCGGGGACTTCTTCGCCGTCCTCACCGCCGTCCCCCCGACCCCCTCGCTGCGCGCCCTCGCCGCCGCGCTCGGCGCCCGGATCGTCCACGTGGCCGACACCGGGGACGACGGCACCCTCGCCGCCTGGCTCCGGGCGGGCCGGGCGGACGCCGCGCTGCTGCGCCCCGACCGCGTCGTCATGGACGTCGTCCCGCGCGGCGCCGCCGACTTCACCGGCGCCACCGCCTGGGCACCCCTGCTGACCAACGGCCGCCGCCGCACCGAGGCCCCCGCGCGGCCGGACCGCACCCCAGGCCGCGCGGGCCCCACCCCCGCCCCCCGCACCCCCGGCCCGCACCCGCCCGCCGCCATCCGCCACCGACTCCCTTCGACCGCCGCGAGGAGCAGCGCGCCATGACCGACACCGGCACCACCCCACTGACCGGCACCACCCCACCGACCGGCACCACCCCGCCCACCGACGTCACCACCCCTCCCACGGACGGCACCCCACCCACCGGCACCACCGCACACGAGACCCCCGCCCCCTCCACTCCCGCCACGCCCTCCACCTCTGCCACGCCCTCCACCCCCTCCACCGAGCCCTGCTGGTCCCCCGATCCCGAGACCGCGGCCACCAGCCGCCTCGCGGACTTCGCGCACCGCGCCGCCGCCACCTGGCGCAGGGGCCTGCCGCCCGACGACTACGCCGCCCTGCACGACTGGTCCGTCACCGACCTCGACGGCTTCTGGGGCGCTGTCTGGGAGTACTTCGACATCGACGCGGCCACCCCCTACGAGCAGGTCCTCGCCGACGACACGATGCCCGGCGCCCGCTGGTTCCCGGGCGCCACCCTCAACTACGCCCACCACGCGCTGCGTCGGCTCCCCACCGAGGGCCCCGCACTCCTCGCCCTGGACGAGACCGGCGCCTGCCGCGAGCTGTCCGCCGACGAGCTGCGCGCCCAAGTCGCCTCTGTCGCCGCCACCTTGCGCGACCTGGGCGTCGGCGCGGGGGACCGGGTCGTCGGCTACCTCCCCAACACCCCGCACGCGATCATCGCCTTCCTCGCCACCGCGAGCCTCGGCGCCGTCTGGTCCGTGTGCGGCCAGGACTACGCGCCGCGCGCCGCCGCCGACCGCTTCGCCCAGCTCGAACCGGCCGTCCTCTTCGCCGCCGACGGCTACCTCTTCAACGGCACCGTCCACGACCGCGCCGCCGCGGCCGTCGACCTGGCCCGCGCCCTGCCCACCCTGAAGGCGACCGTGCTCGTCGGGCACGTGGGCGAGCCCTGGCCCGAGCACGCCGTCCCCTCCCTCGTCGTACCGTGGGAGGACGCGGCGAGCCGCACCGAGCGACTCGACTGCGTACCCGTCCCGTTCGACCATCCGCTCTGGATCGTGTTCTCCTCCGGCACCACCGGCCTGCCCAAGGGCATCGTCCACGGCCACGGCGGAGTCCTCCTCGAACACCTCAAGACCCTCGGCCTCCAGTCCGACCTCGGCCCCGGCGACCGCCTCCTCTGGTACACGACCACCCACTGGATGATGTGGAACCTGGTCGTCTCCACCCTCCTCACCGGCGCGAGCACCTGCACCTACGACGGCAGCCCCGCCCCCTTCGCCCGCCCGGACGTCCTGTGGGAACTCGCCGCCCGCCACCGCGTCACCCTCTTCGGCACGAGCCCCCAATACCTCCTCGGCATGGCCAAGTTCGGCATCGACCCCTCGGCGCACGACCTGTCGGCGGTCCGTGCCGTCGGCTGCACAGGCTCCCCGCTGCCCGCGTCCGCCCACCCCTGGGTCCGCGACCACGTCGGCGCCCGCGTCCAGCTCGCCTCCATCAGCGGCGGCACCGACGTCGTCTCCGGCTTCGCGGGCGGCGCCCCCGTCCTGCCGGTGTGGGCGGGCGAACTCTCCGCGCCCCACCTGGGCGTGGCGCTCGCCGCGTACGACGACGAGGGCCGACCCGTACGGGACCGGCCCGGCGAACTCGTCGTCACCCGCCCCATGCCGTCGATGCCGCTGTCCTTCTGGAACGACCCCGACGGCAGCCGCTACCACGAGGCCTACTTCTCCACGTATCCCGGCGTGTGGCGGCACGGCGACCGGATCACGGTCACCGGACACGGCACGGTGATCGTCCACGGCCGCTCGGACGCCACCCTCAACCGCAACGGCGTCCGCCTCGGCAGCGCCGACCTCCACGACGTCGTCGAACGGCTGCCCGAGGTCGCGGAGGCACTCGTCGTCGGCGTCGAGGAACCCGACGGCGGCTACTGGATGCCCCTCTTCGTGGTGCCCGCCGCCGGGGCCGTCCTCGACGACACCCTGCGCGAGCGCATCCGCGAAGCCGTCCGCACTGAGGTCTCGCCGCGCCACGTCCCCGACGAGATCCGCCAGGTGCCGGGCATCCCGCACACCCGCACCGGCAAGAAACTCGAAGTACCGGTCAAACGGCTCATCCAGGGCGAACCCGCGGAGCAGGTCGTCAACCCGTCCGCCGTCGACGACCCCGCCCTCCTCGACCACTACGTCCGCCTCGGCACGGAACGCCGCGCCCGGCACCGCCCGGACCACCCCGCCGAAACCGACGCCTGACCCGGACACCCGACCAGGACACCCGACCCGGACGCCTGACACCGACCCCACGGACCACCCCGCCCGGCCCACCGGGCCCGCACCCGCCCGCCGCTCCACCGCCCCTCCCCGCCCGACCGGACCGAGGAACCACCCCCATGAGCCCCACCACCCCCCACCCCGACTCCCACCCCGACCCCGACTCCCACCCCGACCTCGACCCCGACCCCGACCGTGGGTCCCACCCCACGCCTCCCGCCGTCGTCACCGGGCGGGGCGGGACCCGCGGGGTGCTGTTCGCGATGTGCCTGGCCCTGGTCCTGGTCGTCGCCTCCGTCTCCGCGCTCAACCTCGCCCTGCCCGACCTCGGCGTCGACCTCGCCGCCACCAACGGCGAGCTGACCTGGATCGCCGACGCCTACACCGTGGCCCTGGCCGCCCTCGTCCTGCCCTTCGGGGCGATCGGCGACCGCGTCGGCCGCCGGAACGTCCTCGTCGCCGGCACCTTCGTCTTCGGCGCCGCGTCCCTGGCCGCCTCGTTCGCGGACTCCACCACCCCGCTGATCGCCTGGCGGGCCGTGATGGGCGTCGGCGCTGCGATGATCATGCCGGGCACCCTCTCCACCATCACCGCCGCCTTCCCGCCCGAACAGCGGGCCAAGGGGGTCGCCACCTGGTCGGGGTTCGCGGCGGCGGGCGCCATCGTCGGCATGCTCGCCGCGGGAGCCCTGCTGGAACAGTTCTCCTGGCGGTCCCTCTTCGTCGCCAGCGCCGCCGTCGCCCTGGTCGCCGCGGGCGCCGCCGCCCTGCTCGCCCCCGACACCAAGGACCCCGAGCCGCACCGCCCGGACGTCGCGGGCGCGGTCACCACCGCCGTCGCCATCGGCGCCCTCGTCCTCGGCATCATCGAGGGCAACGAGCGGGGATGGACGGAACCCCTGGTGATCGGCGCGTTCGTGGTCACCGTCGTCGCGTTCGCCGCGTACGCCTACCTCGGGCTGCGCACCGAACACCCGCTGCTCGACCCGGCGCTGTTCGGCATCCCCGGCTTCCGGGCGGGTGCGGTGACGGTGCTGGTCCAGTTCCTCGCCGTGTTCGGGTTCTTCTTCGTCGGCCTCCAGTACCTGCAACTCATCCTCGGCTACAGCCCCCTGAAGGCGGCCGTGGCCCTGGTCCCGGTCGCCCTCGCGGTGCTGCCGGTCTCCCAGCTGACACCCCGCCTGATGCGCCGACTCGGCATGAAGGCCGTCATGGCCACCGGCCTGCTGCTGCTCTGCGGCGGCCTGTACGTCATCTCGCTGCTCGACGCCGACTCCGGCTACCCGCCGTTCCTCGGGGGACTGGTGCTGGCGGGCCTCGGGATCGGCCTGAGCGGCGCCGCGGGCACCGCCGCCATCACCGGCTCCCTCGGCCGGGGCCGCCAGGGCGTCGCCTCCGCCATGAACGACACCACCCGCGAGGTGGGTTCGGCGGTCGGCATCGCCCTCATGGGCTCGGTCTACGGCAGCCACTACCGCTCCGCGCTGCCCGCCACCCTGGAACAGCTCCCGCCCGGAGCGGCCCACTCCGTACGCGACTCGGCCGCCGCCGGACTCCACGTCGCCGACCAGCTCGGCCCCCGTGGCGCGGAGCTGGCCGACGGAGTGAAGGACGCCTTCATGGACGGACTCTCCGCATCCCTGATCGCCGTCTGCCTGGTCGTCCTCGTCGCCGCCGTCGGCGTCCTCCTCCGCGCCCCCCACACCCTGCCCACGACGGACGACTGACCAGCCACACCCCCCCCCCGGACGGCCTAAGCCCCCGCCTCCACCCCCGCCACAACCCCCGCCCCCTGGCCCCCACCCACCGACCCCTGTCCGCCCAGCCCGCCCCCGCCGTCCTGCCCGTCCTCCCCGCCCTCCGCCACCCACCGCAGCAGATCCCCCGGCTGGCACTCCAGCACCTCGCAGAGCGCGGCCAGGGTGGAGAACCGTACGGCCTTGGCCCGGCCGTTCTTGAGGACGGCCAGGTTGGCCGGGGTGATGCCCACCCGCTCCGCGAGGTCCCCGACGGACATCTTCCGCCGGGCCAGCATCACGTCGATGTGGACGACGATCGGCATCAGATCACCCCGGCCAGCTCGGCCCGCATACGATCCGCCTCGACATCCCGCGCCACGGCCTGCGCCAGCAGCATCCGCAGCACCAGCACGATCAGCGCCACCCCCAGCACCGCCAGCGCACCCCCGCCGACCAGCAGCACACCCCCCGGCGCCACCGCCTCACCCGGCGCCAGCAGCACCCCCAGCGCACACATCAGCACCGCGCCCACGACGAAGGCGCCGATCGCGGCATGGACGTACCGGAAGGCGTCGGGGGAGAACACCGTGCCCCGCCGGACCATCGTGACCAGCCGCCACACACAGACCAGGACCACCTGCGCGGTGACGACACCCAGCACGATCGTCACCAGGAACGCGGCGGGCGGATACCCGAGATCGCCCCGCATCGCGTCCAGATCGCGGCCGAGCAGAGGCACCAGGACCGCCTGGGTGAACAGGGTCCCGCCGAACAGGGCCATCAACACCACCCGCAACGCCAGCACGGTCAGCTGCCCCATGATCTCTCCTCACCCCAGGACCATCGAATCACGATGGAAAGCTATCGAAAAACGATAGACCGCGCAAGCGGTTGCCTCCCCCCCCACACGCACCCACACAGCAGAGCGCCGCCCGAGTCCCCCCGGACGGCGCCCTGATCTCACTCCACCTCACCTCGCCTCACCTCAAGGCGAGGTCACCTCAAGCCGAGGTCACGACAGCAGCTCCACCTCCGTCACCGTCGCCGCCGCCCCGTCGAACACCAGGCGGTAGTGGGCGTACGAGCCCGGCCGGGCCACGGAGAACGCCCGTGTCTGCCGGTCCCAGCGGAAGGACTCCCCGGACCGCTTGTCGAGGTCCTTCCAGCTCTGCCCGTCGGCCGAGCCCTGGAGGACCCACCCGGTCGGGGCCTGGTCCTGCTTGCCCGAGGTCAGTGTGTACTGCACCGCCTTCTTCGCGCCGTCCACCGGCAGGGTCACCGCGCCCGACACGCTCGCCGAGGTGGCCGAGGTGTTGTCGAACAGCGCGCCCTCGCCCTGGAGGGCGTCCGACCGCGGCTCCGGCTTCTTGTCGTCCTGGGTGATCGACACGGGCGCCGCCTTCTTGCCGGTGCCCCACGAGGAGGGCCGCGAGCCCATGTCGAAGTCCAGCACCGCACCCTTCGCCAGGATGTCGTGCGGCAGCGAAGTCGACGTCCAGGTACGGCCGTTGACCTTCAGACCCTGCACGTACACGTTGCGCGCGCTGTTCTTCGGCGCCCGGACGACCAGCTTGCGGCCGTTCTCCAGCTGGATCGTCGCCTTCTTGAAGAGCGGGGAGCCCACGGCGTACTCACCGCTGCCCATCACCAGCGGGTAGAAGCCCAGCGAGGAGAAGAGGTACCAGGCCGACTGCTCCCCGTTGTCCTCGTCACCGTGGTAGCCCTGCCCGATCGAACTGCCGGTGTACAGGCGGGACAGCGCCTCGCGCACCTTCGCCTGCGCCTTCGAGGGCTGCCCGGCCGCGTCGTACATGTAGATCGCGTGGTGCGCGACCTGGTTGGAGTGGCCGTACTGGCCCATCCGCACGTCCCGCGCCTCGGTCATCTCGTGGATGACGCCGCCGTAGGAGCCCACGAACTCGGGCGAGGCGGTCTCCGGGGTGGAGAAGTACGTGTCGAGCTTCTTGCCCAGACCGTCCCGGCCGCCGTACAGGTTGGCCAGACCGCGGCTGTCCTGCGGGGCGGTGAAGGCGTAGCCCCAGCCGTTGGTCTCGGTGTAGTCGTAACCCCACACCCGCGGGTCGTACTCCGAGGACTTGACCCGCCAGTCGCCCTGCGCGTTCTTGCCCTGGAAGAACCCGGCCTGGTCGTCGAAGAGACGGACGTACTCCTGCGCCCGGTTGGTGAAGTACTCCGACTCCTCCTTGTAGCGCTTCTGGCCCGTCTCCTTGTAGAGCTTCTTGCCCATCTCGGCGATGCCGTAGTCGTTGACGTAGCCCTCCAGCGCCCACGACAGACCCTCGTGGGTCTCGGTGCTGGTGTAGCCGAGGAACGGCGACGTCGCCATGCCCTTGCGGCCCACGCCCGAGGACGGCGGCACCACGGTCGCGTTCTTCACGGCCGCGTCGTACGCCGACCTCCCGTCCAGGTCCACGCCCTTGACGTACGCGTCGGCGAACGCGACGTCCGAGGAGGTGCCGGTCATCAGGTCCGCGTAGCCGGGGGAGGACCAGCGCGAGGTCCAGCCGCCGTCCTTGTACTGCTGCACGAACCCGTCGGCCAGCTCGCCCGCCTTCGACGGCGTCAGCAGCGAGTACGCCGGCCAGGTCGTCCGATAGGTGTCCCAGAAGCCGTTGTTGACGTAGACCTTGCCGTCGACGATCTTCGCGCCGGTGTGGGTCGGGGTGTCCGGACCCGGCATCGGCGAGAACGGCGAGGCGTACTTGTACGTCGAACCGACCTTCTCGAAGCCGGAGTTGGGGTACAGGTACAGCCGGTACAGGCTGGAGTACAGCGTGGTCAGCTGGTCGGACGTGGCGCCCTCCACCTGGACCTTGCCCAGGATGGCGTCCCACTGCCGCTGCGCCTGCTTCTTCACCTTGTCGAAGGAGGTGCCCTGCGGGATCTCCTGGCGCAGGTTGTCCTTCGCCTGGTCCACGCTGATCAGCGAGGTGGCCAGCCGCAGGTTCACGGTGCGGTCGGCGCCCGCGTCGAAGCGCAGGTAGCCCTTGACGCCGCTGGACGAGCCGTCCTTGACCGGCGCGTCGAACTCGCCGTACACGAACAGCCGCGTCGCGCCCGCCGACAGCCCGGACTTGACGTCCGAGTAGCCGGTCACGATGCCGTTGTCCTTGTCGAGGGTCAGCCCGGCCTGGTCGGTGACGTTGTCGAAGAGGACGCTCGCGTCGTCGCCCGGGTAGGTGAAGCGCAGGGCGGCCGCGTGGTCCGTCGGCGCCATCTCCGTCTTCAGCCCGTTCTCGAACGTCACACCGTAGTAGTACGGGCGCGCCGTCTCGTTCTCGTGCTTGAAGGGCAGCGCCCGCGCGGTCCGCCCGGTGTCCGGGGTGTCCTTCGCGGCCGACGGCATTACCTGGAACGTCTGCCGGTCACCCATCCACGGGCTCGGCTCGTGGCTCGCGCTGAACGCCTGGATCGTCGGCAGGTTGTCCGCGTTGTTGGCGCGCGCGTAGTCGTACAGCCAGCCCAGCGAACCGGCGTTGGTCACCGGGGTCCAGAAGTTGAAGCCGTGCGGCACCGCCGTCGCCGGGAAGTTGTTGCCGCGTGAGAAGCCACCGCTGGAGTTGGTGCCGCGCGTCGTCACCGCGTAGTCCGACTTGTGCGCCTTCGGCGTCTCGGGGGCCGCCGTGCGCAGCGCCACGTCGTCCACCCAGCCCTGGAACTTGGCCGCCCCGCCGGGGGAGTCGTACGCGACGAGGATGCGGTCGACCGTCTTGCCGGCCGCCACCGAACCGATGTCCGCGAGCACGTCGTTCCACTGGTTGACGTACAGCACCTTCGACGCGCCCTGCCCCTGCGGCGTCAGCGGGAACCCGTGCTGGTCCCGCGCGCCGAGGCCGCTGAGGTAGGTGCCGTCGGTGAAGGCCAGGTCCACCGCGACGTTCGTCGCCGCGTAGTCCAGGACCTTGTCGGCCATCGCGGGGAAGATCCGGTACGCCAGCTCGGTGCGCGACCCGACGCGCACGTTCACGTCGAAGACCTTGTTGTAGGAGTAGCCGCGCCCGTCGGCGGTCTGCCGCCCCGCGTAGCGCAGCGCCTTGACGCCCGTGAAGCCCGCCCGCGCCTTCGCGGTCGGCGAACCGCTCGGCCCCCGGTCCACCGTGGTCAGCATGTCCGGCGGGACCGGGCTGCCGTCGCCCCCGGTGCCGAACCGCACGTCGGCGAGCTGGATGATGCCGCCGCCGCGGTTCTTGGTGATCTCCAGCCGGAAGTGCTTGTACGCGGCCGGGGCGGCCAGGTCGTACGTCTTCGTCTGGAACCGCTCGGCGAAGGACTCACCCGTGCGGCTGTCGACGGTCGTCCACTCCTTGCCGTCCGCCGACCCCTTCAGCGTCCAGTCCGCCGGGTCCCGCTCGGCCGCGTCGTTGGCCGAGGTGAGCGCGTACGTGGTGACCGGCGCCGCCTCCGACAGGTCGAACTCGACCCAGCCGGTGGACGCGAAGGCGAGCCACTTGCTGCTCGACTCCCCGTCGACCAGGTTCTCCTTCACCTCGCCGCCGGCCGTGTTCTCGGCACTGGCGCGGACGTCGGTGACCCGGTCGGTCACATCGCCGGGCAGCCCCGTGGCGTAACCGCCGTCGACGCCCGAGGCGCGCTTGCCGCCGCCCCGCGCCGACTCCACCGTGCTCCGCCAGTCGGGAGCGGGCTGGCCCGTCTCGAACGACGAGGCGAACTCCCGGTCCGCCTGCGGCGCCCGCTCCGGCAGCGCGACCGCCGCGCCGGGCAGTCCGACCGCCAGGGCGAGGGCGGCGCTGCCGACCACGGCCCGTCTCCAACTCCCGCGTGATCCCCGACGCGATCCTGCCGGAGACCCCCGCTCCGATCTCTGTCGAGCCCCGAAACGCTGCATCGCGAGCACCCTCCCTGCGGTTGGACAACGTTGTCTTTCTTCAGGCGCAGGAATCAGTAGGAGGTCAAGTGGCAAGTGATGTCAAGGAGGTTGACCGCACCATCCGCGCCGTACGGACGCGTATGTCCCGTATTTTTCCGTCCCGGAGGACATGGTCGTCTCATATTTCCGGCAGGTCTCAACTCGGAAAAGACCGGCGGCCAACCGTGTATTCGATCTTGCCCCCTCGGCCGGAAGTGGACTATACCTGTGCGCGATTCACCCGATCCGCACGACCCTGCTTGACCTGACCGCGGTGCCGGGAAGGATGGCCGGTTCACCGCCTGAGTCCTGTATGAAGGCGAGGACTTGAGCATGGGATTCACCACTGCGTCCGATTCGGCTGAAAACCGGGGTTCCGCGAGCGTCGACCGCCGCGCCCTGATCAAGCGCTCCGCGGCGCTCGGACTTCTCTCCACCACCACGGTCGGATTCCTCTCCGCCTGCGCCAGCAGCGGCGGCGACAGCCAGGACAAGGCGAAGACCGGAAAGAAGTCCGAGAAGAATCCGCTCGGCGTCAACGACACGGCCACGATGGAATTCGTGCTGTTCGACGGCGGATTCGGCAAGGAGTACGCCGAGGACGCGGTGAAGATCTACGAGAAGGCCTTTCCCGAGGTCTCCGTGAAGTTCTCGGCCACGCAGAAGATCCAGTCCACGCTCCAGCCCCGCTTCAACCAGGGCAACCCGCCGGACCTCATCGACAACTCCGGTGCCGAGCAGATGGACATGGGCGTCCTGGTCGGCAAGAAGCAGCTCGCCGACCTCACCCCGCTGCTGGACGCCCCGTCCTACGACGACCCGGCGAAGAAGGTCCGCGACACGCTGCGCCCCGGCATCGTCGAGATGGGCCAGTTCGACGGCGACCCGGTCTGGATCCTCTACTACGCCTACACGGTCTACGGCGTCTGGTACTCGCAGAAGGCCCTCGACTCCCTCGACGCGACGTACCCGGAGACCTGGGACGAGATGCTCGCGGTCTGCGCCAAGGCCAAGAAGAAGGGCATGGCGGGCTGGACCTACGCGGGCAAGTACCCGTACTACCTGCCCTTCTCGCTCTACCCGATGATCGGCAAGGTCGGCGGCCGGGAGGTCCTGGACGCCATCGACAACCTGGAGCCGAACGCCTGGAAGCACCCGGCGGTCAAGGCGTGTTTCGACGCCTACTACGAGCTGTACCAGAAGGGCTACGTCCTCAAGGGCACCCCCGGCCTCGACCACATCCAGTCGCAGACCGCCTGGGCCCAGGGCAAGGCCCTGTTCCTCCCGAACGGTTCCTGGGTGGAGAACGAGTCGGCCAACGTCATCCCCGCCGACTTCGGCCTCGCGGTCTCCGCGCCCACCGGCATCGACAGCTCCGACAAGCTGCCGTTCGGCACCATCTGGGCCTCCGGCGGCGAACCGTTCGTGGTGCCCGCCAAGGCGGCGAACGCCCCCGGCGGCATGGAGCAGTTGCGCATCATGCTCAGCGAGGCGTCCTCCCGGAACTTCACCGCCAAGGTCAAGTCGCTCACCGCCTACGACGGCGGCACCGACGGCATCACCCTCACCCCCGGCCTGAAGTCGGGGGTCGCCGCGCTCCAGAAGGCGGGCGACAACGTGGTGAACCCGCGCCTCCAGGACTGGTACGTGCAGCTCCAGAAGGAGAAGATCGGCGTCGCCGGACTGGGCGAGATGATGGCCGGCCGCCTCACCCCGGCCGAGGCCGTGAAGAAGATCCAGGGATTCGCCGACGAGGCCGCCAAGGACACCTCGATCAAGCATTACAAGCACCAGTGACGGAAGCCGGGCGATCCCCGTCCTTCCACCGCGCACCACCGAAAGCACCGGAGTGACGATGCAGCACGGCAAGTACCGCTTCATCGTGGGGTTCCTGGCGCTGCCCCTCGGCATCTACACGCTCTTCGTGATCTGGCCGTTCGTCCAGTCCATCTACTACTCGTTCACGGACTGGACCGGCCTCAGTCCCGAATTCACGATGGTGGGTCTGGACAACTACCGGAGAATGCTGGACGACGACATCTTCTGGAAGTCCCTCCAGCACAGTCTGGTGTTCGCCCTGGTGCTGCCGCTGGTGACGCTGGCCCTCGCCCTTTTCCTCGCCTTCATGATCAATGTCGGCGGCCGGCGGAGAAAAGGCGGCCCGGTGATCTCCGGGGTGCGCGGCTCGTCGTTCTACAAGATCGTGTACTTCTTCCCGCAGGTCCTCTCGATCGCCATCGTGGCCCTGCTGTTCGCCTTCGCCTACAACCCCGACAGCGGCGCCATCAACTCCTTCCTGCGCGGGATCGGCCTGGACGGGGTGCAACCGCTCTGGCTGGGCGATCCCGACCTCGCGCTGTGGTGCGTGATGGCGGTGCTGCTCTGGTCGACGGTCGGATTCTTCGTGGTGCTGTTCTCGGCGGGCATGGCGTCGATCCCCGCCGACCTGTACGAGGCCGCCCTGCTCGACGGGGCCGGGCGGGCCACCACCTTCTTCCGCGTGACCCTGCCGCTGCTCTGGGACACCGTGCGCTCCGGCTGGGTCTACCTCGGCATCCTCGCGCTGGGCGCCGAGTCCTTCGCGGTCGTGCAGATCATGACGACCGGGCCGGGCGGCCCCGACTACTCGACCACCGTCCTCGTCCTGTACGTCTACCAGAAGGCGTTCCGCGACGGTCAGGCCGCCTACGCCACCACCATCGGCGTCGCCCTGCTCGTCGTGACGCTGGCCTTCGCCGCCGTCGTGATGCGGCTCGGGCGGCGCGAGCGGCTGGAGTACTGAGCATGAGCATCGACAAGACCACCGAGCCGCCCCAGCCGCCGCGGCCCCCGGAGCCCGTGGCCCTCACCAAGGAGGACGCGCGGCCCGCGGACCGCTCCCCCCGGAAGGACCACGGGGACCGCAAGGGCAGCGGCACCAGGGGTGAGGGTCAGGTCCTCAACGCCTTCTCGCACGGCCTGCTCGTGCTCTGGGCGGTCATGGTCGTCCTGCCGCTGCTGTGGGCGGTGATGACCTCCTTCAAGGACGACCGCTCCATCTTCGGCTCGCCCTGGTCGCTGCCCGACCGGCTGCACTTCGACAACTGGTCGCGGGCCTGGACCGAGGCCCACATGGGCGAGTACTTCCTCAACACCGTGCTGGTGGTGGGCGGTTCGCTGATCGGCACGCTGGTGCTGGGCTCGATGGCGGCGTACGTCCTGGCCCGGTTCGACTTCCCGGGCAACCGCTTCATCTACTTCCTGTTCATCGGCGGCATGAGCTTCCCGATCATGCTCGCGCTGGTCCCGCTGTTCTATGTGGTGAACAACATGGGCCTGCTCAACACCATCCACGGGCTGATCCTGGTCTACATCGCCTACTCGCTGCCGTTCACCGTGTTCTTCCTGACGGCGTTCTTCCGCACCCTGCCCACCTCGGTCGCGGAGGCCGCCTTCGTCGACGGCGCCTCGCACAGCCGGACGTTCTTCCGGATCATGCTGCCGATGGCCAAGCCCGGCCTGGTCAGCGTCGGCATCTTCAACTTCCTGGGCCAGTGGAACCAGTACATGCTGCCGACGGTGCTCAACACCGACCCCGACAAGCGCGTCCTCACCCAGGGCCTCGTCCAGCTCGCCGTCAGCCAGGGCTACAAGGGCGACTGGTCCGGCCTCTTCGCCGGGCTGGTGATGGCGATGCTGCCGGTCCTGGCCGCGTACATCGTCTTCCAGCGGCAGGTCGTCCAGGGCCTGACGGCCGGTGCGGTGAAGTAGGCGGGGCCGCAGGCCCGGCCCGGCGCTCGTTGATCAGTTGGAGGCCCTCGGTAGCACTGCGCAGCCACCCGAACGCACGCCGTTCCACCCCGGACGAACGGCGCCGTTCAGTGTGTGCACGATCGCGATTGGTGTTCAACCTCTTGACGGGAGGCAACCCGAACAGCTCAGCTTAGAGTTCACTTGTTGGACATGGGGCCTCATCGAAGCGGCCCCGCGCGCAGGAGGTCGTCGTGGAGACTCCGGGGTCGCAGTCGTCGCTGCACCGAGCCAACCTGGAGCGCGTCGTGCGCGCCGTGCGTCTGGCCGGGTCCCTCACGCAGGCGGAGATCGCCCGGACCACCGGACTGTCGGCCGCGACCGTGTCCAACATCGTGCGGGAGCTGAAGGACGGCGGCACGGTCGAGGTCACCCCCACCTCGGCGGGGGGCCGGCGCGCGCGCAGCGTCAGTCTGAGCGGGGACGCCGGCATCGTCATCGGGGTCGACTTCGGGCACACCCACCTCCGGGTCGCGGTCGGCAACCTGGCCCACCAGGTGCTGGCCGAGGAGTCCGAGCCGCTCGACGTGGACGCCTCCTCGGCGCAGGGCTTCGACCGGGCGGAACAGCTGGTCACCCGGCTGATCGAGGCCACCGGCGTGGACCGGACGAAAATCGCCGGAGTGGGCCTCGGCGTCCCCGGCCCGATCGACCTGGAGTCCGGCACCCTGGGCTCCTCCGCCATCCTGCCCGGCTGGATCGGCACCCGGCCCGCCGAGGAGCTGCGGGGGCGGCTCGGCGTGCCCGTGCACGTGGACAACGACGCCAACCTCGGCGCCCTCGGCGAGATGGTCTGGGGCAGCGGCCGGGGCGTACGTGATCTTGCTTACATCAAGGTCGCCAGCGGCGTCGGCGCCGGTCTGGTGATCGAGGGGAAGATCTACCGGGGACCCGGCGGCACCGCAGGTGAAATAGGACATATTACACTGGACGAATCCGGCCCTGTCTGCCGCTGCGGCAACCGGGGCTGCCTGGAGACCTTCGCGGCCGCCCGCTACGTCCTGCCGCTCCTCCAGTCCAGTCACGGCACGGATCTCACGATGGAGGGTGTGGTGCGGCTCGCCAGGGACGGAGACCCTGGCTGCCGTCGGGTGATCGCCGACGTGGGCCGCCACATCGGCAGTGGAGTCGCCAATCTCTGCAACCTGCTGAACCCGAGCCGGGTGGTCCTGGGCGGTGATCTCGCCGAGGCCGGTGAGCTGGTGCTCGGTCCGATCAGGGAGTCCGTCGGCCGCTACGCGATCCCGAGCGCGGCACGTCAACTCTCCGTTCTCCCGGGGGCACTTGGCGGTCGCGCCGAGGTGCTTGGAGCGCTCGCTCTCGCCCTCAGCGAGATGGGCGATTCAACCCTTTTGGACGGCACTCTGCCGGCGATCGCACCTGCCTTCACTTAGAGAACGAATGAGGCCGTTGCCATCTCGTTAAGTATTTACTTCTTGACGTCGCACGTGCGGCCGAGTTGACTTCCAGCCACCTCGGCCGCAGCGTTGCGGCCCTGTCAGGGAGGCACACCCCAATGAACGCAACGATGCGCAGAGTCGTGATCGGCGCCACCGCCGTCACCATGGCGGTCTCGATCGCCGCTTGTGGCAAGGCCGGCGACGACGACAACGACTCGGGCAGCAGCAGCAACTCCGACAGCAAGTCGATCGGCCTGCTGCTCCCCGACAGCGTGACCGCGCGCTACGAGAAGTTCGACAAGCCGCTCTTCGAGGCCAAGGTCAAGGAGCTCTGCTCCGACTGCAACGTCGAGTACGCGAACGCCGCGGCCGACCCGGCCAAGCAGGCCCAGCAGGTCAGCAGCATGATCACCAAGGGCGTCAAGGTCATCGTGATCTCCGCCCAGGACTCGGCCGCGATCAAGTCCTCGATCCAGTCCGCCGTGGACAAGGGCATCAAGGTCATCGCGTACGACCGCCTCGCGCAGGGCCCGGTCTCCGCGTACGTCTCCTTCGACAACGTCAAGGTCGGCGAGCTCCAGGGCCAGGCCCTCCTCGACGCCCTCGGCGCCAAGGCCACGCCGAAGGCCAAGGTCGTCATGATCAACGGTGACGACGCCGACCCCAACGCCGCGCAGTTCAAGGAAGGCGCCCACAAGGCGCTCGACGGCAAGGTCGACATCGCCTACGAGCAGTCCGGCCTGTGGAAGGACACCGTCGCCGCGCAGAAGGTCTCCGCCGCCATCACCCAGCTGGGCGCGAAGAACATCGCGGGCGTCTACTCCGCCAACGACGGCATGGCCGGTGGTATCGCCAACACCCTCAAGGGCGCGAAGATCAGCGGCATCCCGCTGACCGGCCAGGACGCGGAGCTCGCGGGTATCCAGCGCATCGTCGCCGGCACCCAGTCCTCCACCGTCTACAAGGCCTTCAAGCCCGAGGCCGACGCCGCCGCCCAGCTCGCGGTCAACCTGCTGGAGGGCAAGGACATCAAGTCCCTCGCCACCCAGACCCTGACCAGCGGCTCCGGCGACAAGGTGCCCTCGCAGCTGCTGACCCCGGTGTCGGTCACCAAGGCCAACATCAAGGACACGGTCGTCGCCGACAAGCTGTACACGGTCGACGAGATCTGCACCGCCGAGTTCGCCGCCGCCTGCAAGGCCGCCGGCCTCCAGTAAGCGGTCCGCGCACCCCGCGCATCCGGTCCGGGTCCCCAGCGGGGGCCCGGACCCCGGCCGCTGAGCGGCCCCGCGAGCCCCTCCGGCGCCCGCCCCGCCCACACACCCCGCTGCGGGGCGGGCGCCGGACGGAACCGTTGCCAAGTGCGGCGGATTCGCGCATGTTCATCTTGTAAACCTTGTGCCGCGGCGCCCGGTTCCTCCCGGCCCGCGCACATCCCTCCGCGCCTGTCCCACAGCGCGGCATCCCCGCCGGTCAGGCGGCGAAGGAGATGGTTCACGTGTCCGCTACGCCCGTGCTGGCGTTGCGCGGAGTCTCCAAGCGGTTCGGTGCGGTGCAGGCACTCACCGACGTAGAGCTGGAGGTCCACGCCGGAGAAGTGGTCGCCCTGGTGGGCGACAACGGCGCAGGAAAGTCCACCCTGGTCAAGACGATCGCGGGCGTCCACCCCATCGACGAGGGCGTCATCGAGTGGGAGGGCAGGCCGGTCAGCATCAACAAGCCGAACGACGCCCAGACCCTCGGCGTCGCGACCGTCTACCAGGACCTCGCGCTCTGCGACAACCTCGACGTCGTCGGCAACCTCTACCTCGGTCGCGAGCTGCTGCACCGCGGCGTCATCGACGAGGTCACGATGGAGAAGAACGCCCGCGAGCTGCTGAGCACCCTCTCCATCCGCATCCCGAGCGTGCGCATCCCGATCGCCAGCCTCTCCGGCGGTCAGCGCCAGGTCGTCGCCATCGCGCGCGCCCTGATCGGCGACCCGAAGGTCGTCATCCTCGACGAGCCGACCGCCGCCCTCGGCGTCGAGCAGACCGCGCAGGTCCTCGACCTCGTCGAGCGGCTGCGCGAGCGCGACCTCGGCGTCATCCTCATCAGCCACAACATGGCCGACGTCAAGGCGGTCGCGGACACCGTCGCCGTCCTGCGCCTGGGCAAGAACAACGGCTCCTTCCCCGTGAAGGACACCAGCCACGAAGAGATCATCGCCGCGATCACCGGTGCCACGGACAACGCCGTGACCCGTCGTGCGGGGCGTCGCACCCCGGAGGCGGCAAAGTGAGCGACACGTCCAAGACCGTGCAGAGCGGCGACACCCCCGCCGGCGACGGCCTCAAGAAGGCCGACGGCGTCGTGGAGGACCAGGCCACCGTCGCGCCCGCCGACGACCCCACGGCCGCCCCGGTCGCCGTCGTCGACCCGCGCCTGCTGATCCGCGAGGAGGGCCTCAAGGGCTACCTCACGGAGTTCAAGCGCAAGGTCAAGGGCGGCGAGCTGGGCTCGCTGCCGGTCGTCGTGGGCCTGATCGTCATCTGGACGATCTTCCAGTTCCAGAACGACCGCTTCCTGAGCGCCGACAACCTGTCGAGCATCAGCTACTTCATGGCCGCCACCGGCATGCTCGCCATCGGCCTGGTCTTCGTGCTGCTGCTCGGCGAGATCGACCTGTCGGTGGGCTCCGTCAGCGGTCTGGCGTCCACGCTCTTCGCCGTGTTCGTGGTGGACCACACCATGAACCCCTGGCTGTCGCTCGCGCTCACCATCCTCACCGGTGTCGCCATCGGCGCCCTGCACGGCTGGTTCTTCGCCAAGATCGGCGTCCCCGCCTTCGTCGTCACCCTCGCCGGCTTCCTCGGCTGGAACGGCCTGATGCTGTGGCTGCTGGGCTCCAGCGGCACCATCAACATCCCGTCCGACTCCGGCCCGGTGCACCTGCTCGGCCAGGGCTCGTTCTTCATGGACCAGGCCATCGTCGGCGCCTACCTCCTGGCCGGTCTCGGCGTGCTCTCCCTGGCGTACGGCTCCTTCAGCGACCAGCGCCGCCGCAAGGCCGCCGGGGTGCCCTTCCGGCCCACCAGCGAGATCGTGCTGCGCGTCGGCGCCCTCGCCGTCGCCTCCTTCGCCGCCGCGGCCGTCCTGAACAACGCCTCCGGTGTCTCCAACGCCCTGGTGATCTTCCTGATCGCCCTGGTCGTCGTCGACTTCGTGCTCCGCCGGACCACCTTCGGCCGCCAGGTCTTCGCGGTCGGCGGCGGCATCGAGGCCGCCCGCCGCGCCGGTATCAACGTGCCGCTGGTCCGCATCACCGTCTTCGCCATCGCCGGTGGCTTCGCCTCGATCGGCGGTATGTTCTTCGCCGGTCAGACCGCGAGCGCCACGCTGAACGCCGGTGGCGGCAACACGCTGATGCTGGCCATCGCCGCGGCCGTCATCGGCGGCACCAGCCTCTTCGGCGGACGCGGCACCGTCTGGTCCGCCCTCCTCGGCATGCTGGTCATCCAGTCCATCCAGACCGGCCTGGACCTGCTCAACATGAACACCTCGATCCAGTACATGATCACCGGTGGTGTCCTGCTCGGCGCGGTCGTCATCGACTCCGTGTCCCGCAAGAGCCAGAAGGCCGCCGGCCGAGGCTGACCCGGGGCCCCGCGGGGCCGCCCGACCTCACGACCGTGCCCGGTACCCCTGTCGGTACCGGGCACGGTCGTCTGCGGCCACCGGCCGCTCCCGCTCGGCCCGGTCCCGGCCGCCCCCGCCCCCGGCCGTCTCCCCCTTCGGCCGTACGCGGACTCGCCCGTATGTCCGAGCCGCCGTTCACACAGTCATGTCATAGGAGACGTCCATCATGGGTACGGCCGAACCGTGACGTATGACGCAAGGGGCGGGCGCCGTCCTCCGGGGCGGAACATTAGACTCGACGAACCCGGCAACAGCTCTACTGCAAGGAGGCACGGGTGCCGCTGCTGACCCGCATCACGGGACCGCGCGATCTGGACCGGCTCAGCCCGGAGGAGCTGGACCAGCTGGCCGAGGAGATCCGCGCCTTCCTCGTCGACGCCGTCTCCAAGACCGGCGGCCACCTGGGACCCAACCTCGGCGTGGTCGAGCTGACCCTCGCCCTGCACCGCGTCTTCGAGTCCCCGAAGGACAAGGTGCTCTGGGACACCGGCCACCAGTCCTACGTGCACAAGCTGCTCACCGGCCGCCAGGACTTCTCCCGCCTGAAGATGAAGGGCGGCCTCTCCGGCTACCCCTCGCAGGCCGAGTCCGAGCACGACGTCATCGAGAACAGCCACGCCTCCACCGTGCTGGGCTGGGCCGACGGCATCGCCAAGGCCAACCAGATCCTCGACCGCGACAGCCACGTCGTCGCCGTCATCGGTGACGGCGCCCTCACCGGCGGCATGGCCTGGGAGGCGCTCAACAACATCGCCGAGGCCAAGGACCGCCCCCTCGTCATCGTCGTCAACGACAACGAGCGCTCCTACGCGCCCACCATCGGCGGCCTCGCCAACCACCTGGCGACCCTGCGCACCACCGACGGCTACGAGCGCTTCCTGGCCCGCACCAAGGACCTCCTGGACCGTACCCCGGTCGTCGGCAAGCCCCTCTACGAGACGCTGCACGGCGCGAAGAAGGGCCTCAAGGACTTCATCGCCCCGCAGGGCATGTTCGAGGACCTCGGCCTCAAGTACGTCGGCCCCATCGACGGCCACGACATCGAGGCCCTGGAGTCCGCCCTCACCCGCGCCAAGCGGTTCGGCGGCCCCGTCATCGTGCACTGCCTCACCGAGAAGGGCCGCGGCTACCAGCCCGCCCTCCAGGACGAGGCCGACCGCTTCCACGCCGTCGGCAAGATCCACCCCGACACCGGCCTGCCCATCGCCACCTCCGGCGCCGACTGGACCTCCGTCTTCGGCGAGGAGATGGTCAAACTCGGCGAGGAGCGCGCGGACCTCGTCGCCATCACCGCCGCGATGCTCCAGCCGGTCGGCCTCGACCGCTTCGCCAAGGCCTTCCCCGACCGGGTCTACGACGTCGGCATCGCCGAGCAGCACGGCGCCGTCTCCGCGGCCGGCCTCGCCCACGCGGGCGTCCACCCCGTCTTCGCGGTCTACGCCACCTTCCTCAACCGCGCCTTCGACCAGGTCCTCATGGACGTCGCCCTGCACAAGTGCGGTGTCACCTTCGTCCTGGACCGGGCCGGCGTCACCGGCACCGACGGCGCCTCCCACAACGGCATGTGGGACATGTCGATCCTCCAGGTCGTCCCCGGACTGCGGCTCGCCGCCCCGCGCGACGCCGACCAGGTCCGCGCCCAGCTCCGCGAGGCCGTCCAGGTCGACGACGCCCCGACCGTGGTCCGCTTCTCCAAGGGCGCCGTCGGCCCCGCCGTACCGGCCGTCGGACGCGTCGGCGGCATGGACGTCCTGCGCGAGCCCGGCACCGACACCCCGGATGTGCTCCTCGTCTCCGTGGGCGCCCTCGCCCCGATGTGCCTGGAGATCGCCACCCTCCTGGACCGGCAGGGCATCTCCACCACCGTCGTCGACCCGCGCTGGGTCAAGCCCGTCGACGAGGCCCTCGCCCCGCTCGCCGACCGCCACCGCGTCGTCGTCACCGTCGAGGACAACTCCCGCGTCGGCGGCGTCGGCTCCACCATCGCCCAGGCCCTGCGCGACGCCGGGGTCGACGTGCCGCTGCGCGACTTCGGCATCCCGCCGCGCTTCCTCGACCACGCCTCCCGCGCCGAGGTGATGACCGAGATCGGCCTGACCGCCCCCGACATCGCCCGCCAGGTCACCGGCCTCGTCTCCAAGCTCGACGGCCGCTTCGACAGCGCGACCCCGGAGGTCGAGGCCGCCCGCGACTGACCGACGGCCGCCCCCGGGGGCGTACGCGCCGTCCGACCCGCCGAACGGGCCGGTTCCACCGCTGACCGAGTGGTGGAACCGGCCCGTTCGTGTGACCTCGGCGTGCCGGGGCATACGCGGAGAACCCCCTCTCGATCATGTCCAGGACGACACAGCGTGGGAGGTACACCCCGTGAGCAGCACCCTCTTCCGGACGAAGAAGGTCGAGCAGTCCATCCGCGACACCGAGGAACCGGAGCACGCCCTCAAGAAGTCCCTGTCCGCGCTGGACCTGACGGTGTTCGGCGTCGGGGTCATCATCGGCACCGGCATCTTCGTGCTCACCGGCACGGTCGCCAAGAACAACGCCGGACCCGCCGTCGCCCTCGCCTTCGTGGTGGCCGGCGTCGTCTGCGCCCTCGCCGCCCTCTGCTACGCCGAGTTCGCGTCCACCGTCCCCGTGGCGGGCTCCGCGTACACCTTCTCGTACGCCTCCCTCGGCGAACTGCCCGCCTGGATCATCGGCTGGGACCTCGTCCTGGAGTTCGCGCTCGGCACGGCGGTGGTCGCGGTCGGCTGGTCCGGCTACATCGCCTCGCTCCTCGACAACGCGGGCTGGCACCTCCCCGACGCCCTCGCCGGGCGGGACGGCGCCGACGGCTTCGGCTTCGACATCCTCGCCGCCGCCCTCGTCCTGGTCCTGACCGTCATCCTCGTGCTCGGCACCAAGCTCTCCGCGCGCGTCACCTCGCTCGTCGTCGCCGTCAAGGTGACCGTCGTCCTCGTGGTGATCATCGCGGGCGCCTTCCTCGTCGACGGCGACAACTACGACCCGTTCATCCCCAAGGCGCAGGAGGTGCCCGCGGGCGACAGCCTCCAGTCCCCGCTGATCCAGCTGATGTTCGGCTGGGCCCCCTCCAACTTCGGCGTCATGGGCGTCTTCACCGCCGCCTCCGTCGTCTTCTTCGCCTTCATCGGCTTCGACGTCGTCGCCACCGCCGCCGAGGAGACCCGCAACCCGCAGCGCGACATGCCCCGCGGCATCATCGGCTCCCTCATCATCTGCACCACGCTCTATGTCGCCGTGTCGATCGTCGTCACCGGCATGCAGCACTACACCGACCTGTCGGTCACCGCGCCGCTCGCCGACGCCTTCAAGGCCACCGGGCATCCCTGGTTCGCGGGCTTCATCAGCTTCGGTGCCGCCGTCGGCCTCACCACCGTCTGCATGATCCTGCTGCTCGGCCAGACCCGCGTCTTCTTCGCGATGAGCCGCGACGGACTGCTGCCGCGCTTCTTCTCCCAGGTCCACCCCCGCTTCAAGACCCCGCACCGGCCGACCATCCTGCTCGGTGTCCTCATCGCGATCCTGGCCGGATTCACCCCCCTCAGCGAACTCGCCGAACTCGTCAACATCGGCACCCTCTTCGCGTTCGTGGTCGTCGCCATCGGCGTCATCATCCTGCGCCGCACCCGCCCCGACCTGCCCCGCGCCTTCCGCACCCCCTGGGTCCCGGCCCTGCCGATCATCTCGGTCCTGGCCTCCCTCTGGCTGATGCTCAACCTCCCCGCCGAGACCTGGCTCCGCTTCGCCGTCTGGATGGTCATCGGCGCCGTCGTCTACTTCCTCTACGGCCGCTCCCACAGCCGCCTCGGCCAAGCCGAGAAAACCCCCGCCCCCCTCGACAGCTGACCCCACCCGCAGCCCCGCCCGGCCCCGCCCGTCCCGCCCCGGCGACGACGGCGGGGCCGCGTCGTACCCGGCCCCGCGAGGACCCCCGCACCGGCCGGGACCCGCCTCTCCCGCCCCGCTCCGGCCCCGTGCCGTCCCGGCCCCGGAGACCCGTTCACCCGCCCACCGCCGCAGGCCCGCTCAGCCGCCCGCGCCCCGAGGCTCCCGTACCGCCCGAGGCCCCGTGACCTCCGCCCCCAGCTCCGTCACCCGGCGCCGCAGCTCGCGGTCGGCGGTGACGACCAGGCGGGGGCGGTCCGGGGCGGCGGCGATCAGGGTGACCATGTGGTCGTCGCCGTCGGCGGGGGCCGACTCGACGTGGACGCCCGGTACGGACGCCACGCCGCGGGCCGCGCCCTCCACCACCAGGACGATCTCCACCGGGCCGGGATGGCCGGGGAGACCGCGTGCGGCCAGGAGGTCGCGGAGGCGTTCGGCGGCGCCGCGGCGGTCCCGCCACCAGCCGTCGGGCACCGACCCGACCACGTTCGCCCCGTCCACGACCACCAGCAGCGGCCCGTTCGTCTCGTCCCCGGTGTCTGCGGCGTCCATGCGGCCAGGGTCGCACGGAGCCCCGGCCCCGCGTGGCGGCCCCCTTGCGGCGCCGACATAAAGTGAGCCGGGTGAACGGCGAATGGCTCATGCGTGGTCGCGACGGACGGCTCGGTGTCTACCTGTCGACCGGCGACGCCGTGCTGTGCCGGGTGGAGGAGGGGCCCGGCGGCCCCTGGGAGGCCACCCCGCGGAAAGCCGGCGGCGACCAGAAGCTGCACCCGGTCCTCGCCACGGGACAGGGCCCCGACGAGTACGTCCACCTCGTCAGCTGGCGGCCCACCGTGCGCGGCGAGTCGGGCCTCGTGCACTCCACCCACTTCCGGCCCCGGCTCGCGCCCCTGGACTGGCTCCCGATCGGCCACCCCGACCGCACGGGCGGCCGTACCGGCGATCCCGCGGTCGCCGTGGACGCCCAGGGCCGGGCCCACGTGTTCGTCGCGGACAGGACCGGCGGACTGAGCATGGTCGCGCAGAAGGAGAAGGGCGGCTGGGACCCCTGGCGCCGGCTCAAGGGCAGCGGTCTGCGCGACGAACCGGCCGCCGTCACCACCGAGTCCGGCCTGGTCGAGGTCTACGCGGCGGCCCCGGGCACGATCCTGCACTGGCGGCAGGAGAAGGCCGCGGCCGTGCCCGTTGCGGGGGAGCCCCTGGAGACCTCCGTCCGCCCCGGCACCCTGCGCGCCCTCGCC
This sequence comes from Streptomyces sp. NPDC091281, assembly GCF_044757425.1. Taxonomy (NCBI): domain Bacteria; kingdom Bacillati; phylum Actinomycetota; class Actinomycetes; order Kitasatosporales; family Streptomycetaceae; genus Streptomyces; species Streptomyces sp. NPDC091281. The sequence continues at coordinate 411,302 of NZ_JBIVUY010000007.1, read as the reverse complement.
ACCTCCGCGGAGCACACCACGCTGTTCTACACCGACGAGTCGGGCGACCTGTGCGCCTGGCGTCCCGGCGGCAAGCCCACCGCCCTGCTCACCGCGGCCGGACCCGGCCGGGTCGCCGCCGTGCGCTGCGTCCTCGACGGCCACGACTGCACCCTGCTCGCCCAGCGCGCCGCCTCCGGCCGGATCGCGTTCGCCGCCTACCCCACCGAACAGGAGTCCGCGGGCGCCTGGTGGACCGAGTCGGGCCCGCCGCTCCCGGCCGACGCGCGGATCTCCCTCGCCGTCGACGAGCACGGCGACGTCGTCGCCGCCACCCTCACCCCCGCCACCGGCCGCCTCCTCCTCACCCGCCGCAAGGACGAGCCCGGCCTCGCCCTGGAGGCCTGGCGCGAGGTCTGAGACCCCGTAACGGGGGGCCGGACGGGGAAAGGGCCCCCGCGTCGACGCGGGGGCCCTTCTCACAGCTTCACGGCACCGGTCACACCGGGACGGAGGCCACGCCCGGGGCGAGGAACTTCTTGCCGTTGACGCGCTCCGAGACACCCTCGCGGTCCAGGTACGGCGTGATGCCGCCCAGGTGGAAGGGCCAGCCCGCGCCGGTGATCAGGCACAGGTCCACGTCCTGCGCCTCGGCGACGACGCCCTCGTCGAGCATGAGCCCGATCTCCTGCGCCACCGCGTCCAGCACCCGGGCCCGCACCTGCTCCTCGGTGAGGACGGTGTCGCCCTGCTTGAGGAGGGCCGACACCTCGGGGTCCAGCTCCGGCCTGCCGCTGTCGTAGACGTAGAAGCCGCGCTTGCCCGCGTCGACGACCGCCTTGAGGTTCGGGGAGACCGTGAAGCGGTCCGGGAACGCCCGGTGGAGGGTCTCCGAGACGTGCAGGCCGATCGCCGGACCGACCAGCTCCAGCAGCACCAGCGGCGACATCGGCAGACCGAGCGGCTCGACGCCCTTCTCGGCGACCTCGACGGGAGTGCCCTCGTCGATGACGTTCTGCACCTCGCCCATGAAGCGGGTCAGCACCCGGTTGACGACGAACGCCGGGGCGTCCTTCACCAGCACCGCGGTCTTCTTCAGCTTCTTGGCGACACCGAACGCCGTGGCCAGCGAGGCGTCGTCGGTCTGCTCGCCGCGCACGATCTCCAGCAGCGGCAGCACCGCGACCGGGTTGAAGAAGTGGAAGCCGACGACCCGCTCGGGGTGCTTCAGCTTCGACGCCATCTCGGTCACCGACAGCGAGGAGGTGTTGGTGGCGAAGATGGCGTGCGCCGGGGCGACCGCCTCCACCTCCGCGAACACCTGCTGCTTGACGCCGATCTCCTCGAACACGGCCTCGATGACGAAGTCCGCGTCCGCGAAGCCCTCGGCCTTGTCCAGCACACCGGAGACCAGCGCCTTGAGGCGGTTGGCCTTGTCCTGGTTGACGCGGCCCTTGGCGAGCAGCTTGTCGATCTCGGCGTGGACGTAGCCCACGCCCTTGTCGACGCGGGCCTGGTCGATGTCGGTCAGCACGACCGGCACCTCCAGACGGCGCAGGAACAGCAGCGCGAGCTGCGAGGCCATCAGGCCCGCGCCCACGACGCCGACCTTGGTGACGGGCCGCGCGAGCGACTTGTCGGGCGCGCCCGCGGGCCGCTTGCCGCGCTTCTGCACCAGGTTGAACGCGTAGATCCCGGAGCGGAGTTCGCCGCCCATGATGAGGTCGGCGAGCGCCCGGTCCTCGGCGTCGAACCCGGCCTGGAGGTCACCGTCCTTGGCGGCGGCGATGATGTCCAGCGCGCGGTAGGCGGCCGGGGCCGCGCCGTGCACCTTGGAGTCGGCGACGAACCGGCCGCGCGCGACGGCCTGGTCCCAGGCCTCGCCGCGGTCGATCGCGGGACGCTCGACGACGATCTCGCCCTTGAGGACGGACGCCGTCCAGATCAGCGACTGCTCCAGGAAGTCCGCGCCCTCGAACAGGGCGTCGGCGATGCCCAGTTCGTGGACCTGGACGCCCTTGAGCTGCCTGTTCTGGTTGAGCGAGTTCTCGATGATCACCGAGACGGCCTTGTCGGCGCCGATCAGGTTCGGCAGCAGCGCGCAGCCGCCCCAGCCGGGCACCAGGCCGAGGAAGACCTCGGGCAATGAGAACGCGGGCAGCGCGGCGGACACCGTGCGGTAGGTGCAGTGCAGGCCGACCTCGACACCGCCGCCCATGGCCGCGCCGTTGTAGTAGGCGAAGGTCGGCACGGCCAGGCCCGCGAGGCGCTTGAAGACCTCGTGGCCGCCCTTGCCGATGGCCAGCGCGTCCTCGTGCCGCTTCAGCAGCTCGACGCCCTTGAGGTCGGCGCCGACGGCGAAGATGAACGGCTTGCCGGTGACGCCGACACCGACGACGTCCCCGGCGGCGGCCTCCTTCTCCACCTGGTCGATCGCGGTGTTCAGGTTCGCGAGGGACTGGGGGCCGAAGGTGGTCGGCTTGGTGTGGTCGTGCCCGTTGTCCAGGGTGATCAGGGCGAAGCGCCCCGCCCCCAGCGGCAGGTCGAAGTGCCGTACGTGGGCGGCGGTGACGACCTCGTCCGGGAACAGCTCGGCCGCGCCCTTCAACAGTTCGGCGGTGGTGCTCACTTGTCCCCCTCGAAGTGCGGGTTCTCCCAGATGACCGTCGCGCCCATGCCGAAGCCGACGCACATGGTGGTCAGGCCGTAGCGGACGTGCGGCTGCTCCTCGAACTGGCGGGCCAGCTGCGTCATCAGGCGGACGCCGGAGGAGGCCAGCGGGTGGCCGAACGCGATGGCGCCGCCGTACTGGTTGACGCGCGCGTCGTCGTCGGCGATGCCGTAGTGCTCCAGGAAGGCCAGGACCTGGACGGCGAACGCCTCGTTGATCTCGAAGAGGCCGATGTCGGAGATCGACAGGCCGGCCTGCGCGAGGGCCTTCTCGGTGGCCGGGATCGGGCCGTAGCCCATGACCTCCGGCTCGACGCCCGCGAAGGAGTAGCTGACCAGGCGCATCTTGACCGGCAGGCCGTTCTCGCGCGCGAAGTCCTCGGAGGCGATGAGGGAGGCGGTCGCGCCGTCGTTGAGTCCGGCCGCGTTGCCCGCGGTGACCCGGCCGTGGACGCGGAACGGGGTCTTCAGACCGGCGAGGTTCTCCAGCGTGGTGCCCGGCCGCATCGGCTCGTCGGCGGTGACCAGGCCCCAGCCGGTCTCGCCCGCCTCGGGGTTGGTGCGGCGTACGGAGACGGGGACCAGGTCGGCCTGGATCTGGCCGTTGGCGTAGGCCTTGGCGGCCTTCTCCTGGGAGCGGACCGCGTACGCGTCGGCGCGCTCCTTGGTGATCCGCGGGTACCGGTCGTGCAGGTTCTCCGCGGTCATGCCCATGAAGAGGGCGGACTCGTCGACCAGCTTCTCGCTGACGAACCGCGGGTTGGGGTCGACGCCCTCGCCCATGGGGTGACGGCCCATGTGCTCGACACCACCGGCGACGGCGACGTCGTAGGCGCCGAAGGCGACGGAACCGGCGACCGAGGTGACCGCCGTGAGGGCGCCCGCGCACATGCGGTCGATGGAGTAGCCGGGCACGGAGGTCGGCAGACCCGCCAGGATGCCGGCGGTGCGGCCGAGGGTGAGACCCTGGTCACCGATCTGCGTGGTCGCGGCGATGGCGACCTCGTCGATCTTCTTGGGGTCCAGGCCGGGGTTGCGGCGCAGCAGCTCCCGGATCGCCTTCACGACGAGGTCGTCGGCGCGGGTCTCGTGGTAGATGCCCTTCGGGCCCGCCTTGCCGAACGGGGTACGGACGCCGTCGACGAAGACGACGTCCCTGACGGTACGAGGCACGATGGCTCTCCTCCAGGGTGCGGGATGGCACTGCTGCGGCGCGCCGGCACTGAGCGCGCGCTCAGGTTCATGCTACTTGTGGGTAACGTAGCTGCACAGTCCTGCCGGTCGGAGCGGCGAATGTCACACGCCCGGCCCACCGGAAACCGGCCGTCCGCCCCTTCCGGCGCTTCCGCGCCTCCTCGTGATCTTGGCTGGATCTCGCCGCCCAGACCGCCGCAAAACCCCCGGGTGTACGAGTTTCCCCAGTTCGGCCCGCGCGGTCCGGAGGACGGCGAGGGGCCCGCCCCGCGCGGTCGGTCTCCCGAGCCGCTGAGCGGACCCCTGAGCGCTCCGCACGCCCGGCCCGCCGGACGGTCCCCGTCCCGCTACTCCGCCGTCTCCCCGCCCCCGTCGGCGCCCGCCAGGGCCGTCACCAGGGTCGGGGCGACCTGCTCGATCTGCCAGGGGCGCGCCCCCAGGGCCGTCAGGGCGGCCGTCACGGCGGGCGCGTCGGCCGGGCGGGGCGGTTCCCAGCAGACGCGGCGGACCGTGTCGGGGGAGATCAGGTTCTCCTGCGGCATGTTCAGCTCCTCGGCCAGCGCCGAGACGGCCGAGCGGGCGGCCGACAGGCGGGCGGCGGCCTCGGGGTCCTTGTCCGCCCAGGCGCGCGGCGGCGGGGGACCGGTGACCGGCTGGCCGGGCTGCGGCAGCTGGGACTCGCTCAGCGCCTTCGCCCGGTCCACCGCGGCCTGCCACTGCTCCAGCTGGCGTCGGCTGGTGCGGTGCCCGAAGCCGTTCAGCGCGCCGAGTGCGTGCGCGTCGGAGGGCAGGGCGAGCGCCGCCTCGACGATCGCCGCGTCGGACAGCACCTTGCCCGGCGACACGTCCCGCCGCTGGGCGATCCGGTCGCGGGTCTGCCACAGCTCGCGCACCACCCCGAGCTGGCGGCGGCGGCGCACCTTGTGCATGCCGGACGTACGGCGCCAGGGGTCCTTGCGGGGCTCGGGCGGCGGCGCGGCGGCGATCGCGGCGAACTCCTGGTGGGCCCAGTCGAGCTTGCCCTGCCGGTCCAGCTCCTTCTCCAGCGCGTCGCGCAGGTCGACGAGGAGTTCGACGTCGAGCGCGGCGTAGCGGAGCCAGGGTTCGGGGAGCGGGCGGGTCGACCAGTCGACGGCGGAGTGGCCCTTCTCCAGGACGTAGCCGAGGACGTTCTCGACCATCGCGCCGAGGCCGACGCGCGGGAACCCGGCCAGGCGGCCGGCCAGCTCGGTGTCGAACAGCAGGGTGGGCACCATGCCTATCTCCCGCAGGCACGGCAGGTCCTGGGTGGCGGCGTGCAGCACCCACTCGACACCGGACAGGGCCGCGCCGAGGGCGGAGAGGTCGGGGCAGGCGACGGGGTCGATCAGCGCGGTGCCCGCGCCCGCCCGGCGCAGCTGGACCAGGTAGGCCCGCTGGCCGTAGCGGTAGCCGGAGGCGCGTTCGGCGTCGACGGCGACGGGGCCGGAGCCGGCCGCGAAGGCGGCGATGACCTCGGCGAGGGTGTCCGCGTCGGCGACGACGGGGGGAATGCCCTCGCGAGGTTCGAGCAGTGGTGTCGGCGCCCCGGAAGCAGTGGTTCCGCCGTCGTCCGGAGGGGCGCCTCCGGTGGTTCGCAGTGAGCTGGCTGCTGCGGTTTCTTGGGCGTCGGTCACCTGTCAAGGGTATCCGTGTGTGGACGGCGCCCGCCGACGGAACGTTCCGTCGAGGGGCGCCGCGGGGTCGTGAACAAGTCAGGTCGGTGAGGACTCGGGACGGGCCGTCCGGCGGGCCGTCAGTGGATGATGCCGGTGCGCAGGGCGACCGCGACCATGCCGGCCCGGTCGCCCGTGCCCAGCTTGCGGGCGATGCGCGCGAGGTGGCTCTTGACGGTCAGCGCGGACAGGCCCATGGAGACGCCGATCGCCTTGTTGGACTGGCCCTCGGCGACGAGCCGGAGCACCTCCACCTCGCGGCCGGACAGCTCGCGGTAGCCGCCCGGGTGGCTCGGGGCACCCGGGGGGCGGCGGTGGAGGCGGGCGGCGGCCGCGCCGATGGGGGCGGCGCCGGGGCGGGTGGGGAGCCCGACGTTGGTGCGGGTGCCGGTGACGACGTAGCCCTTCACGCCGCCCGCGAGGGCGTTGCGCACGGCGCCGATGTCGTCGGCCGCGGAGAGGGCGAGGCCGTTGGGCCAGCCCGCGGCGCGGGTCTCGGACAGGAGGGTCAGGCCCGAACCGTCGGGCAGGTGGACGTCGGCGACGCAGATGTCGCGGGGGTTGCCGATGCGGGGACGAGCCTCCGCCACGGACGAGGCCTCGATCACGTCGCGCACACCGAGCGCCCACAGGTGGCGGGTGACGGTGGAGCGGACGCGGGGGTCGGCCACGACCACCATGGCGGTGGGCTTGTTCGGGCGGTAGGCGACCAGGCTTGCGGGCTGCTCGAGGAGAACGGACACCAGGCCTCCTGGGTGGGGGACGACGGGGGGCCGGCTCGTGGGGATGAAGCCGGGACGAACCGTGCTTTCAAGGTCACAGTCGTCTTCGGCAGCGGACCCCGGGTCCTTTAGAGAATGATCACGATCTAGTGAGTAACAATCCGTGCAATTCGGACACGCGATCGATCATCCGAAGATCGAATCGGTTTGGGTTGAATGGCCTACGGGATCGAAAGTGGCCGTATCGACAAAGAGATGGTCAATCGGTGCGGCCGATCGGGCTACGCCGCGCATATCGGGGCCGTGGGGGGAAGGGGCCGGGTCAGGATCGCCGGGGCCGCAGGGGCGCGATCGGCTCGTGCGGGGCCGGAAACGTGAAGGACCGGGCTGCGCCTCGGAAGGCGGCAACCCGGTCCTGACCGGCCGGTGCGGGGGAGTGTCAGCGTGCCTGCGGGTCCCGCCGCTGCGGGAGGGTGACGACCGAGGCGTCGCCGGGGCCCGCCGGGGGCAGCCCCGCGACCTGGGCCAGCAGATCGCTCCAGGCCGCCAGGTGCGCCGCCGTGTCCGGCACCCCGCCCAGGCCCTCGCGGGGCGTCCAGGAGGCGCGGATCTCGATCTGGGAGGACGCCGGGCGCTCGGAGAGCCCGCCGAAGTAGTGCGAACTCGCGCGCGTCACCGTGCCGCTCGGCTCGCCGCAGGTCAGCCCGCGCGTCTGGAGCGCGCCCGTCAGCCAGGACCAGCACACGTCCGGCAGCAGCGGGTCGACGGCCATCTCCGCCTCCAGCTCGGCCCGGATCAGCGTCACGAGGCGGAACGTCCCGCGCCAGGCGTCGTGCCCGGCCGGGTCGTGCAGCAGCACCAGCCGTCCGTCGGCGAGGTCCTGGTCGCCGTCCACGACGGTCGCCTCCAGCGCGTACGCGTGCGGGGCGAGGCGCTGCGGGGCCGGGGTCGGGTCGATCTCGATCTCGGGCCGCAGCCGGGCGGCCCGCAGCGCGTCGACGGCGGCCCGGAAGGGCGGCGGCCCCGACCTGCTCGCATCCCGGTCCTCCGCCTTCGCGTCGTCCATACCGCCCGTGCCGTCCGACAGTCGTCCCTGAGCCGCAGCCATGCGGGGAAGATTAAGGGGAACGGGCGCTTCGCGCAGGGCAAGACACCCGTGCGCGGACCCCGGACGGCTGCGCGCTGGGCGAACACGCGCGCGCACGCCGTGTGTGCGAGGGGCCGCCGGGGGCGATCGGGAGGGCCGCGGGGGCGTGGGAGACTTGCCGTCGTGAGCGTGAACGAGAGCCCCGCGGGCCGCCAGCCGACAGCGACGTACGACAGCGCCTTCCTGAAGGCGTGCAGGCGCGAGCCCGTGCCGCACACGCCCGTCTGGTTCATGCGGCAGGCGGGCCGTTCGCTCCCGGAGTACCGCAAGGTCCGCGAGGGCGTCCCCATGCTGGAGTCCTGCACGCGGCCCGAGCTGGTCACCGAGATCACCCTCCAGCCGGTGCGGCGGCACGGCGTGGACGCGGCGATCTACTTCAGCGACATCGTCGTCCCGCTCAAGGCGATCGGCCTCGACCTCGACATCAAGCCCGGCGTCGGCCCGGTCGTCGAGGAGCCGATCCGCACCCGCGCCGACCTCGCCCGGCTGCGCGACCTCACCCCCGAGGACGTCTCCTACGTCACCGAGGCCATCGGCCTGCTCACCGCCGAACTGGGCGCCACCCCGCTGATCGGCTTCGCGGGCGCCCCCTTCACCCTCGCGAGCTACCTCGTCGAGGGCGGCCCGTCGCGCACGTACGAGAACGCCAAGGCGATGATGTACGGCGACCCCCGGCTCTGGGCCGACCTGCTGGACCGGCTCGCCGACATCACGGCCGCCTTCCTGAAGGTGCAGATCGAGGCGGGTGCCTCCGCCGTGCAGCTCTTCGACTCCTGGGCGGGCGCCCTCGCCCCCGCCGACTACCGCCGCTCGGTGCTCCCCGCCTCCGTGAAGGTCTTCGACGCCGTCGCCGGGTACGGCGTGCCGCGCATCCACTTCGGCGTCGGCACCGGCGAGCTGCTGCGCCCGATGAGCGAGGCCGGTGCCGACGTCGTCGGCGTCGACTGGCGCGTCCCGCTGGACGAGGCGGCCCGCCGGATCGGGCCCGGCAAGGCGCTCCAGGGCAACCTGGACCCGACCGTCCTGTTCGCGGGCACCGAGGCCGTCGAGACGAAGGCCCGCGAGGTCCTCGACGCGGCGGCGGGCCTGGAGGGCCACGTCTTCAACCTCGGGCACGGCGTGATGCCGTCCACCGACCCGGACGCCCTCACCCGCCTCGTGGAGTACGTCCACACGCAGACCGCCCGCTGACCGGCGCCGCATGGACCCGCTCGGCACCGGCACGACGCCGCCCGCGACCGCGGGCGGCGCGCTGTGGGACGGCTTCTCGCTGGAGATGACCGGCAAGGACGTCGCCGGACTGGAGCGGGCCCGCGGCACGCTCCCGCCGGGCACCCGGGTCAACGTCACCTTCCTCGCGACTGAGGACCTCGGCACCCGCCTGGACGCGGCCCGCGCCGTCCGCGCGCTCGGTCTGGTCCCCGTGCCGCACATCGCCGCCCGCCGCCTCACCTCCCGCGCCGACCTGGAGCACTTCCTCGGCGGTCTGCGTGCCGCCGGGGCCTCGGCGGAGGTCTTCGCCGTCGGCGGCGACCCGGCCCGCCCGCTGGGCCCCTACCCGGACGCCCTCGCCCTGATCCGGTCCGGCCTGCTCACCGGGCACGGCGTCCGGCACGTCGGGATCTGCGGCTACCCCGAGGGGCACCCGGCGATCCCCGGCGACGTCCTGTGGGCGGCCCTGCGCGACAAGGCCGACGCGCTCGCCGAACAGGGCCTCACCGGCAGCGTCATCACCCAGTTCGGCTTCGACGCCGAACCGGTCCTCGCCTGGATCGCGGAACTCCGGCGGCAGGGCGTCACCCTGCCCGTCCGGGTCGGTGTGCCCGGCCCGGCCGGGGTGCGGCGGCTGCTGACGTACGCCACCCGGTTCGGGGTGGGCACGGGGGCCGCCGTCGCCCGCAAGTACGGCCTGTCGCTCACCCACCTCATGGGGACGGCGGGACCGGACCGGTTCCTGCGGGACCTCGCCGCCGGGTACGACCCGGACCGGCACGGCGCGGTGGGCACGCACTTCTACACCTTCGGCGGGGTCACCGCGACCGCCGAGTGGGTCGCCCGGTTCCGCGCGGGCGAGGGCGGCTGACACCCCGTCGGCGCCGCCGTCACCAGCCGGGCCGGGCCCGGCGGCCGAAGAGCAGGCCGCGCGGCTCCGGGGGCGGCGGGGTGCCCGGCTTGAGCGGCCAGGCCAGCAGCATCCCCGCCAGGAACCCCACCACGTGCGCCGCGTACGCCACCGTGCCCGCGCCCTCCGAGACGCCCTCGCCGGACGAGTACACGGCCTGGAGACCGAACCAGAAGCCCAGCACCATCCAGGCGGGCAGCCGCAGCGGCAGGAACACCAGGAACGGCACCAGCACCCACACCCGCGCCTTCGGATACAGCACCAGATAGGCGCCCAGCACCCCCGCGATCGCCCCCGAGGCGCCGATCAGCGGGTCCGTCGAGTCCGCGTTGAGCAGCGCGAAGCCGTACGACGCCGCGTAGCCGCACGCGACGTAGAACAGTGCGAAGCGGACGTGGCCCATGCGGTCCTCGATGTTGTTGCCGAAGATCAGCAGGAACAGCATGTTGCCCAGCAGGTGCAGCCAGCCGCCGTGCAGGAACATCGCGGTGAACACGCTCAGCTCCGGGGACTTCTCGTAGCCCGGCGGGCCCAGGGCGCAGCCGCCCGCGCGGGTCGCGCCGGTCGGCACCAGCTGCGGCAGCTGACCGCTGATCAGTTCCTGCGGCACGGCCGCCCAGTGGGCCAGGAACGCGTGCAGGTTGCAGGTCTGCGTCAGCGCGCTGTCGCCCGCGACCGAGCCGGCCAGGCCCGGCATGAACCAGAAGACGAGGACATTGGCGGCGATCAGCGCGTACGTCACCGTCGGGGTGCGGCGCGTCGGGTTCACGTCATGGACGGGGATGACCACAAGGAAGTACTGCCCGCGATCCGTGGGCCGAACCGGTGAACGGGCCGCGCCGCGCCCGCGTATGACTCGGCAACGCCCGCGGCCCGCAGAACGGCACCGCGGGGACGACGTGACGACGTGAGGACAGGCGATGAACGACCGGGTTGCTCCACCGATGCACGCCACGCCCGACGGCGAGGCGGAGATCGCGCTGGTGATCCGCCTCCCCTGGGAGGACGTGGCGCGGCTCGGCCAGGAGGCGGGGCGGCTCGCCTCGCAGATGCAGCGGCCGGTGACGCTGGACGAGGCGGTCAGCCACCGGCTGCGCTCCCGGCCCGCCTCCGCGGCCCACGCCAAGCCCAGCGACCCGCCCGCCACCGCGCCCGTCTCGACCCTCCCGCGGATCAGCGGCACCGGCTGACCCGGTCCGCCGGCACGGACCGGTCCGGGGCGCGCAACCCCCCTCTCGCGCGCCCCGGGCCTTCCGTACGAGTCGCCCCGCCGCTCTACGCCCCGCCGTCCCGCACCTTGGCCGCCGCCTTGCGGGCCGCGACCAGGACCGGGTCCCACACCGGGCTGAACGGAGGCGCGTAGCCGAGGTCCAGGGCCGTCATCTGTTCCACCGTCATCCCGGCCGTGAGGGCGACCGCCGCGATGTCGACGCGTTTGCCCGCGCCCTCCCGGCCGACGATCTGCACCCCCAGCAGCCGTCCCGTGCGGCGCTCGGCGAGCATCTTGACCGTCATGAGGGCGGCGTCGGGGTAGTACCCCGCCCGGCTGGTCGACTCGACGGTGACCGCCTCGAACCGCAGCCCCGCCCGCAGCGCGTCCTTCTCGCGCAGCCCGGTCCGGGCGATCTCCAGGTCGCACACCTTGCTGACGGCCGTGCCGACCACGCCGGGGAACGTGGCGTACCCGCCGCCGACGTTGGTGCCGATGACCTGCCCGTGCTTGTTGGCGTGCGTTCCGAGCGGGATGTGCCGCTCCTGGCCGGAGACCAGGTCGAGGACCTCCACGCAGTCGCCGCCCGCCCAGATGTCCTCGTGCCCGCGCACCCGCATCCCGAGGTCCGTCAGCAGCCCGCCGTGCGCGCCCAGCGGCAGCCCCGCGGCCGCGGCGAGCGCGGTCTCGGGGCGGACGCCGAGGCCGAGGACGACGACGTCCGCCGGATACTCCGCGTCCGCCGTGACCACCGCCCGGACCCGGCCGCCGTCGTCGACGCGGACCTCGGTGACCTCGGCGTCGTCGACCATGGTGATGCCCATGCCGGTCATCGCCTCGCGCACCAGGCGGCCCATGTCCGGGTCGAGGGTGGACATCGGCTCGGCGCCCCGGTTGACGACGGTCACCTCGTAGCCGCGGTGGACGAACGCCTCCGCCATCTCCACGCCGATGTAGCCCGCCCCGACGACCACCGCGCGCCGCCCGCGCGCGCGGGACAGCGAGTCGATCAGGGCCTGCCCGTCGTCCAGGGTCTGCACCCCGTGCACCCCGTCCGCGTCGGCCCCCGGCAGGTCCGGCCGCACGGGTCGCGCCCCGGTCGCGACGACCAGCTTGTCGTACGGCGTCCACGACTCGGCCCCCGAGCCGAGGTCCCGCGCCCGCACCCGCCGCCCGGCCACGTCGATCGCGGTGACCTCGGTGCGCAGCCGTACGTCGATCCCGCGCTCCCGGTGCTCCCGCGGCGTCCGCGCGATCAGGTCGTCCCGGTCGCCGACCTCCCCGCCGACCCAGTAGGGGATGCCGCAGGCCGAGTACGAGGTGAAGTGGCCGCGCTCGAACGCGACGATCTCCAGTTCGTCGGGCCCCTTGAGGCGCCGGGCCTGGGACGCGGCGGACATGCCCGCCGCGTCCCCGCCGATGACGACCAGCCGTTCCCGGCCCGAACCTCCGTCGCGTACCCGCGCGTTGTCGCTCATGCGCCCACGCTACGGGCCCGCTCCGGCACGGCGGCGCCGACGCCCGGTCAGTCCCCCTCGACCGGGCCGGCGGCGACCCGGCGGCGGCCCCGCCGCAGCCGCAGCCACACCGCCACCGCGACGGCGGCCACGACCGCGAACGGCAGCACCGCGCCGACCGCCAGCGCGACCCACCGCAGCACCGTCACGAACGCGCCCCAGCCGCCCGCGACGGCGTCCACGAACCCGGGGTCGTCGTCCTCCTCGGCGACCGTGACCGGCTTCTCCGTGAGGGTGAGGGTGATGGTGGCGAGGCTGGTGCGGTCCTTCAGGGACGCCTGGCGGGCGAGCAGCGCCTCCAGGTCGGCCTCGCGGCGGCTGAGTTCGCCCTCCAGCGTGACCACGTCGCTCAACTTCGTCGCGTCGTCCATCAGTCCGCGGATACGCGTCACGCTGAGCCGCTGCGAGGTGATCCGGCTCTCCACGTCCACCACCTGGTCGGTGACGTCCTGCGCCTTCGCGGTGCGCTCCAGGAGCTTGCCCGCGCCCTGGAGCCCGGTGAGGACGTCGTCGTAGCGGTCCACGGGCACGCGCAGCACCACGCGGGTCTGCTCGGTGCTGTCCTCGTCGCGGGTCGTGGTCTCCTCGCCGACGTAGCCGCCCGCGCCCTCGGTGGTCGTGCGGGCCCGGTCCAGGGCCTTCGGCACGTCCTTCACCTGCACGGTCAGCGAGGCGGTGCGGATGACGTGGTTCACGGGCAGCTTCGGCGCGGAGGCGGCGCCGGAACCGGCCGCGGACCGCTTCCCGTCGTCTTCGACCGCGCCCGTGTCCTGCTCCCCGGCGGCCACCCCGCCCGCCTGGGGCGCGGCCGCCTTGTCCGAGGAACTCGACGCGCCGCCGCCCCCGGCGCCGCACCCCGTCAGCGCGACGGCGGCGGCGAGCAGGACGCCCGCCAGCAGGGGCACCGGACGGACGGAACGCCCGGGACGGGCGGTGCGGGTGCGGGTGCGGGACGTGTGTGATGTGCGCATGTGGAGCTGCCCCCCTGGGTGGCGACGACTGACAGTCCTTCGACGCCCGGCCGGGCCGAGACGTTGGGGCGGAACGGTTCCGAACAGGTCACGGTCGGGACGCGGGACGGACACCGCCACGCGCGGGGCCGGGTGCGGTGGGGCCGCGGCCTGGGCGTCGGCCCGCTTTGAGAGAGTGGGGACATGAGCGCAACGGGTGAGGGCACGGGTCGGGTCGTCGTCGTGGGAGCCGGGATCGCGGGCCTGGCCGCCGCCCTCCGGCTGCTGGAGAGCGGCGCCCGCGTCACCGTCCTGGAGGCGTCCGGCCGGGTCGGCGGCAAGCTGCTGCCCGGCGAGATCGCGGGCGTCCGCGTCGACCTCGGCGCCGAGTCGATGCTGGCCCGCCGCCCCGAGGCGGTCGCCCTCGCGCGCGCGGCGGGCCTCGGCGACCGCCTCCAGCCGCCCGCCACCGCCACCGCCACCGCCGCCCTGTGGACCCGCGGCGCCCTGCGGCCCATGCCCAAGGGCCACGTCATGGGCGTCCCCGGCACCGCCGACGCGCTCGCGGGCGTCCTCTCCGACGAGGGCCTCGCCGCCATCGCCCGCGAGGCCGACCTGCCCCGTACGGAGATCGGCGAGGACGTCGCCGTGGGGGAGTTCGTCGCCGCGCGCCTCGGCCGCGAGGTCGTCGACCGCCTCGTCGAACCCCTCCTCGGCGGGGTGTACGCGGGCGACGCCTACCGCCTGTCGATGCGCTCGGCCGTCCCCCAGCTCTTCGAGGCCGCCCGCGACCACGACTCCCTCACCGGGGCCGTCCGCGCGATCCAGGCCAGGGCCGCCGCCGCCCGGCAGACCGGGCCCGTCTTCACCGGCCTCGACGGCGGCGTGGGCACCCTGCCGCTCGCCGTCGCCGACGCGGTCCGCGCGCGCGGCGGCGAGATCCGCCTCGCCACCCCCGTCCGCGCCCTGCGCCGGGTCACCGCGGCCGGCGCTCCCGGTACGGCCTGGGAGGTCGTCACCGACGACCGCGTCCTGTCCGCCGACGCCGTCGTCCTCGCCGCCCCGGCCCCCGCCGCCGCGGCCCTGCTCGCCGCCGAGTCGCCCGGCGCCGCCGCCGAACTCCGCGCCGTCGCGTACGCCTCGATGGCCCTCGTCACCCTCGCCTACCGCCGCTCCGACACCGCCGCCCTGCCCGACGGCAGCGGCTTCCTGGTGCCCCCGGTCGACGGCCGCACCATCAAGGCCTCCACCTTCGCCTCGCAGAAGTGGGGCTGGATCGGCGCCCAGGACCCGGACGTCGCCGTCCTGCGCACCTCGGTCGGCCGGTACGGCGAGACCGCGATCCTCGACCGTCCCGACGCCGACCTCGTCGAGGTCTCCCGCCAGGACCTGCGCGCCGCGACCGGCCTCGACGCCGTCCCGCTGGCCACCCGCGTCACCCGCTGGACCGACGGCCTGCCCCAGTACCCGGTCGGCCACCACGCGCGCGTCGCCCGCGTCCGCGCCCACGTGGCCCGGCTCCCCGGTCTCGCCGTGTGCGGCGCGGCCTACGACGGGGTCGGCATCCCGGCCTGCGTCGCGAGCGCGTGGGCCGCCGCCGACGGGCTGCGCGGCCACCTCGGAGCGGCCCGCGACCTCACCGCCGACCCGGTGCGGAGCCCGCACGGCGGAGCGGGAGAATGAGCCCCATGAGTGACGACGCCTCCACCACCGAGTCCGGCAGGATCCCCAACAAGGGCAAGCTGGCCAAGGACCTCAACGACACCATCCGCTACACGCTCTGGTCCGTCTTCCGGCTGAAGGACGCGCTCCCCGAGGACCGCGGCGGCTGGGCCGACGAGGTCCAGGAGCTGTTCGACCAGCTCACCGCCAAGGACGTCAAGATCCGCGGCACCTACGACGTGTCCGGGCTGCGCGCCGACGCCGACGTCATGATCTGGTGGCACGCGGAGACCAGCGACCAGCTCCAGGAGGCGTACAACCTCTTCCGCCGCACCCGGCTCGGCCGCGCCCTGGAGCCCGTCTGGTCGAACATGGCGCTGCACCGCCCCGCCGAGTTCAACCGCTCGCACATCCCGGCCTTCCTCGCCGACGAGACGCCCCGCGACTACGTCAGCGTCTACCCCTTCGTGCGCAGCTACGACTGGTACCTGCTGCCCGACGAGGACCGCCGCCGCATGCTCGCCGACCACGGCAAGATGGCCCGCGGCTACCCGGACGTGCGCGCCAACACCGTCGCCTCCTTCTCCCTCGGCGACTACGAGTGGATCCTCGCCTTCGAGGCCGACGAGCTGTACCGCATCGTCGACCTCATGCGTCACCTGCGCGCCTCCGAGGCCCGGATGCACGTCCGCGAGGAGGTCCCCTTCTACACGGGCCGCCGTAAGTCGGTCAGCGAACTGGTGTCGGGCCTGGCGTAACGGTCCGGGCCCCGGCGGCACGGTGACCGGCCCGACGGCACGGTGACCGGCCCGGCCGGTCGGGGCGGCCGGTCAGGTCCGGCGGGCGGAGGCGGCGAGGCGGTCGGCGAGCGCGGCGACGAGGCCGCGCAGTTCGTCGGGGCGCTCGACGGCGAACGGCAGGTCGAGCGAGGCGAGGACCGGCGGCAGCCAGTCGAGCCGCTCCGCCCGCAGCTCGACCCGCAGCCAGCCCCCGGCCGACGGGGCCGCGTCCGCCTCGCCTCCCTCGCCCGGCGCGGGCGGGCACTCCGTCAGGCGCGCGACGCTCGCGGGCAGCCGGGCGCGGACCTGCTCGACCGTCCCCCGCACGCGCAGCGTCACCTCGTGCCGGTACGGGGCCGTGGCGAACCTGGTGAGGACGCGCTCCGCCGGGTCCGGCCCCTCCGGCACCTCGAACGAGCCGGGCAGCGCCCGCGCGTCGGCGACACGGTCCAGCCGGAACGTCCGCTCCTCGCCGATCCGGGCGTCCTCGCCCGTGACGTACCAGCGGCCCGCGTGGGCGACGATCCCGTACGGGTGCAGGGTGCGGTCGCCGCGCCGCCCCTCGCGGTCGGTGTAGCGGAGGGCGACCGGTCGGCGGTGGCGCACCGCGTCGGCGAGGGTGAGCAGGACCTCCGCGTCCGGGGGTCCGGAGGGCGCCGTGGTGTCCGCGCCGGGCGGGCGGTCGGTGAAGGCGAGGGCCTCCTGGAGCGCGTCGAGCCGACGGGCGACGGGCCGGGGCAGCACCCGCCGGATCTTCGCCGCCGCGGTCTCACCCGCCGTACGGTCGGACGTCGTCAGCCCCGCCCGGCGGGCCGCGGCCAGACCCAGCAGCACGGCCAGCGCCTCGTCGTCGCCGAGCATGAGCGGGGGCAGACGGTATCCGGGGCCGAGCCGGTACCCGCCGTAGCGGCCGCGCACCGACTCCACGGGCACGTCCAGGTCGATCAGGTGGTCGACGTACCGCCGGACCGTGCGTCCGTCGACGCCGAGCCGGTCGGCGAGTTCGGCCACGGTGCGGGTGCCGCCGGACTGCAACAGCTCCAGCAGCGTCAGCACACGGCCGGTGGGTCGGGACATGTCCGCAGCCTAGTGCCGATACCGGACCGATTCTGTCCGCTATTTCTCCTACCGTGCGAGAGGTAACCGCCCAGCACAGCCGAGGAGCACCCCATGGACTTCGTCTCGATCCGCATCATCACCGGCGACGTGGCACGCCTCGTCGCGTTCTACGAGCGCGCCACCGGGGCGCGGGCGGTGTGGGCCACCGAGGACTTCGCCGAACTGCGCGTCGGGGGTGCCACCCTCGCGATCGCCGGCACCCGCACCGTCCCGCTGTTCGCGCCGGGGTCGGCCCGCCCGGCGGCCAACGACAGCGTCATCACCGAGTTCCTCGTCGACGACGTGGACCGCGTCCACCGCGACCTGGCCGACGTCGTGGCCGACTTCGTCACCGAGCCCACCACGATGCCCTGGGGCAACCGGTCCCTGCTGCTCCGCGACCCCGACGGCAACCTCGTCAACTTCTTCACCCCCGTCACCCCGGAGGCGGTCGCGAAGTTCGCCCGCTGAAACGGACCCGCGAGGGCGGCCGACGTCCGGCCGCCACGACCGTGACGGCTAGGCCGGGATCGCTGCGGACAGGCGGGCGGCGAGGGGGCCGTCGTCGAGGGAGGCGAGCAGTTCCTCGCGGGTCGGGCCGGTGGCGGGGCCGGTGCGGGTGACGGCGAAGGCGGCCGCCGCGTTGGCGCCCTCCGCCGCCGTGACCGGGTCCAGCCCGTGTCCGAGGAGGGCCAGGAAGGCACCCACGTGGGCGTCTCCGGCACCGTTGCTGTCCACCGCGGTCACCCGGCGGCCGGGGAGATGCCGGAGGTCCGTGCTGTCGGGGGGAAGCAGCCAGCAGCCCGCGGCGTCGGCCCGCACCAGGACCCCGGTGCGCGGGTCCAGCCGGTCGGCGAGGGCGACGGCCGCCTCCCGCGCGTCGTACAGGCCGGTCAGCAGCTGCCCCTCCCGCTGGTTGCAGCTGATCCAGTCGGACCGCTCCAGGACGGGGTCCAGGACGTCGCCGGGGATCTCGGCGACCAGCGGCCCCGGATCGAGGAGGACCCGGACGTCCGCGGGCAGCCGTTTCACCAGGGAGGCCAGCACCGGGCCGTTGCCGGGATACGCGAGCCCGTACCCGGAGACCTGCACCAGGTCGCCGGGGAGCAGGGCGGCGAGCACGGCGGCGGCGTCGGCCTCGGTCAGCCGGGCCTCCGCGCCGAGGCTGGTGGCGAAGGTGCGTTCGCCGCTGTCGTCGACGAACGCGACGCAGAAACCGGTGTCGGCCGCGGCCAGCGGCGGCAGCACCGTGCCGACGCCCTCCCGTGCCAGGTCGGCGCGGACGCGGTCGCCGAACGGGCCGGTGCCGTGCGCCCCGGCGTACACGGCCGGCAGGCCCAGGCGGCGGGCGGCGGCCAGGACGTTGAAGCCGCCGCCGGTGGCGAGGCCGCTGTCCCGGGCGACGACGTCGCCGCCGCGTTCGGGCAGCGCCGCCACCCGCATCACCAGGTCGACGATGGTGTTGCCCACGAGAACGAGCCGCCCGCCCGTGGTGCCGGTACCGGTGCCGCTCTCCTTCACCTCGCTCATGACGTCTCCCGGGCGGTCTGCGGGCGGGTGGTCGGCGCGGGGTGCTGTCCGGTCGGCTCCGGCAGGGTGCCGCCGTCGAAGCGGCGCAGTGCCGTGTAGGCGCCCGCCGCCAGGGCGAGGGTCACCAGCCAGCCCAGCCCGTTGGCGCCGATCCAGGTGCCGGAGAGCGGCCCGGAGAACCACACGTCGGTCGAGCTGGTGCCCGCCTCGGTGAACAGCAGGCCCACCACGATGGCCGCCGCCCAGGACGTCATGGCGGCCCAGGCCACGCCGCCGCGGAACCAGTAGCGGCTGGAGCGGGAGACGTCCATCAGGGCGTCGCCGTCGTAGGACCGGCGGGCGACGAGATCCACGGCGAACACGCCGATCCAGGCCGTGATGGGCACGGCGAGGAGGGTCAGGAAGGTGATGAACGGGCCGTAGAAGTCCTCGGCGATGAGGATGAAGTAGATGCCGCCCAGGAAGGTGACGACCACGTCGATGCCGACGGCGAGGGTGCGCCGGACCTTGATGCCCAGGGTGATCATGGTGAGTCCGGCCGAGTAGACGGACAGGTGGTTGGAGAGCAGCAGTCCGCCGAACGCGGCGATCAGGTAGGGGACGGACATCCACGACGGGAGCATCGCGTTGATCGCCGAGACCGGGTCGGAGGAGGCGGCGAGGCCCGGTTCGCCCGCGGCGAGCAGGGACCCCAGGGAGATCAGGACGATCAGCGGGATGCCTGCGCCGAAGGCCGAGGCCAGCACCAGCCGGCCGCCGGGGACCCCGCGGGGGAGGTAGCGGGCGTAGTCGGCTCCGGCGTTGGCCCAGCCGATGCCGGTGCCCGCGGCGATCATCCCGACGCCCACGATCATCGCGCTGAGCGGTCCGGCGGGCGCGCCGAGGACCTTGTCCCAGTCGACCGTGGCGACCAGGAAGCCGATCACGACGAGGTTGAGGACCCCGAACACGTAGGTGGCCCACCTGTTGATCCACATGATCGTGGCGTGCCCGAGACCGCTGATCAGCAGGGTCAGCGCGATGAACGTCAGCAGGCACAGCACGGTGAGCACGGTGTTGCGCCGTATGCCGAACACGACGTCGATGAGCGCCAGCAGGGTGAAGGCGGCCGTGGTGGTGTTGATGGTCTCCCAGCCCAGGCGGCTGAGCCAGGTGACGAGCGTCGGGCCCGTGTTGCCGCGTACGCCGAACACCGCCCGCGAGAGGGTGAGTGCCGGGGCGCCGCCGCGCTTGCCCGCGATGCTCAACGCGCCCACCAGGGCGAACGAGCCGAAGGAGCCGAGCAGGGCGACGAGCGCGGCCTGCCAGAAGTTCAGGCCCCGGAAGCTGACCAGGGCCGCGCCGAGCGGAAGGCCGAGGATGCTGATGTTCGCGGCGAACCAGGTCCAGAACATCTGTCCGGCGTGGCCGTGCCGTTCGGCGTCCGGGACGGGCTCGATGCCCCGGGTCTCGACGGTGCCGACGCGGTCGTTCGGTGAAGCCTCCATGGTCGTACCCGTTCTCTCTGGTGCGTCTTTCTCTCCGTGCTACGGCGAAAGCGGTTCCGTCAGGGGGGTGGGGAGGTGTCCGAGGGGGGTGGGGACGTGTCCGAGTGGGGGTGGGGAAGGGGTTCAGCGTGTCCCGGCGCGCAGGGTGAGCAGGGCGTCGGCCACCGGCTCCAGGTCGAGGCCGTTGACCGAGCGGAGGGTGGCGAGGGCGTCGGCGGGCAGCGCGGAGGCGCCGCGCAGGGCCCCTCCGACGGCACCGGCGACGGCGCCGATGGTGTCGCAGTCCCCGCCGAGGTTCGCCGCGAGGAGGCAGGCCCGCCACGGGTCCCCGTCGGCGAGGGCGAGCACGGCGAAGGCCGCGGGCACCGACTCCTGGCTGGCGACGCTGGTGCCGACCAGGTCGCACACCTGGTCCAGGGCCCGCTGTTCGGGCTGGTCCCGCACCAGGTCCACGGCCCAGGCGATACGGGTGGCGATGTCCGCCCCGGCGACCCAGTGCCCGCGCTCGGCCCCGGCGGCGGCCGCGGTGACCGCCGCGTCGACGACGTCCCGGAGGTCCCCGCCGTCCACGCCCCGGCTGACGGCCGCGGCGACGGCCGCGGCGGAGGCGATGCCGAGGGAGGTGTCATGGGTGACCTGGCACGCCGCCGCCACCCCGTCGAGGAAGCGGTCGAGCGGGGCGGGGGAGCAGGCGATGCCGACGGGGGTGATCCGCATGGCGGCCCCGTTCGTGGCACCGGCCTTGCCCGCCTCCTCCACCGGGACGCCCCGCGACACCGCTTCGAGCGCCGCCTTGGTGGACGGGCCGAGCAGGTCGAGCGACCCCTTGGCCTTCATCTCCCGTTCCCAGGCCAGGAGTTCCTTCGCGAGCCGCAGGGGGTCGATCCGGCCGCCGGACTCGGTGAGCAGCCGGGCCACGATGAGCGCCTGGTCGGTGTCGTCCGTGACCGCGCCCGCGGGCATGCCGGCGCTCACCGGATTGTCCGGGGGGGCGGGCTCGAAACCGGAGACGGTGCCGAACCGCGCGACGATCGACGGGCGGGACAGGAGCTGGGTGGGCATGCCGAGGGCGTCGCCCAGGGCCAGGCCGTACAGGGCGCCGACCGCGCGGTCGTGCTCGTCTTTCATGCGTGCTTCCCGTGGGTGGGTGTGAGGGGGGTGCGTGCGAGGGGCGTGCGGGGCGGTGGGCCGGGTCATTGCGGGGGCTCCCCGAAACCGAGGTGCAGCTCGAAGCGGGCGGGGTCGAGCAGGCTCCTGACCTGCTCCACGATCCGGCCGTCCGCGCCGCGGCCGACCCTGCGGGTGGCGAGCCACGGTTCGCCCGCCCGCCGCCGCAGCAGGGCGGCGTCGTCGTCGGACAGCGGCCGTACCGAGGCCCACTCCTCCCCGTGGGTGGCGCGCAGCCCGACCGCGGCCAGGGTTCTGGTCAGCGAGTCGTCCACGAGCCCCCGCGCCGGGACGTCCGCCAGGGCGGCGACCAGGGGGACCCGGCTGCGCTCCAGCGCGACGGGGGTGCCGTCCGGCAGGACGCGCAGCCGGTCGAGGATCAGGAACTCGGTCTCCTCGCCGAGCCCCAGTTCACGGGCCGGCCCGGCGTCGGCCCCCGTGTCCAGGCGGAGCGTCTCGGTGGTGACGCGGGCGCCCTGGTCGGCGAGGGCCCGGGTCCAGCCGAGCCGGTTGTCCAGGACACCGCCGTCGAAGGTGACGAAGGAGCCCACCCCCGCGTGCGTGGAGATCAGTCCCTGCTTGCTGAGTTCGTCCAGGGCCTGCCGGACGGTGGTCCGGCTGACCTCGAAGCGCCGGGTGAGCGCGTGTTCGCCGGGCAGTCTGCTGCCCGGTTCCAGGGCACCGCTGCGGATCTCGCGGGCCAGGACCTGTGCGACACCTTGATGCTTGAGAACCTGTTTAGGCATGTCCAGGACGGTGCCACACATGTCCAGTCCTGTCTAGACTCCCGACGAAGGTCGTATGGCGTCCGTGTGACGGTCGTACGGCACGGAGAAGCGCCTCGACCCGCACGTGGGGTCGAGGCGCTTCTCGTCGCGTTCCGTCAGGAGGCGCGCGGGGGCGCCGCCCGCTCCTTCGCCCGCGGGGCGGTCGGCTCCGGCTCCGGGCGCGGTGCGCAGGCCGCGCGCCGTCCCGGCAGACGGCCCTCCAGCAGGTACGTCTCCAGGTGGCCGTTGACGCAGGCGTTGGGTCCGCCCGCGATGCCGTGGGTGCCCGCGTCCCGCTCGGTCACCAGCACCGACCCGCTGAGCCGCCGGTGCAGCTCCAGGGCGCCGTCGTAGGGGGCCGCCGCGTCCCGTTCGGCCGAGAGGATCAGCGTCGGCGGCAGCTCGCCCGGACCGGTCCGCACGTCCAGCGGCCGCTGCCGGGGCGCCTTCCAGTACGCGCAGGGCAGGTTCGCCCACACGTTGTCCCAGGTCTCGAACGGGGCGACGCGCGCGAGGCGGGTGTTGTCGCGGTCCCACACCCGGAAGTCGGTCGGCCAGGGCCCGTCGTTGCACTCCACGGCCGTGTAGACGGCGTTCGCGTTCTCCGCCTCCGCGGCGGCCTCCCGCACCGGCGCGGCCAGCCCCACCAGCAGCTCCGGATCGCCCTTCAGGTACGCCGACAGCGCCTCCGCGCGGGACGGCCAGTAGTCGTCGTAGTACCCGGCCTGGAGGAACGTCCCCTGCAACTGGGCCGGGCCCACCTCGCCGCCCGCGGGCTCGGCGGCGAGCCGCTCGGCCGCCCGGTCGTACGCGGCCTGCACCGCCTCGGCGGTCGCGCCCAGCCCGTACGTGCCGTCGTGCCGGGCCACCCACTCCCGGAAGTCCTCCCAGCGGCTCTCGAACGCGGCCGACTGGTCGAGGTTGTTGCGGTACCAGATCTGCGCGGGGTCCGGGTTCACCGCCGCGTCGAACACCATCCGCCGCACGTGCGAGGGGAACAGGGTGGCGTACAGCGCGCCGAAGTAGGTGCCGTACGACGCCCCCATGAACGTCAGCCGGTCCTCGCCCAGCGCCGCCCGGACGACGTCGAGGTCACGGGCGTTGTTCAGGGACGTGTAGTGCCGCAGAGCCTCACCCGCCCGCTTCGCGCAGCCCTCCGCGTACGCCTCGGCGCGCGCGACCCGCTCCTGCTTGTACGCGGCCGTGGGGTGGACCGGCGCGGGCGCGGGGCCCTTGAAGAACTCCTTCGGGTCCTGGCAGGACAGCGGCGCGGACCGGCCGACGCCGCGCGGCTCGTAGCCGACCAGGTCGTACGCGGCCCCGAGGCGCTTCCACTGCGGCAGCACGCCGATCAGCGGGAAGTACAGGCCGGAGGCGCCCGGCCCGCCCGGGTTGAAGACCAGCGCGCCCTGCCGGGGCACCCGGCGCTTGCTGTTGTGCGGGTCGCGCTGGGTGGCCGCCGCCCGGCTCACCGTCAGCCGGATCTGCCGGCCGTCGGGATCGGCGTAGTCGAGCGGGACGGAGACCGTGCCGCACTGCATGGCGCCCGGAAGTTCCTCCGCCTCGGCGCAGGCCCCGAACGCGATGCCCTCCTCGGCGGCGCGTCCGGCGGCGACGGCGACCCCGGACGCGAGGACAGAGGCGGCCGGGGCGCGGGAGGTGTCCGGCGCCCCCTCGGCCGGGGTGGCGGTCAGGGTGGACAGGAGCAGGGCTCCTGCCGCCGAGTAGCGGGCGGCGGCTCTCATCGCGTGTCCCTTCGGTGCGCGGCAGCGACAGAAGGGATGTTTGGGGCGCCCGGGGGGCGAGGCAAGCACCAGCGCGCCGTGTCGGCGCCGATGCCCCTGTGCGCCCCCTGGACACGCCGGGGGCGCCGGGGGCGGGGAGCGTCGGGCGGGTCCGGGGTGCCCGTCGGGGCTCGGCGTGTGCCGGGTCCGCCGGGGGCTCAGCCGTCCCGGTGGGCGAACGCCGCGCGGAGTTCGGGTTCGGGGAGGGCGCGGACTCCGTGGACGGCGACGGAGACCAGCCCGGTCCGCTCGTCCGCGCCCCCACCGCGCGCTCCGGTGGCCTCGGCGGTCCGCCGGGCGAGCGCGTCCAGCAGCCGCTGACCGGCGGGGGAGGCCCAGTGGGCGTAGGGGTGCGCCTCGA
Source organism: Streptomyces sp. NPDC091281 (assembly GCF_044757425.1). Taxonomy (NCBI): domain Bacteria; kingdom Bacillati; phylum Actinomycetota; class Actinomycetes; order Kitasatosporales; family Streptomycetaceae; genus Streptomyces; species Streptomyces sp. NPDC091281. The sequence continues at coordinate 387,462 of NZ_JBIVUY010000007.1, read as the reverse complement.
CGCGGGCCAGCGCCAGACAGCTCAGGGTGAGGGCGAGCGGCAGCCCGAACCAGGCCGCGACCAGGGCGTGCGGCAGGTTCCCGGCGACCGGCATGAGCAGGGCCGCGGCCCCCAGGACGAGGACCACCCCGGTGGCGACCCGCACCTGCCGGACCCCCGAGGCCACCGTCGTACGGGACCCGGTCGGCACGGCCAGACCGGCGCCGACCAGCCGCTCCGCGAGGCCGCGCACGGCGTCGGCGGTGGCCGCGGCGGCGCGGACCGGGGCGACGCGGGACTGGCCGTCCGGTCCGATGGCACCGATCACCGACCGCTCGATGTCGTCGCGTCCGCGCGGGTCGACGACGGTCGCCCAGCCGGTGTGCGCGAGGAGCAGCCGCCGCTGCCGGGCCATGGAGACCAGGGTCAGTTCGGCGACCCGGCCGGGGCCGCCCGCGAGGAACGCCGCCTCGTAGAGCGTGAGGTCGTGTCCGCGCCCGGCGTGCGGGTCGACGCCCGCCGCCCGGACCGCGGCCAGGCACAGCCGGGTGCACGCGATTCCGGCGACGGCCCAGGCGGGCAGCAGGAGCAGCATCCAGAACATTCCGTCCTTGTACGCCGGACTCCCCGCTCGGCGCCATGGACCGTCCACGGTACGGACGGAGTACCGCGGCGCTGTGACGTGCCGCGCGCCTCCGGTGACGGACCGCGGGCGCCCGTTCAGGAGCCGTCGGTGTCCGGGGTGTCCGGCGGGGGAGCCGTGGCGGCGGGCGGCAGGGAGTAGCTCGGCGGGTCCGTGGTCAGCGGCACCACGGCCCCCGGATCGGTCACCGGGCCGGTGGGGGCGGCCGACGAGGGCGCCGGGGCCGCGCTGCCCGCCGCCAGCTCCCGCGCGAGGGCCGCGAAGTCGACGTACCCGGTGGCCTCCAGGACCCGGATGTGGTCCAGGACGGTGGTGTTGGCGTCGTCCGCGAGATTGCGCACCAGCGCGTTCTGCGTGCTCGCCCGCACCTGGGCGACGACCGTGAACACCCGCCCGTGCGCCAGCCGCAGCACGTTGGCGAACGCGCGGTCGTACGCAGTGCCCCGCGCCGCGTCCAACTCCCGCAGCCACTCCCGCTGCTGCGGGTTCGGCTCGTTCGGCAGGGCGAGCCCGAGCCGCGCCGCGACGTCCCGCACCCGCTCGTCCAGGAAGGCGTGCCCCTCGACCAGGTGCCGCCCCGCGGTCCGTACGGCCTCGGTGGTGCCCTTCTCCTGGGCCTGCCGCCCGGCGGGCAGCTCCCACAGCCCGGCCAGCCGCACCTTGGTGACGAAGTCCCGGTCCAGCCCGGACAGCGGGCCGAACTGCGTCGACACGGTCTCGGCGCCGAGCACGTCCGGGCCGGTGACGCCCGGTTCCTGCCGCGGGTGGTGGAAGAACAGCGGACCGAGCAGCGCGACGACGGTCAGCGCCAGGCCCGTGACGATGATCCCGGTGCCGGTGAAGATGCCTCTGCCCCTGATCGGGGGTCGCGGTCGCATGATGCCTCCTGCACACGGCACCGCACACGTGTGCGTCTCGGGTGCGGGACTGGCATGCTACTGCGCCGCCGGTCCCGCGCCGCGAGCCGCCCTCGCTCACCTGCGGATCAGCGACCGGCCCACCTGTCCGACCCGGCCCAGCCGGGACCCCGGCCGCGGGGCCGGGCCCGAGCGGTCCAGCCACCAGCGGCGCAGCTCGCGCCGGGCGCGGCCCTCCGCGAGGTCGCCGTGCAGCAGCAGCCGCCCGGCGAAGTCGAGGGCGTCCTGCCGGTACCCGCCGCGCATCGGGTTGCCCTGGGCGTACGCGAGGAACGCGGCCCGGTACCCGCCGCCCAGGATCAGCGGCAGCTCGGGGGCGACCTTCGCCACCACGTCGGCCCGCTTGGCGGCCAGCGCCCGCGCCTGCACCCCGAGCCGCACCCGGTCGAAGCCCTCCGGGACGGGCGTCCCCGCGACCAGCGCCGACAGCAGCGCGGCCTGCGCCACCCCGAGCCGCTGCCGGACGGCGGCGTCACGGGCGTCGGCGACGGAGCCGGGCGCGGGGTGGGATGCGGGGTCCGCTACAGCTATGGGCTCCGGTACGGCGGTCGCCTCCGCCGCGGGGCCGCTCGCGGTCACCGTCCCGGCCGCGGCAGGCATGACCCCCGCGGGCGTCGCCGTCCGCGTCCGTGCCCCCCGCTCCACCGCCTCCCGGATCGACACCAGCTCCCGCTCCAGCTCGCCCGGCTCCGGGAAGTTCTCGTCGCGCTCCAGCAGGACGCCGGGCGGGGCGACACGGGAGGTGAGGTCGGTGAGGATGTCGAGGACGGGCCGGGGCACCGGGTGGGCGTGGCTGTCGTGCCAGACGCCGTCCCGTTCGAAGCCGCCCGCGACATGGACGTACGCGATGGCCTCCAGGGGCAGTTCGGCGAGCGCCTTGGACGGGTCCTCGCCGCGGTTGACGTGGTTCGTGTGCAGGTTGGCCACGTCGATGAGGAGGCGGACGCCGGTGCGGTCGGCCAGCTCGTACAGGAACTGGCCCTCGGTCAGCTCCTCGCCGGGCCAGGCGAGGAGGGCCGCGATGTTCTCCACGGCCAGCGGCACGGGCAGCGCCGCCTGCGCGAGACGCACGTTGGCGCAGAGCACGTCCAGGGCGTCGCGGGTGCGGGGCACGGGCAGCAGGTGCCCGGCCTCCAGGCGCGGGGTGGCGGTGAGCGGGCCGCCCGCGCGGACGAACGCGATGTGCTCGGTGACCAGCGGCGAGCCGAGCGCCTCGGCCCGCTCCGCGAGCGCCGTCAGCCGCGCCTCGTCGGGCCGGTCGGCGCCGCCGAGGCCGAGCGAGACACCGTGCGGCACGACGGTGACCCCGCGCTCGCGCAGCCGGAGCAGGGACTCCGGGAGGTGGCCGGGGCAGACGTTCTCGGCCACGGCCTCGACCCAGTCGATGCCGGGCATGCGTTCCACGGCGTCCGCGATCTCCGGCCGCCAGCCGATCCCCGTTCCCAGTCGCGCCATGGTGGTCCCCTCCTCCGTCGCCGTCCCCCGCCGCGGTGACGGGGATATGACCCCGTCGTCCCGGCCCGAACCGCGCGCGGCCGTCCTTCAGAGCAACATTTGAGGTTCGGCGACACCCGGAACACGGGCCGTGCGGCACCAGGAGGTACGGTCCCGGCGGACATCCGTCTCACCCGACGGACCGACCCGAAACGGACCCGGCCACTCCGCCGGGCCGGGCTCAGCGGGCCCGCAGCGCCGGATGGTCGGCGACGACGGTGCAGCTGCCGGGGGCGATCTCGGTGAAACCGGCGTCCCGGACCAAGGGCAGGCCGCTCGTGGTCAGCTCGCGCCAGTGGCCGGGGGCGGCGGTGCGGACGGCGAGCGGGAAGCCCGCCTCGCGCCAGGCCGTGCGCTCCTCGTCCGTCAGCTCCCACCAGGCGAGCTGCGCGCCGTGCCCGGCCTGCGCCATCGCCTTGCCCGCGGACATCTCCACGTCCGGGCTCAGCCACAGCACGGGCAGCACGCCCGGATCGGCGGGCGCGGGCGGTTCGGGGTCGTCGAGGTCGGTGCCGGACACCTGGAGCTTCGCCAGCTCCTTCGGCCAGCCGTCCAGCGGGATCGGCGGGAAGACGCGGACCTCCGCCGCCTTCCCGGTCACGGTGATCCCGGGCAGCTCAGCGGCCTTGCGCCACTCTGCGCCCCGCGCCCGGCGGACCACCTTGCGGATACGGGCGTCCTGCCAGTCGCGCACGGCCGCGGCCCACTCCCCGTCGCCGAGCGCGCGCGGGTCGCTCAGCAGGACGAGGACGGCACGGGCGGCCGTCTCCAGGGCGTCGGTACGGGCGGGCGGCGCGGCCTTCTCCAGCCGGACGACCAGCGGCAGCACGAACTGCGGGGCCTCGTCACGGGGGTTCGGCTCGGTCTGGAACGGGCTCTCACTCACCTGGCGCAGGGTACGTGACCAGGCGCGCGGCCGACGAGGGCGGACCGGCGGGCCCGCGTGGGCCGGGGTGCGCGGTCAGCCGGAGCAGGCGGTGCGCTCGGCCTCCCGCCACGCGCAGACGGGGCACAGCGTGATGCCCCGGTGCGACTCGGGGTACTCCGTCGGCTCACGGCACAGCACACACTCCGCGTACGGCGTGGCGGTGCCGCTCGGGCTGTCGGGGCCGCTCGGGTGGTCGGTGTCGGTCATGCGTCCAGCGTACGAGAGGCCGCCCGGCCCGCCCCCGGCCCGCCCTCGGCTCACCTCCGGCTCACTTCGCGCCGCGCGCCGCGCCGATCAGCTCGGAGACTTTCACGAACCGGTAGCCCTGGCGGCGCAGTTCCGGCACCACCGCCCGCACCACCCGCTCGGTCGTCGGGGCCGCGCTGCGGGTGCAGTGCATGACCACCACGGAGCCCGGCCGCACCCCGTCCAGCACCTGGCGGGTCACGGCGTCCGCGTCGGTGGCGAAGGCGTCGCCGCTCACCACGTCCCACTGCACCGCGGTCACCCCGGTCCCGCTCACCGCGCGCAGCGCCGCACGGTCGTAGCAGCCGCCCGGGAAGCGGAAGTACGGCATCGGGTCGGGGACCCCGGCCGCGCGGAACGCGGCGTACGCGCGCTCCACGTCCGCCCGCATCCGCTCCGGCGGCACGGTCGGCAGGCCGTAGCAGTCGGCGGTGAAGGCGTGGTGGCTGTACGAGTGGTTGGCGACCTCGAAGAGCGGGTCCCGGCCGACGGCGCGGGCCTGGTCCGGGTACTCCTCGGCCCAGCGGCCCGTCATGAACACGGTGGCCGGCACCTTCAGCGCGCGCAGCGCCGCGATCAGCCCCGGATTGTCGAACCGTTCCCCGGCCGCGGCCCGCGCCCCCTGGTCGGAGGTCATGTCGGCGTCGAAGGTGAGCGCGACGGTCCGCTCGGCGGTGCGGGGCGCGCGGGCGAAGACCGGGGTGAGACCGGCCGGGCCCGGGGCGAGCGTCGGTGGCCCGGCGGGCGGCGCCGACGACGACGGCGCCGCCGGGGCCGGGCGGGCGGCGGGCGGGGCCGGTGCGGTGCCGCACGCGGTGAGTGCGGCACCCAGGACGGCCGGGACACAGACGGTGAGCAGACGGCGCGCGGAAGTGATCACCGTGTGACGCTATGAGCGGCGAAGTGCCGTTCATGCGTTGATATGCCTGCCGGGGGGCGCGTCTCACCCGCCCGGCGCAGCGCGTCCGCTCACTGCCGGTGCCAGGGGCCCGTCACCGCGAACGTGGTGCCGGGGGTGTAGCAGTTGACGTACATCGTGCGGCCGTCGGGGGAGAAGGTGACGCCCGCGAACTCGCCCCACTCCGGGTCCTCGGGAGTGCCGAGGTTCTGCCGGCCGCGCGCCAGGGCGTACACCTCGCCGGTCCGGGTCACGCCGTAGACGTGCTGGGCGCCGTTGCCGTCCTCGCAGACCATCAGGCCGCCGGACGGGGCGAGACAGATGTTGTCGGGGGACTCGCCGGGCAGCTGCACGTCGGTGTCCGGGCCGAAGACGATCACCAGGGTGAGGCGGCGGCGCTCGGGGTCGTAGCGCCAGATCTGCCCGTAGTGGTCGGCCGCCGAGCCCTCCGCGCCGCGCGCGAACGACGACACGAAGTACACCGACCGGCCGCCCCAGTAGCAGCCCTCCAGCTTCTGGGCGTGGGTGATGCCCTTCGGGCCGAAGTCCTGGAACCGGATCGCGGTCCGCGCGGCCAGCGGGTCCGGTACGTCGACCCACTCGACGCCGTCGAAGTGCGCGCCCGTCTCCTGGACCGCCGACAGGTCCGGCACCCCCGGCACCCGCATCGCCTGGAGGCGCCCGCCCGCGCGCAGCGAGCCGACCCCGCCGAGCGGCTCGCGCGGCAGGAACCGGTAGAACAGGCCGAACGGTTTCTGGAAGGCGTCCTCCGTCTCGTAGACGATCCCGCGGCGCGGGTCGACGGCGATCGCCTCGTGCTGGAAGCGGCCCATCGCGGTGAGCGGCACCGCGCCCGTGCGGCGGGGGTCGACGGGGTCCACCTCGAAGATGAAGCCGTGGTCCTTCGTGTAGCCGCTGGTGCCCGCCTTGTCCTCGGTCTCCTCGCAGGTCAGCCAGGTGCGCCAGGGGGTGGGGCCGCCCGCGCAGTTGACGGCCGTACCGGCGATCCCGACCCGCTCGTCGAGCACGTCGCCGCGGGAGCCGAGGGTGAGGACCGTGCAGCCGCCCTTGCCCGCCGGGTCGTAGGTCAGGCCCTCGACGGTGGGGACGGGGATCGGCGCGGTGGGCCGGTTCTCGTGGTTGCGGACGAGGTGGACCCGGCCGCGGTGGCCGGGCAGGGCGGTCATGCCGTCGTGGTTCGACGGGACGCGGCCCTCACCGGAGCGCAGCGGGTCGCCCTCGCGGGAGAGGACCGTGTACCGGAAGCCCTCCGGCAGGTCGAGCAGGCCCTTCGGGTCGGGCACGAGGGGGCCGTAGCCGGTGCGGCCGAGGTGGTCGGGTGCGGCCGAGGCCGGGAACAGCTCGGCGAGCGCCCCGGAGAAGGCGATGCCCGCTCCGAGGGCACCGGAGCGGGCGAGGAGCTGACGACGGGACGTGGTCATGGGGGGAAACCTTCCTGCTGGCGGACAGGTGCGGTGACCCCGCCGTGTCTATCACCCCCGGCGCGTCCCGTGAACCACACGTGCCCCGCCCGTCACGGAGCGTTGTCCGGATACGCACCGTCCACGGAGGCGGCGTTCCGGGCGGCGGGGTCGCCGTCGAGGCCGGGGCCGAGGCCGGAGCCGGGGGCGGAGTCGGGGCCGCGGGGGGCCGATCCGTCGGAGGCCGTGCCGTCGGAGACCTGACCGGTGGACGGCGGTGGCTGCGGGCCCGTCGGCGGGGCGGGCTGTTCGACCGCCGGGGCAACCGGTGGCGTCGGTGGCGTAGCCGGTGCCGGCTGCGGGGCCGCCGGGGCGGGCTGCTGGGCGCGTTCCAGGAAGCGCAGGAGTTCCACCGGGAAGGGCAGCACGAGGGTGGAGTTCTTCTCGGCGGCCACGGCGACCACGGTCTGGAGCAGCCGCAGCTGGAGCGCCGACGGCGTGTCCTCCATCTGCTGGGCGGCCTCGGCGAGCTTCTTCGACGCCTGGAGTTCGGCGTCGGCGTTGATGATCCGGGCCCGTCGCTCACGGTCCGCCTCGGCCTGCCGGGCCATGGACCGCTTCATCGTGTCGGGCAGCGACACGTCCTTGATCTCGACCCGGTCGATCTGCACGCCCCAGCCCACCGCCGGGCTGTCGATCATCAGCTCCAGTCCCTGGTTCAGCTTCTCCCGGTCGGAGAGCAGATCGTCCAGTTCGCTCTTGCCGATGATCGAACGCAGCGAGGTCTGGGCCATCTGCGCGACGGCGAACCGGTAGTCCTCGACGTTCACGATCGCCGCGTGCGGGTCGACCACCTTGAAGTAGACGACCGCGTCGACCCGTACGGTCACGTTGTCCCGTGTGATGCCCTCCTGGGCGGGCACGGGCATCGTCACGATCTGGAGGTTGACCCGGCGCATCCGGTCCACAGCCGGGATGACCAGGGTGAAACCGGGCCGGCGCACCTCGCCGACCACCCGGCCGAGCCGGAAGACCAGCCCGCGTTCGTACTGCTTGATCACCCGGGCGCCCGCCACGACGTACACGGCCCCCGCGGCGCCGACCGCCGCGGCCGCTGCCAGCAGCTCCTCGACCATCACGACCTCCTCGGGAGAGGTCCGAAAAGCCTGTTGTCCTCAACGATATGCCCGCCGCCCGTCCCCCGGACCCGTCCGGGGGAGGGAATCGGCGGCGGGCCGGGGCCCGCCGCCGGGGCCGGATCAGGGGGACGTGCCCGCCGCGGCCGGGGGCACCGGGGTGACCGGAGCGACCGGGGTGACCTTCACCGGGTCGGTCCCGGCCGCGCTGTGCCGCTGCGCCCAGGACTCCAGGGCCGTACGGCAGGCGTGGTCGAGGTGGTGCAGGCCCGACAGGTCCAGTTCGACCGGGCGGTCCTGCGGAAGGGCCTCCAGGCTGTCGAGGATGCGCGGCAGCCGCAGGAAGGTCGCGTTGCCCGACAGGTACGCCTGGACCGGACCGGCGCCCTTGTCGACGACGTCGAGCCGGATGTGCGAGGCGTCCCAGGCGGTCTTCGTGATGGCCAGCACCAGGCCGATGAGCACGCCCTCGAACATGCTCACCACGACGATCGACACCGCGGTGACGACGAGGATCAGCGCCTCGCCCCGGTGCGTCCGCCACAGCTCGACGACGGCCCCGACCTTGATCAGCTTGGCGCCCGCGTGCACGAGGACGCCCGCCAGGGCGGGGATCGGTATGTAGGCGAGGAGGTCCGGGAAGAGCGCCGCGAAGAGCAGCAGCCACACGCCGTGCATCACCCGCGAGGCCTTGGTGCGGGCGCCCGCCTGCACGTTGGCCGCGCTGCGCACGATCACCGCTGTCATCGGGAGCGCGCCGAGCACCCCGCAGACGGTGTTGCCCGCGCCCTGCGCCAGCAGTTCACGGTCGTACTCGGTGCGCGGACCGTCGTGCATGCGGTCCACCGCCGCCGCGCTGAACAGCGACTCGGCCGACGCGATCAGGGTGAACGCGACGATCGTGCCGAGCAGTCCGATCCCGGCGAGGCCGCCGAACGCGTCCAGCGACGGCGGCTGGACGGAGTCGATCAGGCCCCGCACCTCGACCGTGGCCACCGGCAGGTCGAGGGCGACGACGGCGAAGGTGGCGAGGCCGACCGCGGCGAGCGGACCCGGCACCGTCCGCGCCCGTGCCGGGAGCCGCGGCCACAGCACCAGCAGGACGACGGTCCCGGCGCCGACGGCGAGCGAGGAGAGCGCCGCGGTGCTGCCGAAGGCGTCCACGAGAGCCTCCGGCAGCCCGAAGATCTTCTCCGGGCCGGTGTCCGGCGCCTTGGCGCCGACGAGCGCGTAGATCTGTCCGGCGATCAGCACCAGGCCGATCCCGGCGAGCATGCCCTCGACGACCGAGACGGAGATCGCCCGGAAGTAACGGCCCAGCCGGAGCGCGCCCATGGCCATCTGGAGCAGGCCGGTCACGAGGACGATCACCCCGAGGGCGGGCAGGCCGAACTCCTGCACCGCCTCGAAGACCAGCACGGTGAGCCCGGCCGCCGGGCCGGACACCTGGAGGCTGCTGCCCCGCATCAGACCGGTGACGATGCCGCCCACGATGCCGGTGACCAGGCCGAGTTCGGCCGGTACCCCGGAGGCGACGGCCACGCCGACGCAGAGCGGCAGCGCGACCAGGAAGACGACGAGGGACGCGGCGAAGTCCTGCTTTATGTAGGGGTACTTGGCCGTGGTGGCCGCTCGGGTGCTCACAGCGCCTCGAAGAGGTCGCCGTCGGCCCGGTGTTCGCGCACGGCACCGGTGTGCACCTCGTAGTACCAGCCGCGCAGCCGCAGTCGGCCGTCGGCCAGCCGCTTCTCCACGCACGGGTACGAGCGCAGCCGCAGCAACTGGGCCAGGACGTGGTGCTGGACCGCCTCGGCGACGGTCGGGTCGCCGGGGTCGGTGGACTCCGGTTCGTCGGCGGCGTGCGTCAGCCAGGCGCGTACGGCGGGGACGGCGTCGAGGTCGTCGCCGCGCACCAGGGCGCCGACGGCGCCGCAGTGCGAGTGGCCGCAGACCACGATGTCCCGGACGCCGAGCACCTCGACGGCGTACTCGACGGTGGCGGTCTCGCCGGTCGGCGGCACGCTGTCGTAGGGCGGGACGATGTTGCCCGCGGTGCGCAGCTCGAAGAGCTGGCCGGGGCGGGCGCCCGTGATCAGGGCGGGCACGACCCGCGAGTCGGAGCAGGTGATGAACAGGACCTCGGGCGACTGGCCGGCGGCCAGCCCGGCGAACTCCTCAGGGCGCCGGCCGAAGGCACGGGCGTGATCGATGAGGGGCTGCATGGCGTGATGATTCCTCCTGGCGCGCAGTGGGGGCGCGTCGGACGGGCAGGACAGGTGGGGGAACTGCGCTGGGGCCGTGCTCGCTCAGCAGCGGAAGACCTGAAGTGCCGCCGGGGAGTGGGCCGTCGAGGGTCTCGACAGGGAGTGCGGGCCGCTCGGCCGGGCGAGCCGCGGCGCGGTCGCCGGGTCCTGGGCGGAGCGGGCCCGTTCTGACTGCGGGGGTGCCTGGTCGGCGGTGGCCGTGGCGCGGACCCGGTCGCGGATGCGCAGGGGGTCGGCGGGTTCCCCGGAACGGTCGCAGGGAGGAGTGAGGGCGATCTCGTCGCGCACGGGCCTGCCGGACGGGATGGTTCCGGGATAAGCCTTGGCCTCTGCATGACGGGCCGTGTGCGCGTGTGCGAAGGAAGACGGAAGTGCGAAGAACGGGAGTGCGAGCAGGGCGGCGACGAGGAACGAAACCGTGCTCCGGGTGGTCCTACCTCGGAACATGCGCCCCCCTTCCCCCTGTGCACGCCTCTAAGGCGGACCAACGGTTGGTCAATTGCTGGTCAAGAAACAAGGTAACCCCACGAGGTTCTTTGCAGGGTTAACTCGGCGTTTCGGGAGGAAGTGCGCCCTAAAAGCGAGGGGTGCTTGGCGCGAACAAATCCCTGGCCGGGATGGGTGGGACGGCTGGGACGGCACCCGCCGAACCGGCCGCCGCTCCGGGCGAGCCGCCGGGTGGACAGACGTGTGGGTGGTCACCCGTTCCGGTGGGTGGGCCGGGGCGCGGGCGGTGCTTGCCACTGTGGCGGGGCGGCGGTTGGGCCGTTGCGGTGCCTGCGGGCCGTGCTGGGGCGGGGGTTGGGTCCGTGGCGTGCGGGTGGGCCTCGGTGGGGCGGGGGTTGAGCCCCCGCCCCGTGGGCGGCCCCTGCGGGAGCGGGGGTTGAGGTCCTGTCAGGTGGTGGGTTCCGTGAGGCGGCGGGCGTCGCGGGCCAGGGCCGTGAGGCGGGAGATCGCGCGGAAGTACTTCTTGCGGTACCCGCCGTTCAGCATCTCCTCGCTGAACAGCTCGTCGAACGGGCGGCCCGAGGCGAGGACGGGCACCTCGCGGTCGTAGAGCCGGTCCGCGAGGACCACCAGCCGCAGCGCGGTCGACTGGTCCGGCACCGGCCGCACATCGGTGAGGCAGACGGCGGTCAGGCCGTCGGTGAGCGCGCCGTAGCGGCTCGGGTGGACCTTGGCCAGGTGGTCCAGCAGGTGCGGGAAGTCGTCCAGCGAGGCGCCCTTCGTGGCGTACGCCGCCTTCGTCACCTGCTCGTCGGAGTACGGCGCCGGGGCCTCGGGCAGCCCGCGGTGGCGGTAGTCCTCGCCGTCGATGCGCAGCGAGCGGAAGTGCGCCGACAGACCCTGGATCTCGCGCAGGAAGTCCACCGACGCGAACCGGCCCTCGCCCAGCTTGCCGGGCAGCGTGTTCGAGGTGGCGGCGAGCGCCACGCCCGCCTCGACCAGGCGGCCGAGGAGCGTGGAGACCAGCACCGTGTCACCGGGGTCGTCCAGTTCGAACTCGTCGATGCAGAGCAGGCGGTGGCCGGACAGGGTGCGCACCGTCTGCTGGAAGCCGAGGGCGCCCACCAGGTTGGTCAGCTCGACGAACGTGCCGAACGCCTTGAGCGCGGGCTCGGCGGGGGTGGCGTGCCAGAGGGAGGCGAGCAGGTGGGTCTTGCCGACGCCGTAGCCGCCGTCGAGATACACGCCGCGCGGGCCCGCCGGGACCTTCGGCGCCTTCGCCCGGCCCAGGCCGAGGAAGCCCCGCCGGGCCGCGCCGCCCGCCGGAGCGGCGCCCAGCCCGGCCGCGAAGCCCTCCAGGACCCGCACCGCCTCGGTCTGGCTCGGCTGGTTCGGGTCCGGCAGATAGGTGTCGAAGCGCACCGAGTCGAACCGGGGCGGCGGCACCATCTCGGCGACCAGCCGGTCGGCGGGGACCTGCGGGGCGCGGGCACAGAGCGAGACGGGTACCGCGTCGGCTATCGGTCCGGAGCCGGACGGCGAGGACGAAGCGGGCGAGGCGGGCGAGGAGGACGACACGGTTCCCCATGCTAGGGCCTGTCTGACAATTCCCGTCTGCCGCGCGACGCCATGCACGCCCTCCGGGCGACGACGGGAAGGGGCAGACCTGCCCCAGGCGCTGGCCGGACCGGGCCGGACCCGCGGGGCGGTCGGGGCCGGGGGAGGGGGGCGGTGCGGAGGCGGCGCGGCCCCGGCCCGCGGGTGGCCCCGCTGCCGGCGGGCCGGGAAAGAACGGGCAGGTCGTGGGGGGCGTGCCAGACTGCGGGGCATGCGACGGCTGTTTCCTGTGAGTGAGCGGACGGTGGCGGAGCGGCCCGGCGGGGGAGGTGGAGCGGGTGGCCCGGACTCCGGGCCGCGGCAGTGGGGTCTGGACGAGATCGCCGACGCCTACGCCTACCCGGAGCCCGCGGCGGCCGGTGCGTCCCGGCCGTGGCTGCGCGCCAACATGGTCTCCTCGCTCGACGGTGCCGCCCAGCACGAGGGCCGCTCGCAGCCCCTCTCCTCCGCCACCGACATGCGGATCTTCGGCACCCTGCGCGCCCTCGCCGACGTGGTGATCGCGGGCGCGGAGACGGTACGGCAGGAGGGGTACCGTCCGGCCCGCGCGCGGGCCGAGTTCGCGGACCGGCGGGCGGCGGCCGGGCAGGGCCCCGCGCCCGCCGTGGCGGTGGTCAGCGCGAGCCTCGACCTCGACTTCTCCCTGCCGCTCTACACCTCCCCGCTGGTGCCGACCCTCGTCCTCACCGGCTCCGCCGCGCCCGCCGACCGGGTGGCCGCCGCGGAGAAGGCGGGCGCCCGGGTGCTGGTCGCCGGGGACGGCACGGGCGTCGACCCCGCGCGCGCCGTACGGGTCCTCGCCGGCCTGGGGCACACCCGGCTGCTCACCGAGGGCGGCCCCCGGCTGCTCGGGCAGTTCGTCGCGGCCGGGGTCCTCGACGAACTCTGTCTCACCCTCGCGCCGATGCTGGCTGCGGGCGACGCCCAGCGCATCGCGGGCGGTCCCGCGGTGGCGGTGCCCCGCCGGTTCGGGCTGCTCTCCCTGCTGGAGGAGGAAGGATTCCTCTACGCCCGCTACGGCCGGGTCCCGTCCGACGACGCGCCGCGTGTGTGACCCGTGGGGGGAGGGAAGGCGGGAGCGACACCCGAGATCCCGAATTCGGCGGAATCTCCCGTTCCGGTTTGCTTCGGGTGGGCAGGATAGGACTCGCAGACCCCGTGCGAGCACGGGGAAAAATGGTTTCCGCAGGGCCGCGAGGGCCCACGGAGGACTGAGGGCCACGGGGGTCCTCGAAGGAGAATGGGGCGCTGGTGTTCACAAGCGTTTTGATGATCGAGAAGGCCCTTACGTCGGCGGACGTGGAGTTCGTCACGACCTTGCACAGTGACGAGCCGGTCTCCTTCCACGTGCTGCTGCAACCACGGGGCGACCAGGCGGACCGCCTGTTGCGGGCCATCGACGACGTCGCCCTCGGCGAACTCGACGAGGCCGCGAGAGAGGGCGAGACACCCGAGGGCGAGGAGGCGAAGGGGTTCGGCGTGCGCGCGCTGGAGGTCTCCCTCCAGGCCCTGCACGCCGCGGGCAGCGAGGCGGTCGGGCGGCTGGTCGAGGACCACCCGCTGGACGCGCTGAAGACGCTGGTTGACGAGTCGGGCGCGGACGAGGTCATCGTCCTCACCGACCCGCACTACGTCGAGGAGTTCTTCCACCGCGACTGGGCCTCCCGCGCCCGGCACAAGGTCGGCGTGCCGGTGCTGAAGCTGTTCTCCCACGCCAAGGACGGCGAGCCGGGCGGCGACCGCGTCGCCGACGAGGGCGCTGGGAGCTGAGCGGGCAGCGGGACGCCGGGCCCTGACGGGTCCGCGCGGGGGCGCCGGGTCGCCGACCGGGAGAAGGGTCGGCGGCGGGCGCCGCGCCACGCGGACACGGGACGTCCTGCCCCGGCCCGGTGGCCGCTCGGGCGGTCCCCGCGCCGGGGCCCGCCCGAGCGGGCCGTTGCGTCGCCCCCGGCGGGAGACGTGATCCGTCCGTCCCCTGCCGGGTCCTCCCGGCCGTACGCAATAGGCTGGGGGCTCCTCACCCCGTTCCGCTTCTTGGGAGTACTCACATGGCACCCGGCCTCCCCGCCACGATGGACCGACCGCACTTCATCGGGATCGGTGGCGCCGGAATGTCCGGGATCGCCAAGATCCTGGCGCAGCGCGGCGCGAAGGTGGCGGGCTCCGACGCCAAGGAGTCGGAGACGGCCGAGGCGCTGCGGGCGCTCGGCGCGACCGTGCACATCGGGCACGCAGCCGAGCACCTCGCGGACGACGCCTCCTGTGTCGTGGTCTCCTCCGCGATCCGCCCGGACAACCCCGAGCTGGCCCGCGCCGCCGAGCTGGGCATCCCGGTGGTCCACCGTTCGGACGCGTTGGCCCGTCTGATGGACGGCCTGCGGCCGATCGCGGTGGCCGGCACCCACGGCAAGACCACCACCACGTCCATGCTGGCGGTGTCGCTGTCCTCGCTCGGCCGGGAGCCCTCGTACGCCATCGGCGGCGACCTGGACGCGCCCGGCTCCAACGCGCTGCACGGCGACGGCGAGATCTTCGTCGCCGAGGCCGACGAGTCCGACCGCAGCTTCCACAAGTACGCCCCGGAAGTCGCCATCGTCCTCAACGTGGAACTCGACCACCACGCCAACTACGCGTCCATGGACGAGATCTACGCCTCCTTCGAGACCTTCGCCGCGAAGATCGTGCCCGGCGGCACGCTGGTGATCTCCGCCGACCACGAGGGCGCCCGCGAGCTGACCCGCCGCGTCGAGGGCGTGCGGACGGTGACGTACGGCGAGTCCGCCGACGCCGACGTACGGGTCCTGTCGGTCGAGGCGCAGGGCCTCAGGAGCCGGGTGACGGTCCTGCTGGACGGCGCGGAGCTGACGTTCACGGTCTCCGTGCCCGGCCGCCACTACGCGCACAACGCGGTCGCCGCCCTCGCCGCCGGAGTCGCCCTCGGCGTCCCCGCCGCCGAACTGGCCCCGGCGCTCGCCTCGTACACCGGCGTCAAGCGCCGTCTCCAGCTCAAGGGCGAGGCCGCGGGCGTCCAGGTCGTGGACTCCTACGCGCACCACCCCACCGAGATGACCGCCGACCTGGAGGCCATGCGCGCGGCCGTCGGCGACGCCCGCATCCTCGTCGTCTTCCAGCCCCACCTGTTCTCCCGCACCCAGGAGCTGGGCACCGAGATGGGGCAGTCGCTGGCCCTCGCGGACGCCTCGGTCGTCCTCGACATCTACCCGGCCCGCGAAGACCCGGTCCCCGGTGTCACCAGCGCGCTGATCATCGACGCGGCGCGCGCCGCGGGCGCCGACGTCACGGCCGTCCACGACAAGGACACCGTGCCGGAGATCGTCGCGGGAATGGCGGGACCCGGTGATCTCGTTCTCACCATGGGCGCGGGCGACGTGACCGACCTGGGCCCGAGGATTCTGGACCGTCTCGCACAGAAGTGATCCGGAAGTCACCGGACGGAAGGAGTTGGCCTCCATGGCGTACGACGTCGAAAAGCCCGACGAGCAGTGGCGGGCGGAGCTGGACCCGGCGGAGTACGCCGTGCTGCGCCAGGCCGGGACCGAACCCGCCTTCCGGGGCGAGTACACCGACACCAAGACGACGGGGGTCTACTCCTGCCGGGCCTGCGGTGCCGAACTGTTCACCTCCGACACCAAGTTCGACTCGCACTGCGGCTGGCCGTCCTTCTTCGACCCGAAGGACACCGACGCGGTCGAACTCATCGCGGACCGCTCCCACGGCATGGTCCGCACCGAGGTCCGCTGTTCCCGCTGCGGCTCCCACCTCGGCCATGTCTTCGAGGGCGAGGGCTACCCCACGCCCACGGACCAGCGGTACTGCATCAACAGCATCTCCCTGCGTCTGACGCCCACGGAGGAGTGAGGCGGCGCCCCCCGACGGGGGCCTGTCGCGGTGGCCGTCGGCCCTGGTTCAGAGCATCCTGCGCTGCACCAGGGCCGACAGGACCAGCATGCCGGGGAGCAGGGGCACCCAGACCGTCAGGACGCGGTAGCCGATGACGGTGGCGGTGGCCAGGGCGAGCGGGCTGCCGTAGCCCGCCAGGATCAGGACGAGCGCCGCGTCGACGGGGCCGATGCCGCCGGGGGCGGGGACGGCGCCCGCCGCCGTACCGGCCGCCAGGAACGCGAAGACCATCTGCGGCCAGGTCAGGGGCACCCCCAGCGCGCTGCCCACCGACGCGACCACGTAGGCCTGGAGCAGCGGGGCCGCCATCGCGCCGCCCCACAGGGGCAGGAAGCGGCTCGGGCGGGTGTGCAGGTGGCGGGCGTCGGTCAGCGCCGTACGGACGAAGTCGCGGGCCGGGCGGCGCAGGCGGCGCAGCAGGAGCAGCACCACCGCGGCCGCCGCCGGGGCGAGGAGCACGCCCGCGGCGATCAGGAACAGGGTCCGGCCGTCGGGCAGCAGCCGGGGCGGCGGCAGCGCGGCGGGCGCCACCAGCACGAACGCCAGGATCAGCGGCGTCTTCGCCACGGCCCGGACCAGGGAGTACAGGGCGATCGAGGCCGTCGCGCGGGGCAGCGGCACGCCCTGGCGGGTGAGGAAGCGGACCGTCACGGCGTGGGCGCCGATGCTCGCGGGCAGCAGATGGTTCGCGGCGCCCGCCGCGACCTGGGAGGCGACCAGCGCGCCCTTGGGCAGCCGGTCGGGGAGCGCGCCCTGCCGGACACACGCGGCGGCGACCCAGCCGAGCGCGGTGAAGACCAGACCGGCCAGCAGCCACCAGGGGTCGGCCGCGGTGAGGCGGGCGGCACCCTCGTACACGGCGTGCCGGTCCAGGGCCGCCCAGACGGCGAGGGCCAGCAGGGGGAGCAGGCTCAGGACGCGGCGGACGACGACGGCGTCCAGCGGGCCGCGCGCGGCGGCGGGCGGCGGGGCGGGGCACGGGGGGCGGTCGTCCGCGCGGGGGAGCGGGGTGGCGGGACCGTCGAGCGGCAGCAGAGACACGGCGCACGTCGTCCTTCCGCGTCACGTCCGCCGCTCGGCGGGTGACGGATCGGGGGCGATGCAGGGCGTACGGGGGCGGGAGACGCGGGGTGGCGGAGCGGGGAGGGGTCGGGGCAAACGTTCCCCGTCGGTGTGACGCCGTGGTGTCCGGCAGCCGACGGGGTGCGGGCGGCGGGGCGACCGCGGTGCTGTCGCTGGGGAATGTCTGCCCGCCCGGTCCGCCCCTCATCCCGCCCGCCGGTACGGCCCTGCCCCGCGGGCGCTCCGGCCGACCGTCGCGGCGGCCCGCCCGGCGGGGTGTCACCGGGCGCGGCGTACCGGCAGGGTGACCGTGAAGACCGTTCCGGCCGGGGACGTGATCAGGGTGAGCGTGCCGCCGTGGGCCTCGATCAGGGAGCGGGCCACCGCGAGGCCCAGCCCGCTGCCGCCCCGGTCGCGGCTGCGGGCCTTGTCGACCCGGTAGAAGCGGTCGAAGACCCGGTCGCGGTCCTCGGCCGGGATGCCGGGCCCCTCGTCGGCGACCTCGACGCGCGCGGCGTCCGCGGTGACCGACACCCCGATCCGTACCGGCGTCCCGGCGGGCGTGTGCACGGCCGCGTTGGTGAGGAGGTTGTCCAGGACCTGGCGGACCCGCTGCGGGTCGAGGGAGAGCCGGACCGGGCCGGGACCCGGCGCCACGGTCAGGGGATGCCCCGGATGCCCCGCCCGGAACGCGTCGGCCGCCTGCTCCACCAGCTCCGCCAGATCCGCCTCCTCCGCGCGCAGCGGCGCCTCCACCTCCGCCGCGTCCAGCCGCGCCAGCAGCAGCAGATCGTCCAGCAGGAACCCCATCCGGGCCGCCTCCGCCCGCAGCCGGGCCAGATGCCGGTCCCGTTCCTGCGGCTCGTTGGCGGCGGCGTACTGGAAGAGGTCCGCGTAGCCGCGTACCGACATCAGCGGGGTGCGCAGCTCGTGCGAGGCGTCCGCGACGAAGCGGCGCAGCCGCAGCTCGGCCTCCGCGCGGACCGCGAGCGAGTCGTCGATGTGCTCCAGCATCGTGTTGAACGCCGTACGGAGTTCCTCGACCTCGGGGCCGCCGCCCGGCCCGTCCGCCCGCAGGTGCAGCCGGGACGCCGACTCGGTGAGGTCGTGGGAGGCGATGCCGTGCGCCGTGGACGCCATGTCGCTCAGCGGCTTCAGGCCGCGCCGCAGCAGCGCCCGCCCCGCCACCACCAGCGCCGCCAGCGCCAGCCCGAACGCCACCACCTGGACGGCGACCAGCCGCCCGATCGTCTTCTGGATGTCGTGCATGGGCGCCGCGCTGACGAGCACCACGCCCGGCTCCACCTCGCAGGCCCGCAACTGGTACATGCCCTTGCCGTGCAGCTTCACCGTGCGCAGCAGATCGGTGTCGGGCGACCGGGCCATGCTCCGCGCCAGCGCGGTCAGCGGCGCGACGTCCGCCGGGGTGTCGGACGGCCTGCGCAGCACCGCCGTGTCCGCCCACACGTCGTACACGGCCGAGAACCAGCCGTAGTACGGCTTCTGCGTCACCGTGCCGTTGGTCGCCGCGTCCTTGGACTGCACGCTCTGCACGACCTTCATCTGGTAGCCGAGCTGGTGCTCCAGGTAGTCCCGCATGTACGTCGTCAGCGCCGTGCCGACGACCGCGAACACCACCAGCGACAGCGCGCCCAGCCCCAGCGCCAGCCGCGTGCCGAGCCGCAGCCTGCGGTACGCCGCCCAGGTCCGGCGGATCACTCGGCCGCCTGCCGGATCACGTACCCGAAGCCGCGCACCGTCTGGATCAGGGGTGCGCCCGTCGCGTCCAGCTTGCGGCGCAGCCGGCTCACCACCAGTTCCACCACGTTGGACCGGCCGCCGAAGCCGTACTCCCACACGTGGTCCAGGATCTGCGCCTTGGTGAGGACCGTCGGCGACTTGCGCATCAGATAGCGCAGCACCTCGTACTCGGTCGGCGTCAGCGTCAGCAGGGACTCGCCGCGCCGCACCTCGCGGGTGTCCTCGTCCATCGACAGGTCCGCGACCCGCAGCACCGACCGCTGGAACGCGGGCCCCGCGCTGCGCCGCAGCACCGTGCGCAGCCGGGCCATCAGCTCCTCCACCGCGAACGGCTTGACGAGGTAGTCGTCCCCGCCGCGGGTCAGCCCCGCCACCCGGTCCGCGACGCCGTCGCGGGCGGTCAGGAACACCACCGGCACCATCGTCCCCGAGCGGCGCAGCCGGTCCAGCACCCCGAAGCCGTCCAGGTCGGGCAGCATCAGGTCGAGGACCACGATGTCGGGCCGGAACTCGGCGGCGCGCCGCAGCGCCTGCTCACCGGTGTTCGCGGTGACCGCCTCCCAGCCTTCGTAGCGGGCGACGGTCGCCACCAGGTCGGCGATCGGCAGGTCGTCGTCCACGACGAGCAGGCGTACTTTGTCCACCCGCCCATAGTGCGCCACCCGCCCCGCCCGGCGAGAGGCGCAGGTCACACCGGCCGCGATCGATATCCTCTTGAAAGTCGTACGACAGGGGATCGACAGCTCCGGACGGCGAAGCTCTGAAGCCTGAGGTCTCTGTCCGAGGTCTCCGTCCCCGGGTCCGGGTGCCCGAGGTCCGCACGCCGAGGTCGCCGTGCCGGGCCGGCAGCCGACGACCGGGACGGGGCACGCGGGCCCGATCAAGGAGAGTCCGTCCGTGACGACCGTCCATCCGCGCTCCGCGCCGCCCGCGCCCCCGGGCCCCGCCCCGGGACCGCGGCCCCGCGTCCTGGCCCGCACCGTGCTGTACGCCCTGCTCGCCGCCAACGCGACCGCCGTGACCCTGTTCGCCGTCCAGGCGGGCTTCGCCTCGAACGCGCTGGTCGTCATCGGCCGTTTCGCCGGGCTCTACGCCTCCCTGCTGATGGCGTTCCAGCTGCTGCTGGTGGCCCGGCTGCCCTGGCTGGACCGCCGCATCGGCATGGACCGGTTGACGAGCTGGCACCGCTGGACCGGCTTCGGTCTGCTCTGGACGCTCGTCGGGCACGCCGTGTTCATCACGCTCGGCTACGCGCAGTCCTCGTCGCTGGACCCGGTGAGCCAGCTCGTCGACCTCGCCGAGACCGTCGACGGCGTGCTCCGCGCGATCGTCGCGACCGGCATCATCCTCGTCGTCGGCGCGGTCTCCGCCCGCTGGGCCCGGCGTCGGCTCGCCTACGAGACCTGGCACTTCATCCACCTCTACACCTACGTCGCCGTGGTGCTGGCCTTCACCCACCAGGTCGCCGCCGGCACCACGTTCACCTCGTCGCCCGCCGCCACCGCCTACTGGAACGTCGTGTGGGGCGGCGCCCTCGGCGCGGTCCTCGTCGGCCGGGCCGGGCTGCCGCTGTGGCGGAACTGGCGGCACCGGCTGCGCGTCGAGGCGGTCGTCCCCGAGTCCGACCAGGTCGTCTCCGTGTACGTCACCGGCCGCGACCTGGACCGGCTGCCCGCCGCCGCGGGCCAGTTCTTCCTGTGGCGCTTCCTCACCCGCGACCGCTGGTGGCAGGCGAACCCGTTCTCGCTGTCCGCCGCGCCCGACGGCCGCGGCCTGCGCCTGACCGTCAAGGCGGCGGGCGAGGGCTCCGCGAGCCTGCGCCACCTCAAGCCCGGCACCCGCGTGTTCGCGGAGGGCCCCTACGGCGCGTTCACCGCCCTGCACCGCACCCGCCCGGACGCCGTCCTCATCGCGGGCGGTGTCGGCGTCACCCCGGTCCGGGCCCTGCTGGAGGAGGTCGACGGGCACGCCGTCGTCGTCTACCGGGTGGCCTCCGACCGGGACGCCGTCCTCCACGGCGAACTGCGCGACCTCGCCCGCGCCAGGGGCGCCGAGCTGCACCTCGTCACCGGGCCCGCCGTGCCCGACCTGCTGGCCCCGGCCGAACTGGCCCGGCTGGTCCCGGACATCGCCGGACGGGACGTCTTCCTGTGCGGGCCGCCGCCGATGATGGACGCCGTCCTCGGCAGCCTGCGCGCCCTGGACGTGCCCAAGGCGCAGATCCACTTCGAACGCTTCAGCCTGGCGGGATGAGAGGAACACCGTGAAGCGAGCCATACCTGTCCTGGTGCTGAGCGTCGTCGGGCTGGTGCCCGTCTGGCGGTACGAGGCGTCCACCTCGTCCGGCTCGTCGGAGGCGTCGGCCTCGGCGCCGCCCGCCGCCGCCGGGGTGGTGACACCGTCCCCCGCGGGCCCGGGGACCCCCGACCCCACCGGCTCCACCGGGACGTCGGGGACACCGGCGCCCGAGGGGTCCGCGGCGGCGGCCGAGGTCGTCGTACGGGGGAGTCTCGTCCCCACCGAGAAGGGCGACGTCCAGGTCCAGGTGACGTTCGAGGGCGACACGATCACCGCCGTGAAGATGCTCCGCCAGCCCGACCATCCGCAGACCACGGCCGCCGTGCCGCAGTTGATCGAGGAGACCCTCCAGGCGCAGAGCGCCGACGTGGACACGGTGTCCGGGGCCACCCTCACCAGCGACGGCTATCGGACGTCCCTCCAGGCCGCCATCGACGCCAAGGGGGCCTGAGGTGGCGTCGGGGACGCAGGTGGTGGCGGGGACGGAGGCCGCGTCGGGGACGGCTGAGAGGACGCCCGGGGCGGCGGGGCTGCGGCGGGTCGAGCAGGTCATGGGGTTTCCGGTCTCGCTGCGGGTCGACGATCCGGGGGCCGGTGCGGACGTCGGGGCGGCCGCCGACGCCGTGTTCGCGTGGCTGCGCGAGGCCGACGAGCGGTTCAGCCCGTTCAAGCCCGGCAGCGAGGTGTCCCGCTACGGGCGGGGCGACCTGCCCGCGGCGCGGGTCGGCGCCGACCTCGCCGAGATCCTCCGGCTGTGCGAGCACTACCGGGCGGCCACCGGCGGGGCCTTCGACGCCTGGCTGCCGGGGCGGGGCTTCGACCCCTGCGCGGTCGTCAAGGGGTGGGCCGTGCAGCGGGCGGCCGGACTGCTCGACGCCGCCGGGGCGCGGCGGTACTGCCTCAACGCCGGGGGTGACGTCGTCGTGGCGGGCGGGCCGTGGCGGATCGGGGTGCGGCATCCCGAGGCGGCCGATCGGCTGTGCGCGGTGGTGGAGTTGGGGGAGGAATGTGAGAGGGGTGGGGAGATTGCCGCGGTGGAGGGCGCGGGCGGTGTGGGAGGTGCGGTGGGGTTGCGGGCCGTGGCGACGTCCGCGCGGTACGAGCGGGGGGATCACATCCTCGACGCGCGGAGCGGGCGGGCGGCGACCGAGCTGGTGAGCGTGACGGTGGTGGCGCCGACGCTGACCGAGGCGGACGCGGTGGCCACGGCGGCGTTCGCGATGGGCGCGGCGGGGGTGGAGTGGGCCGCGGGGGTGGCGGGGTGCGAGGTGTTCGCGGTGGACGCGGGGCTGCGGGTGCGGCGCAGTGCGGGGTTTCCGGGCGGGTAGTCGCCCCCGCCGCCCCTTCCCGTCCCGAATCCGGGGGCTGGCGCCCCCAGGCCCCCGCTTCGGCCCTGGACGGGCCTCGTCCTCAAACGCCGGACGGGCTGAAAGGGGGCGCGGAAAGTTGTGTGTCCGGGCGGCCCGTCAAAACTGCCGCAACACTGGGCGTCTACACTCTCCCCCCAAACGCCCGAAACCAACATGACCGGGAGCGGGCGGAATCGGCCAGACCCGAGGGGTATTCGGCGCTTTGATACGGATAGATTCAGTCACCAAGCGATACCCGGACGGCACGGTGGCGGTCGATCGGCTCTCCCTGGAGATACCGGACCGCTCGATCACCGTCCTGGTCGGTCCCTCGGGATGCGGCAAGACGACCACGCTCCGCATGATCAACCGGATGGTCGAGCCCTCCGAGGGCGCCATCCTGATCGACGGCGTGGACAGCAGGCAGCAGCCGGTCAACACGCTGCGGCGGTCCATGGGATACGTCATCCAGAACGCGGGGCTCTTCCAGCACCGCACGATCCTCGACAACATCGCCACCGTGCCCCGCCTCCTCGGCTGGAGCAAGGAGAAGTCCCGTGCGCGGGCGCGTGAGTTGATGGAGCGGGTCGGGCTCGACCCCGCGCTCGCCAAGCGGTACCCCTACCAGCTCTCCGGCGGCCAGCAGCAGCGCGTCGGCGTGGCACGGGCCCTGGCCAGCGACCCGCCCGTCCTGCTGATGGACGAGCCGTTCTCCGCCGTCGACCCCGTCGTGCGCAAGGGACTCCAGGACGAACTGCTGCGCCTCCAGGCCGAGTTGGGCAAGACGATCGTCTTCGTCACGCATGACATCGACGAGGCCGTCAAGATCGGCACCATGGTCGCCGTGCTGCGCACCGGCGGACGGCTCGCCCAGTTCGCGCCGCCCGCCGAACTGCTGTCGAACCCGGCCGACGCCTTCGTCGAGGACTTCCTCGGCGCCGACCGCGGCATCCGGCGGCTGTCCTTCTTCAGCTCCGCCGGACTCGACCTGCTCACCGCGCCGATCGTCGCCGTCGACGCCACCGCCGAGCAGATCGCCCGCCGCGCCGCCGACGCGCCCTACGTCCTGGTGACCGGCGTCGACGGCAGGCCGCTCGGCTGGAGCGAGCCCGACGACCTCACCGCGGGCCGCGTCGACACCGGCCGACTCCTGCCGTACGGACGGCCGTTCGTCGCCGGGGAGGACTCCCTGCGGGCCGCCCTCGACTGCGCCGTCCTGTCGCCCACCGGCTGGGCGGTCGCCGTGGACGGCGAGGGACGCGCGGCCGGCGTCGTCTCCCAGCAGAGCATCGCGGAGGCCATCCGGGGCGCCCACGAGAAGAGCGTGAGCGCGCCGAAGGCCCTGCGATGAACCGCTTCTTCGACATCCCGAGCGACCTCCAGCACACCTGGTGGGGCCTGATCGGCCTGCATCTGCGCGAGGCGCTGCTGCCGGTCCTGGCCGGGCTGCTGCTCGCCCTGCCGCTGGGCCAGCTCTGTGTGCGGCTGCGCTGGCTGTACCCGCCGGTGCTGTGGATCACCACGATCCTCTACGCGATCCCGTCGCTGGCGTTCTTCGTCGTCCTCATCGACTACACCGGCCAGACCGAGCTGACGGTGATGATCCCGCTCACCGTCTACAGCCTGGTCGTGCTGGTCCCGGCGATCGTCGACGCCGTGCGCTCGGTGCCGCAGGAGACCCTCGACGCGGCCGCCGCCATGGGCTTCGGACCCGTACGCCGCTATCTCCAGGTCCAGTTGCCGATCGCGGTGCCCGCCCTCATCGCCGGACTGCGGGTCGCCACCGTCTCCAGCATCAGCCTGGTCAGCGTCGGCACCCTCATCGGCAACCAGGGCGCCCTCGGCAACCTGCTGCACGACGCCACCATCTACAACCGGCCCGAACTCGCCTGGAACGCCGTCCTCACCATGGGCGTCCTCGCGATGCTCGCCGACGCCGCGCTCGTCCTCCTGCGGGTCCTGCTGACCCCCTGGATGCCGAGCGGCAGCGCGAAGCGGCGCGCCTCCAGGGCCGCGGCCCGCGCGCAGCGGCCCGAACCGGCGGCCGAGCCCGCCCTGAAGGAGGCCGTGCGGTGAACGTACTGAACTTCGTGCAGTCCTTCTTCAGCGACGGCGCCCACTGGTCCGGCTACGACGGCATCCCCGCCCGCCTCGGCGAGCACGTCGGCTACACCCTCCAGGCGCTCGCCTACGCCGCCCTCATCGGCCTGCCCGTCGGCCTGCTCACCGGGCACTACGGGCGCGGCGGCAACGCCCTCTCCCTGATCGCCACCGCCGGGCGCGCCCTGCCCACCTTCGGTCTGCTCGTCCTGATGACGATGCTCATCGGGTTCGGCACGCTGCCGGTGATGATCCCCCTGGTCGTCCTCGCCGTACCGCCGATCCTCGTCACCACCTACGAGGCGATGCGCTCCGTCGACCCGTCCCCGGTGGACGCGGCGCGCGGCATGGGCATGGGGGAGACGCGCATCCTCTTCCAGGTCGAACTGCCCGTCGCGCTCCCGCTGGTGCTGGGCGGGCTGCGCTCGGCGGCCATCCAGATCGTCTCGACGGCGACGATCGCCGCATACGTCAGTCTCGGCGGCCTCGGCCGGTACATCGTCGACGGCCTCTACCAGCGCGACTACGAGAAGGTCGTGGGCGGCGCCACCCTCACCGCGGCCATGGCCCTGGCCACCCTCGCGCTGTTCTGGGGCATCACCCGGCTCACCGTGTCGCGGGGGGTGCGGGCGGGCGCCTGAGCGGTACGGCGCGCCGGCCACCAGGACAGAGGGCCCGTTCCCCCGGCCGGGGGAACGGGCCCTCACGTCGTCGCTCAGCCCTCCGAGCGGGCCAGCGCCTGCTCCAGCACGACCAGCAGCGCGTCCCGGACCGAGCCGCGCTCGCGCGCGTCGAAGACCAGCACCGGGACGCCCTCCGACACGTCGAGCGCCCAGCGGACCTCCTCCAGGGTGTGCCGCACGGACCCGTCGAAGGCGTTCACGGCGACCGCGAACGGGATCTGCTTGTGCTCGAAGTAGTCCACGGCGGCGTAGCAGTCGTCGAGGCGGCGGGTGTCGACGATGACGAGACCGCCCACCGCGCCCTCGACGAGGTCGTCCCACATGAACCCGAACCGCTCCTGCCCCGGCGTGCCGAACAGGTACAGCTTCAGGGTCGGGTCGATGGTGATGCAGCCGAAGTCCATCGCCACGGTGGTGGTGGTCTTCGACGGGGTGTGGCTGAGGTCGTCCACACCCGCCGCCACCTCGGTGATGGACGCCTCGGTGGTCAGCGGCTCGATCTCGGAGATCGAGCCCACGGCGGTGGTCTTGCCCACGCCGAAGCCGCCCGCGATGACCAGTTTCACCGGCAGCGGCGGCCGCACGGCGGCCTGCCCGGCCGGGCGGCCGACGAGCGGTTCAGTCGGAGTCACGGAGTACCCCCCGGGAGTCGGGGATGGCCCGCAGGCCATCGATAACCCTGCGCAGGACGGACGCGTCATGGGTGACGCCGGAGTCGGGCACGTGCACCGACAACTGCCCGGCAGCGCGCAGGTCCTCGGCGAGGACCCGCACCACGTTCAGGTGGAGCCGCAGCCGCGCCGCGATCTCCGCGATCGACTGCGGGACGCGGCACGCGGCGACGATGTCGTGCTGTTCGAAGGAGAGCCGGCCGAGCGCGGCGAGCCCGTCGGTGGTCGCCACCAGCTGGGTCTCCACCGGCATCGGCCGGCCCGACGTCTCCTCGTCCGCGCCGGCCACCCGGCCGGCGGTGACAAGGAAGGGCCGCACGGCGGACGCCGGTCCGACGGGGACGACGCCGTCCTCACCTGCGCCGTGCGGGGTACGGCCGT
The DNA here is from genome assembly GCF_044757425.1 of Streptomyces sp. NPDC091281. Lineage (NCBI taxonomy): Bacteria > Bacillati > Actinomycetota > Actinomycetes > Kitasatosporales > Streptomycetaceae > Streptomyces > Streptomyces sp. NPDC091281. Next base: position 361,246 of record NZ_JBIVUY010000007.1, on the reverse strand, counting down.
CCGCCATCGGTGGTCGGTTTCCTCTCTGGACCGGCGACGGGCGCTCAGCGCGACCTGGTGACGCCGACGCTGTTCTTCAGCTCCAGCACGAGCTGAGGATTGAGCGCGGACCCGGCCCGGTTGGCGAACACGGTCATCTCGTAGGCGATGTTGCCCAGCTTGGCCTCCTTGTCGGTGACGACGCCGAGGACGGCGCCGCTGCCGATCGCGGAGACCAGGACATGGCCGCCCTCCAGGTCGATGATGACCTTGTTGAGGCCGCCCAGACCGTAGTTGCCGGAGGCGCCCGCGGCCAGGCTGGTGATGCCGGAGACGATCGCGGCCAGCCGCTCGGAGTCGGCGTGCTCGCGGAGTTCGGAGACGGCGATCAACAGGCCGTCCGAGGACACCGCGATGGCGTCCACCACCCCTGCGGTCTCGGTGGCGAATCGGTTGAGCAGCCAGGTGAAGTCGGCTGCTGCGGCCCGCAGATCGGTCGGCGCGGCGTCTCCCGCGGGAGTCTCACCTGTCGACGTGCTCACTGCTCGGCTCCTTCCGGAAGGTGGTTCTGGTGGTGCGGGGTGGTGCGGTCCCCCTGGGACGGGTCCCGCTCGGGTGGGGCGTTCCGGTCGGGTGGGGCGTTCCGGTCCTGCTCGGTGGTGCGGTCCTGCGGGGCGCTCCGGGTCTCGGGGCGCCCGTCGGCCGGGCGGGGGTGTTCGCCGGTGTCGCGGTGCGCGCGCGCCACGGCCGCCTCGAACTCGTCCAGCGCGTCCCGGACGGCGTCCGCGTCGGCGGGACGGGGCGCCGCCCGGCGCGCGGCCTGCTGGGCCTCCGCCTCCGCGGTGGTGCGCAGCGTCGCCCCCCGGACCCGGCGCCGCAGCGGACGGGCGCCGTCCGGGGCCGGTGCGTCGGGACGAGGCCGGTCGGCGGCGGGCGGCGCGGCGGGCACCGCGCCGTACGGCGCGCCGACGGGCGGCTCCGCGGACGCGGCCACGGGGTGCGGGGCGGGTTCGGGCGGTCCGGCGGTGGCGGCCGTGTCCGGGGCCCGGTCGCGGGCCGCCGTGATCTCCGTGTCCGTACGGTCGTGCGCCGGGCGTTCGTCGGCGCGCGGGCCGGGGACCGGCGCGGCCTCGGCGGGGGCCGCCGTCTCCCGGCGGGGCACCCGGCGCGGGAGCGGTCCGGCGGGACCGGCGTCCGGGTCCTCGGCCGTCGCCCAGGCCGGTACGGAGGCCGCCCTGGAGGGGCCGCTCGCGGCGGGCGCGGGCGCCGGTGCGGGTGCGACCGGGGAGGCCGGGGAGGCTGGGAGGGACGGGGCCGGGGCCGCGGGGGCGGGGAGCGGACCGGCCGCGGCCGGGGTGCCCTTGGTGAGGGTGGTGGCGGTGACCGGGGTCCTGCCCTGCGGGGCGGTCCCGCTCAGCGTCAGCAGCAGCGAGGACGGGATGGAGATCTCCGCCGTGACACCGCCGCCCGGGGTCCGGGTGAGGGAGACGTCCACGTTCCAGCGGCGGGCCAGCGCGCCCACCACGAACAGGCCCAGCACCTTGGTCGGCACCAGGTCGAGGCGCTCGCGGCGCACCAGGCGGGCGTTCTCCTCGGCGAGCCGTTCCGGGCTCATGCCCAGGCCCTGGTCGGCGACGGTGATCGTCGCGCCGTCGTCGCCGGGGCGGACCCGGACCTCCACGGGGCTGTCCGCCGGGGAGAACGACACGGCGTTCTCCAGGAGTTCGGCGATCATCAGCGTGAGGTCACCGATGATGTCGGGCTCCACCACGGCCTCGGTCCCGGCGTACAGCTGCACGCGCCGGAAGCCCTCGATCTGGCCGAGCGCGGCCCGCACCACGTTGGTGAGCGCGGTCGGACCGGAGTCGAGGACGGTCTCGCGGATGCCCGCCAGCAGCATCAGGCTGTCGGCGTTGCGGCGCAGCCGGACCGCGATGTGGTCGATGGAGTAGAGGCGTTCCAGCAGCGCCGGGTCGGTCTCACCGCGCTCGACGGCGTCGATCAGCGCGAGTTGACGGGTCGTCAGGTTGCTGACGCGGCGGCCCACGTTGCCGAACATCTCGGCCACGTTGCGCCTGCTGAGCACCTGGCGCTCCAGCAGCGCGGCGGCCGTCGTCTGGACGTTGTTGAACGCCTCGGCGAGGGCACCGATCTCGTCGTCGGCGGTGACCGGGAGTTCGCGCAGCCGGGGCGGGCCGCTCTCCTCCGCGTCGTCGTCGGCGACGCGGGCCAGCTCGCGCCCGGCGACGTCGGCGACCTCCTGCGCGGCTCCGGTGAGCGCCCGTACCGGCCGGATCACGGAGCGGCGGACCACGGCGGACAGCGCGATCCACTCGGCGAAGCCGAGCAGCGCCAGCGCGAGCAGCAGACCCGCGCGCCACACCGCGCTGGAGGCCACGTCGTCGGCCCGGTCGCCGATCTGCGAGATCAGCGAGCGGGTGATCCACAGCCGGGTCTCGGCCTGCTCCTCGTAGTGCGTGTACGAGTCCAGCGCCGCCCGCAGCGACGCCCGGATCTCGCCCCGCGTATCGGCCTGCAACTCGCCGGGGTCGACGGCGAGTTCCGCGTAGTGCTGGCTGATCAGGGCCTGCGCCGCGTTGTGTTCGATGCCGCGGAGCTTGTCGGCCTGCTTCTCGTCGGCGAACTCGGCGAAGCGGTCGGCCTGGTAGGTGTACAGCCGCAGGGAGCCGACGGCGCCGGTGAACTCGATCAGCGCGTTGCTGTCACCGGTCCGCGCCGAGAACACCCCGGTCTCGAAGGCGCCGTGCGCCGCGTCGGCCCGCAGCAGCGAGTCGAGCAGGTTGCCGGTGAAAGTCGACGCCAGCGAGGCGTTGCGGTCCAGGGCGAGACCGTCGATCAGGCCCTCGGCGGCACCGCTGTAGGCCGGGTCGATGTTCTGGGCGGGCAGGTAGGACTGCTCGATCGTGTCCCGCAGCCCGGTGAGGCCCTCGATCTCGCGCAGCGCCTGCGCCTCGGTCCCCGGCAGCCGGTCGCCGAACGCGGAGCGCACCTTGCCGACCTGCCGGTCGGTCTTCAGCTGGGCCGCGCGGTAGGCGTCCGCGGAGGGCGTGCCCCCGTCGAACGCCGCCTCGTGCCGCACGGAGAGCAGGACGGCCTGCTGGTGCTCGGCCTGGACGTCGGCGACGAGCTGGGCGACCTGGGCGCTGGCGCGGACCAGGTGCGAGGCCTCCTCGGCGCCGGACGCCTCGTCGAGGAGGTCGACGATCAGGTAGGAGAGCAGCAGGGCGATCACCGCCAGCGGGACGCCCACCAGGATGTTCAGCTTGCGCCGGAACGGCCAGCGGTCGATGACACCGCGCAGGCCCCGGCGGGCGGTGGAGGCCGCCGACGCCCGGGACTCCCCCTGCTCGTGCGACGGCGTGAGCCGGGGAGAGCGCGCGTCCACCTCGGTCGTGGACACCAGGCCTCCTTCATGCATGAGGACGTGCGCGACGGGGCGTCGCACGCTTATGTCCGATTGTGATCGACGTGTCAGCCGCTCTGCTCGGACGGGCGACAGCATCACCGGTGATGCGTCACGGCACCCGAGCGGCCCCCGCGCACGGCTGTGACCGACGTCAACTGCGGCGAGACTATCGCCTCTTCGATCGAGCGAGCGTGGCCCTACGTCAAGAATCCATTACAAAGCGCGCCCTTCCCGGCCGGGCGCAGGCGCTTTCACCTTCCGTTCTCCCGCCAGGAACGAACACAACCGCCCGTTCATGAAAGGAATCGGTAACACAACGGCACTTGACTGTTGCAGAACGGGATGGATTGGATCAGGAACAGCGTTCGTTCTTCGTGCGTGCTTGTTCCCAATCTCCGAGCCCGGATCGGCAACCGTGACTTCCAACGCCCAGAGCAGCAGGTCCTTCAGGAACCACCCCGGAGCGGCGGCCCTCGCGCTCGCCGCCATCACGGCCCTGCTGGCGGGGTGCTCGTCGTCCGACGACGGCTCCGACCCGCTCGCCGAGGACAAGGCCGACGGCGGGACCGTCGTCGTCGGCTCCAACAACTTCGCCGAGAGCATCCTGCTCGCCGACATCTACGGCGAAGCCCTCAAGGCCAAGGGCATCAAGGTGTCCTACAAGCCGAACATCGGCAGCCGCGAGACCACGTACGGCCTGCTCAAGAACGGTTCCATCACCGTTCTGCCGGAGTACAACGGCTCGCTCCTCGCCTATCTCGACGCCAAGGCCGAGCAGAAGTCCCTCGCCGACGTCAACGCGGCGGCGAAGGCCAAGCTCGACTCCAAGCTGACCCTGCTGGAGTCCTCGCCCGCCGAGGACAAGGACTCCGTCTCGGTCAACGCCGAGACCGCGAAGAAGTACAACCTCACGGCCGAGTCGAGCCTCGCCGACCTCAAGGACATCGCCCCCGACCTGGTCCTCGGCGGCTCGCCCGAGTTCCAGACCCGCAAGCAGGGCATGGTCGGCCTGGAGGAGGTCTACGGCCTGAAGTTCAAGTCGTTCAAGGCCCTCGACGCCGGTGGTCCGCTGACCCAGGCGGCGCTGAAGAAGAACACCGTCCAGGCGGCCGACATCTTCACGACCGACCCGACCATCGTCAAGGAGAAGTTCGTGGTCCTCAAGGACCCCGAGAACCTCTTCGGCTTCGCCAACGTGACCCCGCTGGTCTACAAGAGCGACCTCCCCCAGGAGGGCGTGGACGCGCTCAACGCGGTCTCCGCCAAGCTCGACACCAAGGCCCTCCTCGACCTCGACGCGCAGGTCCAGCTGGAGAGCAAGGACCCGCTGGACGTGGCCAAGGCGTGGCTGAAGTCGGCCGGCCTCGCCTGACCGGCTCCCCCTGCGCACGGTGGACACGCCCGCACGCCGGATCGTCCTGAACGGCACCGCCCTCACCGTCGCCGAGCTGATCGCGCTCGTCGACGGCGAGGGCGTGCCCGTGGTCGACCCCGCGGCGCGCGAGCGGGCCGTGCGGTCCTGGCACACCGGACAGCGCCTCGCCGCCGCCGGGCGGCTGTACGGCCGCGGCACCGGCGTGGGCGCCCACCGCGGGGTCGCCGTCGAGGACGGGGACGAGGCCGCGCACGGCCTGCGGCTGCTGCGCAGCCACGCGGGCGGCGCGGGCGCCCTGCTGCCCGACCGGCAGGTCCGGGCGATGCTCGCGGTCCGCGTCAACCAGCTCCTGGCCGGTGGCTCCGGCATCCACCCCGACTTCGTCGACGCCCTCGCCGAGGCCCTTCGCCTGGGCGTCCACCCCGCCGTCAACGAGTACGGCGGCATCGGCACCGGCGACCTGACCGCCCTCGCCCAGACCGGCCTCACCCTCCTCGGCGAACGCCCCTGGCTCCCGTACACCGCCGACCACCCCGCCGCCGCCCCCTCGCCGGGTCCCTCCGCACCCGCTGCGGCCCCACCGGTCGTGGCGGTCCTCCCGGCGTCCCCGGACGCCACCGGCCCCGGCGCGGGAGTCCCGGTGGTGGTGGCCGCGGCGCCGCCGGGTGGCGCGTCGCGTACGGCCGGGGGGCCGGGCGAGGTGTCGCGGGCGGGGGCTGACGAGCCGGCGCGCAGGGCTGCCGGGTCCGGTGACTCCCCGCGTACGGGCGCAGGGCCCGGTGACCCGTCCCGTGTCTCCGGGATGCCGCCGGACGTCCCGCCCCGCACGGACCTGGCGCCCTCGCCCGGCCGGAGCCCCGAGTCCGGTGCGGGCCGCCCGGCCCCGGCCGGGGTCCCCGAGCCCGCCCCGACACCGCTGATGGGCATACCCGCGCCCGCCGCCCCGCCCCTGAGCGCGATACCGTCGCCCGCCGCGCCGCCCGAGGCGGGCGCGTCGCGTACGCGGCCGGGTGCGCGGCCGGGTGCGCCGTCCGGCTTCGGCTCCGTGCCGGTGGGGGAGCGGCCCGGGGGCGTTGCTCCGCCTGGGCCCGGGGGTGTTGCTCCGCCCGCCGGGGCGTGGGAGGGGGCGGCCCCCGCCGGGCAGGCCCTGCCCCGGCCCGTCACGTTGCGGGCGGGCGACGCGCTCGCGCTGCTGAGCAGCAACGCCCTCGCGCTGGGGCAGGCCGCGCTCGCCGGATTCCGGCTGGGACAGCTGCTGCGGGCCGGGCACGCCGTCGCCGCGCTGTCGCTGGCCGCGGTGTCCGGCGCGGCCGAGGCGTACGCCGCTCCCGTGCACGCCCTGCGGCCGTACCGGGGCGCGGCCCGCGCGGCCGGTGAGGTACGGCGGCTGCTCGGGCTGCCCGACCGGCCCGCCGTACCGGGCCGCCGTATCCAGGACCCGTTCGGCTTCCGGGCCTTCCCGCAGGTGCACGGGTGCGCCCTCGACGCCGCCGACCGGCTGCGCGAGGTCGTCGAGGTGGAGATCAACTGCCCCTCGGAGAACCCCCTGATGGACCCCGGCGGGACCGCCGCCTACCACCACGGAGGCTTCTTCGCCGCGCCGCTCGGCCTCGCCCTGGAGACGGCGAACCTCGCCCTGCTCCAGACCGCGCAGCTCTCCGCCGCCCGGCTCACCGCGCTCGGCGACCCCGCCCTCACCGGGCTGACCGCGTTCCTCGCCACCGGCCCGGCCAGCAGCTCGGGCACGATGATCCTGGAGTACACGTCCCACTCGGCGCTCGCCGAGGTACGGGCGGGGGCCGCGCCCGCCTCCACCGGGCACGCCGTCCTCTCCCACGGTCTGGAGGAGGCGGCCAGCTTCGCGGGCCAGTCCGCCCGCCAGACCCTGCGCGCGACGGAGGCGTACGTCACCGTCCTCGCCTGCGAACTCGTCGCCGCCGTACGGGCGTTGCGCATGCACCCGGTATGCCCCGACGTGCCCGCCTTCACGGTGGCCGCCGCCGCCCTCCCGGACGGCACCGAGGACCGCCCGCTCACCGGGGACGTCCTCGCCGCCGCCGAACTCCTGCCGGTGCTCGCGGAGTTGTGAGCGCGACGACGGTGCAGGGCGGGAAATCCCGCGCAGGCGGGGGCGGTCCGGGTCTAGGGTCCCGCCCGTGAACCGAAGACGGCACAAGAAGCTCGCCCCGCTGCTGCACACGGCCGTGCTGCGGGGACAAGGACGCCTGGTGGCCAGCGTGCTGGCGGCGGGGGCCGACCCGGCGGCGCCCGACCGGGACGGCACCACCCCGCTCTACCTGGCCGCCGTGCAGGGCGACGCCGCCGTGGTGCGGCGGCTGCTGTCGGCCGGGGCCCCGCCCGACGCGGAGAGCGCGGGCCCCGGCGCCGACGGCACCCCGCTCTGCGCGGCCGCCTGCTGGGGCCACACCCGGACGGTCACCGTGCTGCTCGCCCATGGCGCCGACCCCGGCCTGCGCGAGGACGGAGGCACGGGCCGTACCCCGCTGGAGTGGGCCGAGGCGGGGCCGCACCCCGGCACCGTCGCCGTCCTGCGGGCGGCGGGGGCGACGGCGTAGCGGGGTACTCCCGGCCCGGAGACCCGCCCCGTTCAGGAGGGCACGCCCCGTTCAGGCGGGCACTCGGCGTTCAGGCGGTCCCGTGGGCCTTCGTCAGCGACGGTCCCTCCGGCGCACCGCCCTCGTCCACCGCAGCCTTCCCGTCCACCGCGTCGTCCTCGGCGTCGTCCTCGGCGTCGGCGGTGGGCGTCGCGCGTCCGGCCCGGCGGCGTGCGCGCCGGACGCGGCGCGACTCCTGGTCGGGCAGCCAGCCGAAGGCCAGGCTGCTGCCGACGACCCCGAGCACCAGCCCGACGAGGAAGCCGCCGAGGTTCGAGGTGAGCCAGGTGCCGAGGGAGAGCAGGACCCCCACGATCGAGTAGAAGAGACGCTGCGTCGGGTTGAAGAGGATCAGCAGGCCGATCAGCACCATGAGCGTCGGCAGCAGATAGCCCGCCAGGCCCTGGGCGCCGATGTGCAGGATCACCGGCAGCGGCGCCTTCATGGTCAGCAGGATCTCCGCCCCGCCCAGCGCGAGCAGCAGACCGCCGGGGAAGGGGCGGCGCGCGCTCCACCGCCGGAACCGGTTCACCGCGGGCAGCCCTCGCCCCCGAACCGCATGTGCAGGCCCGGAAGCTTGAACACGGCTGCGGTGGCGGCGTAGTTGTGCTGGTACAGGTTGTTGATGACGACCTTGTCGGCCTGCTGGCCGTAGACACCGGGCAGGCCGCGGGTGTCGACCTTGTCGAAGGTGCTGGCGTCGCGGCCGATCTCGATGTTGTTGAACGCCGCGTCGCCGGTGATGTCGTCGGAGTCGATGGCGAGGTTCTCCACCGCGACCTTGGTTCCCTTGTCCCCGGCGGTGAGGACGAGCTGGACGCCGCCGAGGTCGACGCTCTGGCACAGGTTGGTCAGCTTGCCCGACTTCACCACCGAGGTGACGACGAGGACCTGGCCGCCGGTGTCGCCCTCGTTGGGGCTGTTCTCGATCATGTGGTCCAACGAGCCGAACTGGGCGAACCCGTCGCCCTCCAGCTTGTCCGCGGTGACCACGAAGGGCATGCCGGAGATCGCGAACTGCACGCCCAGGGCACCCTGGGCGGTGAGGACGGCGAGCCCCGCCACGACCACGGTCGCGGGCACCGCCAGCACGGCCGCCCGGCGCAGCCGGACCCGGCCGCGCCGGTCCGGTGCGCCGGGCGGCGGGCTCTCGGGCCGCGGGTGGTCCGGTGTGTGCTCGGCGGACGACGTGACGTCCGGGGACGAGGCCATGTCTGCTCCCAGGGGATGGTCGTGCGGGTGGGCTCTTGTCCGTACCCGTCGTCCTGGCGCGGACGGCGAAGGCGCCGGTCACGACCCCTCGCGGACTCCCGGAGGACGCAAGGGCTTTCTCGTTACGCGGCAGTAGCCTTCTCGGAAGTTACCGATGGTTACACCACAGGGTCAAGGGAGGTGTGGAAAAACGGTGTCCGTCCGGTGCGACCCCGGTGGGCAGGGCGTCCGCGCGTTCTTCGCATATATCTGTTGGACCGTCAATTTAACTACTCTGTATTGACGTTGACGGAATCTCAGGTCTACAACTCTCGTGGCTCACTCCGAATCCGTGGCGCCGGATTCGCAGCGCGGCGTCTTCCTGCCGCGCCTTCCCGGACCCGGTCCGGCCGCCGCACCCCGACGGCCGGACTCCAGCTCAGTACGGGTACAGCCGCCCGCGCATCCAGCACGGGCTTTCTGCCGCCTCCACCACGGCGTCCCGCACGGCCGGACCTCCCTGCCGGCCCGCCCCGGCGCGCCCGCGCGGCCGGTCCGTCACGTACGGAGAAGGCGTCACGGGCCGGCCCCCGGCGGACGCACACGCGTCCGCCGACTCCCCTCGCACCGCCCCCACTTGAGAAAACGAGGCACCCGCATGCGCACTCGTCGTCCTCTCCTCGCCCTCGCCGCCGTCCCCGCCGCGTTCGCCGCGTTCGCGGTGGCCGCCGCCGGACCGGCCTCCGCCGCCGGCCCCGTGGTCCTCACCACCGTCAACGGTGACGTGGCCGTCGGAACCGTCCTCAACGCGTCCCTGGCCGCGGGCACCACGGCCACCCTCTACTCCACCGCCACCGGCACCAGCGGCGTCACCTGCGCCTCCTCCGGGTTCAGCGCCACCGTCACCGCCAACCCCACCGCCCCCGGCACGGCCACCGAGTCGCTCACCGCCCACTCCTTCGGCAGCTGCACCACCAACGTCCTCGGCGTGCTCGGCGTCAACAGCATCACCGTCAACAACCTGCCCTACGGCGCGGCCGTCTCCTCGGCGGGCACCCTCACCGTCACCCCGGCGGCGGGCTCGACCATCCAGACCACGGTCGTGCTGCGCACCCTGCTCGGCACCATCAACTGCGTCTACCGGGCGCCGAGTCTGACCGGCGTGGCCGACAACACCGACAACAGCATCGCCTTCACCAACCAGCAGTTCACCAAGGCGTCCGGCTCGTCGCTCTGTTTCGCCAACGGCTTCTTCACCGCCAAGTACGCCCCGGTGAACGACGCGGGCGCGGCCGTCACCGTGAACTGACCCGCACCAGGGGCCGGTTGCGCCGCCCAGGGCCTGTCGCGTGCCGTGGGCGGCGCCCGCTCAGCGCCGCCGCAGGCGCGTCCACAGCGCGGCGGCGCCCGTGAGGGCCAGCACCGCGGCGGCGCCCGCGATCAGCGGCGTGTTCGGACCGGAACCGGCGCCGGTCGCCGCCACCGGGGTGCTCGCGGGCGTCGCCGCGGCGGGCACCCCGGAGGCCGCCGCCCGGTCCGGCGCGGCGGACGTCCCCGTCGCGGACGGGCTCGGCGACGCCTTCGCGGACGGCGAGGTCCTCGCCGGGGCCGGGGAGGCCGCGGCCGTCGTCCGTGCCGCCGACGGAGCGGGCGCCGGGGCCGCCGCGCCCGCCGCCCGGCCGGGGAACTCGACGTCCACGCAGGAGTAGTACGTGTCCGGCGTGCTGCTGTTCTGCCAGACCACGTACAGGAGCTGACGTCCCGTCCGGTCGGCGGGCAGCTTCGCCGTGAACCGGTAGGCGCCGCCGGTCAGCGCCGGGTCACGGACCTGCGCGAACGGCCGCTCCGGAAGATCCGACCAGGTCAGCGGCTCGGTCGGGTCGTATCCGGGCTTCGTCAGATACAGCCGGAACGTGCCCGTGTGCGGGATCGTCGAGGCGTACGTCATCCGCAGCGTCCCGCCCGGTGCCAGGCGGGTCGTGGGCCAGTCGGCGCGGGCGAGGTCGAGCCCCCGGTAGGCCGCGAGACCGCCGCTGCACAGCCGCCCGTCGGGGATCACCTGCCGGTCCCGGCCGTTCACGTCCGGCACCCGCAGGTTGTCCCAGGCCGTGAACGGCGCCCCGTTGGCGGCGACCGCCGCCCGGCAGGCCGCGGACCGGGACGGCGTCCCGCCGTCGGGCGAGCAGCCGTACACCCGGCTGACCGGATCGCTGGGCGCCCCGTGCGCCTGCGCCGGGACGGCGCCCCACCACCCCAGCAGGAGCGGGCCCAGCACGACGGCCGACAGCGCCGCGGCCCGCCGCGCGCGCCGCCGGGACCCGCCGCCGTCCGGCGCGCGGTCGGCGGAGGGGAGACGCGGGCCGGAGAGGCGCGGCGCCGTCCCGCCCGTGGTGCGGCGTTCGGGGCAACCATGGTCTGGACCAGGGCGGTTGGGGGTCGTGCGGCGCATCGGGGACGTCTCCTCGGCAGGCGCGGTTACGGACTCACCGTTCAGTACGGACCTGTCGTCCAGGGTGTTCAACGCGCCACCGCGGCACGCTCGTTCGCGGCAATTCGGGGCATTCGCACGCCGTTTCGGGCCGCCGAGGGGGGTGTTCCGGCCGGATCGAGGGTTTCCCCCGTATCCCGTTGGCGATTTCTTTGCCTATCGTTCCTGCTCAGCCGACCCACAGGTAACCCCGCAGGGGCCGGCCCCGCGCCCTGGCCGGCCATCGCGTCTGCTCGATTCACCCCCCGCCGCTTCGATGAAGAAGCGAATCGACTGCTGCTCCGCGCCCCCCGCGGAGCCGGCGACGAAAGGCACGCCCCTTGCGTACCTCCCCTGCCCTCAGACGGAACCTCATATCCGTCGCCGCCCTCTCCGCGGCCCTCCTCACCGCCGCCACGACCGCCTCGGTCGCCGCCGCCCCCGACGGCGCGCCCCGGAGCACCGCCCCCACCGTCCCCACCGCCCAGACCGAGGCCGCGCCCGGCACCCCGGCCGAGCGCCTCATCGTCGGCTACAAGTCCGGTGCCAGCGAGGCGAAGTCGAACCCGGCCGCCGAGGCCGACGCCGCCGCCAAGGCCGAACAGACCGGCACCGACGTCGACTTCGCGCGCCGCCTCGGCACCGGCGCCGCCCTCGTCGACCTCGGCGAGCGGGCCACCGGCGCCGACGTCGCGGACGTCGTGGCCAGCTACCAGGCCGACCCGCAGGTCGCCTACGTCGTCCCGGACCGCCTCAACACGCCGCAGGCCGACCCGAACGACACCGAGTACACCAAGCAGTGGGACCTCTTCGAGTCCACGGCCGGTATGAACGTCCCCGGTGCCTGGTCCAAGGCCACCGGCGCGGGCGTCACCGTCGCCGTCATCGACACCGGCTACGTCACCCACAGCGACCTCGCGGCGAACATCGTCGCGGGCTACGACTTCATCGGCGACACCGCCGTCTCCGTCGACGGCAACGGCCGCGACAACAACCCGGCCGACCCGGGCGACTGGTCGAACGCCAACGACTGCGGCACCGGCCGCAAGGCCGCGCCGTCGTCCTGGCACGGCACCCACGTGGCGGGCACCATCGCCGCCGCCACCGGCAACGGCAAGGGCATCGCCGGTATCGCCCACGGCGCGAAGATCTCCCCGGTCCGCGTCCTCGGCAAGTGCGGCGGCTACGACTCCGACATCATCGACGCCATCACCTGGGCCTCCGGCGGCACCGTCTCCGGTGTGCCCGCCAACGCCAACACGGCCAAGGTCATCAACATGAGCCTCGGCGGCGACGGCGCGTGCACCTCGGCCACCCAGACCGCGATCAACGCGGCCGTCGGCCGCGGCACCACCGTCGTCGTCGCGTCCGGCAACGACGACGAGAACGTCTCCGGGCACTCGCCCGGCAACTGCGCCAACGTGATCTCGGTCGCCGCCACCAACCGCGCCGGCGCCAAGGCGTACTACTCCAACTACGGTTCCCTGGTGGACATCTCGGCGCCCGGCGGCGAGACCGCCGTCAGCGGCAACGGCATCCTGTCGACGCTGAACTCCGGCACCAAGACGCCGGTGGCCGAGAACTACACGTACTACCAGGGCACCAGCATGGCCACCCCGCACATCGCGGGCCTCGCCGCCCTGCTGAAGTCGGCGAACCCCGCGCTGACCCCGGCCCAGATCGAGTCCGCGATCAAGGCCAACGCCCGTCCGCTGCCCGGCGCCTGCTCCGGCGGCTGCGGCGCGGGTCTGGCGGACGCGGCCAAGACGGTGGCCGCGGTCACCGGCGGCGGCTCCACCGGCGCCACCTTCGCCAGCACCGGTGCCCTCGCGATCCCGGACAACGGCGCCGCCGTCGAGTCCCCGATCACTGTGACCGGCCGTACCGGCAACGCCCCCTCGGCGCTCCCGGTCGGCGTGGACATCACCCACACCTACCGCGGTGACCTGGTCGTCGACCTGATCGCCCCGGACGGCACGGCCTACCGGCTGAAGGCGGCCAGCTCCTCGGACTCCGCGGACAACATCGTCACCACCTACTCGGTGAACGCCTCCGCCGAGGCGGCCAACGGCACCTGGAAGCTGCGCGTGCAGGACACCGCCGCCCAGGACACCGGCCGGATCAATGGCTGGAACCTGACCTTCTAGGGCACGGCGCCTTCCGGGGCGCGGCACTCTCCGGAGTGCGACGCGGAGCACGCCTCCGCGGCACGAACGGGCGGGTCGGCCGGTGTGGATGGACACCGGCCGGCCCGCCGCCCGTCTTCCGCCCGCCGCCCGTCTTCCGCCCGTCGTCCGGCGCCCACCCGGCGGCGTCCCGGTCACGCGGGCCACCTGGCGCCCGCCCCCGGCCGCGAGGCCGGCCCCGCAGAGCCGACCCGCCTACGACGCCGCCCGCTCCTCCAGCGACGCGAGCACCCGGGCGCCCCGGTCGGCGCGGGCGTCCAGGCCCGGCAGCAGACCCGGCACCGCGATGCTGGGCAGGATGTGCGCCCACATCACCGACAGCCGGTCCGCGAGATCGGCGCGGTCGGTCAGCGCCCGCGACATCAGCTGTATGCCGGTGAACGACCCCACCAGCAGCTCCACCGTCTCCCGCGGCTTCACCGTCGGCAGCAGCTCGCCCCGCTCCCGCGCCAGCTCCAGCAGCCCCGTGAGCCGCTGCGCCCACTGCCGGAACGGCTCGCCGTGGTCCACACCCGACGGCGTCTCCTGGTCCACCGCCAGCCGCACACTGCCGCGCAGCAGGGCGTTCCCCAGCAGCCGGTGCCCCACCACGAACGTCATGTCGACTATCTCCTGCACCTTGCAGGGCTGTGAGGGGACCGCGCCGAACGGCACCTGCTCGTCGAGCACCGCCTGGGCCAGCGACTCCTTCGACGCGAAGTGGAAGTACAGGGCGCCTTTGGTGACCTCCGCGCGCTCCAGGACCATGGCGATCGTGGTGGACGCGTAGCCGTGCTCGTCGAAGACCGCACCGGCGGCTTCCAGGATCGCCCGGCGCGTCCTGATCGCGCGCTCCTGTTTCGCCATAAGAGCCCCTCCACGGCACCGAGTCGGCCGTCCCCGCGAGCGCCGCGGGTCCGGCCCGATCATAGGATGCCGTCGACTGATCGCATTGAAAACAAACCGGTCGGCTCGTACTCTAACGCTCACCGGAGTGCGGGTCCGACGTCGGCCGTCGCCTTCGGGGACCGTAGGGAGCAAGAGATGACTCGATCGCGGCAGTTCGCCGGAGCCCCGTCCCTGACCGCGACTGTGCCGCGCCAGCTCGTGCACCGCGCCGCCGTCGCGGAGACGTTCCTGACCGACTGGCGGCGCACCGGCGACGACCGGTTCACGGTCTCCGCGCAGTGGCCGCGCGCGCACGGATTACACGTGTCCCCGGACTGGACCGCCTACGACCCGCTCCTGGTCGTGGAGACGATCCGGCAGGCCGGGACGCTCATCTCGCACACCGAGTACGACGTGCCCCTTGACCAGCAGTTCGTCCTCCAGGAGTTCCAGGTCGACACGGAGGCGGACGGTCTGGGCGTCGGCCCGCTGCCCGCCGAGCCCGAGGTGGAGCTCGTCTTCACCGACGTCCAGTACCGCGGCCGCCGCCCCGCCGGAGCCCGCTACGCCGCGTACGTGCTGCGCGACGGGAAGCGGGTGGCGACCGCCGACGTGGCCTTCACCTGCGTCAGCGGGCCCGTCTACCGACGGCTGCGCGGCGGGCGCACCGCGGAGACCGTGACCGCCGTCCCGGTGCCGGACGGGGTCCCCGCCGAGGCCGTCGGCCGCGCGCTGCCCACGGACGTCGTCCTGGCGCCGACGGACCGGACGGACCGCTGGCAGCTCCGTGTACATACCGCACACCCCGTTTTCTTTGACCATCCGCTGGACCATGTTCCAGGCATGCTGCTGCTGGAGTCCGCCCGCCAGGCGGCCCGGCTCAGCCTGCCCGCCGAGCACCCAACAGGGGCCTACCACGCCGTATTTCACCGGTACGGCGAGCTGGACGCCCCCATCTGGATCGAGGTCAGGGGCGGTTCCGCCACCGAGGTCCAAGTCATCGGACTCCAGGGGGAGTCCACCGTCTTCGAATGCCGGGTCGGTACCGCCCTTCCGTGAACTGTTGTTTACTGGGGGTGAGAAACAAACGGCATGACCCGTTCTCTTTAGGCCCCAGGAGTCAGTCGATGGTGAGGCAGTTACGCGCGGAACAGACCCGCGCGACGATCATCACGGCCGCAGCCGACCTGTTCGACCGGCACGGCTACGAGTCGACCAGCCTGAGCGACATCGTCGAGCACGCCCATGTCACCAAGGGCGCGCTCTACTTCCACTTCGCGGCCAAGGAAGATCTGGCGCACGCCATCATGGAGCTCCAGTCGCAGGCCTCACGCCGCGTCGCCGGGGAGATAGACGAGCGGGGCTGCGCCTCGCTCGAAGCCGTGATGCGCCTGACCTTCGGCCTCACCCGGCTGTCGGTCGAGGGACCGATCGCCCGCGCGGGGCTGCGGCTGGCCACCGGAGGCGTGCCCGTGCGCGCGCCGGTGCCGCATCCCTTCACCGAGTGGATGGACCTCATCACCCGCCGCCTGGTCGCCGCCGTCCGCGAGTCCGACATCCATCCGGACGTCGACGTGGACGTCGTCGCCCACTCGCTGGTCTGCTTCTTCGTCGGCACCCGCGTGGTGGGCCGCTCCCGCGAGCCCAGCGCACGGCTGCCGCGCCGGATGGCCGAAATGTGGGTGGTCCTCATCCGCGGCCTGGTCCCGGTCCCGCGCCGCCCCCGCTACCTCAGCCTCGCGGCCCGCCTGGAACGGGAGGTCATGGCGACGATGTAGCGGCGTACGACGGGGAACCGGACGACGCGCGGGCGGGGCGCCCGGGGCCGCGCGCGTGCCCGGGGCCGCGGCGGGGGCGTCCGGTGCGTCGGCAGGGCCGCCGGGGCGGAGGCGGGGGAGCGGCGCGCCCCCGCGATAGCGTGACCGGCATGCCCGACACCCCCGGCCCGCCCGCACCTGCCGACCCCGCACCGCCCGCCGCCCCCGCCCCGCCTCCCGTGCTCCTCGGGAACGAGCCCGGCTCCTTCCCCCACGGCGTACTGGCCGAGCGGCACCCCGCGATCGTCCGGCAGGTCGCGGACGCCTTCCCGTACGGGCCCGACGTGCGGCGCGCCCTCGACGCGCTCCTGGCGAACTGCGCGGAAGGCGTCATCGAGGACCTTCCCGACGACGCCCCCGACCGGGCCCGCTGGCACACCTGGGGCCTCGACACCGCCGTGGGCCGGTCCTGGTCCGACGTGCCGTGGCTGTGGTCGGAGAGCTACTTCTACCGGCAACTCCTGCAAGCGGTCGGCTATTTCACGGACGGCGGCCCCTGGCAGGGCATCGACCCCTTCCGCCCCTTCAAGCAGGCCGAACTGGACAGCCCCGAGACCGACGAGGAACTCGCCGCGCTCGACGCCCTCGCCGACCGCACCCCGGCGGAGCGCGGCCGGGCACTGCTGCACGGCTCCCTCTGGGGCAACCGCGCCGACCTCGGCTTCCGCCTCTCCGACGCCGACGCCCACGAACGGGCCGCCGTCCCCGCGCTCGTCGCCGACGACAGCGACACCCTGTGGGCGCTGCTCGCCGCGCCCGGCGCGGCCACCGGCACGGTGTGCCTGGTCGCCGACAACGCGGGCCGCGAACTCGTCCCCGACCTGCTCCTCGCCGACCACCTGCTCACCCACGGCCTCGCCGCCCGCGTCGTCCTGTACGTCAAGCCGTACCCGTACTACGTCTCCGACGCCACGACCACCGACGTCGTCGATGCCCTGCGCCGCCTGACCGCCGCGCCGGGCGCCGCCGCCGACCACGGGCGCCGCCTGTGGGCCGCGAGCGCCGACGGCCGCCTCGCCGTCCGCGTCCACCCCTTCGCCGCCGCGCCCCTGCCGTACGCCGACATGCCCGCCGACCTGCGCGCCGAGTTCGCCGCCGCCGGCCTCACCCTCGTCAAGGGCGACCTCAACTACCGCCGCCTGGTGGGCGACCGCCGCTGGCCGCCCACGACGCCCTTCGCGCGGACGACGGCGTACTTCCCCGGCCCCGTCGCCACCCTGCGCACCCTCAAGTCGGACGTGATCACGGGGCTGTCGGCCGGGACCGAGGCCGCGCTCGTCGCCGCCGAGGGACAGCGCTGGCGCACGGACGGCACCCGCGCGCTGATCCAGGTCCGGACCTGAGGGACCGACCGTCCGCCCACGCCACCCGACGGCGTCCTCTTCGGCGCCGTTCGGGGGCCCCGCGGTGGCGCCGGACGTCACCCGATCCGCAAGGATTCGACCCGGATTCACGCGATGGTGTGATCATGTGCCGCGCCGCGGATGGGCCTTGAGGGCCGCGGGTAGGGCCCGGCCATGACCCAGCCGTTCGAACTCCCGCACTTCTACATGCCGTATCCCGCGCGGCTCAACCCGCACGTCGACGAGGCCCGCGCCCACTCGACGCAGTGGGCACGCGAGATGGGCATGCTGGAGGGGTCCGGGATCTGGGAGCAGGCCGACCTCGACGCGCACGACTACGGCCTGCTCTGCGCCTACACCCACCCCGACTGCGACGGACCCGCCCTGTCGCTGATCACCGACTGGTACGTGTGGGTGTTCTTCTTCGACGACCACTTCCTCGACATGTTCAAGCGCACCCCGGACCGCGCCGCGGGCAAGGCGCACCTCGACCGGCTCCCGCTGTTCATGCCGCTCGACCCGTCGACGCCGATGCCCGCGCCGGAGAACCCGGTCGAGGCCGGGCTCGCCGACCTGTGGACGCGCACGGTGCCCGCGATGTCCGCGGACTGGCGGCGCCGCTTCGCCGTCGCCACCGAGCACCTGCTCAACGAGTCGATGTGGGAGCTGTCCAACATCAACGAGGGGCGGGTCGCCAACCCCGTCGAGTACATCGAGATGCGCCGCAAGGTCGGCGGCGCCCCCTGGTCGGCCGGGCTCGTCGAGTACGCCACCGCCGAAGTCCCCGCCTCCGTGGCCGAGTCGAGGCCGCTGCGGGTGCTGATGGAGACCTTCTCCGACGGCGTCCACCTCCGCAACGACCTCTTCTCCTACCAGCGCGAGGTCGAGGACGAGGGCGAACTCAGCAACGGCGTCCTGGTGTTGGAGAAGTTCTTCGGCTGCTCCACCCAGGAGGCCGCCGAGACCGTCAACGACATCCTCACCTCCCGCCTCCACCAGTTCGAGCACACCGCGCTCACCGAGGTCCCCGCCGTCGCCCTCGAACAGGGCCTGCGGCCCGACGAGATCGCCGCCGTCGCCGCCTACACCAAGGGACTCCAGGACTGGCAGTCCGGCGGCCACGAATGGCACCTGCGCTCCAGCCGCTACATGAACAAGGGCGCCGCCCCGCAGCCCTCCTGGCAGAAGCTCACCGGCCCCGGCACCTCCGCGGCCGACGTCGGCGCCCTCCTCGCCTCCGCCGCCGCCGAACGTCTGCGCGCCTACACGCACGTGCCGTTCCAGAAGGTCGGCCCCTCCCTGCTGCCCGACTTCCACATGCCGTTCCAGGTCGAGCTGAGCCCCCACCTGGAGGGCGCCCGCACCCGGCTGCTGGAGTGGACGCACCGCACGGGCATCCTGGAGGAGGGCGTCTGGGACGAGGACAAACTCGCCGCCTACGACCTCCCCCTGTGCTCGGCCGGACTCGACCCCGACGCCACCCCCGACCAGCTCGACCTCAGCTCCCGCTGGCTCGCCTGGGGCACCTACGGCGACGACTACTACCCCCTCGTCTACGGCCACCGGCGCGACCTCGCCGCCGCCCGCCTCACCACCGCCCGGCTCTCCGCCTGCATGCCCCTGGACCCCGACGGCGACGAGGCGCCCGTCGTCCCCGCCAACGCCATGGAACGCGGCCTGATCGACCTCTGGGCGCTCACTACCGCCGGGATGACGCCCGAGCAGCGGCGCACCCTGCGCACCGCGGTCGACGCGATGACCGAGAGCTGGGTGTGGGAGCTGGCCAACCAGATCCAGAACCGCGTCCCCGACCCGGTCGACTACCTGGAGATGCGCCGCGCCACCTTCGGCTCCGACCTCACCCTCAGCATGTGCCGGATGGGCCACGGGCCCGCGATCCCGCCCGAGGTGTACGCCAGCGGACCAGTGCGCTCCCTGGAGAACGCGGCCATCGACTACGCCTGCCTCCTCAACGACGTCTTCTCGTACCAGAAGGAGATCGAGTACGAGGGCGAGATCCACAACGCGATCCTCGTCGTGCAGAACTTCTTCGGCTGCGACTACCCGACCGGCCTCGGCATCGTCCACGACCTCATGACCCAGCGCATGCAGCAGTTCGAGCACGTCACCGCCCACGAACTGCCCGTCCTCTACGACGACTTCGACCTGTCGGACGAGGCGCGCGCGGCGATGGGCCGGTACGTGACCGACCTGGAGAACTGGCTCGCCGGAATCCTCAACTGGCACCGCGAGGTGGACCGTTACAAGGCCGAGTGGCTCGGCGGACGCGCCCACGGCTTCCTCCCGGACCGCGCCCCCACGGCCACGCTCCTGCCGGCGGTCCCGTCCCTGAGCCTCGGCTGAGACCCGGCCGGGGACCCGGCGCGTACCGCGTCCGGGCCCCCGGCAGTCTCACTCGTTCGTGGCTCGTGGCCCTCCGGCCGCCCGGGTAGGCACCCTCCGGAGGCGATCCATGGAACAGACCGCGTTACGTCCCAAGCCCCTGCCCGGCCAGGAACCCACCCCCGCCGTCGGCCCCCGGCGCCCGCACGCCGCCCGCCGCCGGGGCCGCCGCCTGACGACCCTGCTCCTCGGCGGCTGCCTCGCCACGGTCCTGGTGCTCTGCGGCATCGGCGTCGGCGCCGTCGGCACCGCCCTCGTCGGCACCCCCGCACTGGCCGGCCTCTACCAGCGCGTCGGCCTGACCCCGCCCGCCCCGGCACAGGTCCCGGCCGCCGCCGCCCTGCCCGCCCCGTCGCCGCGCGCCACCCTCGGCCTGGAGGTGGTGGACGCGGCGAAGGCGGGCGCCGAGATCGTCGCCGTCCACGACCCCGGCCCCGGCCGCACCGCGGGCCTGCGACGCGGCGACATCGTCCTCACCTTCGGCCCCCACCGCGTCGACTCCGCCACCGACCTCGCCCACGCCGTCGACCGCACCACCCCCGGCACCCGCACCACCTTGACCGTCCGCCACCCGAGCGGCGGCTACCGCCAGCTGACCGTCGTACCCGGAGTGGTGACGTAGCGGCCCGTACCGGGCGTGCCCGACCCGCCCGGCACCGGTCGCGGCACCGGACCCGTGCAAGGCGCGCCCCCCGTCCCGTCCACGGGGTCGCGCCGCCCCCCGCGACCGGGCAGGATGCTGCCGTAGGCACAGTGTCGTCGCCACATTGCTCCAGGGAGGCCCGGATGAGCGGCAGCAGGTCCGTGGGGTTCAGTGCCGGGGACCACCGGGACCGGATGCGGCGGGCCGCGCGGGCCGCCGGGGACGCCGGGCTGGACGGGCTGCTGGTGGCGCCCGGCCCGGACCTCGTGTGGCTCACGGGGTACGCGCCGCCGCCCACCGAGCGGCTCACCCTGCTGGTGCTGGCCCCGGACCGCGACCCGGTGCTCGTCGTGCCCGCCCTGGAGGCGCCCGACGCGGCGAAGTCCACCGCCGCCCCGGCCCTCACCCTCGCCGACTGGACCGACGGCCAGGACCCCTACGCCCTCACCGCCGCCCACCTGCCCGGCGGCCACCGGTTCGGCGTCAGCGACAACGCCTGGGCGATGCACCTGCTCGCCCTCCAGCGCACCCTGCCCGGCACCTCCTGCACCGCGCTCACCGAGGCCCTGCCCATGCTGCGCGCGGTGAAGGACCCGGCCGAACTGGAGCTGATGGCCGCCGCCGGGGCCGCCGCCGACGCGGCGTTCGAGGAGATCCGCCGGGTGCCGTTCGCGGGCCGCCGGGAGACCGAGGTCGGCGCCGACCTGGCCGCGCTGCTGCGCCGCTTCGGCCACTCCCAGGTCGACTTCACCATCGTCGCCTCCGGCCCCAACGGGGCCAACCCGCACCACGAGGTCGGCGACCGCGTCATCGAGCGCGGCGACATGGTCGTCCTCGACTTCGGCGGTCTCAAGGACGGCTACGGCTCCGACACCTCCCGCACCGTGCACGTCGGCGAACCCACCGACGAGGAGCGCCACGTCCACGACGTGGTCCGCGCCGCCCAGGAGGCCGGGTTCCGGGCCGTCCGGCCGGGCGCGGCCTGCCAGGACGTCGACCGGGCCGCCCGCGCGGTCATCGCCGACGCCGGGTACGCGGAGTACTTCATCCACCGCACCGGCCACGGCATCGGCGTCACCACCCACGAGCCGCCGTACATGATCGAGGGAGAGGAGCTGCCCCTCGTGCCCGGCATGTGCTTCTCCGTGGAACCCGGCGTCTACCTGCCCGGCCGGTTCGGGGTGCGCATCGAGGACATCGTGACGGTCACCGAGGACGGCGGGCGCCGCCTCAACACCACCACCCGCGAGATGGTCGTCGTGGAGTGACCGGGCGCCCGCGCGGGACGACCCCGCCCCGCGGCTGCCGCCGACGTATCCGCCCCTCTCCCCGAACGGCAACGGCGCGACCATGACCCAGGCACCGACCCCCACCGCGGACACCGTCCGCCGACTGGTGCGCGCCCTGCTGGGGGAGGGCGACCGCGACGGCGCGGGCCCGGAGGTGCGGCCCGTCGCCGGGACGGCCCGGCCCGGCAGCACCTGGTGGATCGGCTCCCGCCACGTGCTGCGGCTCGCCACCGACCGCGACGGCACCGCCCGGCTCCGCCGCGAGCTGCGCCTGCGCGACCTGGCCCGCCCCTGCCTGCCGGTCCCCATCCCGGGCAGCGTCGCGCACGGCGACTGGTCCCCGGGCCTCGCCCACACTCTGGACCTGAGGCTGCCCGGCGGCACCGCCGAGGACCACGACGTGTCCGCCGTAGGCGAGGCCGACCTCGCCGGGCTCCTCGGCGGCCTGCGCGACGTCCCCGCCCGGCAGGCCGAGGCGCTCGGCGTGCCCCGCACCGCCCCGCGCTCCCTGGAGGCGCTGCGCCGCATGGCCGTCGCCGCCTCCGTGCCGCTGGCCGCCGCCGACGAGTTCGACCCCACCCGGCTGCACCAGCTCACCCCGCCCGGCGCGGCCCAGCTCGCCGCCCAGCCGCACACCGCCGTCCTCGTCCACCACTCCCTGCGCGGCGACCACCTCGTCGTCGGCCCCGACGGCCGGGTCCGGGGCGTCCTCGGCTGGGGCCGCGCGAGCGTCGGCGACCCGGCGGAGGACATCGCCGGGCTCGCCCTCGCCGTCGGCTCCGGCGCCGCCGTCCGCGCCGCGACCCTCGCCGGATACGGCGCCCGCCCCTGTCTGCGCGGCCTGTGGCTGGCCCGCTGCGACACCGTCGTACGCCTCGCCCGCTACCTGGAGGGCGGGTCCGGCCGCGCGGGCGGGCCCGGCGAGCCGCCGCCCCTGCTGCACACCCAGCTCACCCGCGCCTGGGAGACGATCCTGCTGGAACGGGTCACCGAACTGCGCGACGACGCCCCGCACGCGCCCTAGCCGGGCATCCCGGCACCGTCCGGGCAGCGGCGCCGCCGTCGCCCGGACGCCGGGGCGGGGTGCCCCGCGCTCACTCCTGTTCCAGCACCACGCAGGACTCCCCGGGCACGTGCAGGAGGCCGTCCGGGCCGGGGACGGGGATGTCGTCCCAGGCGGCCAGGACGCGGGCCGGGCGGGTGCCCAGGGGGATCGCCGCGGCCTCCTTGCCGAGGTTGACGACGACCCGGACGTCGCCCCGGCGGAACGCCAGCCAGCGCGCCCCGGAGTCGTGGGCGACCCGGAGGTCGGCGAGGTCGGGATCGGTGAGGTCCGGGTGGGCGTGGCGCAGCGCGATCAGGGCGCGGTACCAGGCCAGCACCCGCGCGTGCGGCTCGCGCTCCGGCTCGGACCAGTCCAGGCAGGAGCGGTCGCGGGTCGCCGGGTCCTGCGGGTCGGGCACGTCCTCCTCCGCCCACCCGTGCGCCGCGAACTCCCGCCGCCTGCCCCGCCGTACGGCCTCCGCCAGTTCGGGGTCGGTGTGGTCGGTGAAGAACTGCCACGGGGTGCCCGCCGCCCATTCCTCCCCCATGAACAGCATCGGCGTGAACGGTCCGGTCAGCGTCAGTGCCGCCGCGCAGGCCAGCAGGCCGGGGGAGAGCGACGCGGAGAGCCGGTCGCCCTGGGCGCGGTTGCCGATCTGGTCGTGGGTCTGGCTGTAGCCGAGCAGCCGGTGCGCGGGCGTGCGGGCCCGGTCCAGCGGCCGTCCGTGGTGGCGGCCCCGGAAGCTGGAGTACGTGCCGTCGTGGAAGTAGCCGCCGGTGAGGGTCCGGGCGATCGCCTCGAACGGGTCGCGCGCGAAGTCGGCGTAGTAGCCCTGGGACTCGCCCGTCAGCGCGGTGTGCAACGCGTGGTGGAAGTCGTCGTTCCACTGCGCGTGCAGCCCGAGCCCGCCCCGCTCGCGCGGGGTGATCACCCGCGGGTCGTTGAGGTCGGACTCGGCGATCAGGAACAGCGGCCGGCCGGTCTCGGCGGCCAGCGCGTCCACCGACTCCGCCAGCTCCTCCAGGAACGGGTACGCGCGCGTGTCGGCCAGCGCGTGCACCGCGTCCAGCCGCAGCCCGTCGATCCGGTAGTCCCGCAGCCAGGCCAGCGCGCTGCCCAGCAGGAACGCCCGCACCTCGTCCGAACCGGGCGCGTCCAGGTTGACGGCCGAACCCCACGGCGTGTGATGCGTGTCCGTGAAGTACGGGCCGAACGCGGGCAGGTAGTTCCCGGACGGGCCGAGGTGGTTGTGCACCACGTCCAGGACCACGCCGAGCCCCCGCTCGTGCGCCCGGTCCACGAACCGCTTCAACGCCTCCGGCCCGCCGTACGGTTCGTGCACCGCCCACAGCGACACCCCCTCGTACCCCCAGCCGTTACGGCCGGGGAACGGGCACAGCGGCATCAACTCCACGTGTGTGATACCGAGTTCGACGAGATGGCCGAGCCGGTCGGCGGCGGCGTCCAGGGTGCCCTCGGGGGTGTACGTGCCGACGTGCAGCTCGTACAGCACCGCCCCCGGCAGCGGCGGACCGGCCCCCTCCGCCCGCCACGCGTACCGGCCGTGGTCGACGACCGCGCTCAGCCCGTCCGGCCCGTCCGGCTGGCGGCGCGAGCGCGGGTCCGGCAGCACCGGACCGTCGTCCACCGCGAACCCGTACCGCGTGCCGTCACCCGCCTCCGCCTCCCCGGCCCACCAGCCCGGCCGCTCCGGATCGCGCTCCATCGGATACGTGGCGTCCCCGCACCGGAGCGTCACCCGATCGGCCTGCGGTGCCCACACCTCGAACTGCACGGACGCATCCCCTTCGTCGGTCCACTGTCGCCGGTCCACTGCCGTCGCTCCCAGCCGTCGCTCCACGGCCGCCCGCCACGGCCCGCGGCCGTCCGCCGCCGGTCCGCGGGACGTGCCGCCCGCTCACCGTGACGGCCGGTCCGCTCACCGTGACGCACTCCGCCTCATCCTGCGGTACACACCGCCCGTCCGCCGGGGGAACACCTCCTTACCGGCGGGTCCCCGCCCCGGTGCGCCCCCCACGCGCCCGGCGCCGCCCTTCCCCCGTTTTCTGGACACTCCGGGGTTCACTGACCGACAATCACGAGCGTGACATCGTCCTTCGAGTTCAACACGTACCCCGCGCGGCTGTCCGACGCGCAGCGCGACCAGGCGCTGAAGGTGCTCCGTGACGGTGTCGCCAACGGCCGTCTCTCCCACGACACGTTCATCCGCCGCATGGAACTGGCGCTCGTCGCCCGCCGCACCGACGAACTGGCCGCCCTCACCGCCGACCTGCCCCGCGAGAGCCGCTTCTCGCGGGCCCTCCTCGGCACCGTCGAGGCGGTCTCCGGCTTCCCCGGCCGGCTGCGGCGCGCCTGGCGGGCCGAGCGGATGCCCAAGCTGCTGCTCCCGCACCCCGGCACCGCGCACGCCCTGCGCATCGGCCGCGACCCGGCGAGCGGGCTGCGGCTGACCCACGAGAGCGTCTCGCGCGTGCACGCCGAACTCGTCCGCCAGGGCGGGATGTGGGTCCTGCGCGACCTCGGCTCCACCAACGGCACCACCGTCAACGGCCGCCGCGTCATCGGCGCCGCCGTCGTCCGCGAGGGCGACCAGGTCGCCTTCGGCCAGATGGGGTTCCGTCTCTCCGCCAACTGAGCGCCCGACGTCGGGCGTTGCCCCCGACTGAATCAACTCGTCGGTCACGGGGCGGTGTTGAATGGGCTCACCGGTCATGACTCGCTGTGTGCAAGCCGGGCACTTCCGGTGACCGTACGGCGCCCGCGGGGGAGGTGCGCTGTGCCGCCGCGCCTGCGCTGTCCGAGCGTGGACGCCCCCGTGTCCCGCGCCGCCTCCGACGCCTCCTGGAACCTCCTGCTCCGCCTCGACCCCGACGGCCTGGCCGCCCTGCGGATCGCCGGGCGCCGGACCGCCGGACCCGCACGATCGGGTGACCCGGACTGGGGAACTCCGCCCGCCGTGCCGATGCACCGGGAATGAAGCACACCCCCCTCCGGCGCCTCCTGGGCGCCCTGCCCGCCGCGGCCGCCCTCCTCGCCGCCGTCGTCCCCGCCCACGCCGCCGCCCCCCTCCCCGGCGACCTCTTCCCCGGCGGCGGCCTCCAGCTCACCGTCACCCGCGGCGACGCCCGCTCCAGCGACTCCCGCGGCACCCTGCTGCTCTGCGACCCGCCCCAGGGCCACGCCCGCGCCGCCGAGGCCTGCGCCGACCTCACCGCGGCGGGCGGCGACATCGACGCCATCCCGCCGCGCAAGGCGATCTGCTCCATGCTCCACGCCCCGGTCACCGCCCGCGCGACCGGCCAGTGGCACGGCCGCCCGGTCTCCTGGACCCGCACCTTCTCCAACCTGTGCGTGCTGCACGCCCAGACGGGCGCCCTCTTCGCCCTCGACGAGACAGAGGTCCCGGAACTCGCGGAACTCCCCGACTTCCCGATGCTCTGACACCACCGGCGCGGTACGCGGCCCCGGGGCGTCCTCCACGGGAGGGACGCTCCGGGGCAGCCCTACGCCGCCCCCTCCCGCGCGTGCAGCGCCGCCGCGAGGACCGTGCGGGACTGGTGGTCGATCTGGTCCTCCAGGGGCACCCAGCGGGCGCCGAAGCGGTCGGCGAAGGACTGGCTCCAGGTCGCGACCAGGTGCTCCAGGCGCGGGGCCGCGCGGTCGTGCCGCTCGCGGGTGACCCGCCACAGCATCGCCGCCGCCCGCAGCGGCAGCCGGCGGCCGAACGCGTCGACGCTGCCGACGTACGCCATCGTCGTGTCGGCGGGGGAGAGCGCCGTCCAGTCGGCGGCGAGGCCGGGCACCAGGTCCAGCGCCCAGCGGGCCGCGCGCAGCAGCGGGCCGTCCGCCCCGCCCACCCGGGGGAGCACCTCCGCGAAGAGGCGCTCCACCTCGGCCGCGTCCCGCCGCAGCCGGACCGCGAGGCGCCGGATCGCGGCGGCGGGGTCGGGGTGCGGGGCCGGGTCGTCCACGAGGTCGCTCGCCCACATCGGCACCTCCACGACCGCCGTGAGGCCGCCGTAGCGGTGGGCGTGGTGCCAGGTGCTGTGCCGGGCGTCGTCCGGCATGCTCGGGTACGCGAGGCCCACCCCTGGCTCCGGCATCACGTGCACGCCGGGCCCGGAGACGGGCCAGCCCGCCGCGTCGGAGGCGCCCGTCTCCACCGGGATGCGGGACTGCGCGGCCGACTTGGCGAACGGCTCGGCCAGTCCGGGGATGTCACGGGTCAACTGCACCCAGCTGCCGCCGAGATCGGTGCCGTGCAGCGTCACCTGGAGGTAGGGCCGCAGCGTGTCGATGACGCCGGTCAGCGCCCGGGTCTCGGGCGGCAGCCGGTCCGGCGGCAGGACGGCCGGGGACCACTCGGGCTGCTCGGGTCCGGCGGGGCGGAAGAAGCCGAGGTGGTAGTCGAGCAGGCTGCGCGGCGCCGGGGTCGTGTGCAGGCTCGCGCCGTCCGGGTCCGCGCAGAGCAGGAAGTGCCAGGACGTCCCGTCCCGCAACTCCCGCTCGTGCAAGACCCGTTCGGCGACGGCGAGCAGGGTGGGCCCGCCGGTCGGCTCGTTGGCGTGCGCGCCCGCGACGACCAGTACGGTCCGGGGCGCGTGCCCCACGGACAGCAGGTGGAGCGGCCGTCCGCCACGGGAGACCCCCACCTGGCGCAGGGCGCACAGACCGGGTCGGAGCGCCGCCAACGCCCTTGCGCGGGATGTCAGTTCGCTCACCGTGGGGTACCGCAGCTCCGGCAGGAGACTCACCCCCGTCACGTCCGCCCGGCCTTCGCCTCCGCAGTACCCCACGGACTCCGACCCCTGTCAAGGAGGCCCGTGGGGCGGCTCCGGGGGGCGCTTGCACGACCCCCTCACGCCCCTCCGCACCGGAGTCACCGCCTCCGCGAAACGGTCGCAACGGCACGTTCCGCGCAGCACCGCCCGAGGCTCACCCCACCCGCTCCAGCAGCGCCACCGGCAACCGCGCGAAGAGGTCCGCCGCCGCCACCGCGCCGGTGAACTCCCGCTCCGGGGCGAGGGTGTCCGCCCAGGTCCCCGGCGGCAGGGGCAGCCGGGTGTCGGCCCAGCCGCCCGCCTCCGCCAGCCGGAGCGAGAGCCGGGTGACCGCGGTGATCGTCTCCTCGGAGCGGGTGAACGCCAGGAGGTGCGCGGCCGTCGGACCCTCGGCGGGCAGGGGGCGGTGGCCGGCCTTCGCGCCGAACGCGTCGGGGCGGCGCCGCCGCAGCCGCAGCGCCGCCGCCGTCACCGCGTCCTTGGGACCGGGCGCGGCGGGCGGGAACGCCACGGGACGGCGGTTGTCGGGGTCGACCAGCGCCCGGTACTCCCCCTCGGTGCCCTGGTAGACGTCCGGCACGCCGGGCATCGTGAGGTGCACCAGCGCCGCGCCCAGCACATTGGCCCGGATGTGCGGCTCCAGCGACTCCCGCAGCGCGGCCACCCGTTCGCCGGGCGCCCCGCACGGCCCCTCCGCGAGGAACGCGGCGACCGCCTCCTCGTACGGCGCCTCCTGCTCCGTCCAGCTGGTGTACATCCCGGCCTCCCGGACGTGCTTCAGCAGCGCGTCCCGCACCCGCTCCGGGTCGGCCGGGCCGAGCCCGAACACGGTCTGCCAGGCCGCCCACGCCGTCTGCCCGTCCGGCACCCGCTCCTCGGTGTGCGTCACCAGCTCCAGCAGCTCCGCCCACCGCCCCGGGCACTCGGTGAGCACCGCGAGCGCCGCCCGCACGTCGGCGCTGCGCTTGGTGTCGTGGGTGGACAGGACGGTCCCGGTCAGCGGCCGGTCGCGCTGCACGCGCGCGCAGTACGCGTGGAAGTCCTCCGGGGTCACGCCCAGCAGGCCGGGGTCGCCGCCGACCTCGTTGGCGGCCGGCAGCGGCACGTACCGGTAGAACGCGGTGTCCTCGACGGCCTTCGCGCGCAGCGCCGACGAGGTCTGCGCGAACCGGGTCCGCAGCTCGACGGCGGCCGGATGCGGGTCCCGCCCGAGCAGCAGCCCCCGTACGACGTCGACCGCCCCCGCCTCCTCCGGCACCGTGAACGCGCCGCGCGCCTCCGCGGCGGCCTCGGCGGTGACGACGTCCGCCGCGTCCCCCGAGGCGTACGGCCGGTACACCTCCATCCGCACCAGCAGCTCCTCCAGCGCCGTCCGCAGCGCCCACGGCGCCCGGTCGCGCAGGGCGGGGTCCGGGGAGGCGGCGCAGGCGCGCACGGCGGCGCGGGTCAGCCGGTCCAGCTCGGCGGCCAGCTCGTGCGGCAGCACCCCGTAAGCGGCCCGCCGCTCGGTCGCCGCCCAGTCGCCGCCGCGGTCGGTCTGCGGGGCCGCGAAGCCCCGGTACAGCTCCACCAGCTCCGCCGCGCCCGCCGGGTCGGTGAACAGGCCGTCGATCCGGCGCAGGGCGTCGTAGCCGGTGGTGCCCGCCACCGGCCAGGAGTCGGGCAGCCGCTCCTCGGCCGCGAGGATCTTCTCCACCACCGTCCACCGGCCGCCGCTCGCCTCGTGCAGCCGCGCCAGATAGCCGTCCGGGTCGGCCAGCCCGTCCGGGTGGTCGATCCGCAGCCCGTCGATCACGCCCTCGCGCAGCAGCCGCAGGATCGTACCGTGGGTGGCGTCGAAGACCTCCGGGTCCTCCACCCGCACCCCGATCAGCTCCGAGATGCTGAAGAACCGGCGGTAGTTCAGCTCGGTCCGGGCCAGCCGCCACCACACCGGCCGGTACCACTGCGCGTCCAGCAGCTCCGGCAGCGGCAGGCCCTCCGTGCCCGCGCGGAGCGGGAACACGTGGTCGTGGTAGCGCAGGACGTCCCCGTCGACCCGCAGGTCGCCCAGCACCTCCCCGACCGGTCCGCCCAGGACGGGCACCAGCACCTGCCCGCCGCCCGCCTCCCAGTCGACGTCGAACCAGCGCGCGTACGGCGATCCGGGGCCCTCGCGCAGCACCTCCCACAGGGCGTGGTTGTGGCGCGGCGCCATGGCCATGTGGTTCGGCACGATGTCGACGACGAGGCCGAGGCCGTGCTCGCGCGCGGTGGCCGCCAGCGCGCGCAGCCCCTCCTCGCCGCCCAGCTCCTCGCGCACGCGCGCGTGGTCGGTCACGTCGTAGCCGTGCGAGGAGCCGGGGACCGCCTCCAGGACGGGGGAGAGGTGCAGGTGGGACACGCCGAGCGAGGCCAGGTACGGCACGGCGTCCGCCGCGGCCGCGAACGGGAACCCGGGCTGGAGCTGGAGCCGGTAGGTGGCCGTGGGCACGACGGGGGCGGAGCGCGCAGCAGAGGTCATGCAGACCTACGTACCCGCCCCGCCCCCGTTCGTCTCATCCCGCACGCCGACAGGCCGCCGTGCGGGCCTCGGCGCCCGGCCCGCACGGCGGCCCGCTCGCGGTGGCTACGCCGGTCGGCGCAGCACCGTCATGCTCCGGTCCACCAGGGTCAGCCGGTCCCCGGCGGCGACCTTCCGGCCCTCGCCGCGCACCAGCGCCTCGGGGTCGGCGGCGTCCGACAGGTCGGCGGTGTCGACGACCACCTGCCACTGCCGTCCGTGGTCGACGGGCACCACGAACTCCAGGGACTCCGGGGACGCGTTGAACATCAGCAGGAACGAGTCGTCGGTGATCCGCTCCCCGCGCGCCCCCGGCTCGGAGATCGCGTTGCCGTTGAGGAACACGGTCAGCGCCGACGCCGGTGCCGTGTCCCAGTCCCGCTGCGCCATCTCCTTGCCCTCGGGGGTGAACCAGGCGATGTCGGAGAGGTCGTCGTGGGTGCCCTCCACCGGCCGCCCGTGGAAGAAGCGGCGCCTGCGGAACACGGGATGCTCCTTGCGCAGCCGCACCACCGCACGGGTGAACGCCAGCAGGTCGCCGCCCCCGCCGGACCCCTCGGCCGGGTCCGGCCACCGCACCCAGGCCAGTTCGCTGTCCTGGCAGTAGGCGTTGTTGTTGCCGCGCTGGGTGCGCCCCACCTCGTCGCCGTGACTGATCATCGGCACGCCCTGGGACAGCATCAGCGTGGCGAGGAAGTTGCGCGCCTGGCGGGCGCGCAGGGCCAGCACCTCGGGATCGTCGGTGTCGCCCTCGACCCCGCAGTTCCAGGACCGGTTGTGGCTCTCGCCGTCCCGGTTGTCCTCGCCGTTGGCGGCGTTGTGCTTCTCGTTGTACGCCGTCAGGTCGTGCAGGGTGAAGCCGTCGTGGCAGGTCACGAAGTTGATCGAGGCCAGCGGGCGGCGGCCGTCGTCCTGGTACAGGTCGGACGAGCCGGTCAGCCGGGAGGCGAACTCCGCGAGCGTGCGCGGCTCGCCCCGCCACAGGTCCCGTACGGTGTCGCGGTACTTGCCGTTCCACTCCGTCCACAGCGGCGGGAAGTTGCCCACCTGGTAGCCGCCCTCGCCGACGTCCCACGGTTCGGCGATCAGCTTCACCTGGGAGACGACCGGGTCCTGCTGCACCAGGTCGAAGAACGACGACAGCCGGTCCACCTCGTGGAACTGGCGGGCCAGCGTCGCCGCGAGATCGAAGCGGAACCCGTCCACGTGCATGTCCAGGACCCAGTAGCGCAGCGAGTCCATGATCATCTGGAGGACGTGCGGGGACCGCATCAGCAGCGAGTTCCCGGTGCCCGTGGTGTCCATGTAGTACCGGGGGTCGTCGGTGAGCCGGTAGTACTGGGCGTTGTCGATGCCCCGGAAGGACAGCGTGGGGCCCAGGTGGTTGCCCTCGGCGGTGTGGTTGTAGACCACGTCGAGGATGACCTCGATCCCCGCCTCGTGCAGCGCCCGCACCGCCGACTTGAACTCCAGCACCTGCTGCCCGCGGTCGCCCCAGGAGGCGTAGGCGTTGTGCGGGGCGAAGAAGCCGATGGTGTTGTAGCCCCAGTAGTTGGTGAGGCCCATGTCGACCAGACGGTGATCGTTGACGAACTGGTGCACCGGCATCAGCTCCAGCGCCGTCACGCCGAGTTCGGTCAGGTGTTCGATGATCGCCGGGTGGGCGAGAGCCGCGTAGGTCCCGCGCAGCTCCTCGGGCAGCGCCGGATGGCGCATCGTGAGGCCCTTCACATGGGCCTCGTAGAGCACCGTGCGGTGGTACTCGGTGCGCGGGCGCCGGTCGTCGCCCCAGTCGAAGTAGGGGTTCACCACGACCGAGGACATGGTGTGCGGCGCCGAGTCGAGGTCGTTGCGCTTCTCGGGGGAACCGAAGTGGTAGCCGTACACCTCCTCGCCCCAGCTCACCGACCCGCTGACCGCCTTCGCGTACGGGTCGAGGAGCAGCTTCGCCGAATTGCAGCGCTGCCCCCGCTCGGGTGCGTAGGGGCCGTGCACGCGGAACCCGTACCGCTGCCCCGGCATGATGCCCGGCAGGTACGCGTGCCGGACGAACGCGTCGCTCTCGCGGAGCTCCACCGCCGTCTCCGAGCCGTCGTCGTGCAGCAGACACAGCTCTACTCGGTCCGCGGCCTCCGTGAAGACCGCGAAGTTCGTACCGGCGCCGTCGTACGTGGCGCCGAGGGGGTATGCCTCTCCAGGCCAGACCTGCATGGACACGACTCTTCCAGGTGTCTCGGCTCGCCGGGGGCGCCTTCACTCCGAGTCTCCCGGAAAGTGATGGAACCCCCTGCGACTTACGTCCCTCTTACCCCTCGACCAGTGCGTACGCCCGACCATGCGTACGCCGAACCAGTGGGGCAGAGACGTACTCCCGGGGATCAGGGGGAGTAGGGGGATGATGTGCGCACGACAGTGCGACGCCACCTGGGCAAAGTGGTGGCGGGAGCGGCGATAGCGACGGCGGCCACGGCCGCGATGATCGCGATCACCCTGCCGGGCACGGCAGGAGCCGAGGGGAACGGCAACGGGAGCGGCGGCGCGGGCTCCGCCGCCGCCGGACAGGGGCAGGCCAGGACGGACGGCACCGGCGCCGACGGTTCCGGGACGGACGGCACCGGCGCGGTGGGACCCGGCGTCGTCGCCGCGGCACCCGCCGAGGGCGCCAAGGGGAAGGGCCGCGACCCGCTCACCGACGACGAGATCGCCCGCGTCGAGCGCATCGCCGCCGACCGGACCCTGATGCGGTCCGCCGAGGACGTCGAGGGCGACCACGGCCCGCAGACCCTCTCCGTCGACCTCGCCGAGCCCGACACCGACGAGATCGACGACCCCGCCGCGCCCCGCCGCGCCGAGGTGACGTACTACGACTACACCGACGACACCCTCGTCAGCCGGACCGTCAACCTCGACACCGGCAAGGTCGAGGACACCCGCAGCGGCCGCGGCGTCCAGCCGCCGCTGAGCAAGGACGAGAACACCGAGGCGGCGAAACTGCTCATCGCCGACCCGCTCGGCGCCGGACTGCGCGCCGACTACCAGGACGCCACCGGCAAGCCGCTCACCTCGCCGGACCAGCTCCAGCTGTCCAGCCTGGTCTACCGCGCGGTGAAGGGCGCCCAGCCCGCCGCCTTCGACCAGTGCGGCACCCACCGCTGCGTGCGGCTGCTGCTGAAGGTGAAGAACGGGCCCTGGATCGACACCCGTTCCCTGGTGATCGACCTCAGCACCCGCAAGGTGGCCTCGCTCACCCGCTGAGCCGCCACCGCCGCCGCCACGGCGGAGCGCCCCCGAGCCTCCGCCGTCCGGCCGCGCCGGTTCTCCGACATCCGACATCCGCTGTCCGACGTCCGGCGCTCTTCGCCCAACGCCTCTCGTCCTTCGGCCGGTGGTCCCCACGGACGCGCCGGCCGTCCCGATCCGCAGGGAGTCAAGTCCTCATGCGTGTGACCCGAACGTCCCGCGTCCGCAAGGGCGCGGCCCTCGGCCTCTCCGTCGTGGCGCTCGCCGCGGGCGCCTCCGCCACCGGCTCCGGCGCGGCCGTCGCCCAGCCGAAGGCCGCCCCCGCGCCCGCCGCCGACTGCGCCGCCGCCTACCGCATCCAGCAGAAACTCGCCAATGGCACCACCTGGCGGATGTGCTGGCGCTGGGAGTCCAAGTCCGGGCTGATCCTGGAGAAGATCTCCTACCAGCCGCCCGGCGAGGCCAAGCCCGTCAAGGTCCTCAACAGCGCCAAGATCGCCCAGATCCACGTGCCCTACGACGACGGCACCAACGAGTACAACGACATCACCGACTACAACTTCGGCTCCGGCCTGGTCAACATGACACCCGCCGAATGCCCCGGCGGCACCCTGCGCACCGTGAAGGTCCGCGACCCCCTCTACTCCACCAGCCCCGACGTCAAGGGCCTGTGCACCACCACCCGCGCCCGCGGCCACGCCTACCGGATGCAGACCGACTCCGGGAAGGTCTACCAGTCCCAGGGCAAGGACCTGCTCGCCTACACCGTCAACAAGGTCGGCTGGTACGAGTACATCACCGAGTGGCGCTTCGCCGACGACGGCACCCTCTCCATGAACGTCGGCGCCACCGGCAGCCTCTCGCCCTTCGACTACGACGCCGGGGACGGCCGCGGCTGGCCCATCGGCAAGGGCGCCAAGTCCTATGCCACCAGCCACAGTCACAACGTCTTCTGGCGACTCGACTTCGGCATCGACGGCGGCAAGAACAAGGTCGAGCAGTACGACTCGAAGGTCAGCCCGCCCCGCGCCGGAGCCCAGGCCCCCACCAACAAGACCACCCGCACCGCCGTCACCAAGGAACTCGCCGGAGACGCCAAGAACATGCGCTGGTGGCGCGTCGTCAGCACCACCGGCAAGAACAAGGACGGCCACCCCCGCTCCTACGAGATCGTCCCCGGCGCCACCACCAAGTACCCCGGCCGCCCCTTCACCCAGCGCGACGTCTACTTCACCCAGTACGCCAAGTGCGAGCAGTACGCCAGCAACAACGTCCGCCTCTGCGCCAACGGACACCCCACCAGCGTCGACAAGTGGGTCAACGGACAGGCCCTCACCCACCCCGTGGCCTGGGTGAACGTCGGCTTCCACCACATCGCCCGCGACGAGGACCAGGAGCCCATGCCGGTCCACTGGCAGGGCTTCTCGATCGCCCCGCGCGACGTCACCGCGATGAACCCGCTCACCCCGCCCGCCCTCGCCGGACAGAACGGACAGCCGCGTCCCGGAAGTTGAGCAACGACCCTGTCCATCCGGCTGCACCGCCCGCCGCTCCCGGAGTACTCTTCCTTGATCGTTCCTTGATCGTCGGGACGGTGGAGAACGAGGAAGCTCGGGGGAGCGGAAGGCGGTGCGCGGGTGGGCTCGGGAGGGCTGGAGCTGCCCCCTGGTGACGACAGTCATGAGGGGGTCTCCACAGACGTCCCGCCCGGCACGGTGTCCCTGGCCCGGCCGATGGAGGGTGCCATCGGACCGGAGCTGGACTGGGACGCCGACGCCTGGCGCGAGGTACGCACCCGCGCCCAGCGGGCCGGGCGCGCCTACATCTGGCTGAACCTCGTCGAACAGCGGCTGCGCGCCGTCGTGTCCGCCGTGCTGCGCCCCATCTACGAACCCGTCCACGGCGACGACTGGGTGGTCGCCGCCGCCGGACCCGCCGGGCAGGAATGGGTCCAGCGGGCCGTCGCCGTCCGTGAAGTCAGCCGCCGCAAGGGCTACTTGCTCGACCCCGCCGACGACCACACCATCTCCTTCCTCACCCTGCCCCAGCTGCGCGAACTGATGGTGCAGCACTGGCCCTGCTTCGAGCCGTACTTCGACGAACGCCGCGACGTCGAACTCGCCCTGGACGAACTGGAGGTGACCCGCAACGTCGTCTCCCGCAACCGGGCCCTCTCCGAAGCCGTCCTAGGCCAGGCCGAACGGGCCTCCGCCCGGCTGCTGGAGATGCTCGGCACCGGCGGCGACGTGCCCTCCGCGCGCCGCCTGCCCGTGGACGCCGTCGAGGACCTCGTCGGCGACCGGTACGCCGACGTCGTCGCCGTCCACCCCGACCGGGTGCGCCTGCTGCGGCAGTTCCCCGCCGAGGACATCTTCGACGGCGCCCGCCGCCTCGACGCCATCGGCATCGGCCTCAACCTCCTCGTGCAGAACTTCTCCGGCCGCCGCCTCGTCCGGCTCGCCGAGGCGGGCGCCCGCGTACGGCTGCTCTTCCTTAACCCCGCCTCCAGCGCGGTAAAACGCCGCGAACGGGAACTCGGCATGAAACGCGGCGAGTTGAGCCGCGCCGTCGAGATGAACATCCTCCACATGCGCCGGGTCCGCTCCCGGCTGCGCGATCCCGGCGCCTTCCAGATCCAGGTCTACGACGAGACGCCCCGCGTCACCGCCTACCTCGTCGACGGCGACGGCACCGACGGCATCGCCGTCGTCCAGTCCTACCTGCGGCGCCTGCGCGGCATGGAGGCGCCCGTCCTGGTGCTGCGCAACGGCAACCGGGTCGTCAAAGCGGGCGAGACCGACGACAGCGGGCTGTTCTCCGCGTACCGGGAGGAGTTCGAACTGGCCTGGACGGACTCCCGGCCGGTGTCCTGAGGGTCGCCCCGGCGGATGCCCCGACGGGTGTGCACGCATGCCTCGGCGGGTGTGCGCCGACGTGCGCGGCGCTCCGCGTGGCGTCCCGCGCGGCGAGGTTCGGGGTGGTGTGCGGGGATCGGTGGGTTGATGTCCCCGGGTGTCCGTGTTGTGTGCGCGCTAAGCGGAACGTGCTCCTCTGATTGTCAGTGCCCCGTGGGAGGGTGAAGACCACTGGGGGAACGCACCACCGAGAAGGGGGGCCACCATGGCCTGGCACCGGGAGCTGATCGTCGGCTTCGACCTGGAGACCACCGGGACCGATCCGCGCGAGGCGCGCATCGTGACGGGAGCCGTGATCGAGGTCCGGGACGGACAGGTCCTCGGCCGTCGGGAATGGCTCGCCGACCCGGGGGTCGAGATCCCCGCGGACGCGGTCGCCGTCCACGGCATCAGTACCGAGCGCGCGAGCGCCGAGGGCCGCCCGGCGGACCGGGTCGCCGACGCCATCGCCGACGTCCTCACCGGGTACTGGCGCACCGGCGTCCCCGTCGTCGCGTACAACGCCGCCTTCGACCTCACGCTGCTCTCCGCCGAACTGCACCGGCACGGGCTGCCCTCGCTGCGCGAACGGCTCGGGGGACCGGACCCGGCCCCCGTCGTCGACCCGTACACCATCGACCGCTGGGCCGACCGCTACCGCCGCGGCAAACGCAACCTCGAAGCGGTGTGCGCGGAGTACGGCGTCGCGCTCGACGCGGCCCACGACGCCGCCGCGGACGCGGAGGCCGCGGCGCGGCTCGCCGGGGCGATAGCCGAGCGGCATCCGAAGATCGCCGGGCTCGGACCGGCCGAGCTGCATCTCCGGCAGATCGAGTGGTACGCGGAGTGGGCCGCGGACTTCCAGGAGTTCCTGCGGCGCAAGGGGGACGCGGAGGCGGTCGTGGACGGGGTGTGGCCGGTGAGGGAGCTGATGGCCGCCGGTTGAGGTGGGGGCGGTGCGGTGATCGTTGTGCGGTGCGGGTGGGTGGGGGATGGGTGCGCAGTTCCCCGCGCCCCTGAGGGGGGTTGTGGTGGGCGGGGTCGTGGAGTTGGCCGGGGTGGTGGGGAGGTGCGCGGTTCCTCGCGCCTCTAGGGGGCGGTGGGCGTGACCGTGTCTGGTGAGGTCTCGCTTGATGGTGTCGGGGGCGCGGTCTCTGTGGAGGGGGACGGGGAAGGGGTGGTCGAAGGCGACGGGGACGGGCTGGGGGACGGGGACGCGGTGGGGGAGGGGCTTGTGGTCGGGGTCGGTGTGGGGGCGGGGGTGGGGGTGCCGGCGAGGTAGTCGGTCCAGGCGAGGACTGTGTCGGCGTACTGGCCCGACCTGTTGTAGGTGAGGATCGCCGTGCGCAGTTGCCGGCGGTCCGACAGGTCGCGGTTTCCCGCGCACAGGTAGTTCCCGGCGCTCAGGGCCGCGTCGTAGATGTTGTGCGGGCTGGCCGTCGCGTCGCCGTTGCCGTCGGTGCCCCACACCGCCCACGTCCCGGGGATGAACTGCAGGGGGCCCACCGCCCGGTCCCAGCGGGGGTCCCCGTCCAGACGGCCCCCGTCGGTGTCGGGGACCTCCGCCACCCCGTCGCCGTCCAGAGCGGGGCCCACGATGGGCGTCACGGTGTCGCCGCTCGCCGTGAGGGCGCCGTCGTGGGCCTGGCCGGACTCGACCTGGCCTATCCCGGCCAGCACCGGCCAGCGCAGCCCGCACGACGGCCGGGATCGCGCGAGACGGCTCTCGGCACCGACGTACGCCCGGTACGCGGTCGCGGGCAGCGTGACGCCGGTGGCCGTCACCGCGCGGGAGGCGTCCGCGGTGAGGGAAGGCGAGGGCGCCGGTCCCGGCGCGGGCGGCGCAGCCGTGTCGTACGGCCGGGGCAGGTACTGGGTTCCGGTGGTGTCGAGCGTCGGGTCGGGGGCGCGGCGCTCGTACACCACCGTTCCCACCGTCACCAGAGTGGCCGCCACCGCCACCGCCGCGAAGCCCTGCGTGGCGCGCTGAAGCGCATCCGCCATCCGTCGAATCCCCTGCGGTCGGCCGACGGACCCACGCCCGCCGGTGATGGCCGCCTCCCGGCCCGGACCCCCGCCCGCGCCGTGGGCGGACCCTGCGCCGCCATGCTCGCAACCCCGGAGCCGCGCGAGCGGGCCCACCGGGGCGGGCGGTGGGGCAGGCCCCGCCTCCCGAACGGGCAGGCGCGCCGGACGCCCGTCCTCCCGGCCCCGCGGGCCGACCCGGCCCGGCGGCCCCCCACCGGCTCCCGCACGGCCGGGCCGTGCCACCCGCTCCAGCCCCCCGGTGTCGCCCTTTCGCGCAGGCCGTTCCGCCCCGATCGACGCCCCGGCGCCGCTGCACCCCTCGCGGGGGGACGGCGAAGCTGGCCGGGTGGGCGCCATCGTATTGCTGCTGGACGACGACGAGTCGGCCGTTCCCGGTGAGGAGACCCGGAGAGCGGCGCAGATCTGCAACTCCGGCTCCGTGGTCGACCGGTTCGCCCTGGACGTCCTCGGCGACGCCAAGGACTGGATACGCGTCGAACCGTCCGAGATCAACGTCTTCCCCGACCAGTCCGTCGGCGTCGAGCTGGTCTTCACCCCGCCCCGGTCCGCCGCCCTCCCCGCCGGGGAGGTCCCGTACGCCCTGCGGGTCATGTCGCACGAGGACATCGAGGGCTCGGTGGTCGAGGAGACCACCGTCACCGTCGGCCCCTACACCGACTTCGGGGTGCGCCTCACGCCCACGACCCGGCGGACCCGGTCCGGGGCCCGCTTCCACGCCGTCGTCGACAACCGCGGCAACGCCCCCCTGCGGGTCCGCACGTACGCCACCGACCGCGACTCCGCGCTGCGCTTCGCCATCGCCTACCCCGACACCGTGGTCGCCCCCGGCAAGGGCGCCCTCCTCCCCGTCAGGGCCCGCCCGCTCGCCCGGCGTTGGCGGGGCACCGACCAGACGCTGCCGTTCCAGGTGGCGGTCGTCCACGACGGCGCGGACGGCCCCGAGGAGCGGACCGCGGACGGGGCCGTCGTCCAGGCGGCCCTGCTCTCCGACGCGGTCGCCAAGTTCGTGCTGTCGGTGGCCGCCGCCGCCCTGGCCCTGATCGCGCTGTGGCTGTTCGTCCTCGAACCCGGTGTCGAGTCCGAGGCCCGCAAGCAACTCCCCCCGGTGGCCGACGGGAGCGACCTGCCGTCCGGGACGCCGTCGGCGGCGGCCTCGGCGTCGGGCGGCACCGGCGCGCCCTCCGCGGGTCTCTCCCCGCCGCCCGCCGTGCCGGACCCGCTGCCCCCGGCACCCCTGCCCGGCGCGGTCCGCGAGCAGGACGGCGCCGCGCCGTCGCCCGGCCCCGGCGGCACCGCGGGCACGGGCGGCGGCGGGGCCGCGTCCGACGGTGGCGGACGGGCCTTCGACGGGCGCATCGAGGCCGACGCCGCGCCCTCCGTGTCCGCCTTCGACACCACCGCCCGCTACACCGTGCCCGACGACGCGACGCTCTTCGTCAGCGACGTCGTCTTCGAGAACGCCGCCGCCGACGAGGGCGTCCTGCGGCTCCAGCGCGGCGAGCAGGTGCTGCGCCGCCTCACCCTCGGCGCGTTCAGCAACCAGGACGAGCACTACGACGAGCCCATCCGGTTCGGGCCCGGCGAGGACGTCGTCCTCGCCGTGAGCTGCCGCAAGCCCGGCGCGCTCGTCGAACCCGGCGGCGCGCGGACCTGCACCCCGGCCGCCTTCTTCTCGGGACGCCTGGTCCCGTCGCCTGCATGAAGAAAAAGAGGAGACCATGAGCGGAGCGGCCGCGGCGGCCTTCGGTGACCGGGTCGTCGGGACCGACACGCACATCGTGATGACGCCCTCGGCCGGTGGGCCGGTCCCCACGCCCGTGGCGCTGCCGTTCACGGGCCCGCTGACGGAGGGCTGCTGCCCCTCCGTGCTGATCGGCGGCCGCCCCGCCGCGACCGTGGGCAGCGTCGCCCTCAACACGCCCGTGCACGTGCCCCCGGCGGGCACGTTCCGTACACCGCCCGACAACCGGGGCACCGTGTCCCGCGGCAGCGCCACGGTGTTCATCGGCGGCTGGGCCGCCGCCCGCGGCCAGGACCCCGCGACGACGTGCAACGACCCCGCCGCGCCGCACACGGCGAGGGTCGTGGCCACGTCGACCGTGTTCATCGGCTGAGCACGGTGCGCCGAGCCCGGCTCGGGCGGCGGCGCTCGGCCGGGCCGGGGCTCATGAGAGCAGGGAGAAGAACTCCAGCTCCGCGACGGCGACGTCCCCGCCTTTCTCCGACGGGTACACGTCGGTGATCTCGATCCGCACCGTCTTGATGGCCGTGGCACCCTTCAGCGGGAACTTCTGCGGCTTGGCCGTGTCCTTGAGCTGGAGGCGCATCCGCTTCTCGTTCGTGAAGGTCAGCAGCATCTGGCGCGGACGGCCGTGGCCGGTGAACTCGTCGCCCGCCCCCGCCGTGACGATGAGCTGGTCCAGCGCTACGACACGGTCGAACCCCACCACCAGCACCGCCTTCTCGGCGCCGCCCGGTGAGCGCGCGTCGAACGGGGCGGCCCAGTGGGTCGCCGTGCTGAGGTCCACGAGGTGCTTCGGGTCGCTGCCACGGGCGGAGTCCTCGGTCCGGACCTCCGACGGCCGCACCGGGTCGTAGCGGGACTCCAGGAAGTCCGTGGCGGTCCTCCGCACCGACGCCGCCCGGTCGTCGACCGTGTGACGGAACGGCGCGTAGGTGGCGTACAGCATGCACGACAGACAGACGAGGACCCCCAGCACCACCCTCGCCCTGGCCCACAGTGCGGCGAGACCCCCGCCGGGCGCGGGCGCCGGTCCGCCCGGCTCACCGGTGACACTGTCCAGCGGTACGACCCGCGGGCCGCGCCGCCTGCGGAAGCGGTGCCACCACGGGGTCGGCGCGACCTCGGCCTCCCGCAGCTCCTCCCCGCACCGGGCGCAGAACCGGCGGGCGGGCGCGTTGCCCTGCCCGCAGTCGCCGCAGATCAGATCCCCGGCACGGATCGTGTTGCTGCGCG
This sequence comes from Streptomyces sp. NPDC091281, assembly GCF_044757425.1. Classification (NCBI taxonomy): domain Bacteria; kingdom Bacillati; phylum Actinomycetota; class Actinomycetes; order Kitasatosporales; family Streptomycetaceae; genus Streptomyces; species Streptomyces sp. NPDC091281. The sequence continues at coordinate 320,095 of NZ_JBIVUY010000007.1, read as the reverse complement.
GCGTGGGCCGGTGCCGCCGGGTCGGACGCGGCTGGGGCGCCTGCGGCAGCACCACGTCCGGCTCGCCGTCCAGGTCCTCGTCGTCGGCCGGTACGGCGGGCGCCACCGGCACGATCAACGCGGCGTCCCTGGCCCGCGCGGCGGCGGCCCCCGCCCCGGCCGCCACGGGCACGGTCGGCACAGGCACGGTGTCCTCGTGGCCCTCGGTGGACGCGGGCGCGCTGCGGAGCGTGGGGGGCGGGGGCTGGTGAGGCAGGGGGTGCGGGGGATACGGGGGTGTGCGCGGGGCGGGTGAGTGGCCGGGGCCCGGTGGCGGGAACGGGGGGCCGCCGGGCCCCGGGGCAGGGGGACGCCCTGGGGCGGGTGCCGGGTCGCGTGTGGGGGGAGGGGCGCCGAGGCCGGGTGGGCGCGGGGGGCCGCCGACGCCCGGTGGGCGCGGGGGACCTCCGGCCCCCGGCGGGTGTACGAAGCCGGCCGGGCGCGGTGGGCCGACGGTTCCGGGCGGGCCGACCGGGCCGGGGGGACGCGGTGCGCCGACAGCCCCCGGAGGGCTGCCCGCGCCGGGCGGCCGAGGCGGCAGGCCCGGTGGAGCCCCGACACCTGGCGGTCGAGGCGGCAACCCCGCCCCCGGTGGAGTCCCGACAACGGGCGGCCGAGGCGGCATCCCCGCACCCGAACCCCCGCCCACGCCCGGCGGTCGCGGCGGCGCGACCGCCCCCGGCATCCCACCGACGCCCGGAGCCCCGCCGATCCCCGGCGGCCGAGGCGGCAGGCCGGCGCCCGGCATCCCACCCACCCCCGGCGGTCGCGGCGGCAACCCCGCCCCCGGCCCCCCGCCCGCCCCCGGCACGGCCACCGGTCCGCCCGTCGCCGGGGGGTTGACCAGCCGGGCCGTGCCCTGGGTGAGGCGGCGGAACAGGGGGATCGGGGGCGCGGTGGTGGTTCGTTCGGCCTCTTCGGCGGTCTCCGGGGCGATCTCGGGGGCGGTGCGGGTGCCGGACCATTCCAGGAACGCGCCGCAGGAGCCGCAGAAGTCGTCCGCGTCGTGGTTGCGGCCTCCGCAGCGTCGGCAGACGATCATCGGCGTATCACTTCCGTGCGGTACGGGACATGGGCCGGCATGCACTGCCGGATCAGCGCCTCCAGGTCGACGGCGCCGGGTCCGTCGTCCCCGGTGTCTTCGCTGTCTCCAGCGTCTCCGGCGTGCCCGGCGTGCCCGGTCATCGTCAGCCGCAGTACGGCGGTCTCGGGGAGGTCGGCGGGGAAGGCCGTGTCGGGTGTCTGCGAGGTGAACACCCCGCCGGAGTCGACGAGTTCGACGGTGCCGCCGGTGGCGAGGGCGAGCTGCCGGTGTACGCCCTCGACGGTGCCCCCGGTGCGGTGCGCGGTCAGGGCGCCCTCGGTGGCCGCCCGGCGGCGCGCCAGCGGCCAGTTCTCGTCCAGTGGGGTGCCCAGCCGCTCGGCGAGCCACGCGAGGACGTCCGGCGGGGTGAGCCGGGGGTCGACGTAGGCGTCCAGGCAGTCGAGGGTGCTCACCACGGGGGCGACGACCTCGTCCCAGCCCGCCGTCAGCCGCACGGTGAAGGGGTCCTCGCGGAACACTCCGGGCAGCAGGTCGGCCAGGGAGTACGGGCTGCCCAGGCCCTCGACGGCCGCCCTCACCGCCGCTCCTCCACCCGGATGTGGTGGTCGTAGGAGACGACCAGGCTGTTCGGCGGCAGCTCGATGCGGCGGCTCTCCTGGCCCCGCTCGCCCGTCACCGGGTTCGCGGCGAACAGCCGTACGTCGTCGACGAGATCGACGCCGGGCACCCGCTGGAGCAGCGCGAAGACCTCACCCACCTGCACGGGCCGCCCGAAGGGCCAGCCCGTGCCCTGCGGGCCGCCGCCCGGCAGCGGATCGAGGAACCGGTACAGCGCCTCCTCGGCGTCCCTGCGCACCCGGTCCCCGGTCGCCCGGTGGTGCGCGGTCATCCGCGCCACCACGGTCACGCCCCGGTACAGCGGCGGCTCGATCATGAGCCGGGTCCCCACCAGCCGGGCCCGTTCGAGGCGTTCGGCCACCCGGTCGAGGGTGGTCCGCGCCGGGACGAGGTGTTCCAGCCGGACCCGTTCCCCGGCGGGGGCGGCGGGCACCACCAACAGGCGGACCGCGCCGGGCCGTTCGTCGGGCAGCAGCCGTACCCGTGCCAGTTCCGGCGCGGCCTGCCGGGCCAGCGACTCGAAGTCGTCCGCCGTCACCGCCCGGCTGCTGCCGCGCAGTACCAGTGGCGCGCGGGCCACCGCCTCGGCGAGGGTCTCCCCGTCGGCGCCGCCGCGCGCGGCCGCCCGGTTCTCCACCCCGGCGACGAACGGCAGCGACGACAGCAGCGAACGCACCGCCCCCGCGGGCACGTTGCCGCGCGCGCCGCCGCCGACGGCGAAGTGCCGCAGCCGTACGGCGGCACCGTCGGCCGGCACCGCCCCGTACCGGCGCAGGCTTCCGTCGGGCTCCCGCACGGCCGGGCCGAGCAGGACCTCGCGGGCCATCGCGTCCAGCACGAAGTGCCGGTCGGCGGGCCCGCTGCCCGCGAAGTCGTCGACGCGGCTCCACGTCTCCCAGACGGGGTCGTCCGCGCGCGGCGCGATCTCCAGCACGGGATCGCCGTACGGGGCGAGCACCGGCCCCCGGGGCACCGGGAAGCGCTGGCCGGGGACGCCCTCCGTGTCGTCGAGGTACTCCCGGTCGACGACCTCGACGTCGGTCGCCGTCACCGTCACGCCGACCGTCACCGTGCTCAGGGCGCGCACCACGGGACTCGACGTGTAGGCGGGCAGACCGGCGGGCGGGTCGACGACGCGCGCCCGCAGCCAGGCCGCCGTCCGGCCGCCCAGCACCGCCGTGTCGTGCGCGTCGGGCACGTGCACGACGATGTCACCGGCCCGGTTCAGGCCGCCCGTGCCGTCCGACGACACCTCGCACGGCGACCACACCGTCCCGTCCCAGGCCTCCCAGACCAGCGGCGGCGCCTCCGGGTCGACGCCCACGCCGTCGATGCGGCCGTCGAACCCGACCCGCACCGCACAGCCCGGAACGGCCCGTTCCAGCCCGAGGAGCAGCGCGTCGCCCTCGCGGGGCGGTGTGCCGAACGCGGGGAACGCGGCGCTCACCCCCTGCGCGCCGCACTCCCGGTCCTGCGGGCCGTCTCCACCGTCGGCCTGGGTCAGTACGTGCGTCAGGCGGCCCGGCACCATCGTCGCGTCGTGGTCGGTGCGGAAGGTGACGGCCTCCTCGGTCTCGGTGCGCACCGTCCCCACGCGGGTGCCGCCGCGCACCACCAGCGGCGCCTCGGTCACCGCGGACGTCGACCAGAACGTGACCGGTACGCGGGCCGCCGAGGGCGGCAGCATCCGCAGCCCGACCAGGTCCAGGAACTTCACGTACAGCCGGTCGGGCACCTGGTTGAGCCGGTGGATAATCTGGTCCGCCATCATGGCGAACGCCTCCACGAGCGTGCTGCCGGGCTCGGAGGGCAGCTGGTCGGTCCACTCCGGGCAGCGCCGCGCGATCAGCCTCCTGGCCTCGTCCATGAGGTCGGGGAAGCGGCGGTCGTCGAGGTCGGGGGTGGGCAGCACGGACTACCGCCCTTCCGGGTCCGCCGCGGCGGCGGGCAGGCCGTCGTCCGGCAGCGCGTGGAAGGGGAAGACCAGGGCGCGCGGGTCGCCGGAGTCCCGGGGGGTGTATGTGATCACGATGTTCACCAGGGTGGGGTCGGAGGCGTCGGGCCGGGCCTGTACGGCCTGGACGGTGACGCGGGGTTCACAGGCGGCGAGCGCCGAGGCGACCTCGCGGGCCAGGCCGTCGAGGGTGTCCGGGTCGGTCCCGGCGAACACGTAGTCGCGCAGCCGGGAGCCGAACGCGGGGAGCATCGGGCGCTCGCCCGGATAGGTCGTCAGGATGAGCTTCATGGACTGCTCCAGCAGGGCCGGTCCGCTCACCGTGCGGATGCCGCCGCCGGGCCCCGCGCCGAGCGGGAACGCCCAGCCCGTGCCGATGTGGTCGCTGTTCACCGCGGCCGCCCTCCCGGACGTCAGTTGAGTTCGATCCGGGAGCCCTTGATGGCGACGGTGCCGGGGCTCTCGATGCTGATGGAGGTCCGGGCGCGCAGGCTGAGCGTGGCGCCGCCGTCGACGGTGACCTGACCGCCCGCCCCGGCCGAGACGGCGACCGTGCCGCCGTCGCCGCAGTCGATGTGGATGCGTCCGGCGGCGGCACCGCTGCCCGGGGGCGCGGGACGGCAGGTCAGCGTCACCGTCCCCGCCGCCTGGTCGACGGCGAGGCCCAGCTCGCCGCCGCCCGTGCCGAGGACGACCGAGGAGACGTCCGGGGGCCCGCCCCGGCCCGGCGGCACCTTGTCGTGGAAGGCGAGCATGTTCCCGGTCGGGGAGACGATGCCGCGCCGCACCACCTCCGCGGTCCGGCCGGTCGCCTCCACCGCCGGGCCGCCGGGCGCGTACGTACTGGCCTCGGCGAGCACCCCGCCGACGACGTACGGCCTGCGCGGGTCGCCGAGTTCGAAGCCCAGCAGCACCTGGTCGCCCACCTCGGGCAGCAGCAGCGCCCCGGCCCGCCGCCCGCCCCCGGCCTGCACGACGGGCGCCCAGTCCGTCTCGTGGTCGGGGGCCAGCCAGGGCAGGACCACCCGGACCCGGCCCCGGCCCACGGGGTCGTTGACGTCGGTCACGATCCCGCAGACCAGGCCGGGAATCCGGGGTGCCTCCAGGGCGGCGCCGGAGCGGGCGGTCAGGGCGAGCAGGCTACGGTCTGCCGGGGTGCCCAGCTCCAGATGGGTGCGGTAGCCGCCCTCCAGCTGGTCGAAGACGTGCCGGGCCGCGGTGACCGCCCACGTCCCCGCGAACGGCCGGGGCGGACCGGTGACCCGTACCGTCGTGCCCGTCCGCAGCCGCGGGTCGCCCCAGGCCGTGGCCTGCGCCTCGGCCAGGCTGCCCGCGAGCCGCTGACCCGGCCCCTGGAGGGCCTCCCCGGAGGCGGCCGTGATCGCGCCGCCCGTCGCCGGGGACGTACCGGTGATGAGGTGGCCGCCCGCGGCGGGCGCCGGACCCAGCGGCGACGCGGCCCCCGCCCGCGGTGCGGGCGCGGTGCGGCCCCGTACGGCGGCCAGGATCTCCGGCACGTCGACGCCGGTCAGCTCGGCGCCGCCGAGGTCCCCGGCCGGGCCGGCGGTGGCCGTCTGCGTGGCCACCGCCCGCGCCCCCAGCGGGTCCCACACCCGCATCTCCGCCTCGGGCACCAGGGCCGCCGCCGTCACGCGGGGCCGGAACGCCCGCAGATTGTGCTGGAGTTCGAGCGCGACCGGGGTGCCTCCGGAGCGGCCGGGACCCGGCCGGAAGTAGAAGCCGTCCTCGTCGACGCCGAACTCGTAGCCGATCTCGCGGCAGCGCCAGGCCAGGAACTCCCAGTCGGTCTGGTTGAGTTGGCCCAGGTGCGTGTGGGAGGTGCGGGTCGGTTCGATCCGGCCCACCGGCAGACCGGCCTCCCGCGCGATGCCGCGGGCGATGTCGGCGTCCGTCATGTTCACGAACGTCCTTACGCGCGACCCGCGTTGCAGCCGGTGGCCGTGGTCGTAGGCGCGGACGGTGGTCAGGACGGACAGGTCGACGCAGTCCGCCTCCACGGCGGTGACCTCGCCCGAACCGACCAGCACCGGACGGGTGGTGCCGGTCGGACGGCACCACACCTCGATCCGGCCGCCGAAGCCGATGCCCGCCCGCTCCAGCACGTCCGCGCCGTCGTCGCGGAACACGACCTCGATCATCGTGGGGGCGTTGCGCCGGTGGTCCACCACCGCCCGCAGCACCAGCCCCTGGACGTCGTCGGCGAGGGGACGCGCGGCCGTGCCGCCCGCCCGGATCTCCGGCGCGGGCGCGGGCGGGGCGGGCGGCGCGCTCACCGGCCCCCCAGCCTGGCGACCATGTCCCGCGTGGGGTCCTCCCGCCGACTGGGCTCCCCGTCGGCGGAGAACCCGGCGGGGACGCCGGGGCGGACGGCCGCCGGCGCGGTGCCGCCCGTCCCGGCGGCCGCGGGCGCCGCGTCGGCCCTGCCCAGCACATGCAGGGTGAGGTTGCGGACCTCCGCGCGGATGGGCACCCCGTCACGGGTGAAGCGGGTGTATGTGCAGTCGAAGCGCATGAGTTCCACCGTGTAGTCGAGGCCCGTCCCGGCGGCGCCCCACCGGAAGGTCAGCCGCTCCCGCTCGCCGGGCACCGCCGTGCCCTCCGGCCGCTGCTGCGTCCGCTCCACCACCCACTCCAGCAGCAGGTCCACCCGGCTCCGGATGTCCGTCCCGGTCAGGACGAGCGTCGACATGACCAGCCGCGTCGAACCCCGCGTGACCATCGCGGCCATCAGGCTGTGGTCGTGCTTGTTGTCCTTCCCGACGGGGTCGGCCAGCCCCTCCGCGTTGTGCGACAGACTGATCTCGCTCGGGTTGTACTCGAACGCGAACTCCGTGCCCCTCCCGTCGCGCAACGCCCCCCGGGCGACGTTGCGTTGCAGGGAACCGGCGGGCGGTACGGTCACCGCGGCACCCCCGGACGGTCACCGGCGTGCGCCAGGAACCCGCTGTGCTCGAACGACAGCCGCTCGATCGCCACCGCGTTGCTGCGCGCGTCGAGATCGGGCCCCGTCCACTCCTTCGGCGTGGCCCGTTGCAGCACCCAGCCCGTGACGAGCGCCCCCTGGTGGTCGAACAACCGGATCGTCACGTCCTGCCCCTGGTACGACCCGCCCCGGCCGCCGTCGTACTCGTAGCCGGTCCAGCGCGCCGCCACCCCGGCCAGCCACGCCTGGAGCCGGGGCGAGTCGGCCGCCGTCATCATCCGTTCGAGGGTGACCGTGCCGTACGTGACCCGGTCCGGCAGCAGCGTGCGGTCGCAGTACTGGCCGCCCTCGACGATCTCCTTCGAGCCGAACGACACCTGGAGCCCGTGGCACGACGACCACAGGCCGAGGTCCACGTCCCGCTCGTCCAGCGTCACGTGGAAACGCATCGCCAGCCCCGGTCGCAGCCGGTCCCCGGCGGAAGCGCCGGAAAGTCCGGGGAGCGGTGGTCCCACCGGGCCGGGGCCGAAGCCGGGAGTGGGGGCGGGGGCGGGGGCGGTTCGAGGGGTGGGCGCGGGCCCGGCGTGCGGGAGCGGGGTGCCGGGCGTGGGGTGCGGTGGTGCGGTGGTCATGGCGAACCTCGTCGGGGTCAGTACGCGGAGGGAGGGGCGGGGGACGGGCCGGGGCCGGCCGGGGCGAAGTCGTCGTCGAGGAACCCGCTGTGGGCCAGTTCGAGGGTCTCCATAGCGACGCCGCCCCGCGCCGAGTCGAACCCGTCGATGCTCCAAGCGGCCGGGAAGAACTCCTTCAACTGCCAGGTCACGGTGGGCCTGCCCTCCCAGTTCGTCAGGGCGATCGCCCCGGTCAGCGGGGTGCTCCGCCGCGAGGTCTCGCTCAGCCACTCCTGCACGGTGCGCGACTCACGGCAGGCGGCGCGGGTCAGCTTGATGTGTTCGTACTGCGGCACGCCCGGGAACACGAACGGCTGGTTCCAGCGGTCCCCCGCGCGGTACTCCACCACCTGCCACGTCACGTGCAGACCGGAGGCGGTGGCCCAGGTGCCGAGCTGGTAGCGGGAGTGGTCGATGGCCACGGTGAACCGGTGGGCCATGTTGACCGACCCGAAGAACGCGTCCTCGTCCATGGCGAGTCCGCCTGCGGCCGGGCTGTCGGACACCGTCTTCTCCCATCTGCCGTACGGGGTCTGCGTGTTGTGCATGGTGTGCGTGCTGTGCGTGCTGTGCGAGGTGTGTCAGGTGTGGGTGTCTTGTGTCGTTTCGTCGGCTCAGGTGCGGGGGACCAGCAGGCCGTTGCGTTCACGGTCCACGACCAACTCCCGCCGCAGCCGCGCGACCACCCGGTCGTGCAGGCGTCCCGCCAGCGCGTCCAGGAACGCCGGATCGTCCAGATGCCGGAAGGTCCGCTGCCGCTGGTGGGACGCCAACAGGTCCATCAGGGCGGCCCATTCGGGAGTCTGGTCCAGGGGGATGTCCCGGCCGCCGCCACCGCCGCCACCGCCTCCGCCGGAGCCGGGCCCTGAGCCGGTCCTCGGCGGGGGCGGGGGTGGGGGAGCGGAGGTCCATCCGGCGACCTGGAGGGGGCCGGGGGCGTGGCGGGGGGTGGAGACGGCGGCAGGGGCCGGGGTGGGGACCTGACCGGTGCCCGGAAGCAGGGGGGTGGCTGCTTCCGGGCCCGGGGCGGGGGTGCCGTGGCTCGCCTCAGCCACGGGCCGCTGCTCCTCCCCGGCGCCGAACCAGAGCCGGTCGGCGCGTGCGCGGGCGCGGAGCGACCGGGCGGGGGCGGAGACCTCCGCGGGGAGCGCGCCGCCCACGGCGATCGGTGCCGCGTACGGCAGGAACGCCTCCCGCTCGGCCGCCGCCGGGGTCGGCACGGGCTGCTCCCGCGACCGCCGGACGCCGGGCGACGGGGGCAGGGGTGAGGGCACGGCGCGGTGCTGCGGGGCGTACACCGGGGTGGGCCAGGACCGCTGGGTGGGGGCGAGTTGGCCGCGCGGTGGGTCGGTCAAGGGGCCGCCTGGTGTGGGGAGGGGGTTCGCTGTCCGGGCTGGGGGGAGTGCGGCGGGGAGGGGGGCCGCGGGGGAGCGGGTGCCTCGGGGCTCGGCGGGGTGGGCCGGGGCGTCGGCGACGGTTCGGGCCTGCGGGGACGGGGGTGGGGATGGTGGAGCGGTGGGGGTGTGGTGGTCGGCGGATGCGTGCGGGGAAGGGCCCGCGGTGTGCGGACCGGTGGGGGGCGGCGGTGCCGGTGTCTGTGTCGGCGTCGGTGGCGCTGGTGTGAGCGGGGGCTCCCGTCGCTCCTGCGGCTCGGCCGACGGAGAGGGCGCGGGAGACGCTGAGGGAGGCGCCGGGGGAAGTGCCGTGGAACTCGTCCTCGTCCGGGGGCTGTTGGCTGGGTCGGGCTCGGGCGTGGTGTTGGTGGGTGCTTCGTCCACGGTCGGGCGGGCCGCCGTCGGAGCCGGTGTGCCGCCCTCCGGGTTGTCCGGCGTGAAGTCCCGTCCGGGCGTGGGGCGCAACCTCCGCCCACGGTCGCGGGAGGCGAGTCGCAGACTCCAGGCGGCCTCCCAGCCGGGCGGTTCCCCGGGCACGGGGCCCGCGCCGGTCGCCTCCGACGACGTAGGCGTGGGTGTCGGCGCTGGCGTCGGCGTCCAGGGTGTCCGCCGTGTGGAGGGCGTCATGGGGGTCCCCGCAGGGGTGGACGTGGGCGTACCCGGCCGGAGTTGAACCGGAGGGACGCCCGCCCCGGTCGGCGTGACGGCGGCGTCGGGTACGGCGGGCGTCGCCGTCCCGGCGGTGGGGGCCCCGGTGGTGGCCGCCGGGACGGGAGGTGCGGGCGTCGCCGCCTCGGGCGTGGTGGGGGCGGCCGGGGCCCCGGAAACCCCGGACGTGACCGGTCCCGAGGAGCGGCCGTAGCCCTGGGGGTGCCGTCGGGGGCGTGCGGGCGGCGGTCCCGGAGACACCGCGGGTGCGGGACCGGCCGTGTGTCCTGGCGCCGCGCCCCGAACGGAAGCCGCCTGGGCGGCCGGGGAGTGCGGAGCAGGCGGGCCCGGCCAGGGAGTGAGGGCCCCGGGCCCGCCTGCCGTCATGGGCGTCGACGCCGGGTCCGCCGCACGGCGGGCCCGGACGTACGACGGGAGGTCGTCCTGCGTGGCGAGCTGTTCCAGCAGCCAGGCGGGCCGGAACGCGTCGAGCTTCCGGTCGAACTCGGAGCGAGGGCGCACCGGGGGCGGCGTCACGGGCCGGGGCGGGCCGACCCGGTCGTCCGTCGCCCGCGTGAGCGTCGCCCGCTCCCCGGCCACGGTCTCCCGAGCCGCGGCCCGCGTCATGGCGTCCCGCGCCACGGACACCCGCCGCACGGGCACGACCGGAAGTTCAGGACCGTCCGCCCACGGAGCCCCTCCCGCCGAGCCCGGACGAGCGTCATCCGTACGACCCACGCCCGCACCCGCACCGGCACCGGCCGTGTCCTCAACGGCCGTACGCGCAAAGGCGGTACCGGCACCGCTCCCCGGACCCACCCCACCCGCCCCGTTCGTCGCACGCTCCGCACGCTCCGTGTGCTCCTCGCGCACCTCGACCTCGCTCCCGGCCCCCCGCCGCCCGGCCGGGCCCAGGGCCGACCACCGACGCCCCGCGCCCCGCGCGTCCCGCGTCGCCACCGGCATCACCCCCCGCGTCTCCACGGCCGCGGCCACCGGCCGTACCAGCGCGTCCGCCCGCCCCACCGGGACGGTGGACGCGCCCGTCGGGTCGTCCGGGAGCGGTGTCCGGCCTCCGCGCCGCGTGGGGCGGACGCGCGGCGGTATGTGGATGAGGGGGCGGGTGCCCGCGCGGGCGACCGCCCCGGGGGCGAGGGCCGACACGGTCCACGGCACGGCCGCCAGGGTCGGCCGGAGGCCGAACTCCCGTGTGCCGTCGGGCGGTCCGGCGGACTCCGGCTCCGGTGTCCCGGCCGCGTGCCGGACGCGCCAGCGCGCGGACAGCCGCCTCCACGACCACTTCACGGGCCGCCTCCTCTCCAAGGGCCGGGCACCGGACGGGGCTCAGCCGTCCGGTGCGTCTTCGGGTGGGTGAATCCGCTGGTTGATCCGACCGATCTCCTCGATCACCCGCTGCCGTGCCGGGTGCTCCAGGCCGAGGACCGAGTCGGCGGACCAGTGCAGGTAGTAGGCGACGTACACGACCTCCTCCCAGAGTCGGTCGGCCGGGTACGTCAGGATTCCCCCGGCGCCTCACCCGCCACGTCGACCAGGAACCGGTGCGCGCAGGAAGGGCAGTCGACCTCGGCCTCGGTGCGGCCGTCCTGGTTGATCCGCCGGTACAGGTCCTGGAGGAACGCCAGGTCGGAGGCGAAGAGGTTCTCTACGGTGTCGGCGGACACGTCCGTCACCCCGCCGAGCCGTGTCACGGTCCGGCTCAGCAGCAGCACCGTCAGATAGGCCGGGTTCTGCCGCACCTTGGGGTCCGTCTGGGGCGCGATCTCGTCGCGGGCCGTGGCGAGCCGCATCACGCCTTCCCGGTGCACGCGGCCGTGCGGGTCGACGTACCCGCGGGGCAGCACGAAGGGGTACTCCGTGCGCATGGTCTGCCCCGTGACCTCCTCGCCGCCACTCACAGCGGAAGGACCTCCTCGCAGGTGAACGTCACCGTCTCCAGGACGATCTCGGACATGCCCGCCTTGAGGTTGCCGATCTCGACCTTGCTCGGCCACGCGTTGATCAGCCGGTAGGAGGCCTGCGGGTCACCGCTGGCGTTCTGGAGTTCCAGCGTGCCCGTCATCCGGGCCCCGGGGTTGCCCGCGCGCACCATGGCGTGCCACGCCATCAGCTGCCCGGAGCCGTCGACGCCCCGCTTGAGGGTGACCGTGGGCGGCTTGGTCTTGCCGAACTGCTTGGTGTGGACGATCGCCCCGGTCCGGGCGTCGGCCGCGATGTACTCCGTGGGCTCCACCTCGCTGGTGATGCCCGCGAGTTCGGAGAAGTAGGACGGCGCGGCACCGTCGAAACTCACCACGAAGCGGGCCGCGGAGATGGCCTGCGGGATGCCGGACATGCCGGACGACATGGTCATGGTCTGCTGTCCTTCTGGTCGGTGCGATCGGTGCGATCGGTGCGATCGGCGCGCCCGTGGCGCGCGATCCGGTCGTCGCTGTCGTCGCTAGTCGTTGCCCTCGGCGCCCGGTGTGTACTGCGAGAGCCGGAACACCACGAACTCGGCCGGTTTCACGGGGGCGATGCCGATGTCGATGGTCAGCAGGCCCGCGTCCCGGTTCTCCGGCGGGTTGTTCTCCTCGTCGCAGCGGACGAAGAACGCCTCGGCCGGGCTGCGGCCGAACAGCGCGCCGCTGCGCCACACGCGGGTGAGGAAGGCGGTGACGGTGCGGCTGACGCCCTCCCACAGATAGCGGTCGTTGGGCTCGAACACGACCCAGTTGGTGCCGTCGAGGATCGACTTCTCGACGTAGTTGAACAGCCGGCGCACGTTCAGGTAGCGCCACTCCGGGTCGCTGGAGAGCGTGCGGGCGCCCCACACGCGCACCCCCTGGCCGGGGAAGGTGCGCAGGCAGTTCACCCCGACCGGGTTGAGGATGCTCTGCTCGCCCTTGGTCACGGCGACGGCCGGGGCCAGCACCCCGCGCAGCACCTCGTTCGCCGGTGCCTTGTGCACGCCGCGCGTGGCGTCGTTGCGGGCCCAGACCCCGGCCACGTGCCCGCTGGGCGGGATCGTCGTGGCCCGCTTCTCGACCGGGTCCATGACCTTCACCCACGGCCAGTACAGGGCGGCGTACTTGGAGTCGAAGCCGGAGTACTCCTGGCGCCAGTCGTGGGCGGCCCGCGCGTCCAGGCCGGGCAGCGGGTCGATGATCGCGACGCGGTCGCCCATGGTCTCGCAATGCCCGATCAGGGCGAGCTGCACGGCCTTGACGGCCTCGGCGTCGAGGGTGCCGCGCGCGTAGGCCGACATCAGGTCGGGGACCGCGACCATCGTGATGTCGTCGATGGCCTCCAGTGCGGCGAGGCCGGTGCGGGCGGCGGTGTCGCCGATGTAGCGGCCCGCGTCCAGGTCCCCCACGAGCGCCGGTTGCGTGCCGGCGGTCCGGGCCACGGCGGGCGGCGCGGACGCCGGGGCCGGGGCGAGCGCGACGCTCGTCCCCTTGGCGGGACGGGCGTACGCGGCGCCCTTGACGTCCTCCAGCGTGATCAGGGCGGACTTCTTCAGGGCGGTGCCCACGAAGGACGGGCCGCGCTTCACGGAGACGTTGTCGTACTCCTCGACCACCCGGCCGTCCCGCCGCACCACCAGCCGGAACACGTCGTCGTCACCGTCCGGGCCGGTCCCTGCGCCGGTCCCGGCGCCGGTGGCGGTCCCGGTGCCGGTGGCGTCCTCGACCTCGACGACCACCGGCCCGGCCGCGGGCCCGTCCGCCGCCGTCAGCGCGACGGTCAGCGCGGGCCTGCCGTGGGCGCCGGGCAGCTCGCCGCGGGCCGCGGGCGCCCGACCGGACGGCACGGCCGGTGTCTCCGCCGCCGGGTCGGGCGCGGCGGCGCCGGTGCCGAGGCTGATGACGTACGCGTTGCCGCCGCCGTTGAGGAAGTAGCCGTACACGCTCTGCGGGAGGTACGCGTCGGGGGTGAACGCGCCGAACGTGTGCGTGTACTGGGTCCAGTTGGTGACCAGGACGGCCTCGTCGACGGGACCCTTCTCGGTGAAGCCGATGAACGCGGCGGTCGCGGTTCCGACACCCTGGATGGGCCGGATGCCCGAGGACGTCTCCTCCACGAAGACGCCCGGAGTCAGATAGGTGGGCACACGTTCCTCGCTTTCCTGTGGGACGACTCACGGTTTCACCCGCCCGGGTCCGGACGAGAGCGCGATCAGCCCCGCGGAAGGACACCGCCGTCTGCCTGATGGGGAATCCGTCCGGCCGTGGCCCGCGGCCCGGGGCGGCGGCCACGATGGCGTGATGATGGAGGCGGTGACCCTCTCGCTGGGGGCCTGGCTGCGGCGCTGCGTCCCGGACGCCGCCCTGTCGTTCGACGACGACGGGGGCCGCGGACCGGCGGACCCGGACGGCCCGGTCGTGGTGCGGGTCTGCCTGTACGACGTACGGGAGGAGAGCCGGGGCCGGGGCGGCGGCGTGTACGCGCGCGACGGCGCGGACCGCCCGGTCACCGCCCGGCTCCAGCCGCTGCGCGTCCTGCGCCACTCGTACCGGCTGACCGCGCACGGCGCCGACTGGCGGGCGCGGCAGCGGGCCCTCGGGGACGTCCTGGTCGCCGGGGCGGCCACGGTGTGCCTGCCGGACGACCTGGTGCACGCCTCCTTCGCGGCCTTCGGCGGCGGCGCGCTGCCCGTCGCCGTGGCCCCGGCCGAGCCCGTGCCCGCGCCGCCCGTGCTGCCGACCGAGCCGTTCGCGCCGGTCCTGTGTCTCGTGGTGCTGGCACCGCTCCGGCCGCCCGCCGACCACACCGTGGACCGCGCCCCGAGCCGGATCGGCCTCGGCGCCCGCCGCACGGACACCCCGGCGGCCCCCATCGGCCCCGACGGCTCAGCCGCCGGTCCCGGACCGCGCCAGTGGCGGCCCAGGACGCGCCCGCGCATCGAGGAGCACGGCGGGTGACGCCGAATCCCCTGCGGGCATCATGCTGCTGACGTTACGTCAGATCAGGCCCTCGCGGATGGCGTAGGCCACGGCGTGCGAGCGGTTGCGGAGTTGGAACCGGTGGGTGATGTCGTGCAGGACGTTCTTGACGGTCCGTTCCGAGTACGACAGCTTCTGCGCGATCTCCCGGGTGTCCAGCCCGGCGGCGACCAGCCGCAGCACCTCGCCCTCCCGTTCCGTGAGCCCGTTGAAGCGCAGCCCGCGCGGCGCCAGGACCTGCTGCTGCACCTGCGACACCTGCTTCAGTAACCGTCCCAGCAGGTCGGGCGGCACCACGCCCGCCCCGCGGTGAACGGACGTGATGACCTGCACCAGCCGGTCCGCCGTGGCCTCCCGCCGCCGCACCAGCCCGGCCACCCCGGACTCCACGGCGACCATCACGCCCGCGTCGTCCAGCTCCGACACCACCGCGACGACCTCGCGCATGCCCTTGCCCCGGACCGCGCGCAGCAGCCGCAGGGCCTCGTCGTCCATCTCGTCGGTGACGATCAGCGCCACCGTGTCCGCGGTCGTGCGGGAGCCGTCCGCGATCCAGATCTCCGCCCGTGACTTCAGGGCGGCGACGATCCCCGCCTCCGATATCGGGTCCGACGTCCGCACATGGACGAAGATGCGGTCGGTGGTCATGGTGCGCTCCTCGTGCGGGGGGCTCCGCGGGCAACGGTGCTGCCCCGGACCCCTGTCCGGCTGTGCCCGATCAGCCTTCCTCCCGGACGCGGGCGTGACCATGACCGTGACCGGCGGCTTCCTGGACCGAACCGGTGTTACCGGCTCGTAAACCTTCCCTGCGGGGCGAGTTCGGCCCGCAGAGGTGGCCGGAAGGGGCAGCCGGACGGGCGGCCGCCCGTCCCGCGCCCGCCGCGCGCCCACCTGCCCGGCCGACCTGGCGGCGGCCCGCGCGGCGGACGCACCGTCGACCCGTCGGAGAACGGACAGTCGGCTGTCGGGTTGCGGGAAGGGGAGGTGACCGGGCATGCCGGACACCGAGGACGTGGTGCGGGAGGCGGTGCTGCGGGCCGTCGGGAGCGCGGTCGAACGGGCCTGGGGCACCGACCGGTTCGCCCTCGCCGGGGGGCTGCGCGCCGCCCTGGCGGAGCAGACCGGGCTCCCTCAGGGCGACGCGGTGCGACGGCTGTTCCAGACGTACGGCACGACGCTGACCGGCCTGATCGTGCGGTACGCCGGTCCCGGTCCGGACGCGCCGCCCGCTCCCGCCGACCGCGAGGAGACCCGGATCGCCCTGCACGACACGGTGGTCGCGCTGATCGCGGACCTCGTCGCCCTCGGCGTTGTCGCCCCCGCGGGCACGGCGACGGCCGACGACGGGCCGTACGCGTCCCCGTCGGTGCACGAGGCCGCGCACCAGGTCGCCCATGTGGTGACGGCGTCCGCCCGCCGCGCGCCCGGCCGCCACCCGGACGGGGGTGACGGTCCGTCCGAAGGCCGCGACCGGTCGCCCGGAGCCGCCGCCCGCCGCCGGGACCGGCGGGCCGAACGCGCCCTCCAGGAAGCGCGCCGCACCCTCGACGGCGTCGACTGGGCGGCCGTCGCCGACGTCAACCGAGCCCTGCTCGCCGCGCTGAAGCCCCGTGAGCGGCTGTCCCTGCTGTGGGCCACGCACCCCGGGCGGCTCGTCGTCGGCACGGCCAACCCCGCCCACGCGCCCCTGAGCGCGCTGACCGGTGTGCCGGGCGCGGGCGTGTTCGCCGGGTCGGTGCAACGGGGCGCCGGGACCGGCCCGTTGCGCCGCACCCCCACGGCCGAGGTGACCGGGCTGCCCCGCGAGGCGGGCGAGGCGGTGCCCGCCGCGTTCGCCGCGTACGGCTTCCGCGTGACCGTGCGCGCCCCGACCCGCTGGGACGCGTGACGGCGCGCCCCACCGGGAGCGGGGCGACCCGTAAGGGCAGCCGACCCCGTCCGTACGGGTGCCCGCGCGGCGTGGTGACCCTCGGCGGGCGCCCGGCACAGTGACGGCAACGGCCGGCCCACGACGCCCGCCTCCCCGTTCCCCGGCCGCAGAGGAGCCGCCTTGTCCGAGGCAACGACGCTGTACGACGACGTCCTGTACCGGTGGGAGCAGCTTCCCGCGGGCACGGACTGGCCGGTCTTCGCCGAGGTCGTCCTCGGGCAGCCCGACCTGGCGCCGTACGCGTACTACTTCCACGAGTTCGGCACCGTCCTCGCCCACCTGCCCGCCGAGCGTGACGACGAGTCGCTGTACCGGCAGGACGTCGTGACCCGCTTCGTCTACTGGCTCGCGGGCGAGTACGGCATCCACGAGCAGTGGCCCCCGGCCGAGCAGCAGTACCAGCCCGACCAGCCGTACCAGCCCGAGCAGCAGTACCAGCCCGACCAGCAGTATCAGCCCGGCTGGCAGGGCCAGGCCGAACCGCCGTACCCGGTCGACCCGTACGCGGCGTACGGGCAGCCGGACCAGTACGGGCAGACGGCCCCGTACGGCCCGCAGGACGCGTACCCGCAGCCGGACCCGTACGCCCCGTACGACCAGCCCGCCGCGTACACCGCCCACGCCGAGCCCGCCCCGTACGGCTCGTACGACCAGTACGCCGCCTACGACCTGCACGCGCAGTACGCCGAACAGCCGCCGCAGGAGGCGGAGTTCGTGCCCGAGGTGCCGCCGGAGGGCGTGGAGGAGGCCACCCCGGCCGACCCCGCTCCGGCCGACCCCGCCCCGGTCGATCCCGCTGCGCTCGGCCTGCTGGTCGAGGCCGTGCGGGCCGCCGCGGGGGACAGTGACGGCGACGGCACGCTCACCGAGGAGCACGTCCGGCTCATCCAGGCGCACGGCCTCTCCCTGGAGGTCGACCTCGACGAACTCCCGCCCCAGAACGCGGCCTGACCCCGTTCCCGCACTCCACCCCCCATTCACAGAACCGAAGGGCAGCGATGACCGTCCCCCCTCTTCTGTCGGCGATGGGCCCGTTCGGCATCGTGGCCAACTCGACCGCGAGCCTGGCCTACTCGATCGTCAAGGACCTCAACAGCAGCCTCTCCTTCGAGGCGACCTCCGGCACCCCGCTCGACGCCGTGCCCGACGTGCTCAAGGACGCCCTCGTCGACGAGGACCTCGGCGAGCACGCCGTCTCCGGGCTCTTCTACACGCACAGCCGCTTCCAGCCGATCGCCCGCCAGGTCAAGCACCTCACCGGGCTCCTGCACCGCCACCGCGACGCCGTGCCCGAGGCGGTCCACCACAGCCACAGCATCTTCATGGTGCTCCCGCTGAGCATGTCGTACACCGCGGTTCGCCTGAGCACCCGTCAGGCCCAGGTGCAGCTCATGAACAAGGCGAACGAGTCCGCGGCGTCGGTGGACCCCGTCGACACCGACGAGATCACGCGCGCCGAGGAACGCGTCGCCCAGCTGGGGGAGTTGCTGGACGGGCACCGCTACGCGCAGGACGTCGCCGCCCGCAAGGCGTTCAAGCGTGAGCGTGAGCAACTGCTGCGCCGGATCGAGACGTTCAAGGCGAACCGCAAGGCGGCCGACCGGATGCGCGTGGAGGCGGGCAAGGTGCGCCAGGCCAGACACCGCGTCTACCTCAAGAACTTCACGATCCGCCCGCTGGAGCAGGTGGGGGGTGTGAAGGGCCGCAGCGCGGCCGGTCTGCGCGGCAAGGGCACCATGGTCGTCACCCCCCGGCAGATGCCCGCGCCGGACGGCGGACTGCCCCGGCACTTCGTCTCCGTCCAGTTCGACTGGCACGAGGACAACCTCCTCGGCCACTCCTACGACTGGCACGGCCGCGTCGACCTCGGCTGCGACGACCAGGGCGCCCCCGTGATCCTCGGGGGCGACGGCAAGTTCCTCGAACGGTTCCGGCAGACCGCGGTCGTGTCCTGACCAGCACCTCGCCGCACCCGGCGCCGCCCGGGTGCGCACGGACCACGGAAGGCCACGGAACGCCATGGAAGGCCATGGAACGCCACGGAAGGACCACGGGTGAGTTTCGCCGACGTCATGCAGAACGTGCACGCCTACGAGGTGATGGCGGCCGACCCCGTGTGGCTGCACGACATGGGGCCGGGCAACCTCGGCGGCCTCGACGCGCTGGAGCAGAACCTGTTCACGGGCGCGGAGATCCACGACTCCCTCGGTCCCTGGGCCGCCGAGGCCGGGCACGGGGAGGCCGACGCCCGGCTGGGCGCCGCCCGCCAGACGGTGGCGGACCAGGCCGTCACGTTCCTCGCCGCCTGCGCGGAGGAGTTCCGGACCCGCGTCGACGAGGGCGTCCGCACCCACGTCCACGGCATCGCCGAGACGGGCAACGTCCCCGTCATGCGGGCACACGTAGCGCTGATGGCCGAACAGCGCACCCTGGGGGAGCAGTTGGCGCGGCACTTCCTGCTGCTGGAGGGCTCGGGACTGCTCGGCCACGCCGCGCCGTGGCTCGCCCAGGTCCGCGCCCGCTTCGACTACGACCTCGGCATCCTGCACGAGTACGACCGTGTGACCCGCGAGGAGTTGACCACCCTCGGCCACGCGGTGTGACGTCCGGCCCCGTCGGTCCGCCGTCGGGCCGACCGACCCGGGGGCCGACCTGCGGACTGATCTGTTACCTGGGGTAACTGTAAGATCTTCCCAGTGCGCCGAGGGGCGGTGCGGCCAGCATGGAGATCACCATGTCGAAGCGTTCTGTCGCGGCCGAGGCCGCAGTGGTGTCCTCCCGCCCCACCACCCTCTCGGCGCCGGTCCCCGGGGCGCCGGACGAGGACTCCGTGCGCGCGTGGCTGGCCGGGGTCGGCGCGCAGCGCGTCCTCACCCGGCCCGGCCCGCTGTACGGGCTGCACGACCTCGGCGCGGGCTGGATCCTGGAGTGCCCCGCCGGACTCCCCGACCATCTCCTCCAGTTCGTCGCCGCGGGGGCCTGCACCGTGTCGTCGGAGGGCCAGCACCGCTCGCTCGCCGCGGGCAGTGTGCTGTGGATCAGGCCCGGCGCGCCCTTCGTGCTGCGCGGCACCGGGCACCGGCCGACCACCGTCCACCGCTTCCGCCTCACCGGGGACCCGGCGACCGACGCCCCGCTCGGACCCGCTCTCTGCCTGGAGGACGCGTGGGAGCTGCGGGCCGCGTTCAACGCGCTGACGACGGAGCTGCCGCCCGGCCCGCCGTCGGCCCTGCCGTACCGCGAGGAACTCGTCCGCGGTCTGCTCCTCGTCCTGTTCTCCACGCTGTTCCGGCAGGCGAGTTGGCGGCCGGGCGGGGTGCTGCTCAGCCCGGCGGCGCGGTACGCCGTCGAGAACTACGTGGACAGCACCCTCGCCCAGCGGCCCCGTGTCTCCGACCTCGCGCGGGTCGCCGGGCTGTCCCCCGACTACTTCACCCGCGTCTTCCGGCGCACCTTCAGCATGCCGCCCCGCGAGTGGATCGTCACCCGGCGCGTCCAGCGGGCCACCGTGCTGCTCCAGCGGCACGACCGCTCGGTCGCCCAGGTCGCGGCCGAGCTGGGATACACCGACTCGTTCCTGTTCAGCAGGCAGTTCAAGGCGGTCACGGGCCTGGCCCCGCAGAACTACCGCGGCCGGACGGGGCGGTTCGCCACCCGGGTGCCGTGCGCCCCGCCGGCCGTCCCGGCCGTGCGGGCGTTCGACGAGCAGCCCGCCCGGCCCGTCCCGGAACGCGAACAGCCCGACGCACGCCAGGCCCAGCCCGACGTACGGCAGAGCCGCCCCGACGCCCGGCGGGGCCGGGCCGAGGCGCGGCACGACCGGGCCGACGCGCGGCACGGCAGACCCCGCAGAGGCACTGTCAGCCGGTGACGTGTCACGCCCGCCGGGACCCGGGCGCGGGCGTCAACCGCACGGCCGCCCGTGCGGTTGACGCCCGATTGGCTTCCCGCTGATCAGAAACGGTGTCGTCCGCGTACTGGTATGTGTCGCATTGCCCGAGAAGAGGAGGGACCGCATGCGCGCGGACACCCCGCCGACGCCCCGCAGGCCGTGCAGGTCCCGGTGCGACGAACTGCCGGGACCCGTGCGGCGGCACGCGGCGGCACCGGACGGCGACGCCTCCGTCCCGGCCGTCGAGGCCGCCCTCCTGCTGCTGACGGACGGGCGCGTCACGTCGTGGACGGACGCGGCGGGCTCCGCCGGGTCCCGGCGGACGGCACCGTGCGGTGTCGAGGTGTGGGCGCGGTCGGCGGCTCAGGAAGCGGTGGCGGGGGACGGCGACGACACAGGCGCGCCCCCGGCCGTAGGCGGGGGGAGCGTGCGGCTGCCCCGGTCCTACCGGCGGCTCGTGCAGTGCCTGGCCGTCCTGGGCGACGAGGTTCCGCTCCAGCGGCTGGCCGGACTCGTCAGCGCACCGGAGGAGCCGGGGTCCGCCGTCGAGGCCGCCGCGCGGGCCGGTCTGCTCCTCTGGCATCCCGGTACGGGCCGGGTGTCGGTGGCCGGGCCGACCCGGCTGCTGGTCATCGCCACGATGACCGCTTCGGAGACCGGCTTCGCGCACCGCTGGGCCGCCCGGCACGCGCAGGGGGCCGCCGCGCTCCTGCACCGGGCGGCGGCGGCCGGCCGGCCCGACGAGGACCTGGCCCGGCAACTGGACGCGGAGGCGCGGCGGTTGGCGGTGCGCGGCCGGTACCGGCGGGCCGCCGAGCTGGCCCGGCGGGCCGCGGACGTGTCCGCGTGCGGCGCGCGGGCCGCGCACCGGACGTCCGACTCGGCGGAGTTCGCCCTGCGCGGCCACGACCTCGCCCAGGCCCGACGGGCCCTCGCGCCGACCGCACCGGACGCGGCGTCCCCCTGGCATCGCGTCCTGTCCGGCCGGCTCGCCGTCCTGGAGGGCCGGATCGCCGAGGGCGCGGCCCGCCTGGGCGAGGCGTGCCGGGAGCTGCTGGCCGACGGTCCCGCCGCCGCGGGCCTGGAGGCGGCCGTGGTGTGGACCGTCGAGGCCCGGATGCTCGTCGGCGCCCCCGTGACCGAACTCCGGCACCGGATCACCCGGCGGCCCGCCCCCGGCCGCGGCGCGGCCTACTGGGAGAGCGAACGGCGCTGCCTGGACGCCGTGTTGACCGCGGCGGCGGAGGGCCCGGCCGCCGGACTCGCCGTCCTCGCCGCAGGCGCCCCGACCTCCCTGCACCGCACCGCCGAGGCGCGCGGGCGGGCGGCGGTCACCGAGGCGTGGCTGCGGCTGGAGGGCGGCGATCCCGAAGGCTGCGCGGCGGCGGTCCGGGTCGCCCTCGGGGCCGCCGCGTCCGGCCCGGACGACCACCTCGCGGACGCGGCGCTGACCGTGCGCGGGCACGCCCTGTGGCTGACCGGCGCATGGGAGGCCGCCGAGGCGGACGGCCGCGCCGTCGCCCGTTCGGGCAGCCCGCTCTGGCGCGCCCAGGGGCGGGAACTGCTCGACCTGGTCGCGGCGGGCCGCGGCGCCGCGCCCCGCGAGATCTCCGCGGACGAGGCGGTGGAGCGCTCCGTGCCGGGCGCGGTGGCGCGGCTGTTCCACGCGCTCGTCGCGGAGGCGCCCGCCGGACGCCCGCAGGCCGCCGCGCTCCTCGCGGACCCGGACCACCGGCTCGGCCTCGACGTGCTCTCCGGTCCGCTCCTGCCGTGGCGCAAGGCCGACCTCGTCCACGCGGCGGTCACCGCCGGGGACGGCGCCCGCGCCGCCGTCCTCCTCGACTCCCTGCGCGCCGAGGCTGACGCCCTGCCGCCGTGGCTGCGCGCCTGCGCCGCCTGGGCGCAGGCCCGCGCCACGGCTCTCACGGGCTCCCGCGAGGCGACGGCCCGGCTCTACGCGCGCGCCGACGAGTCCGCCGCGGACCTGGAGGCCACCGCTCCCTGGTACTACGCCCGCTACCAGGCCGACCACGCCGCGTTCCTCGCGGCGGCGGGCCACCGCCGCGAGTCCGTCGACCGCTACCGGGCGGCCTGGACCGTCGCCGGACGCGTCGGCGCGGAGCCGCTGCGCGCCCGCTGCGCGGCGGGACTGGGCGCCCTGCGCATGCCGGAACGGGCCCACCCCTTCGCCCTGACCGCCCGCGAGACGGAGGTCGCCCGCCTCGTCAGCAGCGGCCTCACCAACCGCGAGACCGCGGCCCGCCTCTTCGTCACCCCTGCCTCGGTCGGCTTCCACCTCAGCAACATCTACGGCAAGCTCGGCATCCGCTCCCGCTACGAACTCCGCGAGTGGTGGTCGAACCGCGAGGACACCTGACCCGGCCCCGCTGCCCCCCGGGCGTCGGCCGCCCCAGCCCTAGAACGCGTGCCAGCGGACCGTCGCGTCGCCCTCGCGCAGGGACTTCACCCTGCGGTCGAACTCCACTCGGGCCGCCGGGTTCGACGGCGCGTGCTGGGCGACCCACGCGCAGCTCGCCGTCTCGCGGGCGGCGCGCAGGGTCGCGCAGCCGGGCCAGTCCCGGACGTCCCAGCCGTAGGCCGCGGTGAACGCGTCGTAGGCCCCGGCGGTCAGGCCGTAGCGGTCGTGGGAGAGGGCCATGACGACGAGGTCGTGCTCGCGCAGGTCCGCCGAGACGGTCTCCAGGTCGACCAGGACCGGACCGCCGGGGCCGACATGGACGTTGCGCGGCAGGGCGTCGCCGTGGATCGGGCCCGGCGGCAGATGCGGGGTGAGCGCGGCGGCGGCCGCCGCGTACCCGTCCCGCCGCTCCCGCAGGAACGCCGCGTCCGCCGGGTCGATCGCGTCCCCCGCGAGCCGCAGCCAGCGCTCCACCCCGGAGAGCAGGTCCCGCGGCGGCAGCGCGAACGCGGGGGACGGCAGCGCGTGCACCTGGAGCAGCAGCCCCGCCAGGTCCGCGGGCCCGGCGGGGCGTACGGGGTCGGGCAGCCGGTGCCACACGGTCACGGGGTGCCCCTCGACGAGCAGCGCCTCCGGCCCGGCCGCCCGTACCGCCGGGACCCCGGCCTCCGCCAGCCACGCCGCGACGGCCAGCTCCCGGCGGGCCCGGTCGAGGAGTTCGGCGTCGCGGCCGACCTTCACCACCAGGTCCCCGGCGGCGAACACCGCGTTCTCGCCCAGCGCGAGCAGCCGCGCGCCCCCGGCCGCCCCGCCCGGCACCCCCGCCGCGGCCAGTACGTCCCGCGCCCGCGCCTCGTCCATCGTCCGCCCGCCTCCGTCGGTCCCGCCGGGACGGTGATCGTCCGGCCCGCCCAGTCTTCCACCCACCGCCGGATGCCGGACCCCCGAAATAGATTGCACGAGACGTCTCGTCTCGCTTAGGCTCGTCGTCATGACCGCTCCCGCGCACATCGCCATGTTCTCCATCGCCGCCCACGGCCACGTGAACCCCAGCCTGGAGGTGATCCGCGAACTCGTCGCCCGCGGGCACCGCGTCACCTACGCCGTCCCGCCGCTGTTCGCCGAGAAGGTCGCCGCGACCGGCGCCGAGGTGAAACCGTGGCACTCCACGCTCCCCGGCCCCGACGCCGACCCGTCCGCCTGGGGCACCACCCTCCTCGACCACGTCGAGCCGTTCCTCGCCGACGCGATCCAGGCCCTGCCGCAGCTCGCCGAGGCCTACGACGGCGACACCCCCGACCTCGTCCTCCACGACATCACCGCTTACCCGGCCCGCGTCCTCGCCCACCGCTGGGGCGTCCCCGCCGTCTCCCTCTCGCCCAACCTGGTCGCCTGGGAGGGGTACGAGGAGGAGGTCGCCGAGCCGATGTGGGCGGAGCCGCGGAGCACCGCGCGCGGCCGGGCCTACTACGCCCGCTTCCAGGCCTGGCTGGAAGAGAACGGCGTCCCCCTGCACCCCGACGACTTCGTCGGGCGCCCGGACCGCTCCCTGGTCCTCATCCCGCGGGCGCTCCAGCCGCACGCCGACCGGGTCGACGAGGAGGTGTACACCTTCGTCGGCGCCTGCCAGGGCGACCGGAGCGCCGAGGGCGGCTGGACCCGGCCCGCCGGGGCCGACCAGGTCGTCCTCGTGTCGCTCGGCTCCTCCTTCACCAAGCAGCCGGCTTTCTACCGGGCCTGCGTGGACGCCTTCGCCGGGCTCCCCGGCTGGCACCTCGTCCTCCAGATCGGCCGCCACGTCGACCCGGAGGAGCTGGGCGCCGTACCGGAGAACGTCGAGGTCCACCCCTGGGTGCCGCAGCTGGCGGTGCTGCGCGAGGCCGACCTGTTCGTCACCCACGCGGGCGCGGGCGGCAGCCAGGAGGGCCTGGCCACCGCGACCCCGATGATCGCCGTACCGCAGGCCGTGGACCAGTTCGGCAACGCCGACCTGCTCCAGGCGCTCGGGGTCGCCCGCTGTCTGCCGACCGAGGAGGCCACCGCCGACGCGCTGCGCACCGCGGCCCTCGCCCTGGTCGACGACCCGGAGGTCGCCGCGCGGCTGGAGACGGTCCGCGCCGGGATGGCCGAGGAGGGCGGCACGCGCCGGGCCGCCGACCTCGTCGAGGCCGAGCTGGACCGGGCCCGCGCCGCCCGCCGCGCCACCGCCTGACCCCGGCGGACCCGGCCTGATACCAGCGGACCCGGCCTGACCCGGGACAGCGCAGAGGGCCCGTCGACTCCCCCGGAGACCGACGGGCCCTCAGCCCTGCGGTGGACCGGACCACGACGGGGCCGGGCCACGAGCGGTCCGGCCCGCCGAGGGCCGGACCGCGGTCGGGTCAGACCCGGACCGGCTCGCCCTCGTCGTCGCGCGACCCGGGCGCCGACGGCGGCACCGTCGAGGAGGCGCCCGGCGCGATCGCCTCGGCCGACTCGTCGTGCGTCAGGTCGGGCAGCCGGTGCAGCCACTTCGGGAGGTACCAGTTGCGCTCGTCCAGCAGCGCCATCACCGCGGGGAGCAGCACACCCCGGATGATCGTCGCGTCGATGAGGACGGCCGCCGCCAGGCCCACCCCCATCTGCTTCATGGACTGCATGGACAGCGTCCCGAAGATCGCGAACACGGCGACCATGATGACGGCGGCGCTGGTGACGACACCCGCCGTGGTGACCACGCCGTGGGTGATCGCGTCCCGCGTGGTCCGGCCGCGCAGCCGCGCCTCGCGGATACGGGAGACCACGAACACGTGGTAGTCCATCGACAGGCCGAACAGGATCACGAAGAGGAACAGCGGCAGCCAGGTGATGATGGCGCCCACCCCCTCCGCGCCGACCAGCGAGGCGCCCCAGCCGTGCTGGAAGACCGCCACGAGGATGCCGTACGAGGCGCCCACCGACAGCAGGTTGAGGACGATCGAGGTGAGCGCGATGGTCAGCGAGCGGAACGACAGCAGCATCAGCGCGAAGGCGAAGACCACGACGAACGCGAAGACCGGCACGACCGCGCCCGCCAACTGGTCGTTGAAGTCCTGCGATCCGGCGACCTGCCCGGTGATCGGCGCCTCCACCCCGTCGACCTTGCCGAGGGTCGCGGGCCGCACCTCGTCGCGCAGCGTGGTCAGGCTCGCGCCCGCCTTGTCCAGGTCGGAGCCGCCCACCAGCGGCACGTACACGAAGGCGACGTTCTGCGTGTCGTGCAGCTTGATCTCGACCGGGCCGCGCGAGGCACCCGAACTCACCGCCCGCTCACGGAAGTCGGCGAGCGCGGCCTTCACCGCGGGGGCGTTGATGTCGTCCGCCCTGACGACCACCTCGGCGGGCTCGGAGCCGCCGGGGAAGGCCTCGTTGACCCGGTTGTAGGTCTGCACGATGGGCAGCGAGTCGCCGAACTCCTGGTCCAGGGTGAGGTTCTGGGTCTTCATGCCGACCGCCGGGGCCGCGACCGCGAGCAGCGCGCCCGCCGCGACGACCACCGACACCACGGGCCGGGCCAGCACCCGCTTCAGCACCGCCGACCAGAACCGGCTCTCGCCGCCGCCGGAGCGGCTGCGCCGCCGCAGGAACGGGATACGGCCCTTCTCGACGCGCTCGCCCAGCAGCGAGAGCAGCGCGGGCAGCACGGTGACCGAGCCGACCATCGCCACGGCCACCACCATCAGCGAGGCCAGACCCATCGCCTCGAACTCGGCGAGCCCGGTGAACAGCATGCCCGCCATCGCCACGCACACGGTGACCCCGGAGACCACGATCGCCCGGCCGCTGGTCGCGGCGGCGATCCTGAGCGCGGTCTGCGCGTCCCGGCCCGCCTCGCGCTCCTCGCGCTCACGGCGCAGGTAGAACAGGCAGTAGTCGACGCCGACCGCCAGACCGACCAGCAGCATCACGGAGTTGGCGGTGTCGCTCATCGGCATGACATGGCTGACGATGCCCATCAGACCCATCGTGGCCATGATCGCGGTGACGGCCAGCAGCACCGGCAGCAGCGCCGCGACCAGCGCGCCGAACGCGATCAGCAGGATGCCGAGGGCCACCGGCACGGCCGAGTACTCGGCCTTCTGGAAGTCGTCGCCGAACGCGTCGTCGAACGTCTTCATCATGCTGGCGCCGCCGATCTCCTCGATCCGCACCGCCCCGTGCTCCTTCTGCACCCCCTCGACGGCCTTCAGGACCGGCTCCACCCGCTCACCCGCGGTGTCGGAGTCGCCCCGCATGTCGAACTGGACGAGCGCGCTGCGGCCGTCCTTGGAGATGGTCCGGGTGTCGTAGGGCGAGGTGACGTCCGTGACCTTCCCGGTGGCCTCCACGGCCTTCACCACCGCGTCGACGGCCGCGCGGAACTCGGCGTCGGTGGCCTTGAGCCCGTCCTCGCGCGCCTGGACGAGGACCGTCTCGCTCGCGGGCTCCTCGATGCCCGCGTCCTCGACGATCCGGGCGGCGGTGTGCGTCTCCCCCTTGAGCTGGTCGCTGTCCTTCACGTCGACCCGGCCGGCCGCCGACCCCAGCCCCATGGCCAGGACGACGAACAGCACCCAGATGCCGACGGCCGCCCACCGGTGCCGGGCGCTCCAGCCGCCGGCCCGCGCGGCGAGGCCCCGCACCCGTGTATCACCGTTGTTCATGACGGGCTTTCCCCCCGGAGATGCGGTGACGACCCCCTGCCGCCACCTCTCCCCTCGAAGGTAGGGGCCGCATAAGACCGTCTCGTCGTGCTCCCCGGTGAGGTGGCGGCGGCCGCGGTCCTCCGCTCGGACCGGACCGTCTCACCGCTGGGGAGGACAGCAGCCCCTTACACCTATCGGGGGATCTCGGGGGACGCCCTCGGGGACACCGCCCGCCCCGACGGCACACACCCCGCCCCGCCCCCGGGCCCGGCGGCCGGGCGAGGACTCCGGGGCCGCCCTAGGGTGGCCGCATGACGACGACGTACGCGGCCCTGCTGCGCGGTATCAACGTGGGCGGCGCCAAGAAGGTCCCGATGGCCGAACTGCGCGCGCTGATCGAGGGCCTCGGACACAGCGGGGTCCGTACCCATCTCCAGAGCGGCCAGGCCGTGTTCACCACCGACCGCGCCGACGAGGACGCCCTCGCCGGGGAGCTGAGCCGGGCCGTCGAGGCCGGGTTCGGCTTCCCCGTCGACGTGATCGTGCGCGACCACGCCTATCTGGCGGACGTCGTCGCCGCCTGCCCCTTCCCGGCCGCCGACCTGGAACCCAAGCAGCTCCACGTCACCTACTTCTCCGCCCCCGTCACCCCCGACCGCTTCGCCACGATCGACCAACAAGCCGTTCTCCCTGAGGAGTTCCGCCTCGGCGACCGCGTCCTCTACCTCTACGCCCCCGACGGCCTCGGCCGCTCCAAGCTCGCCGAACAGCTCGCCAAGCCCCGCGTGAACAAGGGGATCGTCGCCACCACCCGCAACTGGAACACCGTCACCAAGCTCGTCGACCTCACCGCGCCCTGAGCGCCGGTACGGCACCGGCCGGTGTCGCGTTTGTTCAAGAACCGGCATCCGGCCCGGCCGCAGCATGAGGACATGACGTACGACGAAGCCACCCACCGAGCCATGACCCTCTGTGCGGCCGAGGCGGCCCGTGTCGCCCGGGGCGTGCCCGCCGACCGCCTCGGCGCGCCCACCCACTGCCCCGACTGGGACCTGCGCACCCTCGTCGATCACTGGGTCCTCTACACCTCCCACGGCCTGGAGCACCGCGCCCTGCGCCGCACGCTCCCCGAGGAACTGGTCGCCCGCGACTTCACCGCCGACCCCGACTGGGCCGCCGCCTACGCCGCCCAGCTCGACCGGGCGGTCGCCGCCTGGGCCGACCCCGCGGTCTGGGACGGCGAGGTGGACCTCGGCCCCGCCGCGCTGCCCGCCGCCGAACTCGCCGCGATGATCGTCAAGGAGATGGCGGTGCACGGCTGGGACGTCGCCGTCGCCACCGGCCAGAAGTTCCACGTCACGGACGACACCGCCCGCCTCGTCCTCGACGTCGTCGAACGCCACGGCGACCTCTACCGGCAGTACGACGGGTTCGCCGCCCCGGTGCCGGTGCCCGCCGACGCGCCGCCCTTCGACCGCGCCCTCGCCGCCAGCGGCCGCGACCCCCGCCTCGGCACCCAGGTGGACCACTGAGACAGCGCCGTATTGGGCCGGTACAGGGGCCCATTGCGGGACTACCGTCGACAGCATGAGCCACGCCGACCCCGTCCCCGCCGCCCCGGCCCCCGCCACCGCCCCGACCCGCGTCGACCTCTACTTCGACCCGGCCTGCCCCTTCGCCTGGATCACCTCCCGCTGGCTGCTGGAGGTCGAACGGCACCGCCCGCTCGACCTCCGCTTCCGCGTCATGAGCCTGTACCTGCACAACGAGGGCAACGAACTCCCCGACTGGTACCGCTCGTTGGTCGACCGCTCGATCGGGCCGGTGCGGGTCGCCGTCGCCGCCGCCGAGGCCCACGGCGAGAAGATCCTCCGCGACCTCTACACCGCGTACGGCACACACATCCACGACGGCGGCGCGACCGACTTCGACGCGGTGACCGACGCCGTCCTCGCCGAACTGGGTCTGCCCGCCGACCTGGCGGCCGCCGCCCACGACCCGGCCCACGACGAGGCCGTACGGCGCTCCCACGCGGCGGGCGTGGAACCGGACTCCGGCGGCTACGTCGGCACACCGACCGTGCACGTCGACGGGACCGTCTGGTTCGGGCCGGTGCTGCGTGCCATCCCGCGCGGGGAGCGGGCCGCCGCCCTCTTCGACGCCTTCCGCGCCCTGGCCACCGACCCGGACGTCT
Source organism: Streptomyces sp. NPDC091281 (assembly GCF_044757425.1). NCBI lineage: Bacteria > Bacillati > Actinomycetota > Actinomycetes > Kitasatosporales > Streptomycetaceae > Streptomyces > Streptomyces sp. NPDC091281. The sequence continues at coordinate 290,761 of NZ_JBIVUY010000007.1, read as the reverse complement.
TCGAACTCAAGCGCACCCGCACCGGGGGACTGTCCTTCGACTGAGCTGTACGGACAGGGCGGGCGGGGTGTGCGGCGGGGCGGGCGCGGGCGGTCTCAGGCGCCCAGCGCCGCCGCCAGCGGGCTGCGGGCCGCGTCGTGGCGCTCCAGCAGCAGCCGGGCCACCTCGGGCGCCGCGCCGAGCACCCCGGCCAGCGCGTCCGCGTCCGCCGCGCCCCGCGCGATCCGGTCCGGCAGGAACCCGGGGGCCAGCACGTACGGAGCCACCGCGACCCGCGCGCAGCCCCGCGCCCGCAGCGCACGGACCGCGTCCTCGGTGCGGGGCAGCGCCGCCGACGCGTACGCGGGCAGCACCTCCCGCCAGCCCCCGGCGCGCCGCCACGCACGGGCGACGCCCTCGATCACCGCGACGGCCTCCGGGTCCGAGGACCCCGCCGACGCCAGCACGATCCCGGTCGCCGACCGCTCGGCGGCCGTCACCCCCGCCTCCCGCAGCCGCCGCTCCAGGGCGGCCAGCAGCAGCGGCGACGGGCCCAGCACCTCGGCCTGCCGCACCCGCAGCCGGGGCGGCGCCGCCCGCAGCACGGCGGGCAGGTCCGCCTTGGCGTGGAAGGCACGCGTCAGCAGCAGCGGCAGCACGACCACGTCCCGCACGCCCTCCGCGGCCAGCGACTCCAGCAGCGCCGGGACGGCCGGCACGTTGAAGTCGAGGAAGCCGGTCTCCACCCGCAGCCCCGGCCGCAGCGCCCGCGCCGCCCCGACCAGTGCGTGCACGGTCGCGGCGTGCCGCGGATCGCGGCTGCCGTGCGCGACGACCACCAGCACCGGGGCACCGGACGGGACGGGCGCCGCGGACGCCGCGGAGGGGACGGGGGAGACCGGCTTGCCGTACATGGGACCTCTCTAGCTCTTCACCAGCAGACCACGCCCGCGCAGCACCCGCCGCTCCAGGGGGCTGAAGATCAGCAGGTCGATCGCGATGCCGACGAACAGGATCAGGATGATCGCCTCGAACACCATCGCCATGGAACTGGCGTTCCGGCCGTTCTCCAGCAGCGCGCCGAGGCCGATGCCCAGGTCGGGCGAGGACGCGATGATCTCCGCCGCCATCAGCGAACGCCAGGAGAACGCCCAGCCCTGCTTCAGCCCGCCCAGGTAGCCGGGCAGCGCCGCCGGGAGCACGATGTGCCAGGCGCCCTTGACGCCCGTCGCGCCCATCGTGCGGCCCGCCCGCAGGAACAGCGGCGGCACCTGGTCGATGCCGGAGACCAGACCGTTGGCGATGGACGGGACGGCGCCGAGCAGGATCACCGCGTACATCATCGAGTTGTTCAGGCCCAGCCAGATCACCGCCGGGGGCACCCACGCCACCGACGGCAGCGACTGGAGGCCGGACAGGATCGGGCCGATCGCCGCCCGCACGAACTTCACCCGCGCCACCACCAGACCCAGCGGGGTGCCGATGGCGAGGGCGAGGAGGAAGCCCAGCAGGCCGCGCGAGACGCTGGTCCAGATGTACTCCAGGAGCCTGCCCTCCAGCCAGGCGTCCTTGAACTCGTTGCCCACGTCCGACGGCGACGGCAGCTTCGACGGGTCGTCGACCACGTTGAAGGTGATCAGCGCCTGCCACGCCACCAGCACCACCGCGATCGCGACGACCGGCGGCAGCACCTTGTCGATCAGGGTGCGGCGCAGCGGCGTACGGGGCGCCGCCGGGGTCTCCAGGGCGTCCAGGCCCGCCTCCACGCCGGCGCTGCCGCTGTCGCGGACCGAGCGGACCGGCGTGTCGACGGGGGCGGCACCGGCGGCCGGGGAGTCTTCGGCGTCGGCGGGCTGGGCCGTCGTGCCGGTGGTCTCAGTGCTGGCCATGACGGCGGATCTCCCCACGCAGGACTTCGGTGATCTCCAGGGACAGTTCGGCGACGGGCGCGTCCTCGATGCGGCGCGGCTGCGGAATGCCGACCGTCCACTCGCGGGCCACCCGGCCGGGCCGCGACGACAGCAGGACCACGCGCTGCGCGAGCCGGACCGCCTCGCGCACGTTGTGCGTCACGAACAGCACCGACACCCCGGTCTCGGACCAGATCCGGGTCAGCTCGTCGTGCAGCACGTCCCGGGTGATGGCGTCGAGCGCGGCGAACGGCTCGTCCATCAGCAGCAGCCGGCTCTCCTGGGCGAGCGCGCGGGCGAGTGCCACCCGCTGGCGCATCCCGCCGGACAGCTCGTGCACCCGCTTGCCGTACGAGCCGCGCAGCCGCACCAGGTCGAGCAGCTCCTCGGCCCGGCCGCGCCGGTCGTTCTTCGGGACTCCGCCCAGTTTCAGGGCGAGTTCGATGTTCTTGCCCGCGGTCAGCCACGGGAACAGGGCGTGCTCCTGGAACATCAGGGCGGGCCGCCCGTCGGTGCCGATGGTGCCGGTGGTGGGCTCGTCGAGCCCGGCCACCAGGTTCAGCAGCGTCGACTTGCCGCAGCCCGAGGCCCCCAGGAGGGTGACGAACTCGCCCGGCGCGACATCGAGGGTGATGTCGTCCAGGACGAGCTGCTGCCCGGCAGGCCCGGCGAAGGACTTCGAGACGTGCTCGATGCGGGCGGCGTACTCCACGGCCTCGGTGCCGTCGACCGCCTTGGCGAGGGTGGTCGCCATGGTCGTCACCTCCTGGGAACTCTCGGGATTCCTGGGCTACTTGACGCCGAGACCGGCGTCGTCGACGGGGCTCTCACCGGCGGTCTCGAGGACCTTGTTCAGGGTGGTGAGGTCGTAGATCCCGTCCAGCAGCGGGTCCTCCAGGAGACCGGCCTTCACCGCGTGCTGCGCCTCGGCGTCGAGGGTGGCGGCCAGCGGGTCGTTGATGAACTCGATGGACTCCCACGCCGGGTCGAGGACCTCGGCGGGCAGCTCCTTGCCCGAGTCGATCTTCAGCTGGGCGTTCGCGGCGGCCTTGGCCTCGGCCGGGCTGGCGTTGATGTACTTGTTGGCCTCGACGGAGGCCTTCAGCACCGCCTCGACGGCCTTCGGGTGCTCGGTGAGGAACTTCTGCGACACGATGATGTTCGTGATCACGAACTTCTTGTCGGGCCACAGGTCCCGCTCGTCGAGCAGTACCTTCGCGCCCTCGGCGACCAGCTTCGACGCGGTCGGCTCCGGCACCCAGGCGCCGTCGATGGAGCCCGCCTTGTAGGCGTCCGGGGTGACCTTGTTGTCGGTGCGGACCACCGAGATGTCGCCCTTGCCGCTCTGCGCGTCGACCTTCCAGCCCTGCTCGGAGGCCCAGTTGAGGAGCGCCACGTCCTGGGTGTTGCCGAGCTGCGGGGTGGCGATCTTCTTGCCCTTGACGTCCTTCACGGACTTGATCTTGTCCGGGTTGACGACCAGCTTGACGCCGCCGGAGGCCGAGCCGCCGATGATGCGCAGGTTCTTGCCCGCGGACTTGGTGTAGCCGTTGATGGCGGGGGAGGGGCCGATCCAGCCGATGTCGATGGAGCCGGAGTTGAGCGCCTCGATCTCGGAGGGCCCGGCGTTGAAGATCTGGTAGGAGGCCTTGGTCGCGCCGAGGGCCTTCTGGAAGTAGCCCTTGTTCACGCCGACGAGGGCGGTCCCGTGGGTGAGGTTGCCGAAGTAGCCGATCTTGACGGTGTCGAGGCCGTCGATCTTCTCCGACCCGGCGGCGACCTTCTGCTCGGCCGGTTCGTCCTTGGCGTCGGAACCGTAGCCGCAGGCGGCGAGGGTGAGGAGGGGCAGTGCGGCTACGGCGGCTATGCCGCGGCGAAGAAGCGCTGAGCGGTTGGCAGGCACGGGAGGTCTTCCTCTCGTTGGCCCGGCGGTCACGGTCTTTCAGGTCGTGGCCGGGAGGTTCGGCAGGGTCTTCGTCTCTTCCGGGACGTCGGGTGGGGGGCCGGGGCGCGCAGGCGGTGCGCGTACGTCATCCCGCACATCGCGCCACCCCGCCCTGCCCGCTGCCGAGGGCGCCGCTGCCGATGCGGCCGCCCTCCTTCGCGAACGTCGAGAAGTAGTCGGTCGTCGTCATGTCAGAAGTCCCACCCGTCGTCCTCGGCCGGGTCCTTGACCGGCTCGGGGGAGGCGAACGACTCGCCGACCATGCCCGCGGTGAGCGTGGTGCCGTCGTTCGGGTCGATCAGGATGAACGAGCCCGTACGGCGCGAGTCGGCGTAGGAGTCCACCGGCAGGGGTTCCGCGGTGCGGATCTTCACCCGGCCGATGTCGTTGGCGACGAGCTGTCCCGGGTGCGGGTGCAGGGACAGGTCGTCGAGCGTGAGGCGGGAGGGGATGTCCTTCACGATCGCCTTGACGGTGCGGGTGCCGTGCTTGAGCAGCACCCGGTGGCCGACGGCGAGCGGCTGGTCGGCGACGTGGCAGACGGTCGCCTCGATGTCCTGCGTGGTGGGCGGCGCGTCCTTGCTGGGCACGATCAGGTCGCCGCGCGAGACGTCGAGGTCGTCGGCGAGCAGCAGCGTCACCGACTGCGCCGTCCAGGCCGCGTCGACCGGCTCGCCCAGCAGGTCGATGCCCGCGATGGTCGTCGCCCGCCCCGACGGCAGGACGGTCACCGCCTCGCCGACGCGGAAGGTGCCGGCCGCGATCTGGCCCGCGTAGCCGCGGTAGTCGGGGTGTTCGGCGGTCTGCGGGCGGATCACGTACTGCACGGGCAGCCGGGCGTGGCAGTGCGCCAGGTCGTGGCTGACGGGGACGGTCTCCAGGTGCTCCAGGAAGGTCGGCCCGCCGTACCAGTCCATGTGCGCGGACGGCTCCACCACGTTGTCCCCGGCGAGCGCCGAGATGGGGATCGCGGTGACCTCGGGGACGCCGAGTTCGGTGGCGTACGCCGTGAACTCCTCGGCGATCGCGGCGAAGACGGGCTCCCGGTGGTCGACCAGGTCCATCTTGTTGACGGCGAGGACGACGTGCGGGACGCGCAGCAGGGCCGCGATCGCCGCGTGCCGCCGGGTCTGCTCGACGACGCCGTTGCGGGCGTCGACGAGGATCACCGTCAGCTCGGCCGTGGAGGCACCCGTCACCATGTTGCGGGTGTACTGCACGTGGCCGGGGGTGTCGGCGAGGATGAACCGGCGCCGGGCGGTGGCGAAGTAGCGGTACGCCACGTCGATGGTGATGCCCTGCTCGCGCTCGGCGCGCAGGCCGTCGGTGAGCAGCGCGAGGTCGGGGGCGTCCTGGCCGCGGCCGGCCGACGCCCGCTGCACGGCCTCCAGTTGGTCGGTGAGGATCGACTTGGAGTCGTGCAGCAGCCGTCCCACCAGGGTGGACTTGCCGTCGTCGACGGAGCCCGCGGTGGCGAACCGCAGCAGCGTGGTGGCCGAGAGCTCCTCGGTCGTGATGGTGCTCATGCCTAGAAGTACCCCTCGCGTTTGCGGTCTTCCATCGCGGCCTCGGAGAGCTTGTCGTCGGCGCGGGTGGCGCCGCGTTCGGTCAGCCGGGACGCGGCGATCTCGGCGATGACCTGCTCCAGGGTCACCGCGTCGGAGTCGACGGCGCCGGTGCAGGACATGTCGCCGACGGTCCGGTAGCGCACCAGCCGCTTCTCGGTGGTCTCGGCCGGGCGGGGCCCGCCCCACTCACCGGCGGTCAGCCACATCCCGGCCCGCTGGAACACCTCCCGCTCGTGCGCGAAGTAGATCTCCGGCAGCTCGATGCCCTCGCGGGCGATGTACTGCCACACGTCCAGCTCGGTCCAGTTGGACAGCGGGAACACCCGGACGTGCTCGCCGGGCGCGTGGCGGCCGTTGTACAGGTTCCACAGTTCGGGGCGCTGGCGGCGCGGGTCCCACTGGGAGAACTCGTCGCGCAGCGAGAACACCCGCTCCTTGGCGCGGGCCTTCTCCTCGTCGCGGCGTCCGCCGCCGAAGACCGCGTCGAACCGCTCGGCGGCGATCTTCTCGGTCAGCGGCAGCGTCTGGAGCGGGTTGCGGGTGCCGTCGGGGCGCTCCTTGAGGACCCCGCGGTCGATGTAGTCCTGCACCGACGCCACGTGCAGCCTGAGGCCGTGGGCGGCGACCGCGCGGTCCCGGTAGTCGAGGACCTCGGGGAAGTTGTGGCCGGTGTCGACGTGCAGCAGCGCGAACGGCACCACCGACGGGCGGAACGCCTTGAGCGCCAGGTGCAGCATGACGATGGAGTCCTTGCCGCCGGAGAACAGGATCACCGGGTTCTCGAACTCGCCCGCGACCTCGCGGAAGATGTGCACCGCCTCGGACTCCAGGGCGTCCAGGTGGCTGAGCGCGTACGGGACGGTGGTGCCCTCGCCGCCCTCGCGGACCGTGGTGACGGTGGTCATGCCAGTCCCCTCTCCTTGAGCAGCGCGTACACGGACCGGGCGGACTCCGGGACGGTCTGGTGCTGCGACTCGATCCGCAGGTCCGGCTTCTCCGGCTCCTCGTAGGGGTCGTCGACCCCGGTGAGGCCGGTCAGTTCGCCCGCCGCCTGCTTGGCGTACAGGCCCTTCACGTCGCGCACGCTGCACACCTCGACCGGTGTCGCCACGTGCACCTCCAGGTAGGGGGTGGCGGCGCGGGCGTGGTGGTCGCGGACCGCGGCGCGGCTGTCGGCGTACGGGGCGATGACCGGGACGAGCGCCGTCACGCCGTTGCGGGCGAGGAGTTCGGCGACGAAGCCGATGCGGCGCACGTTGGTGTGCCGGTCCTCGCGGCCGAAGCCGAGGCCCGCGGAGAGGAACTCGCGGATCTCGTCGCCGTCGAGGACCTCGACCCGGTGGCCGTCCGCCCGCAGCTGTCCGGCGAGTTCGTACGCGATGGTGGTCTTGCCGGCGCTCGGCAGACCCGTGAGCCAGACGGTGGCTCCGGTCGTCACGGGGTTCTCCAGATTCGTCGGGAGCGGGCGGGGCGGGGACGAGGGGGACGGAAGGGGCGCGGCGGGTGCGGGCGTGCGCGCGTGGGTGGCCGCGGGGCGCGGGGGAGTGGTCGTCATCGGTCAGCCGTGCAGTCCGCACTCGGTCTTGGCGCGGCCCGCCCACCGTCCGGCGCGGGCGTCCTCGCCCGCCACGACCCGGCGGGTGCAGGGCGCGCACCCCACGGAGGCGTACCCGTCCATCAGCAGCGGGTTGGTGAGCACCCCGTGCTCGGCGACGTACGCGTCCACGTCGTCCTGGGTCCAGCGGGCGATCGGGGACACCTTGACCTTGCGGCGCCGCGCGTCCCAGCCGACGACCGGGGTGTTCGCGCGGGTCGGGGACTCGTCGCGGCGCAGGCCGGTCGCCCAGGCGCGGTAGCCGGTGAGGCCGTCCTCCAGCGGACGCACCTTGCGCAGCGCGCAGCACAGGTCGGGGTCCCGGTCGTGCAGCTTCGGTCCGTGCTCGGCGTCCTGCTCGGCCACCGTCTGGCGGGGCGTCAGGGTGATGACCTCGACGTCCATCACGGCCTCGACGGCGTCCCGGGTGCCGATGGTCTCGGGGAAGTGGTAGCCGGTGTCGAGGAACACGACGTCCACGCCCGGCCGGACCCGGGAGGCGAGATGGGCGACGACCGCGTCCTCCATCGAGGAGGTCACGCAGAACCGCTCGCCGAAGGTCTCCACCGCCCAGCGCAGGATCTCCAGCGCGGGGGCGTCCTCCAGGTCCCGGCCCGCCTGCTCGGCGAGCGCCTTCAACTCGTCCTCGGTGGCTGCTTCCTGAACGGTCGTCATATCCGGTCCCCTCCGTCGTCGGCGCGCTGAACACCCCGGGCGAGCAGCCCGAGGAACTTCAGCTGGAAGGCGCGGTTGCACGCCGCGCATTCCCAGGCGCCGTGACCCTGCTCGCTCGGACGCAGGTCCTCGTCGCCGCAGTAGGGGCAGTAGAAGGGGGCGGCCCGCTCGCTCACGACAGGTCCTCCTCGCCGGCCCGCGCCGCCCAGACGGCGAACCGCTCGCCGTCCTCGCGCTGGTCCTGGAACCGGCGCAGCACGCGCTCGACGTAGTCGGGCAGTTCCTGCGAGGTGACCTTCAGGCCGCGGACCTTGCGGCCGAACCCGGCCTCCAGGCCGAGGGCGCCGCCGAGGTGCACCTGGTAGCCCTCGACCTGCTGCCCGTCGTCGTCGAGGACCAGCTGCCCCTTGAGACCGATGTCCGCGACCTGGATGCGGGCGCAGGCGTTCGGGCAGCCGTTGATGTTGATCGTGATCGGCTCCTCGAACTCCGGGATGCGGCGCTCCAGTTCGTCGATCAGGGTGATGCCGCGCCGCTTGGTCTCGACGATGGCGAGCTTGCAGTACTCGATGCCGGTGCAGGCCATCGTGCCGCGCCGGAACGGCGAGGGGGTGACGGTGAGGTCGAGCGCCTCCAGGCCCGCGACGAGCGAGTCGACCCGGTCCTCGGCGACGTCGAGGACGATCATCTTCTGCTCGGCGGTGGTGCGCACCCGGCCCGAGCCGTGCGCCTCGGTGAGGTCGGCGATCTTGGCGAGGGTGGCGCCGTCGACGCGGCCGACGCGGGGCGCGAACCCGACGTAGAAGCGGCCGTCCTTCTGGCGGTGCACGCCGACGTGGTCGCGCCAGCGGGCGACGGGCTGCTCGGGGGCGGGCCCGTCGACGAGCTTGCGCTGGAGGTAGTCGTCCTCCAGGATCTGCCGGAACTTCTCCGCGCCCCAGTCGGCGACCAGGAACTTGAGGCGGGCGCGGGTGCGCAGCCGCCGGTAGCCGTGGTCGCGGAAGATGGAGATGACGCCCTCGTAGACGTCGGGGACCTCGTCGAGGGGGACCCACGCGCCGAGCCGGACGCCGATCTTGGGGTTGGTGGAGAGTCCGCCGCCGACCCAGACGTCGAAGCCGGGCCCGTGCTCGGGGTGGTCGACGCCGACGAACGCGATGTCGTTGATCTCGTGCGCCACGTCCAGCAGCGGCGAGCCGGAGATCGCGGACTTGAACTTGCGGGGCAGGTTGGAGAAGTCCTTGTTGCCGACGATGCGGCGGTGGATCTCGTCGATGGCCGGGGTGCCGTCGATGATCTCGTCCTCGGCGATCCCGGCGACCGGCGAGCCGAGGATCACCCGCGGGGTGTCGCCGCAGGCCTCGGTCGTGGACAGGCCGACGGCCTCCAGCCGGTTCCAGATCTCCGGCACGTCCTCGATGCGGATCCAGTGGTACTGCACGTTCTGCCGGTCGGTGAGGTCGGCGGTGCCGCGCGCGAACTCCTGCGAGATCTCGCCGATCACCCGCAGCTGGGCGGTGGTGAGCCGCCCGCCGTCGATCCGCACCCGCAGCATGAAGTACTTGTCGTCCAGCTCCTCGGGCTCCAGGATCGCGGTCTTGCCGCCGTCGATGCCGGGCTTGCGCTGGGTGTAGAGGCCCCACCAGCGCATCCGGCCGCGCAGGTCGTTGGGGTCGATCGAGTCGAAGCCGCGCCGCGAGTAGATCGTCTCAATACGTGTCCGTACGTTGAGACCGTCGTCGTCCTTCTTGAACTGCTCGTTGCCGTTGAGCGGGGTGAAGTGCCCCGCGGCCCACTGTCCTTCGCCGCGATGACGGCTCACCTTGCGGCGGGGCCCGGAGGCGGCAGGGTTCTGTGGGGTGGCGGCCATGGTGAATACGTCCTTCGGGACAGGCGGAAAGCGGCTCTGACCTGCGCGTGGAGGCGCACGGGCGCGATGGGCGCAGTAGGGTGCAGAGGGCTGCTGCGACGGGGGATGTCGGTGGTGCCGGGCTCGTCAGCTCACCGGACAGATGGCGCTGGACATGCGGCCGAGGTCGACGTGCCGCCGACTCACCAAGGCAATTCCAGTTCCGGACATGGCGAAAGCGTGGCACGGCGTTCTGGAACGAGTCCAGCATCGTCCGCTATGTGGACGTCTCTGTCTCGCTATGCGAGACGGGGGTGTCATCGGTCACATACGCTGCGTGACGTCTTGTCGACGCAGGTCAGGCCGGGTATGCGCCCGGCCAGGGGCCCGGAGCGGCCCGGAGCGTCTCCTCCTCGACCTTGGTGTCGAAGAGCGTGAATCCGCGGCGCTGGTAGTTGGCCATGGCGTGCGGGCCGTCCTTGCTGCACGTGTGCAGCCACACCCGCTCGGTGCCGGGCAGCCCCGGCCAGCGCTCCGCCAGGTCCCAGGCGCGCGCCGCGCCGTACGACAGGAGGTGGCCGCCGATGCCCCGCCCGCGGAAGGCCGGGACCAGCCCGAAGTACACGATCTCCACGACGCCGTCGTCCTGCGGCTCCAGCTCCACGTACCCGGCGGGCGTCCCCCGCTCGTACGCCACCCAGGTCTCGACCCCTGGACGTCCGAGGTGCTCGCTCCAGCGCGCGTACGGCCAGCCGAGCCGGTCGGTCCAGCGGATGTCACCGCCGACGGACGCGTACAGGAACCGGCTGAACTCGGGTGAGGGCACCTCGGCGCGCGCGATCCGCACGTCGCCCTCGGGAGCGGCGGCGGGCAGCAGATCGCCCGGGGACGTCTGCTCCAGGGACCAGGTGGTCACGGGGATGGTGGTCATGCCCGCCAGGGAACCATCCGCCGCGCCCGTCTGTCGAAACCGGACGGCCGAAACCACTCCACCGGGACCGGCCCCCAGGGAAGGGGGCGCAGGGAGGGGGCACAGAGAAGGGGGGCGTGGGGAAGGGGGCGCCGGGCGGGTGCGGTGACCGGCCGGCCCGACCGCGGGGCCCCGCTGCTGCCGTGCCCGCCCCGTCGACGCTACTGCCGCGCCGCCCCGTCGACCGACGCCAGCGGCAGCGCGAACAGGGTCCGGCCGGACTGCGCCCAGACCTCCCCGGTCGCCGTCCAGTAGGAGAGGGACTCCGTCCCCGGGCTCCAGCAGTGGCGGCTGTCGTCCGCGCCGCACCGCGCGGCCCGCGCGCCCTCGCTGTCCTGCCGCCAGAGCGTGCCGCGCCCGTCGCCGTCCCCGCCGGTCCGGCTCAGGTACCAGGTGCCCCGGTACGCCAGCACGCTGTGCAGCCCGGTCGCCTTCGTGGTGTACGCCTCCGTGGCGCCGACCCTGCCCCCGGGGTCGGCGGGGTCCCCGGCGAGCAGCCCGGACCGGCCGGGCGCGGCGTCGAACGCGTACCGCCACAGCCGGGCCCGCCGGTCGCCGCCGTCGAGCGTCCACTCCCCGGCGACGAGGGTGTCCGGCGCGGTACTGCGGTCCAGCGAGACGGTCGCCGGGTGCGGGGCGCGCGGGCCGCCGCTCAGCCGGTAGGCGGCGACGGCGGGCAGCACGTACGGCGCGCCGTCCGCCGACCAGCCGCCGGGCACCCGTCCGATCGCCGGGCCGGTGACGGTGGCCCGGTGCACCCGGTTGACGTCGTACACGTACAGCGCGGTGCCGCCGTCGTCGTCGGCGGTGACCAGCAGCTTGTCCTGGTACCAGACCATGCCCGAGACCCGTGAGACGAGCCCCCGGTAGTCCCGCCCGCCGTCCACCGGGACGGCCAGCAGGCCCCAGGTGTAGGTGGGGCGGTTGAGGTTGTCGGCGTTCACGAACGCGATCCGGGCCAGCCCGCGCCGGTCGGCCGGGCCGTCGGCCCGTGACCAGCCGGAGAGGATCACCCGGTGGGCGCCCCACATGCCGTCCTCGTCCGCGTCGCCCGAGGTGGTGACCGCGCCGGGCCGCCAGCCGTCGGTGTCGGCGGTGTTCCAGCAGTACGCGCGGGTCGCGGTCGGGGTGAGCGGCAGGGCGGCGCGCTCCCCGGCCGTGCAGTCGACGGTGTCGCGCAGCGCGCGGCCCGCGCCGCGCAGCACCTCGTCCACGCCGAGCGGCGCGCCCATCCCGGCGGCGAGCCGGTCCAGGTCGGCGGCGGGCACCGGCTCCTCGGTGAGGCGCAGCGCGTCGGTGTCGGCGGCGGAGGTCAGCGGCTTCAGCGCGCCCGGGCCGTCGGCGACCGTGGCCTGGGACGCGCTGATCATGGTGGCGGCGGCGGTGAGGGCCAGGGCGGTTCCGGTCAGGAACCCGCGCACCGCCCTGCCCCGTCTGCGCCTGCGATGTCGGCCACGCTGCTTCATTCGTCCTCCCGAGGCGGGCCAACTGCGCCTGATGATCCATACGTTGACAGGGGAGCAGGTGGGGTGGCCCGAAAAGTGATGCTACGACAGGTGACCCCTTCCGGGGACGAAGACCTCGCACATGTAGGGAAGATGCGGTGACGTCAGTCGATTCACGGCACGAAAGAAGGAAGAAACCGCCGTCGGGGCACGGAATCCGTCGTCCCCGGCACGGAACCGGTCGCCCGCGCGACCGGATCGGTCACCGGCGGGCCCCACGCGCGATCGCCCGGAATTCGTCCCTCCGGCCGCGCCGCGCCGCGCCGGTCCCACCCTCGCACCGGTTCCGGCTCACACCCGCGCACTGGTTCCGGCCCACCCCGGCCCCGGACACGGCGTCACTCCCGCGCCCGCGCGGCGGCCACCGCCGGAGCCGCCGAGTGGGGGAGGAGGTCCCGTGGATCGGGCGGCAGCAGCAGATCGACCTCGGCGTCCTCGCAGAAACGATACGGCCGATGGTCCAGCAGTCCGCCGAGATAGCGCCGCACCCGCGACATCTCGGCCCGCACCGTCACCCGCCGCCCCGGGTCCCCGAACACGTCCTCGGCCAGCCCCGACGCGCTGCGCCCACCCCGGTGCACGGCCAGAAGGTACAGCAACTCCGCGTGCCGGGGCGTCAGTTCGTGCGACCACACCCCGCCGCCCCCGGCGACCGACACCGACCAGCGGCGCGGCCGGGACAGGTCCAGCAGGATGCGCGTCCCGTCCCGCGCCGGTGGCTCGGACGCCCCGTCCAGGGACCGCACCAGCCAGCCCCCGGCCAGCGGCTCCAGCACGCACGCCCCCAGCGCGGGCAGCCACCGCCGCCCCGGCCGGGGCGACTTGGGCAGCACGAGGCGGTTCGTGTACGGCATCCCCGTCACCGCCGCCGTCCAGCCGTCCGCGTCCACCACGGCCGCCCGCCCGCCGATCCCGGCCAGCACCGGCGCCGCCACCGCCCGCAGCCGCTCCAGCGCCTGCTGGTGCAGCTCCCGCAGCCGCGCCTCGGCCAGCTTCGCCACCGCGTCCACCCAGGCGAGGGTGGCCGGGTGCATGGTCTCCAGCGCCCCGCTCACGTCGACCACCCCGAGCAGCCGGCCGTTGCGCGGATCGCACACCGGCGCGCCCGCGCACGTCCACGCCGTGTGCGCCCGTACGAAGTGTTCGGCGGCGAACACCTGCACGGGCCGCCGCACCACCGCGGGCGTGCCCAGCCCGTTGGTGCCCGCCACGTCCTCCCGCCAGTCCGCGCCGATCTCGAAGCCGATCTCGTCCGCCTTGCGCAGCACCGGCGGACAGCCCTCCCGCCACAGGATGCGGCCCTCCCCGTCGGCGACGACCATGATGTGCTGCGCCACGTCCGCCACCGACAGCAGGCCCTCGCGCAGCACCGGCAGCACCTCCCGCAGCGGCGACTCCTCGCGCCGCCGCCGGACCTCCTCCGTGCTCAGCAGCCCGCTGCGCGGCGGGTGTTCGGGATCGACGCCGCTGCGCAGCATCCGCTGCCAGGACTGCTCGATCACCGGCCGCGGCGCCCGGCCCGGCCGCACCCCGGCGAGCTTGGCGTCGCGGACCTCGCTGACCGTCCGGACCGCGCGCGCGACGTCGGCGGTGGTCTGCGGCACGTTCATCGGCGACTTCGCCACGGGGAGCCTCCCGGTGAGCACACGGTCCGACGACCGGTGTCAAGCTCCTGCGCCGCCTGCTGCCGGTCCTGCTGAAGGACCCATCTTGCCGTCCCGCCGGGCACGGAGGGGCGCAGTCCGGTCACCGTGCCGACAGCTTGCAACCCTCTGCAACCCTGGCCCGCGCCCCCCGCGTGTCCGAAACTTGTGCCACGCCGCCCCGAGCGGCGTCATCGGCCTCGCAGGGCCAATGCCGCGGGGGTGGTGCCGTGTCGGCGCAGCACCACCCCCGTCCCGCGTCCCCGTGGCTCAGACCTCGGGACGGGCCCGCTCCACCACCGACGCCAGATCCAGCGTGTGCGGCAGCGTCCCGAAGGCCGCGCCCGCGTCACCGCCCAGCCGGGACGCGCAGAACGCGTCGGCCACCTCCGGCGGCGCGTGGCGCACCAGCAGCGCCCCCTGGAGCACCAGTGCGAACCGCTCCGCGATCCGCCGCGCCCGCGCCTCCGCGCCGTCCAGATCGGCCAGTTCCGTCAGCAGGTCCTTGATCGCCGCGTCCAGCCGGTGGTCCGCGCCGCGCGCCCGCCCCACCTCCTGGAGATACGCGTTCAGCGCCTCCGGCTCCCGCCGCAGCGCCCGCAGCACGTCCAGCGCCTGGACGTTGCCCGCGCCCTCCCACACCGAGTTCAGCGGCGACTCCCGCACCAGCCGCGGCAGCCCCGACTCCTCGACGTAGCCGTTGCCGCCCAGGCACTCCGCCGCCTCCACCACGACAGGCGAACACCGCTTCGTCACCCAGTACTTGGCGGCCGGCACCGCGATCCGCAGCAGCGCCCGCTCCTGCTCGCCCCCGTCGTCGTACGCCGCCGCCAGCCGCAGGCCCAGCACGGTCGCCGCCTCCGACTCCAGCGCCAGATCGGCCAGGACGTTGCGCATCAGAGGCTTGTCGAGGAGTTTCCCGCCGAACGCCTCCCGGTACGCGCAGTGGTGGACCGCCTGCGCCACCGCCGCCCGCATCAGACCCGCCGACCCGAGGACGCAGTCGAGCCGGGTCGCCGCCACCATCCCGATGATGGTCCGCACCCCGGCGCCCTCCTCGCCCACCCGGCGCGCCCACGTCCCGTCGAACTCGACCTCCGCCGACGCGTTCGACCGGTTGCCCAGCTTGTCCTTGAGCCGCTGGAGGCGGAACGGGTTGAGGGCGCCGTCGTCCAGGACGCGCGGCACCAGGAAGCAGGTCAGGCCCTCGTCGGCCCGCGCAAGCACCAGGAAGCCGTCCGACATCGGCGCCGAGCAGAACCACTTGTGCCCGGTCAGGACGTACGTGCCGTCCTCCGCCAGCGGGCGCGCCGCCGTGCTGACGGAGCGGACGTCGCTGCCGCCCTGCTTCTCCGTCATCCCCATCCCGAACAGCGCCCCCGCCTTCAGCCGGGGCGGCCGCAGGGCGCGCTCGTAGACCGTGGACGTCAGCCGGGGCTCCCACTCGGCGGCCAGCTCCGGGTCGGCGCGCAGCGCGGGCACCGCCGCGTGCGTCATCGACAGCGGACAGCACGTCCCCGCCTCGACCTGCGTCCACACCAGGAACCCGGCCGCCCGCCGCACATGCCCGCCGGGCCGCGTCCAGGCCGCCGTCAGCCCCGCGCCGACGCCCTTGCCCAGCAGCCGGTGCCACGCCGGATGGAAGTCGACCTCGTCGACGCGGCGCCCGTAGCGGTCGTGGGTGCGCAGCCGGGGCGGGTGCTCGTCGGCCTGGAAGGCCCACTCCCGCAGCTGCGCCGACCCGGCCGCCCGGCCCAGCCCCGACAGCTCACCGTGCGCCTCGCCGGTCAGCTCGGGGGCGAGGTGGCGTTCCACGGCGGACACCAGGGCCCGGTCCGTGCCGTAGACGTCGTGCCCGAGGAGGGGAGGGGGCTGGTTGGTCACCGTGTGCGTGCTGCCTGCCATGACGCGAACGTACCCCCCGGTACGCCCCTCATGGCCGCCGGGACACGGAACGCCCCGCGCCCGCCCGGCCGGTCCGCGGCGCCGCCGGGAGGCGGGCGGGCGCCGACCGGCGCGGCGCGCGGCCACGGTGTCCCACCTGGAGGTGAGTGAGGCCTCGAACGGCGGATACCTTTAGGGCGTGCAGTCAGCAAGTCAGTTCCCCGAGCGATCCGAGGCCCCCGCCGGGCGTCTCCATCGGGCGCGTGCCCTCTACCGGAACGTCTCCAAGCGCAGGACCGCCTGGCTGCTGCTCAAGGACACCGTCAACTCCTGCATCGAGTACCGCATCCTCGGCCTCGCCGCCGAGGCCGCCTTCTTCACCCTGCTCTCCGTCCCCCCGCTGCTGCTCAGCATGATCGGGCTCCTCGGCTACGTCGACTTCTGGACCGGCACCGACACCATCAGCAGCCTGGAGGCCAACCTCCTCGACGCCTCCCGGACCGTCCTGTCCGACAAGGGCGTCGAGCAGATCGCCCAGCCGATCCTGGACGACGTGATGAAGGGCGGCCGCCCCGACATCATCTCCATCGGCTTCCTGTTCGCCCTGTGGTCGGGCTCGCGCGCGGTGAACGTCTTCATAGACACCATCACCGTCATGTACGGCCTCGACGGCGTGCGCGGCATCGTCAAGACCCGGCTGGTGGCGTTCGCGCTGTTCATCGCCGCCCTGCTGATCGGCTCGGTCGCGCTGCCCCTGATGGTCGCGGGACCGGACGCCGTCGTGCGGATCGTGCCCTGGTCGACGACCGTCGTGCAGGTCCTGTACTGGCCCGTCGTGATCGTCCTGTCCGTCGCCTTCCTCACCACGCTCTACCACGTGTCCGTGCCGGTGCGCTCGCCGTGGATCGAGGACGTCCCCGGCGCGCTCGTCGCCCTCGCGATGTGGGTCCTCGGCAGCTTCCTGCTGAGGATCTACCTCCAGAACACCGTCGAGGGCGCCTCGATCTACGGCTCCCTCGCCGCCGCCGTCGCGGTCATGCTCTGGATCGGCGTGTCCGCGTTCGCGGTGCTGGTCGGGGCCGCGGTGAACGCCGCCATCGACCGCGTCTGGCCCGCCGCCGCGACCGCCGCCGCCCGCGCCGCGAACGAGCGGCTGCGGGAGGAGGAGGCCGCCGAGTACGTCGCCCGCCGGGCCGCCGCCCGCCACCACGACGAGGACCCCGACGACCCGGACGACCCCGACATGCCGTCCGAGTTCCCCGAACGCTGGTCCCGCTTCCTCCCCCCGGAGGACGTCACCGGCCGCCTCCGCACCCACGCCAGAACGGCCCCCACCCCCCGCCCCTCCGCCAACGGCGAGGAGCCGCCCCCGCCCGAGGAGTGACGAAGGGGAGAGAACGGGGGCGGGGCCGTTCCAGTGCCCGTAGGACGGCCTCCGCCCTCACCCCCACGCACCCCCGCCCTCACCCCCACACACCCTCCGCCCCCGCCTCCTTCGCGAAGGCGGAGAAGTCGCGGGCCGGGCGGCCGAGGACCGTCTCGACCCCGTCGGTGACCTGCGCGTTGCGCCCGTCGAGGAGGTCCGCGAAGAGGTCGGTGAGGAAGTCGGCCCCGGCGGCCGGGACACCGAAGGCGATCAGCCGCTCGCGGTAGTCGCGCACCGGTACGGCCCGGTAGGTCAGCTCCCGCCCGGCCGCCGCGCCGATCTCCGCGACCGCCTCGCCCCAGGTGAGCAGCCGCGGCCCGGTCACCTCGACCGCGCGCCCCGCCCAGCGGTCGCCGGAGGTGAGCGCCGTGACGACGACGTCGGCGATGTCCCGTACGTCGACGAACGGCTCCCGCACCCCCTCGGCCGCCGCGAACACCAGGCCCCCGCTCGCCCGCAGCTCGTCGGCCAGCGGCCCCGCGCTGAAGTTCTGCGCGAACCAGGCCGCCCGGACGACCGTCCAGCGCGCGCCCGAGGCCGCCAGCGCCTCCTCCGTCGGCAGCGCCCGGTCCTCCCCGCGCGCCGACAGCAGCACCAGCCGCCGCACCCCCAGCGCCACCGCCTCCCGGGCGATCTCCCCGACCGCCTCGGTCGCCTCCGGGGAGCCGACGTCCGTCGGGTACGCGAGATACGCCGCGTCCGCCCCGCGCAGCACGGCCGCCCAGGTCGACCGGTCCGCCCAGTCGAAGCCCGTCGCCCGCGAGGCCGCCCGCACGGTCAGCCCCGCCGCCGCGGCGGCCGCCGCCACCGCCCCGCCCGTCCGACCGGTCGCCCCGGTCACCACCACGGTCGTCCCGCCCGCCCCGCCCTGCCCGCCGCGCGCGGCGTCCGTCGCCGGGTCCGTCGTCCCGTGCGTCTGCCGGTCCGTCTGCTGATCCGTCTGCCGGTCCGCCTGCTGGTTGGTCTGCTGATTCGTCATGCGACCAGTCAACTGCCGTGCCCCGCGGGGGCCCATCGCCGAACGGCTCATTCCCATAAGCGCGCGTCTACGCTGGCCCCATGGACGCACTCGCCGGTCTCCTGGAGGGCCCCCGCGCCCGGGGCGCCTTCATGATCCGCGCCGGTTTCGACCCGCCGTGGGCGGTCCGCGTCGAGGACCACGCGCCGCTCACCGTGATGCTCGTGGTGCGCGGCGGCGGCTGGGTCGTCCACGACGACGGCGAGCGGCTCCGGCTCGGCGCGGGCGACCTCGCCATCGTCCGCGGCCCCGGCGCCTACACCTGCGCCGACGAACCCGGCACACCCCCGCAGGCCCTGGTCCTGCCCGGCGGAGTCTGCGCCCACCCCGACGGCCGCGACCTCAACGGCACCATGGACCTCGGCGTCCGCGCCTGGGGCAACCGCCTCGACGGCTCCACCGTCGTCCTCATCGGGACGTACCTGATGGCGGGCGAGATCAGCGGACGCCTGCTCGACGCCCTGCCGCCGCTGCTCTCCCTGACCGCCGACACCTGGCGGTGCCCCCTCACACCGATGCTGATGGAGGAGATCGGCCGCGACGAACCCGGCCAGGAGGTCGTCCTCGACCGCCTGCTCGACCTGCTGGTCATCGCCGCGCTGCGGGCCTGGTTCTCCCGCCCCGAGGCGGCCGCCCCCGCCTGGTACGGGGCCATGGCCGACCCCGTCGTGGGCCGCGTGCTGCGCCTGGTCCAGGACGACCCGGCGCACCCCTGGACGGTCGCCGCCCTCGCCGCGAAGGCGGGCGTCTCGCGGGCCGGTCTCGCCCGCCGCTTCACCGACCTGGTCGGCGAACCGCCGATGGCGTACCTCACCGGCTGGCGTCTCGCCCTCGCCGCCGACCGCCTGCGCGACACCGACGACACCATCGGCGCCATCGCCCGCCAGGTCGGCTACGGCAGCTCCTTCGCCCTCTCCAGCGCCTTCAAACGGGTCTACGGCATAAGCCCCCAGGAACACCGCCAGGCCCCCCGGGTCCCCGTCCCAGGGATCTAGGCTTCCCCCCTTCGACCCCGCCCCGCCGGTGCTCGCGGCGTACCCTGGCGACGTGTACGAGGAGTGGCCGTCCCGGCTCGACGGCGCCGTGGCGTGGACCCGGACCCCCACGAGCGGCGCGGTCCGGCCGGTCCTGCCCGACGGCTGCATGGACCTCCTCTGGAACGGCGACCGGCTCCTCGTCGCGGGCCCCGACACCCGCGCCCACCTGCCCGCCGACCCGCCCGCCACCTGGGCGGGCCTGCGCCTCTACCCCGGCACCGCGCCCGCCCTCCTGGGCGTCCCGGCCCACGAACTCCGTGACCGGCGCGTCGAGTTGGCCGACCTGTGGCCCGCCGACGAGGTACGCCGCCTGCGCGCCCGGGTCGCCGCCGCATCCTGTCCGGCGACCGCCCTGGAGGACATCGCCCGGGGCCGCGCGGCCACCCCCGACCCGGTCCTGCGCCACCTGGTCGCCGCCCTCGACGCGGGCCGCCCGGTCGCCCGCACCGCCGACGAACTCGGCCTCGGCGCCCGCCAGTTGCACCGCCGCTCCCTGCACTCCTTCGGCTACGGCCCCAAGACGCTCGCCCGCGTCCTGCGCCTCCAGCGCGCCCTGACCCTGGCCCGCCGGGGCCTCCCGTACGCCGACACCGCGGCCCGCGCCGGATATGCCGACCAGGCCCATCTGGCGCGCGACGTACGGCAGTTCACCGGGACGACCCTGACGGAGCTGCTGCGCCCCGCGTGACGTCCGCCGGGCTCCCGCCCAGCTACTGCTGTCCGGCCAGCGGGGCGAAGAGGTCGACGCCGTGACCGTCGGGGTCGTGCACCACGGCGTACCGCTGGCCCCAGACGGCGTCCCACGGCTTCAGCTCGCCCGCGTACCCGGCGGCCACCAGCTCCTCGTAGACGGTGTCGACCTCGGCGGGGCTGTCGCAGCGCAGCGCGAGGGAGTGCCGGCCGCCGCCGGACGGCGCCTCCCACTCCGGATGGAACGACCGGACGACCTCCTCGGTGTCCAGCAGCAGCCGCAGCCCGCCCGGCAGCGGGGCCTCGGCGTGGCCCTCGCCCTCGGCCCCCTCGGGGAAGGCGAAGCCCAGCCTGCGGTAGAAGGCGACGGAGGCGGCCATGTCGGAGACGACCAGCCCGATGGCGTCGAAGCGTGTACTCATGCGGCCACCGTAGACAGCGGCGGAACCCGCCGTCTTGAACGAAACGGACGCCCGCCCCCTCCCGCGCCGCTCCGTTCCCGCTCAGTCGAAGGCCACCGGCCCCCGGGGCGTCTCCAGCGTGAACATGAGCCCCGGCGGGCCCTCGGTGACCGGCAGCCCGGTGCCGAGGGCGGCGAGCAGGGTGCCGTACCCGGCCGGGTCCGGGGCGGTGGCCGACAGCGCCAGCAGCGGGGTGACCGGCAGTCCGGACGCCGCCGGATGGACCGAGCCGCCCCAGTCGATCAGGAAGGGCACCGGTCCGCACGGGTGCGGCTCCGTGCCGTCGGTCAGCCGCCACGCCAGCAGGGACCCGTCCGGACGCCGACGGCTCATCTCCCGTACGCCGCCCGGGTCATGACCCCGCGCCCGGACCGCCGCGCTGGCCGCGTCGAGGTCGGGCGGGGCGATCGCCCAGGTCACGGTGCGCGGCCGGGTCAGCCCGTCCACCCCGAACGGCTTTGGCCCGCGCGGCCGTTGGGTCCCGGCCTGCTCCGGGTCCGGGCCGATGATCTCCAGATAGGCGTCACCCCCCAGCCCCACCAGGACATTGCGGGTGCCGAGCCCGACGTGGGCGCCGCCGGGAGCGGGCACCACCCCGGTGCGCCGGGTGAACTCGGCGACCGTGGCCGCCAGATCGGGGGTCGCCAGGACGAGATGGTCCAGCAACGGGGGAGCGGCACCCGGCGCGGGACCGGGGCGCGGCGACTGAGTGGGAGTCATCCCGCCCGAGCCTACGCGCCCCGCCGACCTCCAACGAGGGTGCCGGAGAACGGAGATGGGCCCCCACGAGGCGGCGCGGGCGCGGGGCGGGCGGGCCGGAAACGGCGGCGACACACGTCGGGCCGCCGGGGCAGGATGGCCGGATGGTCACCGTCCCGCGTCGCCGATCCGCCCTGACGTCCCTGCTGCTGCTCGGGGCCGTCGTGCTCACCGCCTGCGGCGACGAGAAGGCCGGGGCCGCCGCCGACCCGGCCGCCCTCGCCTCCCGCGCGCAGACCCGCGGCATCGCCCCCGAGCTGGTGTACGCCACCGACGTGCCCGGACACACCCTCGCCCCGCAGTCCGTGGGGGTGCTGGGCGACGACGGGTTCTCCGCGACGTACGTCTCCCCCGAGGGCGGACAGGTGCGACTCGCCGTGGACCGCGGCGCGATCGGCGCCGCGGACTGCGCCGAGCAGCCCGCGTGGCCCGCCGGTGCCGCGGAGGCCGTCCCCGTGACGTGCGTGCGCGACGGCGACGCCTGGTTCCGCAGCGGGGGCGACTGGGCCGAGTACGCCCTGCCGAAGCGGGGGTTCGTCATCCGGGTCAGCGGAAGCGGCGTCCCCCGCGACACCCTGCGCGAGGCCGCCGACCGCGTCCACCGCCCCACCGCCGACGACCTCGACGCCCTGCTCCCGCCCGAGCCGGACCGCGGCGCCCCCGTGGAGCGCGGCGACCTCCCGACCGACGGCGACGGCGCCCCCGACAACGACACCGACGCGGGCGGCTAGCCGCACCCCCACCGCCCCGCACTCCCTGTGGCCCGCCCCCCGATTCTCCAGTGACGTTTCTGCGGTGAACCCTCTGCGCCATCGGGGTGAGCGGTGCCGCCGCCGGTTCGGTGTGCCCGGCCGCGCGCCGCGATCCTCGTGTCGGCCAGGCAACCGAGCACGAGGAGCGGGACGTTGACCTACGGGACCAAGCTGCGCGAGCGGATCGCGGCACCGGACACCACACCGCTGATCGGTGTCTACGACATGTACTCGGCGTCGATCGCGGCCCGGCACTACGACGGCCTGTTCGTCTCCGGCTTCGGCTTCGCGGCCTCCTTCTACGGGCTGCCCGACATCGGGTTCATCGCCTGGCCGGACATGATGGCGTTCGTCCAGCGGCTGCGGGGCGCCTTCCCCGGCCACCACCTGCTGGTCGACATCGACGACGGCTACGTCGACCCGGAGGTCGCCTGCCACGTGGTGGAGGGCCTGGAACGGGCCGGGGCGTCCGGGGTGATCCTGGAGGACCAGCGCAGGCCGCGCCGCTGCGGGCACGCCGACGGCAAGCAGGTGCTGCCACTGGCCGAGTACCTCGAGAAGCTGGAGATGGTCCTCGCCACCCGCACCGACCTGGTCGTCGTGGCCCGCACCGACGCCACGGAGGAGGACGACATCCTGCGCCGTGCCGAGGCGCTCGCCGCCACCGACGCGGACGTCGTCCTCGTCGACGGGGTCCGCGACGTGGAGTGGATCCGCCGCGTCCGGGGCGTCGTCGGCGACAAGCCGCTGCTGTTCAACCAGATCGCGGGCGGCAAGTCCCCGCGCCTGTCGCTGCCCGAACTCACCGAACTGGGCGTGGACGTGGCGATCTACAGCACGCCGTGCCTGTTCGCCGCGCACCGGGCGATCGACGACGCCCTCACCGGCCTGCGGAGCGCGGACGGCCGCCTGCCCGAGGTGGACCCCGGCACCGGCGGGATCGGCGTCGCCGCGTCGACCCGCCTGCTGGAGGACAACATCGCCCGGCTGCGGTCAGCGCGGGGGAGGGCCGGGGTCTGAGCGCGGGGGTGGCGGGGGCGCCCCGGTTCACGGACGCCGCCCCCGCACCCCCGTCCGCCCCCGTCTGGCTCCGCCTGCCCCTGCCTGTCTCTCTGCCGCCTTCGGTCCCCTCAGCCCCCGAAGCGGCGGCGGGCCTCCTCGATGTGGCCGAGGTGGCGCTGGGTCCAGTCGCACAGCCCGTCGATGGTCACCCGCAGCGCCTGCCCCGCCTCGGTCAGCGTGTACTCCACGCGCGGCGGCACGGTCGGGTACACCGTCCGCTCGACCAGCCCGTTGCGCTCCAGCATCCGCAGGTTCTGGGTGAGCATCTTGTGGCTGATGCCCTCGATCTCGTCCCGCAGCGCGCTGAAACGCAGCGTCCGGTCACCGATCACCTCGGTGATCAGAAGGGCCCACTTGTTGGCCACGTCGGAGAAGATCTCGCGCGCCAGCGAGTCCGCGCGCCGCAGGTCCGCGTCGGCCGGTCCGTCGAATCCCTTGGTCACCATCAGGTTCCCCAGTCACCGAAAAGTGCGTTCTTCCATGTCAGCGCAGACTCTCCTACGGTTTCCCAGTAACCACAAGTGACCACAACGGCCGCGCGTGACCACGACAGTCACGATCGACCACGACGAGCGTCCTTCGTGAGCCGCAAGCTCTCCACCCCCCTCCGCAAGGAAAGGCGCACAGCCATGCCCATCACCCTCGTGAACCCCGACGGTCTGCCGAAGGTCGACGCCTACCACCAGGTGGCGATCGCGACCGGCTCCCGGCTGGTCTTCGTCGCCGGACAGGTCTCCTGGGGCGCCGACGGCGCGACGGTCGGCGAGGGCGACCTCGCCGCGCAGGTCGAACGCGCCTACCTCAACGCCGCCACCGCCCTGGCCGGGGCCGGTGCCACCTTCGACGACGTGGTGAAGGCCACCTTCTACGTCGTCGACTGGACCCCCGACAAGATGCCGCAGTTCATGGACGGTGTGGGCCGCGCCGCCGCCGCGCTCGGGGTCACCTCGGCCCCGCCCGCCTCGCTGATCGGCGTGGCCACGCTGGACATCCCCGAACACTTGGTCGAGCTGGAGGTCACCGCCGTACTGGACTGACCCCCGCCGCCCTGCCCCCCTGTTCCGGCCGCCGCGCTTTACCCGACCGACCCTCCGCCAGGCCCCGGAACACGCCGGATGTCGCCCGAACGGCCCTGTCCGAGGCCCGAGCGGCGGAATACCCCCGGCCGCTGTGCTGCTCTGGTGATACCGGTGTGCGACAGCGCGGCGAAGGGCTGGTGGGCAGATGACGTCAGGCCGGACGAACCCCCAGGACGACCACGGGAACGGAGCCACGGCGAGGGCCGAGGGAGTGGGGAAGGCCGAGAGGGCCGGGAAGGCCGAGAGGGCCGGTTCCGGGGACGTGACCGGGCCGACCCCCGTCGCCGACACCCCGTACGGCGCAGTGCGCGGCCGGTACGAGCACGGCGTGGCGGTCTTCCGGGGCATCCCCTACGCGGCCCCGCCCTTCGGCCCCCGCCGCTTCCGCCCGCCGGAGCCGCCCGAGCCCTGGACCGGGGTGCGCGACGCGGGCGCCTTCGGGCCCACCGCGCCGAAACCGCCGTACTCCGAGGCCTTCGCCCAGTACCTCTCCGACCCGGTCGTGGCGGGCGACGACTGTCTCAACCTCAACGTGTGGACGCCCGAACCCGGGCCCGGCGCCCGGCTGCCCGTGCTGGTCTGGTTCCACGGCGGCGCCCTCACCCGGGGCTCCTCCGCGGTCCCGGTCTACGACGGCCGCCACTTCGCACGGGACGGCGTCGTCGTCGTATCCGTCAACTACCGCCTGGGCGTGGAGGGTTACGGCCTGTTCCCCGACGCGCCCGCCAATCCCGGCCTGCGCGACCAGCTCGCCGCGCTGCGCTGGGTTCGTGAGGCGATCGCGGGCTTCGGCGGCGACCCGGACCTGGTCACCCTGGCCGGGCAGTCCGCCGGGGCGATCAGCATCGGCGCGCTGATCGCCGCCCCGCAGGCGCGGGGCCTGTTCCGGCGGGCCGTGCTCCAGAGCGGCCCGCCCGAGGCCTTCGAACGCGACAAGGTACGGCGCATGGTCCGCCGGATGGCCGCGCGGCTGAAGATCCCCGCCACCGCCGAGGCCTTCGCCGCCGTCGACCGCGCGCTGCTGCTGCGCACCCAGGCCGAGACGGGCCGCCTGAGCAGCCCGGTCCTGGGCGGCCCCACCTTCGGCATCGTCATCGACGGCGACCTCGTGCCCCGCGACCCGCTCCAGGCCCTGGTCGACGGGGACGCCGCGCCGGGCGCCGAACTGCTGCTGGGCTGGACCCGCGAGGAGTACCGCCTCTGGCTGGTGCCGGGCGGCCTGCTGGAACGCGTCGACCGGCTCGGCGCGGTCGCCCTCGCCGGGGCCATGGCCCGCTGCCACTGCGGCCACGAGGTGCCGCGCGGCTACCGCGCCCTGCACCCCGGCGCGGGCGCCGCCGAGACCGTCGGCCAGATGGTCACCGACCACATCCTGCGCCGCCCCCTCCAGCGCCTCGCCGACGCCCGCCCCGGCACCGCGTACGTCTACGAGTTCGCCTGGCCCTCCGGCCGCCCCGGCATGGGCGCCTGCCACGGCCTCGAACTCGGCTTCGTCTTCGGCACCGGGGACGCCCCCGAGGCCGCGAAGCTCGCCGGGGACGACGCCCCACAGGACCTCGCGGACGCCATGCACGGCGCGTGGGTCCGCTTCGCCGCCACCGGCGACCCGGGCTGGGAGCCGTGGGACGAACGGCATCCGGTACGGGTGTTCGGCGCGGGGCAGGAGGAGGCGGCGCGAGCCGCGGGTGCGGAGGGCTCGGCCGGGTCCGGGGCACCGGCCGACGGCACGGCGTACACCGCGTACGGTCCGCGCGACCGCGAACTGGCCCTCTGGGCAGGCGCCGACGCCCCCGCCGACCCGCCGTCGGCCGTCACCCTCGACCCGGACGACCCGGACGGCGCTCCCCTCACCTCGCCCCCGGGCGCCGAGGAGCACAGTCCGCGCACCGCCGAACTCCGGTCGGTGGTCAGCCGGTTGCGCCGCCGCACGGCCGGTCGCGCGGGCGGTGTGGGCCACAACTGACCGCGCCCGGACGGGACTCGGCGCGGCCGGACTCGACCCGCGGCCGATCCGCGCTCAGTTCGGTCGCGGGTCGTACGTACCGAGGTCGCGGGCGATCGACGCGATCGCGTCGGGGCCCACCCGGCAGCACCCGCCGACGAGCCGGGCGCCCGCGTCCCGCCAGCCGCGTACCCGCGAGGCGGCGAAGGTCGAAGCCCCGTCCCAGGCGCGGGCCTCGGCGTCCCAGGCCTCGCCGCTGTTGGGATAGACGACGACGGGTTTCCCGGTCACGCGCGCGGCGGTCGCCACGGCCGCCGGGACGTCCTCGGGCGCACAGCAGTTGACGCCCACCGCGACGATCTCGTCCACGTCGGCGGCCGGTGCGAACGCCTCCGCGAGCGGCTGCCCGGCGCGGGTGCGGTCCCCGGCGACGCTGTACGACAGCCACGCGGGCACCCCCAGCCCGCGCACCGCCCGCAGCAGCGCCTCGCCCTCGTCGGCGTCGGGCACGGTCTCCAGGGCGAGCACGTCCGGTCCGGCGGCGGCCAGCACCTCCAGCCGGGGCCGGTGGAAGGCTTCGAGGGCGTCGACGCCGAGCCCGTACCGGCCCCGGTACTCGGAGCCGTCGGCGAGCATCGCCCCGTACGGCCCGACGGACGCGGCCACCCACAGCGGCCGGGTGACCCCCCGCGCGCGGGCCCGCCCGGCCGCGTCCCGGGCCAGTTCCACCCCGAGCGCGAGCAGCCGCGCGGTCTCCCCGCGGGGGAGGCCGCGCCGGGCGAAGCCCTCGAAAGTGGCCTGGTAGGTGGCGGTGATCGCCACGTCCGCGCCCGCCGTGAAGTACGCGAGGTGCGCCTCGGTCACCGACTCCGGCCGCTCGGCGAGCAGCCGCGCCGACCAGAGCGCGTCCCCGAGGTCGTGCCCGGCCGCCTCCAGCTGGTTCGACATGCCCCCGTCCAGGACGAGGGTCCCGGCGGCGAGAGCGTCGGCGAAGCCGGGAACGGTGCCGGACTGATCGAGGCGGGCCATACCCCGACGCTAACCGACGGCGTCCCCCACCCGGAAAGCCCTCCCCCGGTCCGGTCCGATCCGTTGACCGCCCACGGCCCCCCGCATACCTTGACGGCGTCCGCCCTCCGGCACCGAGCACTGCCGCAAGCGCGCGACGACCTCCGGGGGCACCCCGACCGGAACCGGGGCGCCCCCGGGCGTCTTCCTCGGACCGCGGACTCCGTACACCGCTCTGGTACATGTACTACTGTCGATGTATGTCGATGAAACGGACCAACGTGTACGCCGACCCGGAAGATCTGGCGATCATCAAGGAGGCGGCGAAGCGCCGGGGGATCAGCGAGGCCGAGATCATCCGGCAGGGCATCCACCTCGCCGCCATGGCGAACCGCGTCTGGGACGAGCCGTTGTTCTCGCGGACGTACGAGGGGCCGGGACGGACGGCGACGAAGGAAGAGGTCCGGGACGCCGTGGCGGACGCGGTCCGCCGTGAGACCGAGCCGGGCTCCGGGCGCGGAACCGCCGCGTGATCATCGTCATCGCGGACACCTCCGGCCTCCTCGCCGCCCTGGACTCCACCCACCCCGAGCACGAGGCCGCCAACGAGGCGATCATGGCGGCCGGCCTCCTCGTCATGTCCCCCCTCCTGCTGGCCGAACTCGATCACGTCGCCACACGCGAACTGGGCCGCGACGCGGCGGTGGGCGCGGTGGACGATCTGCGGCGCTGGATGACGCGCGGCCGGGTCGTGCTCCCCGAGATCACCGAGGACCACCTGAGCGCGGCCCAGTCCGTACGCCTCCGCTACCGGGCCCTCGACCTCGACCTCGCCGACGCGGTGAACGTCGCCCTCGCCTCGGACTACGACACGGACGCGATCCTCACCCTCGACCGCCGCGACTTCCGAGCCGTCCGCCCCCTGGGCCGCCACAAGTCCTTCCGGGTCCTCCCGGACGACCTGCCACTGTGAGACCGGGTGCCCCGGCCGTGAGACTGGGTGTCCCGGCTCGCGGGGCCAGGTCCGGGGCACGCCCGAGCCCTTCGTGGACGGCGACGCGCATATCGGACGTGCGAGGTCTGTCCGCCCCGCCCCGAATCCCCGTTGCCCCGCCCCACCCCCTCCGCCACAATCCCCGCATGACTTCCAAGATCCGTCATACGACGGTCGACTGTGCGGACGCGTACGCCCTGGCGGGGTTCTGGTCCGCCGTGCTCGGGGAGCCGCTGCACGCGGACGACGCGCCGGGGGACGAGTACGCGCTCATCGAGGGGGCGGGGCTGCTCTTCGTCACGGTGCCCGAGGCGAAGAAGGTCAAGAACCGGATTCACCTCGACCTCGAACCCCAGGACCGCACCCGGGACGAGGAGGTGGAGCGCCTCCTCGCCCTCGGTGCGACGCTCACCGACGACCGCCGCAACCCCGACGGAACCGGTTGGGCCGTCCTTTCGGACCCGGAGGGCAACGAGTTCTGCGTGGAGCGCGGCGCGGGGGAGCGGGCGGGCTGAGGTCCGGGAGCGGTCGGGGAACCGCTCAGCAGGCGCGGCCGCTCACGACGCCGGTGGGCTGGGTGACGTTGACGAACTCGGTCGAATAGGTGCCCCAGAAGTCGGACGTGGTGATCGCGTACACGCTGGTCTGGTACTCGACGTACACGGCCCAGGACTCACCCGGCTTGAGGGTCAGCTCGGTGTTGTAGGTCTCGGTGACGTTGGTGTTGAGCTGGGTGCCTATCTGGGCCGTGAGCAGTTGGAGCGCCGTCGCCGAGATGTTGGTGCTGGTCTGGGTGGCGACCGTGTAGGTCACCCCCTGGCTGTACTTGGCCTCGACGGTGCTGGACTGGTTCCGGTAGCACTTGCCGCGCTCCTCCCACACCCGGCCCCGGCTGTGCACCGTGACCAGGGGGCCGGGGCCGTTGAGGCCGCCGCCGTGGACCGTCGGGATGCCGGGGGCCATCGGGGCGGCCGGGCGGGTCGCGTATCCGGTCACCACGACCTCGGGCAGGGTCGCGTCGATCGGCTCCCCGATCGGCCCCTCCGGGATCTCGACCCCCTGGCCCCCCGGATCGGACGGTACGTTCCCCTGGTCGCCCTGGTCGCCCTCACCGGCGTCGCCCTGATCACCCGCATCGCCCGGGTCGTCGCTCCAGGAGCCGCCGTCGTCCCCGTCGCCCGAGCCGCCCTCGCCCCCGCCGTCGCCGCCTCCCCAGTCGCCGCTGCCCCAGTCCCCGCCCCAGTCGCCGCCCGAGTCCCCGCCGCCCTCGTCGCCGGTGTCCTCGTCCTGGCACAGGGTGGAGCCGCCGCAGGCGTAGGCGGTGAAGGGGGTGGCCACGGCCGGAACCGCGGTGAGGACCAGGGCGCCGAGGACGGCGCTCGCCGCGGCGGATCGCAACTTCACGTGTTCTCCCAGGTGGGGGGTGGTGTGCTGACGACACGGGAGTCTTCCCGGCGGCCCGGCCCGGCACAGCCGTAGATCTACGCAATCGGCTACGTAAGCCCCCCGGCCCCTCGCACCTGGCCCCCCGCACCCTGCCCCTCGCCCCTGCCCCTCAGCCCCGTTCCTCGCGCGGCCAGTGCGTCAGCGTGGTGTGCAGGGCTTCGATCGTCCGTTCCCAGGAGCGGTCGACCGGGCGGGACGCGTTGAAGGCGCCTGCCGCCTCCAGGGCGCAGTAGCCGTGGAACGTGCCGCGCAGCAGGCGTACGGCGTCCGTCAGGTCCGGTTCCTCCAGGCCGTACGCGCGGAGCATGCCGTAGGTGATCTCGGCCGTGCGGCGGAACGCGGGGGAGTCGGCGGCGAGGGCCGGGTCGACCGGGATCTGTGTCGCGGCGTACCGGCCGGGGTGGCGCAGGGCGTACGCGCGGTAGGCGTCGGCGAAGCCCGCCAGGGCCTCCTTGCCCGCGCGTCCGGCGACGGCGTCCGCGATGGCCTCGATCATCTCGGCCCCGGCGAACAGGGCCAGCCGGGTGCGCAGGTCCTGGAGGTTCCTGACGTGCGTGTACAGGCTCGCGTCCTTGACGCCGAAGCGGCGGGCCAGGGCGGAGAGGGTGACCTGTTCGAACCCGGCCTCGTCGGCCAGTTCGGCGGCCGCCGCGACCAGCAGGTCGGGCGTGAGGCCGGCTCGGGGCATGAAGGCGCCTTGTGCGTAGGAGGAGAGGGGGAGGAACAGAGGAGGGGGGGAGCAGGGGGCGGGGCTGGTGAGGAGTTTAGGGGCGGTGGGGGCCGCCGTGGCGTCCGGGCGCGACGGTCATGGGGCCTCGTGCGAGGCGTGGGTGGTGCCGGTCAGGGTGAACGGGGGTCGAGGGGCACTTCAACTGAGGGGGAATTGAAGATGAGTTGAGGCAAGAGTACGTATCGGAGGCAGCCGCCGTTTCCAGGTCGGGCGCCCCTTACCACCCGGTCGTTCAAGGTTCATGTTTCACCTTGATCCTCCTCTCGCGGCGTGCTCGCGCCGCGCGCAGCCGCCGTCGCACGCCCCGTGCGGCAACCGGGAGGTCGGATCATGGGACACGGACACACGCACGGGCCTGGGCACCACCACCACCATCACCACGGCCACGATCACGGCCACGGTGACGGTCACCGTCACGCCGCCGCCCCGCTGCCCGCCGCCTTCGACGCCACCGTCCCGGACGCGGCCCTCACCCCGGAGCAGCGCTCCCGCCGTTCGCTGCTGCGGCGCGCCGGTCTGCTGGGCGCGGGGCTCGCCGCGGGGAGCGTCCTCGGCCAGACCGCCACGGCCGCGGCCGCGCCCGCCCACGCCACCGGCGGCACCGGGGGCGCGGCCCGCCGCCGCTCCAAGGGCTACCTCTGGCTCGCGGGCGACCACCACATCCACACCCAGTACAGCAGCGACGGCAAGTACCGCGTCGTCGACCAGGTCCGCCAGGGCGCCCGGCACGGCATGGACTGGCTGGTCATCACCGACCACGGCAGCACCACCCACGCCCGCATCGGCGTCGAGAAGGTCAACCCCGACATCCGCGAGGCCCGTTCGGCGTACGAGGACACCCTCGTCTTCCAGGGCCTGGAGTGGAACATCCCGGGCGCGGAGCACGGCACCGTCTTCGTCCACCCGGGGCGCAACGAGGTCTCCGTCCTCAAGCAGTTCGAGACCGACTACGACGGCAGCGTCAGGAACGCCTCCGACTCGACGCCCGCCAACGAGGCCCTCGCCGTGGCCGGTCTCGCCTTCCTCGGCGAGCAGGTCCGCCGCCGCAAGGTGCAGGACGCGCTGATGCTCGCCAACCACCCGGCCCGGCGCGGCGTCGACTCCCCGCACGAGATCCGCGCCTGGCGCGACGCCACCCCGGCGGGCCACCAGATCGCCGTCGGCTTCGAGGGCGCCCCCGGCCACCAGGCCGCCGGGCTGCCCGCGCCGCTCGGCCCGGCCCGCGCCCGCGGCATCTACGACAACAACCCCAGCGCGCACTCCTTCCCCGGCTACCCGCTGGAGAGCTACCGCACCTGGGGCGGCTTCGACTGGATGACGGCCACTGTCGGCGGCCTCTGGGACAGCCTCATCGCCGAGGGCAAGCCCTGGTGGATCACCGCCAACTCCGACTCCCACCAGGTCTACGCCGACACCGCCGTGCGCGGCCCCGGCGGCGTCTTCGACACCGACGGCCGCTACCCCGACCCCGTCTACGGCGGCGCCATCGACATCACGCAGGGCGACTACTGGCCGGGCCAGTACAGCCGTACGCACGTCGGCTCCGACGGCTTCTCCTACGCGGCCGTCATGGACGGCATCCGGGCCGGGCGGATCTGGGTCGACCACGGTCAGCTCCTCAGCGGCCTCGACGTCCGGGTCTCCGGCGGCGACCGCTGGGCCACCCTCGGCGGCGCCCTCCACGTCCGCAAGGGCACCTCCGTCACCCTCACCGTCGACGTCGCCCTCGCGGGCGGCGCCAACTGGGCCGGTTTCACCCCCGCGTTGGCCCGCGTCGACGTCATCCAGGGCGATGTCACCGGCGCCGTCGCCGACCGGGACACCTTCACCGCGCCGACGGCCCGCGTCGTCAAGACGTACGAGGTGAACGAGGACAGCGGGACCGTGCGGCTGACGTACCGGCTGGGGCGCGTGGACCGGCCGGTGTACGTGCGGCTGCGCGGCTCGGACGGGAAGCGGTCCGCCGTCGGCGCCCGCGGCGCGGCCGTCGACCCGGCCGGTCCGGCGCTCGACGTCGTCGGCGACGCCGACCCGTGGGCCGACCTGTGGTTCTACACCAACCCGGTGTGGATTCTGCCGTCGTGACCCGGCAGCCGCCGGACACCGATGGTCCGAGCCGGTCCCTGCCCGCCGTCGGCCGTCACGTCCTGACGGCCGACGGGGGCCTGCGCGACCTGCGTGCCGCCGATCACCTGCTCCGCACCCTCGCGGCCGAACTCGCGCTGCGTGACGACGTGTTCGGCTGTACGCACCTGGTGCGGGGCGACCGGCCGCGGGTCGCCGTCTCCCTCGCCCTGGGCTCGGCGGCCGAGGCGGACGGGGTCCGGACCCGCCTGGCGGCCGAGGGGTACGACCTCGCCGACGGGACACCGGACGCCGTCGGCCGGGCGGTGCTGTTCCCCGGCGCCGACCGGCTGCGCGGCACCCTGACGGTCGGTCAGGTGCTGGAGGTGTCCGCCGTGGAGCGGGTCACCGTCCTCGGTGCGAGCGGGCAACCCGTCCCGACGCAGTTGCTGTTGACGCGTGATCATGTGCGCCCCCAGTGGGAGGACGGGGTGTTGACGCTCACCGCGATGCCTGCGGTGGGGGGTGTCCTGGTGCCGTTCGAGGTGCCGGAACCGACCCCCTGCTGCGCCGATCACTGACGGTGCGTCACGGGCACGGTCACCGCGTCCACTTACGTGCTCCGGACCCCCGTACACCGGCTCCGTGCATGCCGTCCCGGTACACGCCGTCCCCGTGCACGTCGTCCCCAGGACGAGTCCCGCGCCCCCCGGCACGGGACTCGTCCTGTTCCCTCGCTCCGCCGTCCGCTCACGGCTGCCGTTCCGGTGTGCGGGACGCCGCCGGGAGGAGGGCCGCCGGGATGAGGGCGAGGGCCAGGAGGGACGCCGCGACCAGGAACGCCGTGCGGAAGCCGGACGGGTCCAGGCCCGCCGAGCCCAGCACCACCGAGATCAGGGCGGTGCCGACCGACGCGGCGAGCTGGGAGTTGATGCTCAGCGCGGTGCCCGCGGCGGGCATGCGCTCGCGCGGCAGGTCGCGGGAGGCGGTGGTGGTGGTCGGCATCAGCACCATGCCGGAGCCGACGCCCATCAGCATCATCGTGGCCAGCGGCTGCCAGGCCGGGACGTCCTCCACGGCGGAGAGCAGACCGGTGAGGGCCATGCCGAGCGCGCCGATCGCCACGCCCGCGAGGATCAGCCGGCGCG
The DNA here is from genome assembly GCF_044757425.1 of Streptomyces sp. NPDC091281. Taxonomy (NCBI): domain Bacteria; kingdom Bacillati; phylum Actinomycetota; class Actinomycetes; order Kitasatosporales; family Streptomycetaceae; genus Streptomyces; species Streptomyces sp. NPDC091281. The sequence goes on along the minus strand of NZ_JBIVUY010000007.1, from coordinate 257,623 downwards.
GGTTGACCTTGTCGGCGCGGCGGGCCGCGAACTGCATCGTCACGCCGATGGTCAGACCGACCGGCGCCCCCAGCAGGCCCGTCGAGGTCGCGTCCCAGGCCCGCACCTGCTGCCAGTACACCGGGCCCAGCAGCATCGCGCCGAAGTAGCCGCTGGTGAACAGGGCGAGGGTGCCGAAGCCGACCGCGAACGTACGGTCGGTCAACAGGCTCAGGTCCAGCAGCGGGTGACGGATCGTCAGGGAGCGGCGGACGAAGACCGCGACGAGGACGGCGCCCGCGACGGCCGGGAGGAGGGTGTCCAGGCCGGTGAAGTCGCGCTGTTCGCCGCCCCGGGCCAGGCCGAAGAGGAGGAGCGCCAGGCCGGGGGAGAGCGTCAGCAGGCCGAGCACGTCCAGCTTCGGCACCGCCGCCGGGTCCCGCGGGGTGTCGGCCCGCAGCAGCTTCGCCGTCAGGATCAGACCGAGGATGCCGACCGGCAGGTTGATGAGGAAGATCCACTGCCAGGACGCGGCGTCGAGCAGCCAGCCGCCCAGCACCGGGCCCAGCACCGGGCCGACCAGGATCGGCAGGCCGAGCCAGGCCATCGTGCGCCCGAAGTGCTCGCGGTCGGCCGCGGCCATCGTCATGCCCATCCCGACCGGCATCAGCAGACCGCCGCCGAGCCCCTGCACCACCCGGAACGCGATCAGGCTGGGCGCGTCCCAGGCGCAGGCGGCGAGCACCGAGCCCACCGTGAACAGGGTGAGCGCGGTCAGATAGGCGCGCTTGGCGCCGATCCGCGCCATCACCCAGGCGGCCGTCGGGATCACGGCCGCGAGCGCCAGCGTGTACGCCGTCGCCGTCCACTGGATCGTCTCCAGCGGCGTGCCGAACTCCACGGAGAGGCTGCGCATCGCGATGTTGACGATCGTCATGTCGAGCACCGACATCATCGAGCCGATGATGACGACGAGGAGCGTGCGGTTCAGTAACGCGGCGGCATCGCGGGGCGCCTCACGCGGCGTCCCGACCTCGCCCCCGGCGGCCTCGGTCGCGGCCATGTCCCCCGCCCCCCTCAGCCCTGGTAGGGGTGCGTGTCGCGGGCGGTGCGCAGGGCCTGACCCCACCAGGCCAGCTGACCCAGCATGCCCTTCACGGCGCCCTCGCTGACGGTCACGTCCCGCGGCACGCCGTCCTCACCGAGGCCGGACCACGGGCCGTGCAGGCTCACCGCGTCGCGCACCGTCGTGGCGTGCAGCTCGGCGAAGACCAGGCGCAGCTGCTCCACCGCGCGGATGCCGCCCGCGAGACCGCCGTAGGAGACGAAACCGACCGGCTTCGCCTGCCACTGCGGGTGGTGCCAGTCGATGAAGTTCTTCAGCGAGGCCGGGAAGCTGTGGTTGTACTCGGGGGTGACGACGACGAAGGCGTCGGCCGCCGCGACCCGCGGCGAGACGGGCTCCAGCGCGGCCACCGCGCGCGGGTCCGGGGTGCCGCCGTAGGACGGCATGACCAGCGGCAGGTCGACGTCGGCCAGGTCGATCAGGTCGAAGTCCAGCTCGCCGTGGCCCTCCGCGGCGCGCAGGAACCAGTCCGTGACGGCCCGGCCCTGGCGGCCCTCGCGCACGCTGCCGACGATGACGACGACGTGGAGCGGGGTCTCCGGAGTGGTGGGGGTGGATGCGGACATGGGGGTCCCCTTTCTTCGCCCCGCCGCGCCCGGCGCCGGGGACGGGCCGCGCGACCACGGCCTCACTCTTGGTAAGCTACAACGACCGTTGTAGAAAGTACAACGTGCGTTGTAATCAGAAGGGGTGAACCCGTGGGAGGAACCGACGGCCTCGGCAGCATCGGCACGCTGGGCGGCACCAACCAGGAGTGGCTGGAGGTGGCGCGGCGCATCTACCCCCCGCGCAAGGTGGAGAAGCTGGTCGCCATGGCGGGCGCCGCGTGCACGGTCTTCGGCCGCGAGGGCTACGCGCGCGCCTCCGTCGACGCCCTCGCCGCCGAGGCCTCCGTCTCCACCCGCACGCTCTACAACCACTTCCCCGGCGGCAAGGCCGAGCTGTTCAGCACGGTCGTCGCCTGGACTGCGGCCGAGGTGAAGGACGCCCAACTGGCCCGGCTGCGCGCCGTGCTGGACCCCGGACGCCCGCCCCGCCCGGAGGACCTGGAGCGCGACTTCACCGCCCTCGCCCGCGCCTTCGTCGGCCTCATGACGGAGTACCCCAACCACTTCGCGCTGGTCCGCCACATCCACGCCGAGGCCGACCACGTGCCCGCCGAGGTCCTCCAGGCCTGGCGCGCCGCCGGACCCGAACCCGTCGGCGCCGCCCTCACCGCGACCCTGGAGTGGCTCGCCGACGCGGGCCTGCTCGACCTGCACGGCGACGCCGCCCTCGCCGCCTCCCACTTCCTGGCCCTGATCTCCCACACCCTCACCGAGGAGTCCCACCACGGCGTCCGGCCGCTGTCCGACCAGGAGACCGAGCGGCTGATCAGCGGGGGTGTGGCCGCGTTCCTGCGGGCGTACCGCGCGGACTGACCCGCACGGCCCGCGCGCCCGGCGCGCCGACCGCGCGCAACGCCCCCTCCAGGGCCAGCGTCGCCGCCCCCAGACAGACCGGGTCGCCGGGCAGCGGGCCGAGCGGGGACAGCGCGATCGCGGCCGACGCGCGGCGCGGCGCGTGCCGGGCCACCGCCTCCCGCACCTCGTCCGCGAGCCGTTCGCCGAGCCGGGCGGCCACCCAGCCGCTCAGCACGACGACCTCGGGGTCCAGCAGGTCGACGAGGTCCGCGACCCCGGCCGCCAGCCGCCGGGCCGTGTCCCGCACCACGGCGACGGCCACCGGGTCGTCCACGGCGAGCGCCCGCCCCAGCGCCGCCACACCCTCCTCGCCGCCCCCGTCCCCGTTCGTGCCGGGGCCGGGGCCGGTGCCGTACGCGGGCGGGCGGTGCGGGCCGAGTTCGCGCAGCGTCCGCAGGATGCCGGGCGCCCCCACGTACGCCTCGACGCAGCCCTGCCGGCCGCAGCGGCAGATCCGTCCGCCGGGCACCAGGGTGGTGTGCCCCCACGCGCCCGCGCTGTTGCTCACCCCGCGGTGCAGCGCGCCGCCCAGCACCAGGCCCGCGCCGACGCCGGACCCCAGGCTCACCACGACGGCGTCCTCGTGGCCGCGCGCCGCCCCGAACCACAGCTCGGCCACCGCGCAGGCCCGCGGCGGGCTGTCCAGGTAGAGCGCGTACGGCAGGTCCTGGGCCAGCAGGTCGAGCAGCGGTACGTCGTACCAGCCCCAGGGCGGCGCGTCCGCGCGGCGGCCGGTCTCCCGGTCCACCTGCCCCGGCACGCTGACGCCCGCGCCGAGCACCCGGTCCACCGGCATTCCGGCCCGCGCCACGACCGCGCCGACCGTCGCGGCCACCCGGTCCGCCACCCGCGCGGGCGGGTCCGCCGCGGGGCACGCGGCCTCCTCGGCGCGTCCCAGCCGGTTCAGCGCGAGGTCGAACAGCTCGACCCGGACGTACGTCTCGGTGATGTCCACCCCGACCAGGGCCCCGCCGGAGGCGTCGACGGCGACCAGGCCGCGGGGCCGCCCGCCCGCCGAGTCCTCGTACCCGACCTCGGTGATCACGCCCAGCCCCAGCAGCTCGCCCACCAGGGTGGCGACGGTGGCGAGGCTCAGCCCGGTGGCCGCGGCCAGCTCGCGCCGGGAGACGGGGGAGCGGGCGATGATCTGGCGCAGGGCCTCGTGCCGGTTGGCGGTACGGATGTCGCGCGAGGTGCGCCTCACCTGGGTCACCGGGTTCCTCCTCACGCGACGCCGCGGCCGGGCCCCGGAACCGGTTCCGCCGCCGCGCGGGCGCCAGATTATGGCGTCGCGGGGAGGTTCGACAAGCGGTTAGGAAAGGGGGTTGACAAAGGGGGGCGGCCCACGGGTCCGGAGCCCGGACGGCCCAGGATGCCCGCAGGAGACGGCCCCCGACCCGGCCGCCCCCGGGCTCAGCCGCCCGAACCGCTCCTCCCCCCGGCTCAGTCCTCCAGGACCTCCGCCACGAACGCGTTGGTGAACGTGCCCTTCGGGTCCAGCTCGCGGGCCAGCCGCCGGAAGTCGTCCAGGCGCGGATACCGGCCGCGGACCGTCGCGGCGGGCAGGGCGTACACCTTGCCCCAGTGCGGGCGGGGCCCGAACGGCTCCAGCGCCTCCTCCAGGACCCGCACCACCGGCAGCACCGCCGCCGTGTCGTCGACCCAGGTGAAGTGCACGGCGACGGAGTCACGGCCGTACGCCGGGCTCAGCCACTGCCCGTCCGCGGCGACCGTCCGCACCTCGCAGGTCTGGAGCAGCCCGGACACCGTCCCCCGGACGCCGTCGATCGCGTGCAGCACGTCGAGGGCGTGCTCGCGGGGCAGCAGGTACTCGCTCTGCAACTCGCTGCCGCTGCTCGGCGTGAACTCGGCCCGGAAGTGCGGCAGCCGCTCGTGCCACGGCCCCGGCACGCCGAACTGCTCGGTGCAGTTCACCGCGGGCATCCCCGGCACCGGGTGCATCGCCTCCCGCGCGGGCGCCGCCCACGGGAACTCCACCGGCGCCCCGTCCGTGCGCCGCTTCACCCACACCTGCCGGAACCCCGGCTCCCGCCAGTCCGTGAACAGACTGACGCTGTACGCCGCCCCGGCCACCGCCGCGAAGTCCAGCCCCGTCAGCGGCAGTTCCGTGAAGACGTGCTGCTCGACCTCGTAGGCCGGTTCCAGGTCCAGGGTGAGCGCGGTGACGACGCCGAGGGCGCCCAGCGAGGTCACCGCCCCGCCGAACCGCGGGTCGTCCCGGCCGACGACGACCGTCGACCCGTCGGCCGTGACGATCTCCACCTCGCGCACCGCGTCGGCCAGCGGGCCGTTGCCCACCCCCGAGCCGTGCGTGCCGGTCGCCACCGACCCGGCCACCGAGATGTGCGGCAGCGAGGCCATGTTCGCCAGCGCCAGCCCGTGCGCGTGCACCCGGCGGGCCAGCTCCCCGTACCGCACCCCGCCCGCCACCCGCACCGTCCGGGCGGCCGTGTCGACGTCCGTCACCGCGGGCAGCGCGGCCGTCGACAGCAGCACCCCGCCCGCGCCCGGCTCGGCGATCGTGTTGAAGGAGTGCCCGCTGCCCAGCACCCGCACCCGCTCGCTCGACGCCACCAGCGCCGCCAGCTCCGCCTCCGTGGCGGGACGGTGCAGCTCCGTCACGCCGTATGTGATGTTGCCCGCCCAGTTGGTCACGGCCTCGGCCATGGCGATCACCCTCCCGAGAAGATCGAGAATCCTGAAACCCCCAGCTGGAACGTACCCTGGACTCCACCCGCGGCCCCCCGCCCCCACCCGCGCCGCGGCGGGGGCATACCGTGAGGAGTCGTACGCCTGAGCCGGGAGGACAGACTGATGGGCAGCCGTACCGCGCTGGTCGAGGATCTGATGGAGCGGTTTCCGCATGTGCCGCGCGAAGCCGTCTTCAAGGAGGACCTCCTGCGCGGAGGCGTCGCCTTCGACCCGTCGGCCCTGAGTGACAACGAGTCGGGCGAGGTGAAGCCGAAGTCGTACTTCATCTTCTCCTTCGACCACGGCACCCTCCCCGAGCTGGGCGAGGCCGCGCTGCGCCGCCCGCCGGAGGAGATCATCCTCACCGGCGGCCCCTACGACCTGCGGCGCACGGTCGTCTCGGTCCGGGTGAACCCGGCGTCGCCGTACCGGGTCGCCGCCGACGACGAGGGCGTCCTCGGCCTCTACCTGGACGGCCGCCGCATCTCCGACGTGGGCGTCCCGCCGATGCCCGAGTACTACCGGCACAAGCTCTCCAACGGGAAGTCCGTCATGGAGGTCGCCCCCACCATCCAGTGGGGCTACCTGATCTACCTGACCGTCTTCCGCGTCTGCCAGTACTTCGGCGCCAAGGAGGAGTGCCAGTACTGCGACATCAACCACAACTGGCGCCAGCACAAGGCGGCGGGCCGCCCCTACACCGGGGTCAAGGACGTCGAGGAGGTGCTGGAGGCCCTGGAGATCATCGACCGCTACGACACCGCCAAGGCGTCCACGGCCTACACCCTCACCGGCGGCGCCATCACCAAGACGGTCTCCGGCCGCGACGAGGCCGACTTCTACGGCCACTACGCCAAGGCCATCGAGGAGCGCTTCCCCGGCCGCTGGATCGGCAAGGTCGTCGCCCAGGCCCTCCCGCGCGACGACGTCCAGCGCTTCAAGGACTACGGCGTGCAGATCTACCACCCCAACTACGAGGTGTGGGACGAGTACCTGTTCAAGATGTTCTGCCCCGGCAAGGAGCGCTACGTCGGCCGCGACGAGTGGCACAAGCGCATCCTCGACTCCGCGGAGATCTTCGGCGCCCGCAACGTCATCCCCAACTTCGTCGCGGGCGTGGAGATGGCCGAGCCGTTCGGCTTCAAGACCGTCGACGAGGCGATCGCCTCCACCACCGAGGGCCTGCACTTCTTCATGTCGCAGGGCATCACCCCCCGCTTCACCACCTGGTGCCCCGAGCCCACCACCCCGCTCGGGAAGGCCAACCCGCAGGGCGCCCCGCTGGAGTACCACATCCGCCTGCTGGAGTCCTACCGCGCCACCATGGAGCACTACGGCCTCTCCTCGCCCCCCGGCTACGGCGAGCCCGGCCCCGGCCGCGCCGTCTTCTCCGTCAGCTCCTTCATGGACAGCCTCCCCGCCCAGGAGACGCAGTCGGCCTGAGCACCGGGCCCACCGGCCCCGGCGCCCCGTTCACACATCTGAACGGGGCGCTTGTCAGTTGTGCGCAAAGCGTGAAAGGCTCGGGCGCTGCCGCGAGGTTCCCCCCAACTCCATTTCCGACATGGTGAGTTGACCTCGCTCTCGATGCAGGAGACCCATGCCCGACCTGCTGACTCCCAGAGACGCCGCCGAGGCCGCCGTCCTCTCGGAGTGCTGGGACGCCGTCCTGTCCTACGCCGACCTCTGCACCGCGGGGTCGACCGCCGCCAACGACCTGGCCCGGGAGGCCTTCGCCCTCGGGACACGCGAGGCCCGAGCCGCCGACGAGGCCACCCGGCACGGCGCCGGGCGCCGCGCGTCCCGGCTGCCCCGCATCCCCCAGCTGCTGACCGCCGTGCGCGCCACGGCCGCCGTCTGGGAGAGCCGCGGGCAGGGTCACCGGCTCGACCCCGACCTGCGGCTGTGGCTGCACTCCGACAAGGCCGCCCGCTACGCCGGACCGCCCCTGCGCCGCCCCGTCGCGCTGCGCGGACTGCGCGACATGCAGGAGGCGGACGCCACCCTGCTCTGGCTGGCCGAGGTGGAGGCGCTGCCGCCGCGCGCCGTCGCCCGCCGCCAGGGCCTCGACCCGTACGCCGCGACCGAGCAGCTCAACCAGGTCCGCGGACTGTTCCGGGACCGCTGCCACCGCGCGCACCTCGACACCCCGATGGACCAGGAGTGCAGCAGCTACGTGCGGCTCCTGGACGCCGTCACCCGCTCGCCCGTCGCCGAGACCCCCGAGGACCTCTCCCGGCACCTCGCCACCTGCGTGGAGTGCGCGGAGGCCGCCGCCTGTCTGCGGCTGCACGGAGGCGGACTGCCCGCCGCCCTCGCCCAGGGCGTCATCGGCTGGGGCGGCCTCGCCTACCTTGAGCGCCGACGCCGCGCCGCCGAGGTCCGGATGGGCGCCGGGCCCCTCCCCGAGCCGACGCAACCGCCGGGCGACCCCGCCACGGGCCGGGCCCGTACCGTCCGCAACAGCCTGGTGCTGGCCGCGGTCCTCGTCTCCGGGCTTGCCCTCGCCGCCTCCCTCGTCCCCGGCGACGGCGACTCCGCCGCCCGCGGCGACCGGCCCGCCGACAGCGCCCCCGTCACCGGTCCCGACGTCGAGGCGCCGCCCTCGGCCGCGCCCCGCCCGTCCCCGTCCGCGCCGTCCCCCGACTCCTCGGCGCGGCCCGTGTCGGCCACCGAGTCACCCCTCGCCGAGCCGTCCGCCGACCGCGAGCCGGCGGGCGGCGAACGGGCCGAACCGGAGCCGCAGGGCACCCCGTCGGCCACCGCCCCCGGCGGCAGCGGTGGCGAGAGCGGCGCGTACTGCACGGCCGCCTACCGGCTGGACAACCAGTGGCAGGACGGCTTCCAGGCCACCGTCACGGTCGTCCCCACCGAGGCGCTCACCTCCTGGCAGGTCGCCTGGACCTACTCCGACGGCCAGCGCGTCGGCCAGATGTGGGACGCGAGCGCCGCCCAGAGCGGACCCGCGGTCACCGCCTCCGCCGCCGACTACAACCGGTCCGTCCCGGCGGACGGCAGCCTCTCCTTCGGCTTCCTCGGCACCTGGCAGGGCCAGAACACCGCCCCCCGCGCCCTCACGCTCAACGGCCACACCTGCGCCGTGTCCTGACGGTACGTCAGGCACCGCCGCCGTCGGTGCTCAGCGGCCCGCGTCCTCGGCCAGGGTGTACGCGACGAGCGCGTTGGCGTGCCCGTGGCCGAGTCCGTGCTCGGCCTTGAGCCAGCCCACCAGCTCCATGTGCCGGGTCAGCGGCGCACCGCGGATCAGCTCCTGCCAGTGGGCCACGGGACGCCCGTACTTCTTCTCGATGGACGGGAAGTAACTGGCGGGGCCCTTCACGGGTGCGCTCACGGCGGGCACGTCCTTCCGGCGGATCGGAGCCGGAGAGCGACCGCCCTCCGGGGGAACCATCGCCTGTACGACCGGACGGGCGCCGCCGACTGATCGGCGGCGCCCGTGTGAGCCGTGTCACGCCCCCCTGGGTCAGCGCACCGTCAGCCGCCGCAGCCGGGCCGCGCCCGCCGCCGCGGAACCGTCCACCTCGACGCTGACGTAGCGGGCGGTCCCCGACAGCGCGAGCCCGCGCATCCGGCCCCGCCCGGACGGCGCACCGGCGTCGGTGTACGCCAGACCGTCCGCGCTGACGCCGACCCGCGCCCCCGGCACCGACGCGGACGCCCACTCGACCTCCACCCCGCTCACCGGCCGCTCCGCACCGAGGTCCACGACCATCCGGCCGCGCCGTCCGGGCCGCCACGCGGTACCGCGGTCGCCGTCGACCGCGTCCGCCGGGTCGGACATCCCGTCCGGCAGGGGACCGGTGGGGAACACCGTCCGGCCGAGCGCCAGATCGTCGTACGGGAAGGCCTCGGCGCCGTCGAGGACGACGGTGAGCGTGCGGCCCGCGCGCACCACCGCGGTCCGGGTGCGGCCCTGGGCCCGCACGCGCAGCACACACGACGGGCCGGACAGCCGGATCGTCGCCCCGTCCACCACCTCGGCCCGCAGCCCGGACGGCACCCGCCGCGGGGACACCGGGCTCAGCGTGAACCGGGGCGGCAGCACCACGGCGGTGGCCGCGTCCAGGACCGCCTCGTAGGACGTCCCGTCGGCCGTGAAGGTCTGCGCGCCCTCGAAGACGGTCGCGTCCCCGCCGCCGCGCGGCACCGCCACACGGGCCCGCACCTGCCCGCCGGACAGGTTGAACAGGGTCAGGTGCCCGTCGGTCAGCGTCGTGCGCACCTCCGGCCGGTCCACCGCGGGCACCTTCGCGCGGGCCGCCGCGCGGAGCCTGTCCGGCGTGGCGGCCGGGAAGCCCTCGACCAGCAGCGGCGCGGAGGCGCCGTCACCGAGGACGATCACGTCGTCGTAGACACCGATCGGGTGCGTACCGCCCCGGACGACCAGCCCCGCCCGCCCCTCGACGTCCAGCCAGCCGCCCGCCGTGCTCACCGCGGGCCGGGGACCGGTGGCCAGGTCCCGCCAGGTCCGGCCGTCGGCCGACCCCTGGACCCGGTACGCGCGGCCCGCGGCCGACTCCCAGCGCAGCGTGACCCGGTCCACGGACCGCTCCGCGCCGAGGTCCACCGCCAGCCAGCTGTCGGCGCGCCCCCGGTCGCCGCGCGACACCGCCCACCGGGTGCCGCCGTCGCCGTCGACCGCGAGGGCGGCGCCGCGCCCGGCGTCCGCGGACGAGGCCGTCGCGGTCCCGCCGCGCGCCAGATCGCTCCCGCCGGAGCCGTCCCGGACCTCGAAGGAGAACAGCGAGTACCCGTACACCGGATGCGGCCGCACCCCGAGCATCCGGACGTGCCGCACCGACGTGCGGGCCAGGACGAGGTCGTCCACCCGGCCCGCCGGGGCGTCCTCCTGCCGGTCGGTGGCCCGGACGGACGCCTGCCCCTCCGCGAACCGGTAGGTGCGCTCGCCGTCCAGACCGGGCATCCCGGGCATGGTCAGGTTGTGGACCTCCAGATGGCCCTCCGCGTCCCCGAGGCCGGTGCTCGCGTAGACCACCGCGCCCGTGGGCAGCGTCGCGAACCCGGCGAACCCCGCCGTGCCCGAGTCGAGGCGCAGCACGGTGGCGCTGCCGTCGAAGCCGTCGCGGACGGACGTGTAGACCCGCGCGGTCCGCTCGCGGACCGTGGCGCCGGTGGACGGCAGGAACATCGGGGTCGCCCCGCTGATCCGGAACAGCCAGTCGTCGTGGCCGGGCTGCCAGGCGAACTTCACCAGCCCGGCCTTGCTGACCGCGCCCGCCCAGGCCGCCCGCGTCTGGTGCGAGACCAGACCGGGGCCGGTGCCGTGGTCGGTCACGCCGGACGCACGGGCGAACAACTCGTCCGCGGAGAGCGGCCGTACGTGCTTCCCGGCCGCGACCGCCCACGCGTGGAGCAGGTAGCTGATCGCGATCTCGGCGCGGGCCTCCGGCTCGTACTTCGGCTCCCCGGAGAACTTCGCCATCCGGTGCTCCGGCGGGTACTGCTGGTACGCCTCCAGCCGGGACGCCAGTTCCGTCTCGGCGCGGGCCGCCGCGCGGTCGCCCATCACCTGGGACAGGAACGCCAGCGGGATCACGTCGCGGCCGTACAGGTGCTCGCGGTCGGCCACCATGGGCATCAGCGGCTCACCGGCGTCGCTCATCACGCCGAGGAGCGTGCGCCACAGCGGGCCGGCGTTGGGCTGGCGGGCGAGGACCTGGGGCAGGGGGCGGCCCGCGGCGAGGAAGTGGGCGGCGTTGCGGCCGGAGGTGCGCCACAGTTCGGCCTGGTAGTGCGGGCCGAAGGAGCCGTGGTTCTCGACGACGAACGTGTCGTACAGGTTCCTGGCCCGGTTCGCGGCGACGGCGACACCGTCCACGACGGCCGGGTTGGCCAGGTCGGCGGGCGGCAGACCGGCCTCGTTGCGGGACCAGACGCCGAACCACTCGGCCCACTCGCCCGCCTTCGGGTCGTCGGGCGACCAGGCGAGGCCGGGGGCGAGGGCCTGCGCGTAGACGCCCATCTCCTCCAGCTTGGTGTCACCGACGTGCCCGCCCGCCAGGCCGTGCGGCGTCCAGCTGCCGGAGGCCGCGTCGTCGCCGTCGCGCAGGCCCGCGGTGTACGTCGCCTGGTCCCGCGCGATGGCCGTCACCTGGGCGCGGGTCGTCGCGTCGAGGTCCTTCCACAACAGCCGCGCGGCGAGCACGAAGTACGACTGGAACGTCGTGTCGAAGAACAGTCGTCGGCCCCACTCGGTGCCGCCCGTGAGCCGGTTCGACGCGGCGAAGTGCCGGATGGTGGCGAGCGTACGGCTCCTGAGGGTGGCCGCGTCGATCCCGGCGCGCTCCGCGTCGTAGCGGCCCCGGGTGAGGAGCACCGCGTGGCCGAGGACGACCGCGAAGCCGAAGTCCTTCTCCGTGTAATACCCCTTGGCCGCGTCCCACTGTGTCTCCGACCAGCGGGTGTGGGCCAGCAGGACGCGGTGGTACGCGGCGGCGACCGCGTCCGGCGGAGTCCCCTGCGGCCCCTCCGCCGCCGGGGCCGCGGGCGCCCCCACAGCGTCCGCGGCCCCCGTCACGGCGGGCAGCGCGGCGAGTGCGCCCGCGAGACCCGCGGCATGGAGGAAGCGGCGGCGGCCGAGGGGCGGGGGAAGGTACGACACGGGGACCTCGCAGTCTCGACAACGTTGTCAGGGTGGGGGTGCGGTCATTCTTCGACTCCGGCGGGTCGCGCGTCAACGGGTGTACGTGAAGGAATTCGGGCGCACGGGAAGGGAGTCGGGCGCCTGGGGGACCGTTCGCGGGGCGGTCCCGGTGGGCCGGGCGGTTCGGGTGGCCCGGCCTCGCGGACAGGCTCGGCCGGGTCCGCCGGCCCGGTCGGCTCGGGCCGCCCGGCGGACCGCCCCGCCGGGGGGCCGCCGGGTCAGACGGCCTTCGTGGCGCCCGCGTCGACCGACCAGTTCGCGCCGATCGCGCTGGGCATGGCCGGGGAGGCGAGCAGCAGGACCGCACGGGCGATCTCGGCCGGGTCGATGAGGGCGTCGGTGAGCATGCCGTTCTGCTGCGGCAGGGCGCTGACCAGGGCTTCGTGGGGGATGCCCAGTCCGGCGGCGACCTGGGCGACATAGCCGTCCGGGCCGGTGACCAGGCTGGTGCGGGTGGCCGACGGGGTGACCGAGTTGACCCGGACGCCGGAGGCCGCGACCCGCTCGGCCAGGCCGCGGGAGAAGGTGTTGAGGGCGGCCTTGGCGGACGCGTAGGCGAGCGGTTCCGAGCCGGGGCGGCGGGCGCTGTCGGAGCTGATGTTGACGACGGCGCCCCGCGCCTCGACGAGCGCGGGCAGCGCCGCGCGGGTGGTGCGCACGGCCGCTTCGAAGTTGAGGGCGAACGCGGCGGCCCAGACCTCGTCCCCGGCGTCGAAGGGGTCGTCGGAGAGCTTGTCCGGGAGGATGCCGCCGCCGGCGTTGTTGACCAGGACGTCGAGCCGGGGCCCGGCGGACAGGACCTCCTCGACCATGCGCCGGGGGCCCTCGGGCGTGGACAGGTCGGCGGCGACGAAGGCCGCCCCGGTGGCGGTCAGTTCCGGGGTGGCGCGGCGGGCCGTCGCGGTGACGCGCGCGCCCTCGGCCAGGAAGGCGCGGACGACGGCGAGGCCGATGCCCCGGCTCGCTCCGGTGACGAGTACGTGCTGATCCGCGAGCTGAAGGTCCATGACGGGCTCCTGGTGCTGAGAAAGAGAGTGCTGTGCTGTAACACCTGACCCTTTAACTGATACATGACAGTCTTGATGACGTCAATAAATTAGACATGCCTGTCGCAGTTATGGCCGTTAGGATGACGGGGACAAGGAGGTTGCATGGGTGACGTACACGCGCCGCGCCGGTTGAGGGCGGACGCCGAACGCAGCACGGCCCGGATCCTGGACGCCGCCGAGGACGTCCTCGGGGACGACCCCGCCGCCTCCATGGAGCGCATCGCGGACGCCGCCGGACTGACCCGCGCCACCGTCCACCGCCGGTTCACGTCCCGCGGCGCCCTCGTGGACGCCCTGGCCGCGCGGCTCACCGAGCGCTACCTCGCCGGACTGGCCGAGGCCCGGGTGGCCAGCGCGCCTCCCCTGATGGCGCTGTACCGGATGACGGAGATCGTCTTCGAACTGAAGCTCAGCCACCGGTTCGCGATCCAGCTCGCCTCCGCGATCACCCCGGAGGTCGAGGCGGGCCTGAGCACGCTCTTCACCCGGCTCCGGGACGCCGGAGCCATCACCGCGGCGGAGCCCGCCTGGTGCCACCGCGTCTACCTGGCCCTGCTGCACGAGGTCCACGACCTGCCCGCCGACTCGCCCACCCTGGCCGTGGACGCCACGGGCGACGAGACCGTCGCCCGGGTCACCCTCCAAGTCCGCACCGTGCTGGGCGCGTTGGGTGGCAGCCCCGAGTAGCCCGGCGGAAACCGGCTGGTCCCCCGTCGAGGCGTGCGGCTAGAGTTGCCTCGTTCCGAGGTGGCCCGCGGCCACCCCTGCCGGCTGAATGCGCAAGAGGAGGTGCGACCGATGACTGTCGTGCGTAAGGGCGTCGCCCGCATCCAGAAGTCCGTCACGTCCGACTCCGTGGCCTCCGGCTGACTCCGTCACCTTCCGCGCGCCCCTGAGCGCGCCGCCGGGGCCGCACCCGTGAAGGGTCCCCCTTGAATTCCCCGCATTCCTCCGGCATTTCCGTCCCGCCCTCCCCGCACCCCCTGGCCCCCTACGGCTGGGACGACCACTGGGCCGCCGCGTTCGCCCCGCACGCCGAGCGGGGACTCGTCCCCGGCCGCGTGGTCCGGGTCGACCGGGGCCGCTGCGACGTGGTCACCGCCGACGGTGTCGTCCACGCCGACACCGCCTTCGTCACCCCGCACGACCCGCTGCGCGTCGTCTGCACCGGCGACTGGGCCGCCGTGGACGCCGACGGCAGCCCGCGCTACGTACGGACGTGTCTCCCGCGCCGTACCGCCCTCGTGCGCTCCACCTCCTCCAAGCGGTCCGAGGGGCAGATCCTCGCCGCCAACGTCGACCACGCGGTCGTCGCCCTGTCGCTCGCCGCCGAACTCGACCTCGGCCGCATCGAACGCTTCCTGGCGCTCGCCTGGGAGTCGGGCGCCCAGCCCGTCGTGGCGCTCACCAAGGCCGACCTGGTGACCGACCCGGCCGTCCGCGCCCACCTCGTCGGGGACGTCGTCGAGAGCGCGCCCGGCGTTCCCGTCGTGACGGTCAGCGCCCACCAGGGCCTGGGGGTCGAGGAGTTGGCCGCGGTCCTCGGCCGCGGCACCGCCGTGCTGCTCGGGGCCTCCGGCGCGGGCAAGTCGACGCTCACCAACGCGCTCGCGGGCGAGGACGTCATGGACGTCCAGAGCATCCGCGACGTCGACGGCAAGGGGCGGCACACCACGACCACCCGCAACCTGCTGACCCTGCCCGGCGGCGGGGTCCTCATCGACACGCCGGGACTGCGGGGCGTCGGCCTGTGGGACGCCGGGCACGGCGTCGGGCAGGTGTTCTCCGAGATCGAGGACATCGCGCGGGAGTGCCGCTTCCAGGACTGCGTCCACGAGGCGGAGCCCGGCTGCGCGGTGCTGGCCGCCGTCGCCGACGGCGCCCTCCCCGTCCGACGCCTCGACAGCTACCGCAAGCTGGTCCGCGAGAACCAGTGGATCGTCGCCAAGTCCGACGCGCGCGTACGGGCGGACGTACGGCAGGACTGGAAGCGCAAGCAGGCCGTGGGCCGGGCCGCCGGGCGGGCCAAGCGCGGCCGGTTCTGAGCAGCGGCCGGTTCTGAGCGGCGGCGGGGCGGTGCCGCGGGGCTGGTCAGCTCCACAGCACCGCCCCGAGCCACGCCCCCATGATCAGCAGGCAGGTGAACAGCTCCGCGAGGATGCTGGAGCCGCCCGCCCGCATCACCGTGCGCAGCGACGCGCGCGCCGCGTCCGGGCGGCCCAGGCGCAGCCGCTCGGAGAGGTAGATCCCGCTCATGAACCCAGGGATCGCGCCGAGGACCGGCACCAGGAAGAAGCCGAGGAAGGCGCCCGTCCCGGCGTAGGCCGCCATCCGGTGGGTGGCGCCGCTGTCGCGCAGCCGGCGCGGCGGCAGCGCCCACCGCACCACCTGGGCCAGGAACAGGGCGACCGTCGCCGCCACGAGCACCCCCCAGGCGACCGGCCGCGGGTCCTTCAGCGCCCACCACAGCACCGCCGCCCACACCAGCCACGACCCCGGCACACCCGGCACCAGCACCCCGCACAGGCCGAGCAGGATGACCAGCCCGACCAGTACGAGTTCCCAGGCGTCCATCCGCCCAGCCTGCCGGACATCAGGAGAAGACGCAGGTCAAGACGGCTGACCGGGGTGAGCGGCGGCCGTGCTGGGGCCGTGCGGGGCGGGCGGCTCGGACAGGGCGCCTCGGGCGGTGCGGCGCGGCCCGAAGAGCCTCGAAGGCGCGCCGGTCTAGCGGCTCACCCAGCCCCGCTCGTACGCGTGCCAGCCGAGCTGGAGGCGGGTCGTCACGCCGGTCAGCTCCATCAGCCGCTTCACCCGCCGCTGCACGGTCCGCAGCCCCAGATCGAGCTGCTTGGCCACACTCGCGTCCGTCAGCCCCGCCAGCAGCAGCGACAGCACCTCCAGATCGACCGGGTCCGGACCGTCCGGCCCCTCCTCCCCGACACCGTCCGCGCCGAGACGCAGCGGCAGCGCCGTCCGCCACACCGACTCGAACAGACCCGACAGCAGCTCCAGCAGCCCACTGGCGTGCACCACCAGCGCGGCCGGTTCCGCCGACCGGCCCGTCAGCGGGACCAGCGCCAGCGCCCGGTCCGCGACCACCAGCTTCGTCGGCACCCGGTCCACCACCCGCACCTCCTCGTCCCGGTCCAGCGCCGCCGACAGCTCCGTCAGCCCGTGCGGCCCGTCCAGCACCGCCCGCTCCAGCACCACCCGGTAGCGCACGCCCCGGGCCGCGGCCTGCTCCTCCGCGTCGTTCTCCGTCCCGGTCACCGCCACCGGGGTGCCGGTCACCAGCGCGCAGACCTCCCGGGTCGCGCCCAGCTGGATCTGGAGGAACCGCTGCGAGACCGCCGCCGCGCCCGTCACCACCTCGACCAGGTCGTGCACGGACGGCTCGGCCGCCGCCGCCCGGTACTCCTCCGCCAGCAGCGCCGCCGTCAGCTCCGCCTTCTCCAGCTCGTGCCGCCGCTGCGTGAGCAGCGCCCCCAGCGCCACCCCCGGCGGCGCGGCCACCCACCGGCCGGGACGGCCGGAGGACTGCGCGGCCAGCCCGTGCCGCTCCAGCTGCCGCAACGTCCGCTCGGTCGCGTCCTCGTCGCGCGCCAGCCGCCGCGCGAGCGCCGGCACGTCGGCGGCGCCCACGGACACCAGCGCCCGGTACGCCGCCTCGTGCGTCTCGTCGAGCCCGATCGCTCCCAGCATCCGCCGCCGTCCCTCCTGGACCCCTGACCGGGACCCGCCACCCGGGCCCCGGGCACCCCTGGCGCCCCGGCCCCCTCTGACCGCCTGTCACCCGGCCATGCGCACCCTGTGTGGCGGGAAGCCGCCACGGCGCGATCCCGCCGCACCCCATCATCGCCCGACCCCGATCCCGTCTGCCAAGGTGGCGGTGCGGCCCACGGTGATCATCCGAGCCGCCCGACCGTCCGCCACCGCGGACCGGCAGCAACGATCCGTGCCCTCAGCGCGCCCAGAGCGCGCCGCGCACGTGGTCCGGGCCCCTGACGCGCAGGGGCGCCCAGGGGATCAGGGTCCGGACCACCCCGAGTCGCCGGGCGGTTCTCCCGTGGGGGGTGGGACCGCCCGGCGACCCCCTTCTCCCCGACGTTTCCCCCGCTGTTCCGCCCGGAGTTCCTCCCGAATTCGCGATGCCCCGTTTCCGGCGGCCTCTCGCGGTGGACAATCAGGGACATGAGCCAGCAGGGGGGAAGGCCCACCGGAACCGGTCACGAGGACGACTGGTGGGGGCAGTTGTACGGCGACGACGACCCGGCCGACGGCGGCACCCGGAGCGGCCGGGGCACCGGCGACACCGGCCCGACGGCCTCCGGTGACTCCCTGGACGACCGGTTCGCCTCGGCGGCCGGAGCGGTCCGGCCGACGGGACCGCCCGGCGGGGACCCCGGTCCGGCCGCCCGGCCCTGGGAGAGCGAGGACAGGCCGTCGGCGGACACCGTCGGCGTGGGGGAGCCGCGGGACGCCGGGCGCGAGGAGGACGCCGGGGACGTCGAGTGGTGGGAGCGGCCCGGCCCGGCCCGCGGAGCGGCCCCGCCGCCGGGCGGGGTGCCCGGAGCACGCCGCCCCGAGTCCGTACGGCCTGACGCCGCTGATTCCGTACGCCCGGACGCCGCCGACTCCGTCCGCCCGGCCGTCGGCGGTGCGACCGCGCGGCCCGCCGACTCCGACGGCCTCGACACCTCCGCCGACTCGGGCCTCGTCTCGGGCTCCGGTACCTGGCCGGTCCCGGGTGCCTCGGGTGCCTCCGGTGCCCCGGGCGGCGAGCGGCGCGAAGAGCCCGTTGTACCCGCCGAGCCCGAGTCACCCGCCGAACCCGGCGTACGCGCCGACTCCGCGCCCCCGGCCGAACCCCCCACACCCGCCCCACCCGTCTCACCTGCCTCACCACTCGAGCCGCCCACCCCGCCCCGTCCCACCCCGCCGCGCCCCGAGGCCGCAGCGACCGGCCAGGACGAGGCACCGCCCTACGCGCCCCGGACCCCGTCCGCCGCCCACCCCTGGGACGCCGTACGCGACACCCCGCCACCGGCCCCGCCCGTCCCTCCGCCCCCGCCCGCCCCGCCTGTCCAGGCCGCCCCGCCGGACCCCCGGACCGTGCCCCCGGCCGCCCCGGCCGCCCCGGCGCCACCGTCCGCCCCGCCGCGCGCGCCCGTCGCCGACGGTGCGCCGCCCCCCGACCCGCCCGTGGGCCCCACGCGGAGCGCCTCCGGCGCTTTCCCGGGGCTGAGCGCGCCCCCTTCCGGGGCGGGCGACGACCCTGGCGTACCCGCGGCGGCGGACCCTCCGCCTGCCCCGCCGCGCGCCTCCGTCCCACCCCCCGCGCCCACCGCGTCCCAGCCCTCCGCCACGCCCCTTCCGCCCGCCGTCCCGCCGCAGCCGCCCGCCCGCCCCACGACCCCCGCCCACCTCGGTTCCGGCCCGCCCACCTACGACGCCGAGCCGACCGCGCTGCCCGCCGCCGACCCGGACGCGCTGGACGGGCTGGTCGCGGACACCGTCCTGGACGGGGCCCGGTACGGCACCTGCACGCTGCGGGCCGCGTCCGTGCGCGGGGATTCCGCGCGCTACCGGGGCGAACCCCGCCGGGACGCCCTGCTCACCGCCCGCTTCGGCCACGGCGACGACGCGCTGGTCCTCGTCGCGATGGCGACCGGCGCGCGGGCCACCCAGGGCGCGCACCGGGCCGCCGCCGAGGTCCTCCAGTCCATCGGCCGGGCCGTGGGCCGCAGCCACGCCCGGCTCGCCGAGGACATCCGGGCCGCCCGCCGCGGGGACCTGAAGTCGGGGCTGCACCGCCTCACCGACCGCAGCCTCGGCCGCCTGCGGGCCAGCGCCGCCGAGCAGGGCCTCGCCCCCGACGAGTACGCGGCGGGCCTGCGCTGCCTGCTGCTGCCCGCCGACCCCGCCTGCCGCACCCGCGTCTTCTTCGGCGTCGGGCCCGGCGGGCTGTTCCGGCTGCGCGACGGCGCCTGGCAGGACCTGGAGCCGCAGCCGGGCGAGGTGACGGGCGAACCGGTCCTCGGGTTCGGGGGACCGCCCGCCGCGACCCCGCGGGGCGACCGCCTCACCCTGGACCTCGGCATCCCGACCCCGCCGAGCCCGTACGAACCGGCCCCCGGACCGCCCCCGGAACCGTTCCGCTTCCGGGCCTCCGTAGCCCGGCCGGGTGACACGCTCCTGCTGTGCACCGGGGGTCTCGCGGACCCCTTCCGGGGCGAACCCGACCTCGCCGCCCACCTGCTGCGGCGGTGGTCCACGCCCGGCCCGCCCGGCCTGACCGCGTTCCTCGCCGACACCCAGATCCGGGTGAAGGGGTACGCCGACGACCGGACGGCCGCCGCCGTGTGGGAGGCGTGACGGGGAACCCTGTGGATTCATGGAACCGGAGGAACCCGGAGCGATCCGAAGGATCGACGGAGACCGAAGGGGCACGAGAGCACCATGGCCAAACAGAACGTCGCCGAACAGTTCGTCGACATCCTCGTCCGCGCCGGAGTGGAACGCCTCTACGGCGTCGTCGGCGACAGCCTCAACCCCGTGGTCGACGCGGTCCGCCGCAACCCCGCCATCGACTGGGTCCACGTCCGGCACGAGGAGACCGCCGCCTTCGCGGCCAGCGCCGAGGCCCAGATCACCGGGAAGCTCGCGGCCTGCGCGGGCTCGTGCGGCCCCGGCAACCTCCACCTCGTCAACGGCCTCTACGACGCCCACCGCTCCATGGCGCCCGTGCTGGCCCTCGCCTCCCAGATCCCGTCGAGCGAGATCGGCCTCGGCTACTTCCAGGAGACCCACCCCGACCGGCTCTTCCAGGAGTGCAGCCACTACTGCGAGCTGATCTCCAGCCCGAAGCAGATGCCCCGCCTCGTCAACACGGCCGTCCAGCACGCCATCGGGCAGAGCGGGGTCAGCGTCGTCGCCCTCCCCGGCGACATCGCCTCCGAGCCCGCCCCCGAGAAGGCCGCCGACACGGCCCTCGTCACCTCCCGGCCCTCGGTCCGCCCCGGCGACGCCGAGATCGACAAGCTGGTCCGCCTCATCGACGCCGCCGACAAGGTCACTTTGTTCTGCGGCAGCGGCACGGCGGGCGCGCACGCCGAGGTGATGGAGTTCGCCGGGAAGGTGAAGTCCCCGGTGGGGCACGCTCTGCGCGGCAAGGAGTGGATCCAGTACGACAACCCGTACGACGTCGGGATGAGCGGCCTGCTCGGCTACGGCGCCGCCTACGAGGCCACCCACGAGTGCGACCTGCTGATCCTGCTCGGCACCGACTTCCCGTACAACGCGTTCCTCCCCGACGACGTGCGGATCGCCCAGGTCGACGTCCGCCCCGAGCACCTCGGGCGGCGCTCCAAGCTGGACCTCGCCGTGTGGGGCGACGTCCGCGAGACGCTGCGCTGTCTGATCCCCCGCGTTCGGGAGAAGACGAACCGGCGGTTCTTGGACAAGATGCTGAAGAAGCACGCCGACGCGCTGGAGGGGGTCGTCAAGGCGTACACCCGGAAGGTGGAGAAGCACACGCCGATCCACCCCGAGTACGTCGCCGCCGTCCTCGACGAACTCGCCGACGAGGACGCCGTGTTCACCGTCGACACCGGCATGTGCAACGTGTGGGCGGCCCGCTACCTCACCCCCAACGGCCGCCGCCGCGTGATCGGTTCCTTCTCGCACGGCTCGATGGCGAACGCGCTGCCGATGGCGATCGGCGCCCAGTTCACCGACCGGGAGCGACAGGTCGTGTCGATGTCCGGCGACGGCGGATTCTCCATGCTGATGGGTGACTTCCTCACCCTCGTCCAGTACGACCTGCCGGTGAAGGTCGTCCTGTTCAACAACTCCTCGCTCGGCATGGTCGAGTTGGAGATGCTCGTCGCGGGCCTGCCCTCCTACGGCACCACCAACCGCAACCCGGACTTCGCCGCCGTCGCCCGTGCCTGCGGCGCCCACGGGGTGCGGGTGGAGAAGCCCAAGGACCTCGCGGGCGCCCTCAAGTCGGCGCTGCGGCACAAGGGTCCGGCCCTGGTGGACGTCGTCACCGACCCCAACGCCCTCTCCATCCCGCCCAAGATCAAGGCCGACATGGTGACCGGCTTCGCCCTGTCCGCGTCGAAGATCGTGCTGGACGGCGGGGTCGGCCGGATGCTCCAGATGGCCCGCTCCAACCTCCGCAACATGCCCCGGCCCTGACCGTCCGTCAGCTGTAGGGCGCCCACTTCCGCGCCGAGGTGTCGTACAGATGGCGGGGCAGGCCCGTGATGCTGCGGGTGCGGAACGGGCGCCCCGCGTCGTCGATCCGGACCGTGCCGGTGCGGCCCTGCGAGGACCAGTCCAGCTCCAGGTACCAGGAACAGTCGCAGGACTCGGTCCGCGCGGTGACCAGCAGCACCTCCGGGTCCTCGGCCGACACCCGGTACGGCATCCTGACCGCCGGGATCGGGGTGCCGCTGTCGTTGCCCGCGACGGAGCGGGCGATCGGGCGGTCCTTGTCCAGGTCGACGGAGAAGAACCGCGGGGTGAGCGCCCCGCCGCAGCCCCGGTCCATGGCGTACGCGTTGCCCGGTGCCGGGGTGGTCCGGCCGACGACCCGGACGCGCAGCGCCGTCAGCACCACGGCGGTGGAGCCCCGGCCCTGCACGGAGATCTGCACCTGGGTCTCCCGCCCGTGCGCGGCGCCCTGCGCGGCGGCCCACGGCCCGGCGTCCTGCGGGGCCGGGGGCGGCGGCACCTCGGCGGGCGGCCTGCCGATGACGTAGTCGTGCCCGCACCCGTTCGCCCAGACCTGCGAGTCGGCGCTCCAGGTCAGCGGCGTGCCCGCCGCCGATCCGGCGGGCGGCTCCGAGCCGTTCCCGCTCTCGGCCCGCGGGGAGGGGGTGCGGCGGGGGCCGGGCGGCGTGGCCGTGGGGGGCGTGGCGGGGGAAGTCCCGGACGGTGATCCGGACGGGCGGACCGTGGCGGAGGAGGACGGACGGGGTGCGGCGGGTGCCGTGGTCCGGCCGGGCGCCACAGCCGACGGACTCGCCCCGGTCCCGGCCACCGAGTCGGACGGCCGCCCGCCGGGCAGCGCGGACAGCGTCCCGAGCGTCGCGGCGACCACACAGCCCACGGCGACGACCAGCCCGGCCCGCCGCCGGTACCAGGGCCGCGCCCGCGGCACCCCGCCCGCCGTGACGGCGACCGTCTCGGGGACCTCGGCGACCTTCCCGGCCCCGGCCTCCACCACCGGAGTCTCCGACTCCGTCGGTGCTGGTGCCGGTGCCGGTGCCGGTGCCGTTGGCTGCGGCCGGGCGGCGGCCTGCCGTACGGCGACGGCGGCCAGCCACCGCCGGTGCAGCTCCAGCCGCTCCTCCGCCGTCGCCCCGCAGAACTCGGCGAGCCGCTCCAGAGGCGCGAAGTCCTGCGGTACGGCCTCGCCCGCGCAGTAGCGGTGCAGCGTCGAGGTGTTCATGCCGAGCCGACGCGCGAGGGAGCCGTAGCTCCGCCCGGTCCGCGCCTTCAGTTCCGTCAGCAGGGCCGCGAACTCCGCGACCCGTTCCGCGCCGTCAGCGGTGGACACCGTTCCTCCGTGCTCGCCGTGATCCTCGTCCCGACCCTGGGACGGCATCCCAGGCACTCACATACCTGCACGTCAGATGGGCTGGGATGGTTCCATGCCCGCCGACCGTCCGTGAGCGCTTGCCGCCGTACGGGACGACGGCGGATGCTCTTGGTGTCGCCGCCGGACGGACACCGGACCGACCGACCGGGGGTTTCCGGCGGCCGCGACTCACCCAACCACGCACACTCACCCACGGGGGACTCTCATGCCCAACCGCACCCGAACGGGCGCCGTCACCGCACTCGCCGTCGCGGGCCTCGCCCTCGGCACCGTACTCGCCGGACCCGCGAACGCCGCCCCCAAGGCGCCGGCTTTCCTCGCGGCCAAGGACCTGCCGCCCCACCCCTCGTCGGCCTGGACCGCCGACAAGGTCAAGAAGGGCGTCCCGGAGACCCTGCTCGGCTGCGTCCGGGGCAGCGTGCCCACCCAGAACGTCCGCCACCGGGAGTTCCGCACCGACGTCGACGCGGGCGCCGTGCAGGTCTCCGTCGTCGCGAGCAACACCGCGAAGGCGAAGGCCCTGGCGAAGCGCCTGGACAAGGACATGCGCACCTGCGCGAAGAAGATCGAGCAGTCCGACCCCGAGGTCGAGGCCGCCGTCCGGGACTACGGCACCCTCGCCGTCGAGGAGGGCGCCCACGTCTGGGGCCTGCACACCGAGGCCTCCTGGGGCGCCACCGACATCCACCTCGTCGGCGTCGGCCGCGACGGCCGCACCGTGACCGTCGTCCAGTGGGGCCAGATGGGCGGCTTCCAGAACGCCCCCGTGAAGGCCTTCAAGAAGACCACGGTCAAGGCCGTCAACAAGCTCCACTGACCCCCACGACCACCTGAAGAAGACGAGGCCGCCGCCCGCCCCCCGACGGGGGTGAGGGACGGGCGGCGGCTTCGCGTCCGTCGTCAGGGGGTGGGCGGGAGTTCGGGGCGCAGCGCCGTCGACACCATGTCGAAGATGCCCCAGTAGCCTTCGATCCAGCTGCCGTCGGGCTGCCCGGAGCGGGTGTCCACGTGGGTGAAGGCCTCCACGCCGACCCAGCCCTGGAACTCGCCCGCGTCGTCGACGATCTGGAGCAGCGGGCGGGGGTGGGAGTTGTGGGCGTAGCAGGGTTCCCCCTGGGCCAGGGACTGGCACCAGTACTCCTCGGTGTTGCGGCGTCCGCCGCCGATCTCACCGAGGTAGCGCACCCGGTCCTTGTCCGTCCCGGAGCACGAGGTGTTCGGCTGGAGCCAGCCCATGCAGGGGCTGCCGGAGCACAGCCGCCACCGGTTGGTCCCCGTGCCGAAGGTCCAGTCGCCGCCCGCGCCCTCCCGCCCGACGATCCCGGTCCGCGTGGCCGGGTCGGCGGAGGACGCCTTGGCCACCACGAAGGCGCCCCGGTACGGCTCCGCGTTGTAGCGCGGGTCGGTCACGAGCTGGTTCATCGAGGCGCGGGTCTCCCGGCCGAGCGGGGCGTTGCTGCCGTAGCCGACACCGAAGTTGGCGTACGTGGAGAAGACGCCCTGCGCCGGGATGTCGACGTTGTTGCCGTACGCGCCGTAGAACGTCGGGCTGGTGATGCGGGCGGCGCGGCCGTCGGCCAGGCCCGTGGTCACCTTCCAGTTCTCGGTGACCGGCTGCGCCAGCGGGGTACCGGCGGCGTCCGCGGTCCAGGTGACGGCGAGCCGCCCGTCCGCGGTGTGGGCGAAGGTGCCCCGGTAGCCGCCCGCCGGGTCGCCCGCGAACCCGTCGACGGTCCGGACCGGACAGGTGGGCACGTTTCCGCCGCAGTTCGCGGTCATGGCGTTCACCCGCCGGGGCTGCTCCCGCTGGTTCCACGTCCAGTAACTGGTGGTGACCGTGCCGTCGGTCCCGAACGCGTAGTATCCGAGCCGCACCCAGTTGCGGTAGTTGTTCCGCGCCGCCAGGTCCAGGTAGCCCACGGACACCACCCAGTTCGCCTTCCCGCCGGGCAGCGGTGTCACCGCCCGCGCCGGTCCCGCCGCCACCAGGGTCGCCGTCACCAGCGCCAGCACCGCCACCAGGACGCCGACCGACCTCGTGACGACGGTTCGCACCACGCTTGTCACCATCAACTCCACCTGCCAGGCGCCCACCGGACGCGGGCTCGACACCTGCCTTTACCCGCGGCCCCGGAACGGGTTCACGGCCGCTGTGAACCTGTTCCGGGGCCGCGGGTAAAGACAGACGCACCCCCACACCCCACCCGCGGAGACCTCGTGAACGGCTCGGTGAACGGATCGCACGGCAGACGTGACGACGACGCCAGGGTCATCGCCGACTCCCTGGAACAGCCCGAACTCTTCGGCGAGCTGTACAACCGGCACGCGGCCGCGATCCACCGCTACGTCGCCCGGCGGCTCGGCACGGACGCCGCCGACGACATCACCGCCGACACCTTCCTCAGCGCCTTCCGCGCCCGGTCCCGCTACGACCTGACCCGACCGAACGCCCAGCCCTGGCTGTACGGCATCGCCGCGAACCTCGTCGGCAAGCAGCGGCGCGCCGAGGTGCGGGCGCTGCGCGCGCTGTCGCGCACCGGCCACGACCCCGTCGCCGACGGGTGGACGACCGACCGCAGCGACAGCCGCGTCACCGCGCAGGCCGCGCAGGCGTCGCTGGCGCGGGCGCTGGCGGACCTCTCGCCGGGCGACCGGCACGTCCTGCTGCTGGTCGCCTGGTCCGACCTGAACTACCAGGAGGTCGCGGAGGCGCTGTCCATCCCCGTGGGCACGGTGCGCTCCCGCCTCAACCGGGCCCGCCGCAAGGTGCGGCACGCCGTCGGCGGCGTGGACCCCCGGCTCGTGCGCGAGTTCCCGGAGATGGTCGGCAGTGGATGAGATGACCGCGGTCGAGCGGTTCCGGGAACAGACCCGTGAGCCCGACCGGGCCCGCCTCGCCCTCGGCCGCCGCAGGCTGGACGAGGGCATCGCGGCGTCCCGTCCCGGAGGCCCGCGGACGGGACGGCCGCGTGGTCCGCGGCCGGAACGTGCGCGTGGCTCCCGGTCAGGACGGCCGCGTGGCTCCCGGCCGGAACGTCCGCGCGGGGGAGGGCGGTTCGCCGTGCTGGGCGCCGTGGCCTCGGTCGTCGCCGCGGCCGTGCTGTCCACCCTCGTCCTCGGCCCGGACACCCGCCCGTCGTCCGCCGCCGCGCCGGACGCGGAGGCCCAGTGGTGGGTCCACCAGCGGGTCCGCTGGGACATGTGGGACTGCGGCAGCGGACCGGACGGCTACAGCGAGGTCGGCTCCTTCGACCTGGGTCCCGTGTCGCCGTCGTGCGGCGCGCGTCCCGCGCCGCCCAGGTACGGCGACCGCTGGGTCCGCTACGACGGCGGCGCGCTGGCCACCCCGGACGAGAGCACGAGCGACCCCGACGACGTGGACGTGTGGGAGGGCGACTACCAGACGGGCTGGGAACTGCTGTCCCCGGAGGACGCCGACGCCCTCGTCTCCCACCTCCCCGCCGACCCCGCCGCCGCGCTGCGCCTGATCCGCACCCGCGTTCCGCCCACCCGCTTCGCGGGGACCCTGCGCCTGAACCGGGCCCGGCGGGACTTCGCCGCGGTGGTCGGTCTGCTGTCCACCGCCCCCGACCTCCCGCGCCACAAGGCCGTGACCCTCCATCAGATCGTCCTCAGCCTGCCGGGGGTGACGGCCCCGGCCCGGGTGACCGACGGCGCGGGCCGCCCCGCCCTGGCGGTCGGTGTCGACGGCGCCTTCCGCGACTACGCGGGCGAACGCAACACCATGCAGGTCCTGCTCGACCCCCGCACCTACGCCTACCGGGGCGTCCGCTACGTCGCCGGGCTCGACTACCGGGTGGGCGGCGCGTCCTCGGGCGGCCCGTACGTGGCGGCGGGCACCGTGGTCGCCACGGCCACCCGCGTCACGACGGCACCGGTGACGGCGGCGGGCGACCGGTCGCCGGGCTGACCCGGCCCGGCCCCGGGGCCGACGACCGAGGGCCCCGGCCCTCCCGGTCGGCCCCGGCTCAGAGGCTGCGCAGCAGGGCGTCGGCGGCCCCGGCCGCGTCGTGGAGGGCCGCCGACGGGGTCTTGCGGCCGGTCAGGGCCGCCCGGATCTCGGGGGCCAGCAGCGCCATGACCTGCCGGGACGCGGGGTGCGGCTCCCCGGCGACGACGCTGGCCAGGGCTGCCCGGTACTGCTTCGCGTACGGCGAGTCGGTGGGCACGACGACGTCGGCGCGCGGCGAGAGATGACCGGCGGCCCGCCCCAGCGACCGGATCTGACGGGGCCGGATCATGAACGCCAGGAACCGCTCCGTCTCCGCCCGGTGCCGGGACCCGGCGCTCACGGCGAGCGCTCCGGGGGTGCCGAAGGCGGCCTCGCGCGCGGGCCCCTTGAGCGGCCCGCCGACGAGGACGTCCTCCCGGCCCCAGGCGCGGGTCGCCAGATCGGCGTCGGACGGTACGAGGGAGTACCCCATCGCGGCCCGCCCGTCGCCGAGCGCCTGCCTGGTGAAGCCGTTGCTGTTCGTCATCGCCGAGGCGGGGACCGCGCCCTGCCGGTACAGGTCGGTGAGGAAGGTGAGCGCCTCGACGCCCGCCGTGCCGTCGAACGCGACGCGCGTGCCGTCCTCGCGGAACACCCGCCCCCCGGCCTGCCACAGCAGCGGATAGAAGTTGAGGTTCAGGGAGGCGTCGTCGGCGGCGGAGTAGTCGAGGAGCGCCACGCCCCGCGCCCGCAGCAGGGGCGCCGCGGCCCGGATCTCGTCCCAGGTGGCCGGTGGTGTCAGGACACCGGCCTCCGCCAGCAGCCGCCGGTTGTAGACCGTGGTCGTCACGGTCTGGTAGATGGGGGCGCCGTAGACACGGCCGTCCGCGGTGACCGCGTCCAGCGCGGCGGGCAGGAACCGGCCCGCGGCCCGCCCGAGCGCGGCGTCCACGGGGGCCAGGAGACCGGCGTCCGCGAACCGGGGGATCTGGTCCGGCACCAGAAGGACGGCGTCCGGACCGTCCCCGCCCGCGAGGGCCGCGGCGATCCTGTCGTCCCGGTCGGCCCACGGCAGCAGCTCCACGGCGACCCGGACGCCCGGGACTGCGCGCGCGAAGTCGTCCTCGATCCCGCTCCAGTACGCCCTGCTCGCCCGTCGGTCGGGAATCACCGGGAACATCCACACCGTCAGCCGCACCGGACCGGGACCGCCGCGGTCACCGCATCCCGCGGTCAGCACGGCCGCCGCCGCGCCCAGGCAGACGGCACGCCGTCCGGGACCACCGGGCATCGCCGGTCAGCTCCCGGCCGTGCGGCGGGCACCGGGGGTGCCGCCGGTCGGCGCAGCTCGGTCCACGTGTCTCCCAGCCGTCCGTCGGTGCGTGGGGGCGCACCGCAGTGGATCACACAACGTGACTCCAGGGCCCGGATCATGTCACAGCGGGCGCCGGACATCCCGGTCCGTGCCGCCCGCGGGCGCCCTCGGCAGGGGCCACATCCGGCCAACTTCGCGGGGGCGGTCCGTCGTGTGTCGGGGGTGTTTCGGCGCTGTCCGGGGGCGGGAGGGTCGCCGGGGGGTGGTGGGGGTGGCCGAAGACCCGGCCGTCGGGGGTGGGGGAGGACTGGCCCGGTGCCGGGGAGGGCAAGCATCCCCGGGAACGTGTTCGAGCAGGAGGGGAACCGACATCGGCACGCGGGCGGGGGTCATGACGAGGCAGGCACGAGGCAGCGGTTCGACCGTGATCGCGAGTACCTCGGCGGAGACAGCGACGACGGAACGGGCAGGGACGGGGTCGGGGAGCGGGGCGGGGGCGGGGAAGGTGACGGGGGCCGGTGCGGGGGAGGGGCGACGTGGTGCGGCGGTCGAGACGCGGCTGCGGCGGACGCTCGGGCGGGCCGATCTGCGGGCGGTGCCCGCGTCACGGCGGGCGGTGCGGGAGTTGCTGCGGCGCTCGGGCCGGTCCGGGCCGACGGACACGGCGGAGCTGCTGACGAGCGAACTGGTCACCAACGCCCTCGTGCACACCGACCACGAGGCCGTCCTCACGGCGACCGTCGGCCCGGACGGACTGCGCGTCGAGGTACGGGACTTCGTCCCCGGGCGTCCGCGCCCCCGCCGTACGGGCGGGGACGAGAGCACGAGCGGGCGGGGGCTGCTGCTGGTGGAGTCGCTGGCCGACGCCTGGGGCGTGCGCGCGCACGGCTCCGGCAAGGCCGTCTGGTTCAGGCTGGAGGCCCGGACCGACACCGAGGACGACACCGGCATCGAGGACGACACCGACACCGAGGCGGACGCCGCCTGAGGCCCGGACCGGCCGCCGGCCCGAGTCCCGGCCCGGCTCCTGGCGCGGTCCGCCCGGCACCGGACGGGGTCCGGACACACGGGCAGGGGCGCGACCACGGCGGTCGCGCCCCTGCCCGGCACTGCTCACAGGTGTCTGACGGAAGATCAGCCGAACTGCTGCTCCAGGTCCTTGAGCTTGCGCTCCAGGGAGTCCAGGCGCGGCAGGGCCATGGTGTCGTCCTCCGCGGTGAGGTCGACGGTGATCGGGTCAGAGTTCTTGCGGACGGGCTGGAGGGAGGGCCGCGTACGCACGGGCAGTTGCTCCGGCGAGTTCGCCGCTATGGCAGGCTCCGCGGGGACACGTTCCGTGGCCCGCTCCAGCGTCGCCTGGGCCTCCAACTGCCGCCCGCCCCGGCCGGGAAAGCCGCGGTGGCCCCGGCTGATGGCCTTGAGCTGGGCCCGCTCGACCCGCTCCTGCTCGCGGCGGCGGAGCTTGTTCGCCTCCTTCTGGCGCTTGTCCTCGCGGACCTCGTCGACCGCCTCGTCCAGGCTGCGGACACCCTCCAGCAGCATCAGCGACCACGCCTTGTAGGTCTCGCGCGGAGCACGGACCCAGCGCACGACGCGGATCTGCGGGAGCGGACGCGGCACCAGACCCTGCTCGCGCAGCGCCGCCCGGCGGGTCTGCTTCAGCGCCCGGTCGAACAGCACGGCGGCCGAGAGGGACATGCCGGCGAAGAAGTGCGGCGCGCCGTCGTGGCCGAAGCCGCGGGGCGCGTGCACCCAGTTGAACCACGCCGCCGCGCCCGCGAACGTCCACACGAGTATGCGGGAGCCGAGGGCGGCGTCACCGTGGCTGGCCTCGCGCACGGCGAGCACCGAGCAGAACATCGCGGCACCGTCGAGGCCGAACGGGACCAGGTACTCCCAGCCGCCGGAGAGGTTCAGGTTCTGCTGGCCGAAGCCGACCAGTCCGTGGAAGGAGAGCGCGGCGGCCACCGCCGCGCAGCAGAACAGCAGGACATAGGAGGCCGTGCCGTATATGGCCTCCTTGCGCCTGCGGCGCTCCTCGCTGCGCTCCCACGAGTCTTCCGCGTGCGCGTTCTCCCCCGAGGAGCGCTTGCCGCGCGCGAGCACCGCAACCGCCGCCAGCATGCCCAGGAGCAGTACGGCGCCCGGAAGCAGCCAGTTCAGCGATATGTCGGTCAGTCTCATCTGGGGTCCCTTGCATTGGGATAGGGCGTAACGCCCGCCATAGTGGACCAATCCCGACGTCCCTCAGGGGGTTTCGGGGCAAGAGGCCGCCAAGGAGGTGCAAGGGATTGCCCAGGGCGGCGTTCTGCTCGAACTGCCGCTTGAGGGGCGGGAGTTGAGTTCGAATAAGACTACCCGTACGGGTGGTTCCTCGGAAACTTCCTGAGCCTGGTGAGGAAATCGTGAAGTCCCTGTGACCCAGGTGCGGAGGCGACCGGTGACGATCTTACGGGACGCGCCGGACGGCCACCGACCGCGCCCCCCGCCGACGGCCCGTCAACCGGCCGCCTCCGCCAGGAGTTTGGTGACCCGTTCGGTGTCGCAGGCGCGCGGGCAGGTGGCGCACGACTCCGCCGGGCGCACGGTGTAGAACATGCAGCAGCTCGCCCGGTCCCGCGTCGGCAGCGGCTCGCCGTCCGGCCCGGACAGCTCACGGAAGGCCGCCGAGCCGACGTACGGCCTCGTCGCCCCCGGCAGCAGCAGCTCCAGTTCGCGCCGCGCCCGCTCCTTCTCCTCCGCCCCGAACAGTTCGGCGACGTACCACAGGCTCTCGACGATCTCGTCGGTCACCATGCCCCACAGGGCGCGCCCGCGCCGCCGGGCGACCGGGCCGAACCCGGCCAGCACCGGCTCGTGGTGCGCGGCGACCGCGTCCCGCACCTCGGCGCGCAGCGCCGCCTCGTCGGCCACCACGCGCGCGCCGGGCAGCGCCGCCGCCGGGTCGCCCGGCAGGCACGCGAACGAGACGGGCGGGCGGACCGCCATCCGCATGACCTCGCCGGTCCGGTCGTAGGAGACGTGCGTCACGGGGAAGCGCGGGACCCGGCGGTGCAGGAACCAGGGCACGGTGATCAGCAGGCAGGCGGGCCAGGAGTACCGGTGGAGTCCGAAGCTCGCCACCACGTCCGGGCGGGCCCGCTCGCCGTAGTCCCGCAGCACCTGGTCGTCGTCCCACGCGAGGAAGTCCGCGAGGCCGCTCCCGCCCTCCGCCAGCGCCGCCGCCGAGACCCAGCCGCCGCCCCGGGGGGCCGGTTCGCCGGGGGCGAGTTCGGTCACGGTGAGGTCGGGCATCACCTCGGCGAGCCGGGCGTACGCGTCCGCCACGGCCGAGCGGACCGACGGGCGTGCGGGCATCACGGGACCACCGATCCACGGCGAGGGCGACTGGGCGTACGGAAAGCCGATGAGAAGTAAGGCTTACCTTAGCCAGTATGGTCGAGACGTGACCTGGCTGCCAGTACCCCTAAGGTGCTTGACGTGCGAGTGACAACCCGCCGTAATGACCCCTAAGTACTGACACGTCCGGAGGAGGACCCGTGGAGCGCAGCGCGCAGGCATGCTCGGGCGCGGCCGCTCCGGCGGGAACGACCACCGGCCCACCGGCCGCGGCGCCGCGCGTCCCGGCCCAGCAGCGCGCGACGGACCGTGACCGTACAGCTCGTACGGCGGGACCCGTGCTCGGCGGCGCGCGTGGCGAGCACACCCACGGCGAGACGCCCCTGCCGGGCACGGGTACCGGCACGGGTACCGGCTCCGGGGCGGGCGCCGCCCCCGCCGTCCGTCCCGTCGTGCGCCGCACCTCCGTCCGCGGCCAGATCCTCGACGCGCTGCGCACCGCGCTCGTCTCCGGGGACCTCGTCCCGGGCGAGGTGTACTCCGCGCCCGTCCTCGGGGAGCGCTTCGGGGTCTCCGCGACGCCCGTGCGCGAGGCGATGCAGCAGCTCGCGCAGGAGGGCGCGGTCGAGGTCGTGCCCAACCGGGGCTTCCGGGTCGTCGTGCGCGGCAGCCGCGAACTGGCCGAACTCGCCGAGGTGCGGGCCCTGATCGAGGTGCCCGTGATGCTGCGGCTGGCCCGGACCGTGCCCGCCGACGGCTGGGCGCGGATGCGTCCGCTGGCCGAGGCGACCATCCGCGCCGCCGCCTCCGGCTGCCGTGCCACCTACGCCGAGTCCGACCGCGTCTTCCACCGCGCCCTGCTCGGCCTGGCGGGCAACGAGCAGCTCGTCGCCGTGGCCGAGGACCTCCACCGCCGGTCCCAGTGGCCCCTGGTGGGCGGCCAGCCCGGCCGGGGCCGCGCCGACCTGGTGGCCGACGCGGCCGAGCACATGGCCCTGCTGGAGGCCCTGGCCGCGGGCGACCTGGACGCCGTCCAGGCCCTGGTCCGCGAGCACTTCACCCACGCGGCCTGAACTCCCGTACGGGGCAGGCCGGTACGGGGCAGGCAAGCAGGGCGGTCGTCATCCGGCGCGCGGTCCGGGGACCGGTGCCGCGGGGTCAGGCCGTCGCCGCAGGTGGGGCCAACTGGCGGGCGAGCCAGGTGGGGACGCCGCCGAGGAGGCGGAAGAGACGGCGGGCCTCCTCGCGCAGCCGGGACGCCTCCGGCTCGGACTCCGCGTCCGCCAGCGACACCAGCGCCGGGGCCGTGCCCACGAGATAGCCCAACTCCTCCCGGATGCGCAGCGATTCGGCGAAGCCGTGCCGGGCCTCGGCCGTCTCCCCGTCGCGCAGGGAGAGTCCGGCGAGGTGGCGCCAGGTGAACGACAGCAGCAGCGCGTCGGAGTGGGCGGCGGCGCCCGCGTGGGCCCGGCGGTAGGCGGCGCGGGCCGCCTGCGGGGAGCGGGTCAGGTTCTCCGCGAGGAGGCCCCGGCGGAAGTCCAGCACCGCCCGCCCGACCGTGTCCGGCGGGATCAGCGCGGCGGCCCGGCCGAGCGCGGCCCGCGCCTCGTCGACCCGGTCCCGTACCCCGTGCACCGTCGCCGCGTACGCCAAGTGCCCCCGTTCACAAGCCGCGGCGCCCCGCTCCTCGTCGGTGTGGGCGAGTGCCTCGGCCGACCGGAGCGCGTCCTCGGCGTCCCGCCAGCCCTGCTCGGTGTACAGGCACCGCTCCACGAACAGCGCCGCCCGCTGGACCGTCCCCGCGGCCGTGTCGGACGGGAGCAGCGCGGCGGCGTCGGCCCAGCAGGCCCGCGAGCGCAACCGCCATACCGCTATCTGGAGGGGATCGTCACCAGAGGTCGTTCCGTTACCAGACATGGCGGAATGCGCCACGTTGCCCTCCCCGAGCACACCGTTGAGCTTTGAGTGGTGGCGGCATCTCAGCACGGATCGCGGCGCCGGGCCAAGGGGGCGGGTGAAGGATTTCACAAAGTCGTGGGACTCAAGGGGTTCCCGGGATTCAGCTCATCCGCAGTGCCAGGAAGAAGTCCAGCTTGTCCTCCAGGCGCGCCAGGTCCCGGCCCGTCAACTGCTCGATCCGGCCGACGCGGTAGCGCAGCGTGTTGACGTGCAGGTGCAGCCGGGCCGCGCAGCGCGTCCACGAGCCGTCGCAGTCGAGGAACGCCTCGAGCGTCGGGATCAGCTCGGCCCGGTGGCGGCGGTCGTAGTCGCGCAGCGGGTCCAGCAGGCGCGCGGTGAAGGCGCGGCGCACGTCGTCGGGGACGAACGGCAGCAGCAGCACGTGGGAGGCAAGCTCCTGGTGGCCGGCCGCGCAGACCCGGCCGGTGCGGGCCGCCGCGACCCGGCGCGCGTGCCGGGCCTCCTCCAGCGCCCCGCGCAGCCCCTCCGCCGAGTGCACGGCCGCGCTCACGCCGAGGGTGAGCCGTCCGTCGCCGTCCAGGCCCGCCGTCAGCGGCTCCCGTACGGAGGCGAGGAGGGCGTCGGCGAGGATGCCGGTCTCGCTGCCGTCGTGCTCGCTGGACACGGCGGGCAGCGGGACCAGGGCCACCGCCTCGTCGCCGGTGTGCGCCACCGCGATCCGGTCGGACGGCTCGGTGCCGGTGGCGTGCGGGTCGACGAGGATCTCCTCCAGCAGGGCCTGGGCGACCGGTCCGCCCGCGATCCCGCTCCCCGTCCCCCCGCCGCCGGGCCCTCCGGCGGTTCCCCCGCCGCTCCCGGGCATGGCGCCACCGGTTGCGCCGCCGCTCCCCGCCAAGGTCCCCCCGGTTCCGCCGGTCGTCCCCGCCCCGCCGCTCCCACCGCCCGTGCCGCTCCGCCCGGCGGTCTCCCCGCCG
The DNA here is from genome assembly GCF_044757425.1 of Streptomyces sp. NPDC091281. Lineage (NCBI taxonomy): Bacteria > Bacillati > Actinomycetota > Actinomycetes > Kitasatosporales > Streptomycetaceae > Streptomyces > Streptomyces sp. NPDC091281. The sequence continues at coordinate 223,496 of NZ_JBIVUY010000007.1, read as the reverse complement.
TCCCCCGGCAGCCCGCCGCCCCCGCCCGCCGCGCCCGCCGCCCCCGCAGTACTGCCCGCGCCGCCCGCAGCCCCGGCGGCCCCCGCGCTCCGCGCGTCCCACTCCACCCGTGCCACGACCACCTGCCAGTGCGGCGCTGCCCCCAGCCCCGGCAGCAGCACCGGCGCGGCCACCCGCAGCCGCGCCGCGATCTCGGAGGGGGCCGCGCCCGACTGGACCAGTTCCAGGATCTCCTGCGCGAGCCGCCTGCGCACGGTGCGCGCCGCGTCCCGCCGCTCCCGCTCCACCGCGATCAGCTGCGTGACGCCGTACAGCAGGTCGAGCCGTTCCTCCGCCCAGTCCCCGGCGTCCGCCTCGACCGCGAGCAGCCAGTCCGACAGCACGCTCTCGCGCACGTCCCGCCCGGCCTCCCGCTCCCGGCCGCCGCCGCCGTGGATCGGGAAGAGGGAGTACGTCGTGCGTCCGGCCGCGACCCGGTGCGGTGCCCGGCGGCCCGAGCGGACGGCGGCGAGGTGTTCGGCGGCCAGCCGCGCGCCCACCTCGGGCGCCAGCCCGGGGCCCGCGGCCTTGGGGCCCGCGACGAGCCGTCCGGCGGGGGAGAGGACCCAGGCCCGCAGGTCCAGGTCGGAGCCGAGCAGGTCCAGGACCACGTCCGGGCCGCCGCCCGCCGGGCCGGAGGTCATCAGCCTGCGGTGCCGGTCGACGACGGCGGCGAGGTCCCCGGCCCGCTCCCCGGACACCTGCCGGACGACGTACTCGGTGATGGTGGCGAAGGCCACCGACTCGTGCACCGCGAACAGCGGCATCCGGTGCCGCGCGCAGGCCCGCACCAGGTCGTCCGGGACGTCGGCCAGCTCGGCCTCCCCGGCGGCGAGGCCGCTGACCCCCGCCTGCGCCAGGATGCGGACGAAGGGCTCGGAGTCGGCCGCGTCCCGGCGCCAGGCCAGCCCGGTCAGGACCAGCTCGCCGCCCGAGAGATAGCGGCTCGGGTCCTTGAGGTCGGTGGTCATGACCCCGCGGACCGAGCGGTTCAGCTCGTCCTCGCCGCCGAGCAGCCGCAGCCCCAGCGCGTCCGTGTCCAGCAGTGCGCGCAGCCGCATTCTCGTCGCCGCCGTTCCTTGTCCGGAAATCTACGATGAAGGTGTGGGGACGAGCGGGGTCCCGCGGCGCCCGCGACGGGTGCCCCGGCCGTCCGGCCTCCCGGCCGCTCTGTCCAGCGGCATTCTTCGGTGACCGGACCGCTTCCCACGTTTCCACGGGAAAACCAGGAGGTTACTGATGGCTTCCGTTCATACGAATCTACAAGATGCCTGGGGTGACCAGCCAACTCCTTCATGGTTTCGGTGACTGACCCGACCGGAGCAGCACCCTGTGTACTGGCGGCGATCCGTGTGAACAGCACAGGGGAGAAGACCCCTCACGGAAGGCGCCGGGCGCGCGGGACGCGTCTCCCGCCGCCCGTCACGAGAGCACAGATCAGGCCGCACGAGACCCGCCCGCACCATCCGGCCCACCGGCCCACCGCATCCGCGGACCCACCGGACCCGGAAGCCACGCCAGACCCCCAGCCCCCTGACCCGCCACCCCCTCCCCGACCCGCCACCCTTCCCGGACCCGCCGAGCCCCCCGACCCGCAGCGCCGCCTGCCCCGCCGCCCCCCCGGACCCGCCCGACACGCCTCACGACACCAGAAGAGAGCCGGTCATGGACTTCCTTCGCCCCGCCAGCTGGGAGGAGGCGCTCGCCGCGAAGGCCGCGCACCCCTCCGCGGTACCGATCGCGGGCGGCACCGACGTCATGGTCGAGATCAACTTCGACCACCGTCGGCCCACGCACCTGCTCGACCTCACCCGCGTCGGTGACCTCTACGAGTGGGAGACCGGCGCGGACTCCGTACGGCTCGGCGCCTCCGTCCCGTACACGCGGATCATGGAGCACCTGCGGACCGAGCTGCCTGGTCTGGCGCTCGCCTCGCACACCGTGGCCTCCCCGCAGATCCGCAACCGCGGCGGCGTCGGCGGCAACCTCGGCACCGCCTCGCCCGCCGGGGACGCCCACCCCGCCCTGCTCGCGGCGGGCGCCGAGGTCGAGGCGGAGTCGGTACGCGGCACCCGGCGCATCCCGATCGACGCGTTCTACACCGGCGTGAAGCGCAACGCGCTCGCCCCCGACGAGCTGATCCGCGCCGTGCACGTGAGGAAGGCCGACGGGCCGCAGCAGTACTCCAAGGTCGGCACCCGCAACGCCATGGTCATCGCGGTCTGCGCCTTCGGCCTCGCCCTGCACCCCGCCACCCGGACCGTGCGGACCGGGATCGGCTCCGCCGCGCCCACCCCGGTCCGCGCGAAGACCGCCGAGGAGTTCCTGAACGCGGCGCTCGACGAGGGCGGCTTCTGGGACAACGGCAAGGTCGTCACCCCCTCCGTCGTCCGCCGGTTCGCCGACCTGTGCGCCGCCGCCTGCAACCCGATCGACGATGTCCGCGGCACCGCGAGCTACCGCCGGCACGCCGTCGGCGTCATGGCGCGCCGCACGCTGACCTGGACCTGGGAGTCGTACCGCGGCGGTCGCCGCGCCACCGAGGGAGCTGCCTGATGCGTGTCACCTTCACCGTCAACGGACGGCCGCAGGAGGCCGACGACGTCTGGGAGGGCGAGTCCCTGCTGTACGTGCTGCGCGAACGGCTGGGCCTGCCCGGCTCCAAGAACGCCTGCGAACAGGGCGAGTGCGGCTCGTGCACGGTCCGCCTCGACGGCGTGCCGGTCTGCTCCTGTCTCGTCGCCGCCGGTCAGGCCGAGGGCCGCGAGGTGGTCACCGTGGAGGGCCTCGCCGACCTCGCCCGGCGGCGCGCCCACGGCACCGACGCCGCGGACCCGGCGCACGGAGGCGGGATCTCCCTCGACGAGGCCCGCACCTGGCAGGCCCGCGGGGCCGACTCGCAGACCGGCGAGGGCGACGCGCTCTCCCCGGTGCAGCAGGCGTTCGTCGACGCGGGCGCCGTCCAGTGCGGCTTCTGCACACCGGGGCTGCTGGTCGCCGCCGACGAGCTGCTGGAGCACCACCCGAGCCCGTCGGACGCCGACATCCGCGAGGCGCTCTCCGGCAACCTGTGCCGCTGCACCGGCTACGAGAAGATCATGGACGCGGTGCGCCTCGCGGCGGCCCGCCAGGGCGAGGGGGTCTGAGATGCCCACCGACGGTGTGCCCACCCGCCTCACCCAGGGCTCGCGGACCCGCGGCGGCATCGGCGAGTCCACGCTCCGCCCCGACGGCGTCCTCAAGGTCACCGGCGAGTTCGCCTACTCCTCCGACCTCTGGCACGAGGACATGCTCTGGGGGCAGATCCTGCGCTCGCCCGTCGCCCACGCCGAGATCGTCTCCATCGACACCGGCGAGGCCGTCGCCACCCCCGGCGTGTACGCCGTCCTCACCTACGACGACCTGCCGACCCGCGTACGGAACTACGGCCTGGAGATCCAGGACACCCCCGTCCTCGCCCACGGCAAGGTCCGCCACCACGGCGAACCCGTCGCCCTCGTCGCCGCCGACCACCCCGAGACCGCCCGCCGGGCCGCCGCCAAGATCCGGGTCGAGTACCGCGATCTGCCGGTCGTCACCGACGAGGCCTCCGCGACCGCGCCCGACGCCGTCCTCGTCCACGAGGGCCGCACCGACCACCACATCGGCCACGTCGCCCACCCCAACATCGTGCACCGCCAGCCCGTCATCCGTGGCGACGCCGACGCCGCCGCCCTGCGCGCGGACGTCGTCGTGCGCGGCGACTACGTCTTCGGCATGCAGGACCAGGCCTTCCTCGGCCCGGAGTCCGGCCTCGCCGTCCCCGAGGAGGACGGCGGCGTCCACCTCTACATCGCCACCCAGTGGCTCCACTCCGACCTGCGGCAGATCGCGCCCGTCCTCGGCCTGCCCGAGGAGAAGGTCCGCATGACGCTGGCGGGCGTCGGCGGCGCCTTCGGCGGGCGCGAGGACCTGTCGATGCAGATCCACGCCTGCCTGCTCGCCCTGCGCACCGGCAAGCCCGTCAAGATGGTCTACAACCGCTTCGAGTCCTTCTTCGGCCACGTCCACCGCCACCCCGCCCGCCTGCACTACGAGCACGGCGCGACCCGCGACGGGAAACTCACCCACGTCCGCTGCCGGATCGTCCTCGACGGCGGCGCCTACGCCTCCGCCTCCCCGGCCGTCGTCGGCAACGCCGCCTCGCTGAGCGTCGGCCCGTACGTCGTCGAGGACGTCGACATCGAGGCGATCGCCCTCTACACCAACAACCCGCCCTGCGGCGCGATGCGCGGCTTCGGCGCCGTCCAGGCCTGCTTCGCCTACGAGGCCCAGATGGACAAGCTCGCGAAGGAACTCGGCCTGGACCCCGTGGAGTTCCGGCAGCGCAACGCCATGGAACAGGGCACGGTCATGCCGACCGGACAGCGCGTCGACTCGCCCGCCCCGGTCGCCGAACTCCTGCGCCGCGTCAAGGCGATGCCGATGCCGCCGGAGCGCCAGTGGGAGAGCAGCGAGGGCGCCGACATCCGCGCGCTGCCCGGCGGGCTCTCCAACACCACGCACGGCGAGGGCGTCGTGCGGGGCGTCGGATACGCGGTCGGCATCAAGAACGTGGGTTTCTCCGAGGGGTTCGACGACTACTCCACCGCCCGGGTCCGCCTGGAGGTCGTCGCGGGCGAGGCCGTCGCCACCGTGCACACCGCGATGGCGGAGGTCGGCCAGGGCGGCGTCACCGTGCACGCGCAGATCGCCCGCACCGAGCTGGGCGTCGCCCGCGTCACCATCGACCCCGCCGACACCCGGGTGGGCAGCGCCGGTTCGACCTCCGCGTCCCGGCAGACGTACGTCACCGGGGGCGCCGTCAAGAACTCCTGCGAGCTGGTGCGGGAGAAGGTCCTGGAGCTGGGGCGGCGCCGCTTCGGGACGTACCACCCGGCGTGGGCGCACGCCGAACTCCTCCTGGAGGGCGGCAAGGTGGTCACCGACGCCGGTGAGGTCCTCGCCGACCTGGTGGACGTCCTCGGCGACGACGCCGTCGAGGTGGAGGCCGAGTGGCGGCACCGGCCCACCGAGCCCTTCGACCTGCGCACCGGGCAGGGCTTCGGGCACGTCCAGTACTCGTTCGCCGCGCACCGGGCGGTGGTCGAGGTCGACACCGAACTCGGCATGGTGAAGGTGGTCGAGCTGGCCTGCGCGCAGGACGTCGGCAAGGCCCTCAACCCGCTCTCCGTCGTCGGCCAGATCCAGGGCGGCACCGTCCAGGGCCTCGGCATCGCGGTGATGGAGGAGATCGTCGTCGACCCGGTGACGGCGAAGGTCCGCAACCCGTCCTTCACCGACTACCTGATCCCCACCATCCTCGACACCCCGACCATCCCCGTCGACGTCCTCGAACTCGCCGACGACCACGCCCCGTACGGGCTGCGCGGCATCGGCGAGGCACCCACCCTGTCGTCCACCCCGGCGGTCCTCGCGGCGATCCGCGCCGCGACCGGCCTGGAGCTGACCCGCACCCCGGTCCGCCCCGAACACCTCACGGGCACCGCGTGACCGCCCGCGCCCGGTCCCGCGCCCCGGCCGGGCGACCACCGCCCCCGCGGCCCCGAGCCCGCCACCGGGAGCGGTGCCACCAGGGACGTCGACCACCGCGGACGTGACACCGCCGGCACAGCCCGAGGAGACCGAGATGCTGGACATCGCCGAGGAACTCGACCGGTGGGTCGGGCAGGGCCGCGACTTCGCCGTGGCCACCGTCGTCGCGGTCGGCGGCAGCGCCCCGCGGCCGCCCGGCGCCGCCCTCGCCGTGGACCGCGGCGGCGAGGCGGTCGGCTCGGTCTCCGGAGGCTGCGTCGAGGGCGCCGTGTACGACCTGTGCGCGCAGGTGCTCGCCGACGGGGTGCCCGTCCTCGAACGGTTCGGCTACAGCGACGAGGACGCCTTCGCCGTCGGCCTCACCTGCGGCGGCGTCCTCGACGTCCTCGTCGTCCCGGTCCGCCGCGGCGATGCCGTGCGCCCGGTCGTCGCGGCGGCCCTGCGGTCGGCCGCGGAGGGCGCGGGCGCGGCGCTGGCGCGGATCGTCACCGGGCCGGCCGACCTGGTCGGCCGCGCCCTCCTCGTCGGCCCCGGCGGCTCCCGGCAGGGCGGCTTCGGCGCCCACCCCGAACTGGACCGCACGGTCGCCGCCGAGGCGCTCGCCCTCCTCGACGCGGGCCGCACCGGCACCCTGGAGATCGGCGCGGAGGGCTCCCGCTGCGGCGCCCCGCTCACCGTCCTCGTCGAGGCGTCCGTCCCGCCGCCCCGGATGATCGTGTTCGGGGCGATCGACTTCGCGTCGGCGCTGGTCCGGGTCGGCAAGTTCCTCGGCCACCACGTCACGGTCTGCGACGCCCGGCCCGTGTTCGCGACGCAGGCCCGCTTCCCGGAGGCCGACGAGGTCGTCGTCGCCTGGCCGCACCGGTACCTGGAACGCACCGCGACCGACGCCCGCACCGTCCTGTGCGTCCTCACCCACGACGCCAAGTTCGACGTCCCGCTGCTCCGCCTCGCGCTACGGCTCCCGGTCGCCTACGTCGGCGCCATGGGCTCCCGCCGCACCCACCTGGACCGCAACGCCCGCCTGCGCGAGGTCGGCGTCACCGAGCCCGAACTCGCCCGCCTGCACTCCCCGATCGGCCTCGACCTCGGCGCCCGCACCCCCGAGGAGACGGCCCTGTCCATCGCCGCCGAGATCGTCGCCCTCCGCCGCGGCGGCACCGGCGCCTCCCTGACGGGCGCCCACACCCCGATCCATCACGACCGGGTCGGGGGACCGGAGGGCCGGATCACCTCCCCGGCCTGACCGGCCCCACCCGCCGCGCCACCGGCTGATCGGGCCAGGCGAACGCGTACGCCGTCTTGCCCGCGCCGCGCACCTTCACGGCATGCGCAGCAACCGGTTCGCGGCGCGGCCGAAGACCGCCAGGGACGTGGAGCGGACCAGGGGGTTCGCGGCGGACGGGACGAGGCGGAGGCGGAGGTCCTCCTCCCAGCGGACGTGGGCGCGTCCGCCGGGGCCGGGGCCGACGGTGATCTCGGCCCAGCCGTGCACCGTACGGCCGCGCTTCTCCAGGCGGCAGCGGCCCGGTTCGCCGTCCCCGGGCGGGGACCAGACCGTCACCTCCATGCGGTCGTCGAAGGCGAGCGGGCCGATGCCCGAGCGGGCCACGAACTCCGTGCCGACGCGGGTCGGTCCCGGGGTGAGCATGGTGACGCGGGTCAGCGGGACCACGGCGCCGTGCCGGGGCCAGTCGGTGAGCCGCCGCCAGGCCTCCGCGGGGGAGAGCGGGGCCGTGCGTTCGAACTGGAAGGTGACCACACAGTGATCGTAAGGAGTCCCGGCGACCGGACGGACCGTTCCGTCCCGGCTCACACTTCCGGCCCAGCGCGGGATGCGCGCGCGAGCGTATGCGAAACGTTTCGCCGTGTCCGGTGCGCGGGGGTCAGCGGTAGACCTTTCCGGGCTCCGCCCGCCCCGGCGCGAGCAGTTGGGGGACCGTCACGAAGACGTAGCCGCGCTCCTTCAGCGCGTCCACGATGCCCGGTACGGCGGGCACCGTCCCGGCGTAGATGTCGTGCAGCAGGATGATGCCGTCCCGCTCGGTCCGGTCGAGGACGCGGCGGCGGATGAGGTCGGAGTCCTCGGTCGTGTAGTCCTTCGCGGTCACCGTCCACAGCACCTCGGCGAGACCCAGTTCGCGGCAGATCCGGTGCACGGTCGCGTCGGTGCGGCCCTGCGGCGGGCGCATCAGGGTGGGGCGGCGCCCGGTCAGCCGCTCTATCTCCCGGTCGGTGCGCTCCAGTTCGTCGCGTATCCCGTCCGGCGGGAGATCCGTGAGGATCTTGTGGTCCCAGGTGTGACTGGCCACCTCGTGGCCCTCGGCGGCCATCCGCCGCACCAGCTCCGGGTACTTCTCGATGTGCCGCGCCCCGAGCAGGAAGAACGTCGCGGGGACCTGTTTCTCCTTGAGGATGTCGAGCAGGCGGGCGGAGTTCTCGCTGGGGCCCGCGTCGAAGGTGAGGGCGACGCACTTCGCGACGCGGCAGTCGACGGTCCCGAACCGGGCCGCCTGCGTGGCCGCCGCCGTCACCGCGGGCTCCGCACGCACCGTGCTCGGCGCGGTGGTCTCCAGGCGCGTACAGCCGGTCAGGGCGAGTGTCAGCGCGGCGACGGCGGCGGCCACCGCGGCCCCCGTTGTCCGGATCGCGCCCAACGGGTTCCCCGTGCGCGCCGTCTTCGTGGTCGGAATCTTCTTGGTCAGAAAAGGCATGCCGGGACTATACAAAGAACGTATAGACGGTGTGTATAGCGGGTCACCTGCGGAGATGGTGCGGTGAGCCCGCGTTTTGGCGTGTCTGAGGCCGCCCCCCTCGCTCTTGGAAACCGATCGGTTTGACTCCTGAAACCGATCGGTTTACGCTGCCCTGGACAGCTCGGAAACCGATCGGTTTCAGGTGGGGGAGATGCTGAAGAAGATCAGGAGACGCCCATGACCGCGATCCAGAACTCCGTCGTCCTCGTCACCGGCGGCAGCCGCGGCGTCGGCAAGGCCCTCGTCGAGGAGGCGTACGCCCGCGGCGCGCGCACGGTGTACGCCACCGCCCGCGACCCGCGCACCGTGACCCACCCGGACGCCGTCCCGCTCGCCCTGGAGGTCACCGACCCCGCCTCCGTCGCGGCCGCCGCCGAGCGGGCGGGCGACGTCACGATCCTGGTCAACAACGCGGGCGTCGCCATCGGCGCCCGCTTCCTCGACGGCCCCCTCGACACCGTCCGCGCCGAGTTCGAGACCAACTTCTACGGACCCCTCCTCGTCGCCCGCGCCTTCGTGCCCGTCCTCGAACGCAACGGCGGCGGCCACCTCGTCAACGTCCACTCCGCGCTCTCCTGGGTCTCCGACGGCAGCGCCTACAGCGCCACCAAGGCCGCCCTGTGGTCCCAGACCAACGCCCTCCGCGTCGACCTGCACCCGCGCGGCATCCACGTCACCGGCCTGCACATGGCCTACGTCGACACCGACATGACCCGTACCGTCGACGCCCCCAAGTCCAGCGCCCACGACATCGCGACGGCCGCCCTCGACGGTGTGGAGGCCGGGGCGTACGAGGTCCTCGCCGACGACGTCACCCGCTGGGTCAAGGGACGGCTCTCCGGCGACGTCACCGAGCTGTACGAGCAGCTCGCCGCCTGATCCGGGCCGCCCCGCCGTCGGCAAACCGTTCGGTTTTCCCGCGGCGTCCGGCCGGGTTAGCCTCGCACCATGCGCACCGACATCAGCGGCACCGGCACCGCCGGTACCGTCCCCTCCGCCGCACCGGGTGGGCCGGACGGGCCGGACGCGTCCGCGGCCCGGCCCGGCGCCCGCGACCGGCTGCTCACCGCGGCGGCCGAACTCTCCTACCGCGAGGGCGTCGGCATCGGGGTGGAGGCCCTGTGCCGGGCCGCGGGGGTGTCCAAGCGGTCGATGTACCAGCTCTTCGACAGCAAGGACGAGCTGCTCGCCGCGAGCCTCGTCGAGCGGACGGCCGCGGTCACCGCGGCGATGCGCCCTCCGGCGGACAGCGGCGGCACACCCCGCGCCCGCGTCCTGTACGTCTTCGAACGCGTCCAGGAACAGGCCGTCCTGCCCGACTACCGGGGCTGTCCCTTCCTCGCCGTCCAGGTCGAGCTGAAGAACCCCGACCATCCCGCGAGCCGTGCCGCCCGCCGCGTCAAGGACGACCTCGCCGCGTTCTTCCGCGGCGAGGCCGAGCGGGGCGGCGCCGCCGATCCCGCCCTGCTGACACGCCAGTTGATGCTGCTCTTCGACGGCGCCAGCGCCCGCGCGGGCATCGGTGTCGACGACCTGTCCGGCCTGATCCTGCCCACCGTCACCACCCTCCTGGACGCGGCCGGCCTGCGCTGAGGACCGGGCGCCCGGAACGGAACCGGCCGGTGGCCGGAACGGGACCGGCCGGTGGTCGGCGCGGCGGGCGTGTCACCCGTCTCCGCGAATCTTCGGCTGAACGTTCACATCCGGTGATTCCGCCGTTACCCGGCGCGGGGCCGCGCCCCTCGCGGATCATGGACGGGCCGAGCGCCGCTCCGCCGGCCGTGTCCCCCCGCATCGGCGCGCCCCGCGTCACCAGGAGTCCGCATGACCACACCACGCATCGAGATCGTGCACCCGGGCGACCTCACCACCGTGGACATCGGCCACTGGAACGACCTGCGCACCACGGCCACGGCCGCCGCCAACCCCTTCATGAGCGCCGAGTTCACCCGCGCCGTCGGCCGCGTCCGGCCCGACACCCGGGTCGCCGTCCTGCGCCGCGCCGACCGCCCCGTCGGCTACTTCCCGCACCAGCGCGGCCCGTTGGGGCACGGGCGCGCCGTCGGCCTCGGCGTCTCCGACTGCCAGGGAGCCGTGCTCCAGCCCGACGTACGCCTCGACCCGCAGTACCTGATGCGCGCCTGCTCCCTCAACGCCTGGGAGTTCAACCACCTGGAGAGCGGCCAGGACCTCTTCCTGCCGTACGCCACCGGCCAGTTCGCCTCCCCGGTCGTCGACCTCCGCGGCGGCTTCGCGTCCTACGAGGCCCATCTCCGGTCCCACGCACGCGGGTTCCTCAAGGGCGCCCGCGCCCAGGAACGCCGGATGGCCCGCGATCTGGGCGAGTTGAGGTTCGTCTACGACGAGCGCGACCCCGCGGCGCTGCGCGCCCTCGTCTCCTGGAAGTCCGCCCACTACCGGCGCACCGGACGCCGCGACCCCTTCTCCCGGACCTGGATCGCCCGCCTCGTCGACCTCCTCGCCGAGACGGCCACGCCGCACTGCTCCGGCACCCTCTCCGTGCTGTACGCCGCGGACCGGCCCGTCGCCGCCCACTTCGGGCTGCGCTCCCGCACCGTCTTCTCCTGCTGGTTCCCCTCCTACGACCGGACCGTCGCCACGTACTCCCCGGGGCGGGTGCTGTGTCTGCGGATGATCGAGGCGTCCGCCGGGGCGGGGATCGACCTGTTCGACTTCGGGCGCGGGGAGGCCGCGTACAAGAACTCGTTCAAGACCGGGGATCTGCTGGTCCACGAGGGGGCCCTGCGGGCGGGCGGGGCGGGGGGTGCGCTGCACTGGCTGCGGCATGAGCCCGCGCGGGTGCTGCACCGGGTGGTGCGGGAGCAGCCTGCCCTGCGGGCGGCCGCGATCGGTACGTTGCGGTTCGTGGGGCGGGTGCGGGGGCGCTGAGGGTGCCGCCGGCGGGGGGCGGTTCCAGGGTGCCTCCGGTGGGGGCGGTCCAGGGTGCGCCCGGGGGTGCGGTGTCGTGCGCGGTTCCTCGCGCCCCTGGGGGAGTTGCGGCGGGCGCGGGTTCTGAGGGGGCCGGGGGCGGAGTGCTGTGCGCGGTTCCCCGCGCCCCTGAAGGGGGTGCGAAGGCCGCCGGAATGAGTGCTCTGTCCGCGGTTCCCCCGCGCCCCTGAGGGGGGTGGTGGTGCTGTTCCCCCTCAGGGGGCTGTTCGTCAGAGGTCGAACTCGTGCGGGGGGAGGTCCAGGGCGAAGCAGGCCTCGCGGACCACGGCTTGTTCCGTCTTGTCGAAGTCGCCGTCGGCGCCGCCGATGACGATGCCGATCTGGATGACGGCGCGGGCCTCGACGGGCTTCTTCTTCGCCTTGGCGACCTCCTGCAACACACTCACCTTGCCGAAGGCGAAGTCGGCGGTCAGCTTCGCGAGGTTCTCCTCGAAGCGGCGCTGGAGGTCGGTCGCGTCGAAGTTGCGCAGCACCTCGTTGGTGCCGATCAGCTGGGCCACGCGCTGCCGCTCCGACGGGTCCACCGTCCCGTCGGCCGCCGCGACCAGCGCGCACATCGCCATGCTCGCGTCGCGGAAGGCGCCGCTCTTCAGGTCGTTCTTCTTCGCCAGGAGCTGCGTCTGCATCGTCGACGCGGACTCCTTGAGGCGGTCCCACAGGGCCATGCGCACTCCACAGGTCGTCGGGGCCCGGACCGCCCGGACGGCGGCCCGCGACCCCTGTCTTTCTACGTCAGTGTAGAAGATCAGGACTCGTCGTCGCCCTCGAAGAAGTCCCCCACCTCGTCCACGACTTCGGCCGCGACCATGCCGCCCACGACGCCGACCGCCAGCCCGGCCGCGCCCGCCGCCACCGCCGTACCGACCCCCGGCCCGGACCGGTGCTCCCCGTGACCGTGCTCGTGGTCGGGTCCGTGGCCGTACGCCGCGTGGGTCCCGTACGACGCCCGGTGGTCGACCAGGTGCCGGACCCAGCCGTCGACCTCCGCGGTGCGGGTGGCCTGGTCCCGTACGTCGTGGTGGTCGACGGTGAAGCGGGCCAGCGCGTCGTGGCCCTCGGAGAGGAACCCGCCGCGCTTGTCCGCCTCCAGGACCACCTCGACGCCGCCGGGGTGGGCGAGGAAGGTCACCTCGATCTCGTTCACCTCGTGGGCGTACGCGGGGGGCGGCGTCAGTTCGATCTCCTGGTAGAACGGCAGCTGCTGCCCCGTCCCGCCGATCCGGCCGTACTCCAGGTCCGCCGAGCGGAAGCCGAACCCGAGCTGTCCGAACGCCTCCAGCACCGCCTCCTGCGCGGGCAGCGGGCCGACGGTGAGCTGGTCGAGGTCGCCCGTGTCGCGGGCCCCGGCCACCGCGAGCCCGGTCCGGACGCCGAGGACGACGCCCAGCGGCTGCTCGTACAGCTCCGTCACCGGGGTCTCCCACGGCAGGCCCACCGAGAACGGCACCGCGTGCTCCTCGCCCGCCGCCAGCCGGAAGCCGCCGCCGACGGTGAGCCGGTCGAAGACGACGACGCCCTCGCTCTCGCCCTCCGCGTGCTCCGCCTCGACCCGGGCGACCAGTTCCAGCGTGACCTGCTCGATGTCGGAGGCGGACGTCCCGCCCCGCAGGACCACCCGCCCCGAGAGGCTTCCGCCGGGCAGCGCCGGACCGGGGTCCAGCACCGTGTCCACCGTGGGGCCGCCCACACCGAGCGAACCGAGCAGTCGTTTGAACACCATCGCGGCGTCCACTCCTTCTTCCGTAGCGGCAACAGCCGAGAACGGCGGGAACCGGGCCGCCGGGACCGGCCGGGACCGGCCGGGGACGGCACGGAACGGTCCGGGAACAACCGGCGCACCCCGCTCGTTCTCTACAGGCACGTAGAAGCATAGGGTGGTCGCCACCCCGTGACCGGCCGATCCGGCCACCGTCCCCCGGACGGTGCCCGGCCGCCCGCACGGGACCCGAACACCCCATCGAGAGAGACGAAGGAGCCGGAGACCCGCCATGGGTGAGCCTCCCAGTACGAGCGGCAGACGCACGGCCGCGCCCCCCACCCCCACCGAGCCCGAAGGAACGGGGGTGGCGCGGTGACCGAGGTCCTGCTGCTGCTCCTGGCCTTCGCGCTGATCCTGGCCTGCGCGGTGTTCGTCGCCGCGGAGTTCTCGCTGACCACCGTCGAGCGCGGTGACCTGGAGCGCGCGGCCGAGGCGGGTGAGCGCGGCGCCGAAGGCGCCCTCAAGGCCGTCCGCCGCCTGACCCTCCAGCTGTCCGGCGCCCAGCTCGGCATCACCGTGACCTCCCTGGTCATCGGCATGCTCGCCGAGCCCTCCCTCGCCTCGCTGCTGCGCGGCCCGCTGCGCGCGGCCGGGCTCGGCGGGGCCGCGCCGACCGTCGCGACCCTGCTGGGCGTCGCGCTCTCCACCGTCGTGCTGATGGTGGTCGGCGAGCTGGTGCCGAAGAACTGGGCGATCTCCCGCCCGCTCGCCGTCGCCAAGGTGGTCGCCGGTCCGCAGCGCGGCTTCACCGCCGCCTTCGGCCCGTTCATCCACCACCTCAACGACACGGCGAACCGGTTCGTCCGCCGCGTCGGCCTGGAGCCCGCCGAGGAACTCGCCTCGGCCCGCGGCCCCGAGGAACTCGCCGCCCTCGCCCAGCACTCGGCCGCCGAGGGCGCTCTGGAGGCCGACTCGGCCGAACTCTTCGTCCGCACGCTCCACCTGGGCGAGCTGACCGCGGAGAACGTGATGACCCCGCGTGTCGACGTCCGCGCGCTGGAGGCCCACGCCACGGCCGCCGACGCGGCCGTCCTCACCCACGCCACCGGCCTGTCCCGCTTCCCGGTCTACCGCGACAGCCTGGACGAGGTCGTCGGCACCGTCCACATCCGCGACGTCCTCGCCCTGCCGCCCGAGCGGCGCGCCGACACGCCCGTCACCGAGCTGGCCACCGCCCCGCTGCTGGTCCCCGACAGCCTGCCCGCGGACCGGCTGCTGGAGCGGCTGCGCGCGCACCGCACCATGGCCGTCGTCATCGACGAGTACGGCGGCACGGCGGGCGTGGCCACCGTGGAGGACATCGTCGAGGAGGTCGTCGGCGAGGTCCGCGACGAGCACGACCCCGTCGAGGTCCCCGACCTGATCCCGGTCGGGACCGGCACGAACGGCACAAACGGCACGGCGGGCACGGACGGCGGGGCCGGTCCGGACGGTTCCGGAGGCACGGGCGCCCCGGCCGTCTGGGAGGCCGACGGCTCGGTCCGCGTCGACCGCCTCGCCGACCTGGGCCTGACCGCGCCCGAGGGGCCGTACGAAACCCTCGCGGGCCTGGTGGCCACCCGCCTCGGGCGGATACCGGCCGAGGGGGACGCCGTCGGCCTCGACGACGGCTGGCGCCTGGAGGTCCTGGCCGTCGCGCACCACCGCGCCGACCGCGTCCGCGTCACCGCCCCGCCGCCGCACGCACCGGACCGTCCCGGGCCCGGCCCGGACGCCGGTCCGCAGCGGGTGCCCGCCGTCGCCGGGGAGGAGACCCGATGACCGTCCTGCAACTCGTCATCGGCGCGCTCACCCTGGTGACCAACGCCTTCTTCGTGGGCGCCGAGTTCGCCCTGATCTCGGTGCGCCGCAGCCAGGTCGAGCCGCGCGCCCGGGACGGCGACAAGCGGGCCCGGATGACCCTGTGGGGCCTCCAGCACCTCTCGGCGCTGATGGCCACCGCCCAGCTCGGCATCACCGTGTCCTCGCTGGTCCTCGGCGCGGTCGCGGAACCGGCCATCGCGCACCTGCTGGAGCCGGTGTTCGAGGCGGTCCACGTGCCGCACGCCCTGGTCCACCCGATCGCCTTCGTCATCGCGCTCACCGTGGCGACCTACCTGCACATGCTGGTCGGCGAGATGATCCCGAAGAACATCGCGCTGGCCGCGCCGGTGCCGACGGCGCTGCTGCTCGGCCCGCCGCTGGTCGCCCTCACCCGGGCGCTGCGGCCGGTGGTGTTCGGCATCAACGCCTTCGCCAACGTCCTGCTCAGGCTGTTGCGGGTCGAGCCGAAGGACGAGGTGGAGTCCGTCTACACCGACGACCAGCTCGCCCGGATCGTGGTCGACTCCAGCGCGGCCGGACTGCTGACCCCGGCCGACGGCGAGCGGCTGCGCGACGCGCTGGAACTGGGCACCCGCCCGGTGGGCGAGATCCTCGTCCCCGCGCCCCTGATGCGGACGGTCGACGCGCGCGTCACCCCGGCCGAGCTGGAGCGGACGGCCGCCGCGGCCGGGTTCTCCCGCTTCCCGGTCACCGGCCCCGACGCCACCCTGCTGGGCTACCTGCACATCAAGGACACCCTCGGGGTCGCCGACCGCGACCGCCCCTTCCCGCGCACGGCCCTGCACCCGGTCACCCGGGTCCGGATCGACACCCCGCTGGACGACACCCTCACCGCGCTGCGCACCGACGGCAGCCACCTGGCCGCCGTCACCGGCGAGACGGGCACCGTGCTCGGCTTCGTCACGATGGAGGACGTCCTGACGGAACTGGTCGGCCCGGCGACGCCCCCCGACCGGGCACCGACGGCGGCGCAGCCCGCCTGACCGCCCGGCGGCGTCTCGCCGACGCCGCCCTGGTCCCCACGACGCCCCCGGAGCACCGAAGCCCCACCGCTCCGGGGGCGTCGAGGACCGTGGCTGTCCTCAACTCCCGTTAGCGTGCGGGGCATGAGGAAGACGACCGCCACTCCCGCGCCCGCCCCCGTGCTCGGCCGCCGCGCCCTCAACCGGGCCACCCTGGACCGCCAGCTCCTGCTGCGCCGCTCCCCAATGTCGGCGAAGGCCGCGGTGGCGCACCTCCTCGGACTCCAGGCGCAGAACGTCAAGCCGCCCTACCACGCCCTCGCCGCCCGCCTCGACGGGTTCGCCCCGCAGGAGCTGTCGGCGCTGATGGCGGACCGGGAAGTGGTCCGGATCGTCACGATGCGCTCGACGATCCACACCCACACCGCCGACGACTGCCTCACCCTGCGCCCGCTGGTGCAGCCCGCCCGCGACCGCGAGCTGACGTACTTCCGCAAGGGCCTCGCCGGGGTCGACCTGGACCGGCTCGCCGGACTGGCCCGCGGCCTGGTCGAGGAGGAGCCGCGCACCATGGGGCAGCTGCGTGAGGCGCTTGCCGTGGAGTGGCCGGACGCCGATCCGCAGTCGCTGGCCACCGCCGCCCGCTGTCTGCTGCCGCTGGTCCAGGTCACCCCGCGCGGACTTTGGGGGAGGAGCGGCCAGGTCGCGCTCACCACCGCCGAGCACTGGCTCGGCCGTCCCGCCGCGTCGTCCCCGGACCCGGAGACCGCCGTACGGCGCTATCTCGCCGCGTTCGGGCCCGCCTCCGTGAAGGACATGCAGACCTGGGCCGGGCTGACCCGGCTGCGCGAGGTCTTCGAGCGGCTCCGCCCGGAGCTGCTGACCTTCCGCGACGAGCGGGGCGTGGAGCTGTTCGACCTGCCGGACGCCCCGCGCCCCGACCCGGACACCCCGGCGCCGCCGCGTTTCCTGCCCGAGTTCGACAACGTGCTCCTCTCGCACGCCGACCGCACCCGGATCGTCCCCGACGACCTCAAGGGCCGCACCTGGCGGGGCAACCAGGCGTATCCCACCTTCCTGGTCGACGGCTTCCTCGCCGGGGTGTGGCGGCTGGAGGCGGACGCGCTGGTCGTCGAGCCCTTCGGCGAGCTGAGCGCGGCCCGGTGGCGTGAGGTCACCGCGGAGGCCGAGCGCCTGCTCGCCGTGATGCACCCGGACGCGTCGTACGGCGTCCGCCTCGGCACCGTCATCGACCGGCCCGCCGCCCCCTGAATGCCCGTCCCCCCGGTTCCTCAGGGCCCGCTCGTCAGTCCGCGCGGCCCGTGACCGCGACCGAGACGCCGAGGCCGATCATCGCGCAGCCGCCCGCGCCGCCCACCAGGGACAGGCGGCGGTCGGACCGGGCGAACCAGGTGCGGGCCACCGACGCGCCGAGCCCCCACAACGTGTCCGTGACCAGGCCGATCGAGACGGGCACCAGGCCGAGCAGGAGCATCTGGAGCGGGACCTGTCCGGCGGAGTGGTCCACGAACTGGGGGAGCACGGCGGCGAAGAACACCACGCCCTTGGGGTTGGTCACGCCGACCAGGACCCCGTCGAGCACCGTCCGCAGATCACCGCGCGCCGCGGCCACGGGCGCCCCCGGCTCCGTGCCGGGCGCCGGCCCGGCGGCCGCGGTGATCGCCGACGCCGTCAGCTCCTTGCGGTGCCGGAACGCCTGCACGCCCAGGAAGACCAGGTAGGCGGCGCCCGCCAGCTTCACCGTCAGATAGACCGTCGCGGAGCGCTCCACCAGCGAACCGATCCCGACGGCGACCGCCACGACCAGCAGGTACGAACCGAAGACGTTGCCGAGCGCGGTGGCGACCGCCGTGCGGCGGCCGTGGGCCAGCGCCCGCCCGATCACGAACAGCACACTCGGGCCGGGGATCACGATCACCAGCAACGACATGGCCGCGAAGGCCAGCAGACGGTCCGTGGACACCATCGACACCACCTCATCCGTTCCGTACGCGGCTCATTGAAACAGGCACCGAAACGGAAAGCACGGGGTCGTCGGCGAGAAGATCCCAGGTGAAGGGGCGGGACGGTACAGGCCCCGGAACCGGCCCGGCCCCGGCGCCGAAGCGGCCCCGGACCGGCGCCCGCCGGGAAGCGGGCCGGACGCGGGGCATGGAGAGGGGGCGCTGCGGGCCGCTCGTGGAGGCTCGCAGCGCCCCCTGGTCAGGCACACCCGGAGGGACGGCTCAGGGTGCGGGGCGGGGCGGGGTGCGCGGGCGGGTCAGGAGCTGACCTGCGCCGCGACCAGGCTGGAGAAGGTGGTCAGCCGGGTGTAGACACCCGGGTGACCGGCCTGGGCGCAGCCCTCGCCCCAGGAAGTAATACCTGCCAGGACGCCCCCGATGAGCAGGGGACCGCCGCTGTCGCCCTGGCAGGTGTCCACGCCGCCGGAGGAGTATCCGGCGCACACCATGTCGCTCGCGACGAAGTCGGAGCCGTAGGAACTGCCGCAGCTGCTGTTGGAGACGAGGGGCACGGTCGCCGTCCGCAGCTGGTTCGACGAGCTGCCGCCCGCCGAGGTGGTGCCCCAGCCGAGCACCCGGGCACTGGTCCCGGTGGTGTACACGCCGGTCTGGGAGGAGGTGACGTACGACACCGGGGTGTACGGCATCGACGTCGACAGGGTCAGGACGGCCACGTCGTCGCCGTCGGTGGCATCGGTGTAGTCGGGGTGCACCCAGATCCGGCTGACCCGGGCCACCGTGCCGTTCGTTCCGTTGAGGTACGTCCGGCCGCCGACGACGCGGACACTGCCCGTCGTCTCGCCGACCATGCAGTGGGCGGCGGTGACCACCTTGGTCGGCGAGACGAGGGTGCCGCCGCAGAACTGGTTCTGCGAGGCATCCGTGATCTGCATGACGAACGGGTACGCCGTCGTCGTGGTCGTGCTGCCGCCTACGATCGGCTGGGGGGCCGCCACAGCGTTGGGGGCGCTGAGAAGTGCGGTCACGGTCGCGGCGGCGGTGGCCGCGACGAGTGCCGCGGCCCTTCTCGCACGGTGGAACCCGAACATGGATCTCCTTGCTGGGAGCTGCCGGTGGGGGGTCGCGCGGGCGTGGGGGGTGCACCGGAGTCCTGGAGACCGACCCCGGTGTGCCCGGCGAGCGGCACGTCCCTTACGCTAGGGCGCGACCGCCACCCCTCCCAATGAGGGAACCCCCTAAGGGAGTTGGGGAGGGAAAACCCTCGGTCGGCCCTCCGGCACCCCTGCGCGGCGCACCCCGCCGGGCCCGTGCGAGCAGTGAACCCGCCGCCCGCTCAGTTCGCGTGACGCCCCGCCGCCAGCCGGACGATGTCCACCCGCGAGCGGATGCCCAGCTTCCGGTAGACCCGGGTCAGCGTCGCCTCCACCGTCTTGACGCTGATGAACAGGCGGGCGGCGATCTCCCGGTTGGTGGCGCCCTCCATCACCAGCGCGGCCACCTGACGCTCCATCGCCGCCAGCCCCTCCAGGGCGTCCAGCGCGGTGTCACGGGGCGCGGCGGCGGGCGGCGCGGCCACCGGACCGGCGGCGGCCGCCTCGACCTGCCGCAGCCAGGGCAGCGCGCGGCAGCGCCGGAACAGCCGCGCCGCCTCGTCGTACGAGGTCGGCCCCGGCCGCCCGGTACGGAGCCGGGCCAGGGCGAACGCGGCGCGCGCCTCCTCCAGGCCGTGCCCGAGCTTCGCGAGCCGGTCCTGAGCGGACGTCAGCTGCGCGAGGGCGGCCTCCTCGTCGCCGCGCGCGGCCCGCACCAGCGCCTCCGCGCGGTCCAGGATCGCGAGGACGCTCTCCCGGCCCAGCCGCAGGGCGTGCTCGCGGGCGACGTCGATGACGTCCTGCGCCTCGCCCGTCTCGCCGACCTGGACCAGGGCCTCGGCGAGGTCGGCCTGCCAGCGGCCCCGGCCGGGGTCGGTGATGCCGAGACCCAGCTCCAGTTCCCGCACCCGGCGCAGCGAGGTCACCGCGCCCGCCGGGTTCCCCGACACCAACTGGGCGTATCCCAGGGCGCCGAGAGCCCGCGACAGGTACATCTGGTCGCCGTCCTCCTCGGCGGTGGCGACGGCCTCCCCGGCGAGGGCGAGGGCCCGTTCGACGTCCCCGGCGGACGCCTCGGTGAACGAGGCGAGCATCGCGGAGGCGCCGAGCCCGATCCCCGAGTCACGGGCCAGCCGCAGGCTCTCCCGCGCCAGGTCCAGGGCGCGCCCGCAGTGACCGGTGCGCAGTTCGGTCTCGGCGAGGAAGCGGTGGAAGTGCACCTCGCTCTCGACCATGCCGCGCCGCCGCACCTCGCGCAGCAGGCCGGTGATCGTGGTACGGGCCTCCGGCAGCTGGTCCGTCATCAGCAGCCAGCGGAACCGGGCCATCCCGGCGCCGTTGTGGTGGCACGCCACGTAGGGGTCCTGGGGTTCGGCGAGCGCCTTCCGGATGGTGGCGGGCGCGTCCGGGTGGCCCATCAGGGTCTCGGTGGACGCCTGGAACGACAGCGCCATCAGTTCGGTGCGGCGGTCCCCGCCGCGCGCCGCGAGGTCCGCCGCGTGCGCGGCCTCGGTGCGCGCGGTACGGAAGTCGCCCTCGACGATGAGGCCCCGCCAGGCGAGCCGGTAGTGGACCAGGGCGAGCAGCCGGGGGTCGTCGCCCGCGTCGGCGAGGACCTGCGGGAAGACGGCGTCGACGTCACCGAGGGACTGGCCGGCCGCCTCGATGACGACCTCCCAGGCCCGGACCCGCTCGGCGGGCGCGGTGGCCCGGGTCAGCACCTCGCGCGCGATGTCGCGGGCGAGGTCGACCTCGCCCGCGGTGATGGCGTCCTCGGCGGCCTGGAGCCGCCGGTCGTCGGGGTGCGGTTCGCCGTCGGCGGGGGTGTGCCGGGCGGCGAGCAGACCGAGGGAGGCGGCCACCGAGGGCGCGCCGCGGTCCCGGGCCTGCGCGGCGGCGTCCGCGAGCCGTCCCGCGACCTCGGGGTCGGTGCCGATGGTGGCGAGGGCCAGGTGGCGGGCGCGCTCGATGGGGTCGGAGGCGGCCGTGGAGAGCGCGGCGTGCGCGGCCCGCCGTTCGTGCGCGGGCGCCTCCGCGTAGAGCGCGGCCGAGATCAGGGGGTGTGCGAAGCGGACGCCCGCCGGGCCCTCGGGCTCGGTGGAGAGCAGGCCCAGCGCGGCGGCCTGCGCCATCTCGGCCTCGGCGTGCTCGCGGCCCGCCGCGTGCAGCAGGGCCGGGGTCGGCCGGGCGCCGGCGCTGGCCACCAGGAGGGTGCGGCGGGCCTCCTCGGAGAGCATGTCGAGGCGGCTGAGCACCAGGGCGCGCAGCGAGGTCGGCACCGGCAGCGGCTCGCCCGGCCGGGGCGGGACGGGGTTCTCGCCGAGGGCGCGGCCCAGCTCCAGGGCGAACAGCGGGTTGCCGCCGCTGGTGCGGTGGATCTCCCGCACGGTGGAGCGGGGCAGGTCGGTGTAGCCGCGGTGGCCGAGGAGGGTGGAGACCTGGGCGAGGCCCAGCGGGTTGAGCCGGATGGCCAGGGTGTCGGGCGGGGACGCGCGTAGATGCCGGTCGTACTCCTGTCCCTCGGTGCGGACCGCGCACAGCAGCTGCACCGGGGTGTCACCGAGGCGGCGGGCGGCGAAGCCGAGGAGTTCGGCGCTGGCGGAATCCAGCCACTGGAGGTCGTCGGCGACCAGCAGCACCGGGCCCTCGGCGGCGAGGGCGCGCAGCGCGGACAGGACGGCCAGCCGCAGGGCGAGGCCGTCGTGCAGGAGGGTCGACTCGGCGCGGCCGGTGAGCGCCGATTCGAGGGCGCTGCGCTGGGCGGCGGGCAGCTTTCCGGCGACCTCGTCCAGGACCAGACCAAAGAGGTCGGCGAGCGCCAGGAACGGCAGGTGCGATTCCGACTCGGTCGCCGAGCAGCGCAGGACGGTGCGGGCCGTCTCGCCGTAATCGGCGGCCAATGCCCGCAGGACGGTCGACTTTCCTATTCCGGCGGGCCCGTGCAGGAGGACGCTGCCGCCGCCGGTGAGCTGCTCCCGGGCCGCCGTGAACAGCTCGTCCCTGCCGATGACCAGGTCGGGGCGGCATCGGGCAGGCTCCTGGAAGTCCCGTCGCACGGTCACCGCTCCCTTCCTAGTGTCGTGTTCGGGCCAAATTCTAGGCAACGTCTCTTTGAAATTCGGAGGGACGGTGTGGTGAGGGAGATAACAGCGGACGCATGGAGCAATTCATCCAGGCGGTTGCTGAATGGACTGTCATCGTTCCGAGACCTCCCCGGCCGGTTTCCGACCGCTTCCGGCGCCGGTGCCCACGCCCCCTGCGCGCCCCCTGCCGGGGGTCGCGCGGGCCGCGCGGGACGCCGCCGCGCACCCGAGGCGCACCCGCCGCGTCCGGGGCCGGAAACCGGCCGCCGCGCACGCCGCGCACCCGCCACACACCTGCCGGACGGCGGTCCGGCACGTCGCTCGCACCCTATGGCAGCAGACCCGCCCGCCGGGCCGAGACCACCGCCTCTCCCCGCGTGCGGGCGCCCAGCTTGCGCATCGCGGACCGCAGATAGCCCTTCACCGTCTCCGCGCGCAGCCCCAGCCGGGCCCCGGCCGCCGCGTTGGTGGCGCCCGCCGCCACGCACGCCAGTACGTCGAGTTCGCGCGGCGCCAGCGTCACCCCCGGCGCCGGACCACCCGGCAACCCACCGCCCGGCCCGGCCCCGACTGGTCCCGCACCGCCGGGACCGGCGCCCTGCGGCGCCCATCCGCCGGGGGTCAGCAGCCCGCAGGCGCTCTCCAGCTCGGCCCGCAGCGCCGGGTCCGTGATGCGCGGGGCCAGCGCCCGCAGCGCCGCGTGCGCCGCCCGCACCTGCTCCCAGCCGCCGACCGGACCGGCCCCGCCCGGCACCGGGGACGTCCGGCCGGACCCGTCCGACGGCCCCACGGAGCCTCCGGGCCAGCCGTACGCCTCGGGGTGCCCGCCCGCCCGCACCGGCAGCGCGGGGTGTCCGCCGGGCCGGGCCGCCGCCAGCAGCGCCCGCACCTCGTCGGCCGCCACCAGCGCCTGCTCCACGTCCCGCGCCACCGCGACGGCCGCCGTCAGCGCGCGGTCGCCCAGCGGCTCCGCCGTGCGCAGCGCCCCGTACAGCACCCCGCGCACCCGGCGCCGCACCACCACGGGCACCGCGAGGACCGAGCGCAGGCC
The DNA here is from genome assembly GCF_044757425.1 of Streptomyces sp. NPDC091281. Taxonomy (NCBI): domain Bacteria; kingdom Bacillati; phylum Actinomycetota; class Actinomycetes; order Kitasatosporales; family Streptomycetaceae; genus Streptomyces; species Streptomyces sp. NPDC091281. Next base: position 200,402 of record NZ_JBIVUY010000007.1, on the reverse strand, counting down.
CTCCTGGGCGACCGCCGTGTCGTACTCGTGGCTGATGCGGCGGGAGCGGGAGTAGTCGGTCACCGCGCACGGCCGGGCCAGCGCGACCGCCTTCCCGCCGAGGCCGTTGCCCGAGGTCACCGCGAGGCCGCGCAGGGCGGGGGTGCCCGCGCCGCTCAGCTCGCTGATCCGCACCCGCGGCCGGCCCGGCTCCACCAGGCCGCCGAAGGCCACCGGCAGCCCGGTCGCCCGGCGCAGCCGCGCCAGCGCGCCGCGCATCTCGGCCGTTCCGGCCGTGTCCGCCGTCACCCGACCGCCCCCTTCCGGAGTCGTCCGCCGCGGGTGACCCCCGTTCGGGGGTAGTGAGACCCGCATCACGGATTACACGATGGCAGAGAGCCGCCCGGCAATGGTCCGGCAACCAGGAGGACAGATGACGACGGCAACGGATCGGTTCCGCGGGGCGCGGGACTTCCTGCTGGCCCACCGAGAGGACTGGGCCGCCGCCCACGCGGGCTTCGAGTGGCCCCGGCCCGACCGCTTCAACTGGGCGCTCGACTGGTTCGACGTCATCGCCGAGGGCAACGACCGCACCGCCCTGCACATCGTCGAGGAGGACGGCTCCGAGGTCCGCCTCACCTTCGCCGACCTCTCCGAGCGCTCCCACCGGGTCGCGAACCTGCTGCGCGAGCGCGGGGTCGCCGCGGGCGACCGGGTCCTCGTCATGCTCGGCAACCAGGCCGAACTGTGGGAGACCGCGCTCGCCGCGATGAAGCTGCGGGCCGTCGTCATCCCGGCGACCCCGCTGCTGGGCCCCGCCGACCTCCGCGACCGCGTCGAGCGCGGCGAGGTCGGCCACGTCGTCGTGCGCGCCGGGGACGCCGCCAAGTTCGACGAGGTGCCCGGCGCCTACACCCGCATCGCCGTCGGCGGCACGCCGGAGGGCTGGCAGCGCTACGAGGACGCGTACGCCGCCTCCGCCGACTTCGTGCCCGACGGGCCCACCCTCGCCGACGACCCGCTGATGCTGTACTTCACCTCCGGGACGACGGCCCGCCCCAAGCTGGTCGAGCACAGCCACGTGTCCTACCCGGTCGGGCACCTCGCCACCATGTACTGGATCGGCCTCAAGCCCGGCGACGTGCACCTCAACATCTCCTCGCCGGGGTGGGCCAAGCACGCCTGGTCCAACCTGTTCGCGCCCTGGAACGCCGAGGCGACCGTCTTCCTGCACAACTACACCCGCTTCGACGCGGCCCGGCTGATGGCGGAGATGGACCGCGCGGGCGTCACCACGTTCTGCGCCCCGCCCACCGTGTGGCGCATGCTCATCCAGGCCGACCTGACCCAGCTGCGCACCCCGCCCCGCGAGGCCGTCGCCGCGGGCGAGCCCCTCAACCCCGAGGTGATCGAGCAGGTCCGCCGCGCGTGGGGCGTCACCGTCCGGGACGGCTTCGGGCAGACCGAGACGGCCGTCCAGATCGCCAACAGCCCCGGCCAGCCCCTCAAAACGGGCTCCATGGGCCGCCCCAGCCCCGGCTACCGCATCGAACTCCTCGACCCGGTCACCGGCGCGCCCGGCGCCGACGAGGGCGAGATCGCCGTCGACCTCTCCACCCGCCCGGTCGGCCTGATGACCGGCTACCACGGCGACCCCGACCGCACCGCGGAGGCCATGGCGGACGGCTACTACCGCACCGGCGACATCGGTTCCCGCGACGCCGACGGCCACCTCACCTACGTCGGCCGCAGCGACGACGTCTTCAAGGCCTCCGACTACAAGATCAGCCCCTTCGAGCTGGAGAGCGCGCTGCTGGAGCACGAGGCCGTCGCCGAGGCCGCCGTGGTCCCCGCCCCCGACCCGGTCCGCCTCGCCGTGCCGAAGGCGTACGTCGTGCTGGCGGCGGGCTGGGAGCCCGGACCCGACACCGCGAAGGTGCTGTTCGAGCACTCCCGGCGGGTCCTCGCCCCCTACAAGCGGCTGCGCCGCCTGGAGTTCGCGCCGCTGCCCAAGACGGTCTCCGGCAAGATCCGCCGGATCGAACTGCGGGAGGCGACGGCCGCGGGCTCCGCCGACGAGTACCGCGAGGAGGACCACCGATGACCCGGCCCCTGGAAACGGCTACTGCGCCCGCCGCCCCCGAACCCTCCTACAGCCACGGCACGGGCCCGACCGCCCTCCTCGGCGACACCATCGGCGCGAACCTGGACCGGGCCGTCGCCGCCTGGCCCGACCGGGAGGCCCTGGTCGACGTCCCCTCCGGCCGCCGCTGGAGCTACGCCCGCTTCGCCGCCGACGTCGACGAACTCGCGTACGCCCTGCTGGCGAGCGGGGTCGGCAAGGGCGACCGGGTGGGCATCTGGGCGGTCAACTGCCCCGAGTGGGTGCTCGTGCAGTACGCCACCGCCCGCATCGGCGCGATCATGGTGAACATCAACCCGGCCTACCGCACCCACGAGTTGGCGTACGTGCTCCGGCAGGCGGGCGTCTCGCTGCTGTTCGCCTCCGTCGGCCACAAGACCAGCGACTACCGCGCCATGGTCGCCGAAGTCGACGGCGACTGCCCGGCGTTGCGGGAAACGGTGTTCATCGGCGACCCCACCTGGCACGCCTTCCTGGACCGCGCCGTCCCCGCGCCGTTCCCGGAGCTGTCCTGCGACGAGCCCATCAACATCCAGTACACCTCCGGCACCACCGGCTTCCCCAAGGGCGCCACCCTCTCCCACCACAACATCCTCAACAACGGCTATTTCGTGGGGGAGATGGTCGGCTACACCGAACGCGACCGGATCTGCGTGCCGGTGCCCTTCTACCACTGCTTCGGCATGGTGATGGGCAACCTCGCGGCCACCTCGCACGGCGCCTGCGTCGTCATCCCCGCGCCCTCCTTCGAACCGGCGGCCACCCTGGAGGCCGTCCAGCGCGAACGCTGCACCTCCCTCTACGGCGTCCCCACCATGTTCATCGCCGAACTGGCCCTGCCCGGCTTCGCCGCCTTCGACCTCTCCTCGCTGCGCACCGGCATCATGGCGGGCTCCCCCTGCCCGGTGGAGGTGATGAAGCGGGTGGTGGCCGAGATGAACATGGCCGAGGTGTCGATCTGTTACGGCATGACGGAGACCTCGCCCGTCTCCACCCAGACCCGCCGCGACGACGACCTGGAGCACCGCACCGGCACCGTCGGCCGCGTCCTGCCCCACATCGAGGTCAAGGTCGTCGACCCGGTCACCGGCATCACCCGCCCGCGCGGCGCCACCGGTGAACTCCGCACCCGCGGCTACAGCGTGATGCTCGGCTACTGGGACGAGCCCGAGCGCACCGCCGAGGCCGTCGACGCGGGCCGCTGGATGCACACCGGCGACCTCGCGGTGATGCGCGACGACGGCTACGTCGAGATCGTCGGCCGCATCAAGGACATGATCATCCGGGGCGGCGAGAACATCTACCCGCGCGAGGTCGAGGAGTTCCTGTACGGCCACCCGGCGGTGAAGGACGTCCAGGTCGTCGGCGTCCCGCACGAGCGGTACGGCGAGGAGGTCCTCGCCTGCGTCATCCCCGCCGACCCGGCCGCGCCGCCGACCCTGGACGACGTCCGCGCGTACTGCGAGGGACGGCTCGCCCACTACAAGGTCCCGAGCCGCCTCCAGGTCCTCGACGCCTTCCCGATGACGGTGTCGGGGAAGGTGCGCAAGGTCGAACTGCGGGAGACGTACGGGGAGTCCGGGGAGTAGCCCGACGCGGGGTCCGGCCGGGGCCGCGTGGTCAGTCCCGGCCGGGGGCGTCGGCGTCGAGGCGTTCGGCCGTCGCGTTGACCGGCTGGGGCGTCCCGTCGAGGTCCAGGACGAACAGGGGGACGCCCAGCGCGTCGGCGTGGGCGAGGGCGTCCGCCGAGAAGCCCGCGAGGGAGAAGTAGACGCAGGCCGCGGCGTCCGTCATCGCCGTCAGCCACAGGCACTCCACCTCCCGGCGCCCGGCGGGGTGCGCGCTCGGGTCGACCAGCGCCAGCAGCCCCCGCGCGGCGAGGCCGATCCCGGCCACCGGCCGCTGGTCGGCCCGCCGGACGCCCGTGTGCCCGAGCCGCCGCAGATACAGCACGGCGGCGGTGACGGCGTCCCGCGCGGTGCGCACGGGCGGGGGCACCGGCCGCCGGGCCGAGGGCGGCGACGGCGCGGCGGCCCCGCCGGGCGCCGGTGCCCGCCCGCCCGGTGCGGCCGGGTCCCTGCGGCCGCCGTCGCCGCCCTCCCCGCCGGTCGAGCCGCCCCGCTCGCCGTGGACCGCTATCCGCAGCACCGTCCCGCAGGGGCAGCCCAGTTCGGGGTACGGCCACACGTCGCGCCGCCCGCACGCCGCGCACGGCACGGTGATCCACTCGTCCTCCCAGACCCGCCGGACCACGGCCGTCGGCGGGGCGCCCGGATCCAGCCCCGGGGCCACCGGGGCGCCGCACGCGCAGGGGTAGGACGGCGCGGTGTAGAGGCGCTCGCGCCCGCAGGCCGGGCAACACACCGGCACGCTCTCGGACATGACGCCCATAGTCCTCCAGACACCCCCCTTCTGTCCGACCGTCGGCCAGGTCCACCGCACGCGCCCCGCCGCGCGGCACCCCTCAGCCGACGACGGCGGCGACGGCGTCGGCGTCACGGCTGCTCGTGGTCCTCGTGGTCCTCGTGGCGCTCATGGTGCTCCGACAGTCCCGGCCAGTCGTCCGGGCCGCCGCCCTGCCAGTCGACGATGTCGGTCACCTCCACCTCGGTGGTGTCCAGGTCGGCCAGCCGGAGGATCTCCACGACGTCGTCCAGGTGGGTGGCGATCCCCAGGACGGCGTCCCCGTCGGTGACCCGCCGGGACCCGTCGAGGGCCGGGGGGTGGACGACGATGCGCGGGTACTGCGTCGGATTGCCCATGCCCCCAGCCTCCGGCGGCCCGCCCCGATCCGCACCCCGTGCCCGACGGCACCCCTACGGGATGGGTCGGGCGCCGCGCGCCGCGGTGGGCAGCCAGTCGAAGGCCGCCGCGCCGGGGCTGTCGCCCGGCTTGTACTCCAGGCCCACCGGGCCGTCGTACCCGGCCTTCGCCAGCCGGTCCAGGAGGTCGGCGAGCGGCAGGGTGCCGGTGCCGGGCGCGCCCCGGCCGGGGGCGTCGGCGATCTGCACATGTCCGGTGCGGGCGGCGTACCGGTCGATGACGGCCGGAAGGTCCTCGCCGTCGACCGCCAGGTGGTAGAGGTCCATCAGGAAGCGGGCGTTGCCCAGCCCGCCGGCCGCGTCCACCCGGTCGGCGACCTCGACGGCCGCCGCCGCGGACACCAGGGGGTACGCCGGTGACTCGACCCGGTTCAGCGCCTCGATCAGCAGGACCGCGCCGATCCGGTCGGCGGCGCGGGCGGCCAGGACCAGGTTCTCCAGGGCCAGCGCGTCCTGCTTGGCCGGGTCCACGCCCGCGACCCGGTTGCCGTACAGCGCGTTCAGCGCGCGGCAGCCCAGCGACTGCGCGAAGTCCGCCGCCACGTCGACGTTGGCGCGGAACCGCTCCGACTCCACGCCGGGCAGGGACAGCGCGCCCCGGTCCGGGCCGGGCAGCTCGCCCGCGTAGAGGTTCAGCCCGGCGAGCCGGACGCCCGCCCGCTCGATCGCGCCCCGCAGCCCGTCGAGCGCGGACCGCTCGGGCACGGGGGAGTCCGGCCAGGGCCACCACAGCTCGACCGCGCGGAATCCGGCCTCGGCGGCGGCCGCCGGGCGTTCCAGGAGCGGCAGCTCCGTGAAGAGGATCGACAGGTTGACGGTGTAGCGGTGTGCGGCGAAGCCCATGGGGGCGACGCTCCCTTCCGGGGCGAGGACAGGGTCCGGACCGGCGGGGCCCGTACCGCACGAGCCTATCCATCCGTATTACGGAATATGAATTCTGTCGGGCGGAAGCGTGAGGGTGTTCGTCGGTCCTGCCCGGACCGCCGGGGCCGGTCCGTTAGGGTCGGGCAGACGCAGAACGACAGGGGGCGCGCCGTGCGGCTGAGAGTCGAGTTCACCACCGAGCCGTTCGACCTCGACGAGGCGCCCGCGCACGCGCTGGTGGCCCGGCGGGTCGTCGAGTCCGCCGACCTGGACACCGTGGACGTCGGCCCGTTCGGCAACACCGCCGAGGGCGGCGCCGAGGCGATCCTCGGCACCGTCGACACCCTGCTCCGCCAGAGCCTGGCGGCCGGGGCCACCCGCATCTCCCTCCAGGTCAACGTCCTCGAAGCCGAGGGAGCCGAGGGGTCCGAGGGAGCCGACGGGACCGGCCGGACCGACGGGGGCGACGGTTCCGGTGCCGTCGGGGGCGGCGCGTGACCGGCGCCGGGCGCGAGCCGTTCATCGCCGCGGTGAAGCCCCTGGTGGACGCCATGGGCGGGGAGCTGGTCCCGCCGGGCGAGGCGGGTCCCGACGACGTCGTCCTGGCCTGGGAGGGCGCCGACGCCGTCGCCGTACGGCTGCCGCAGCTCGCGGACTCCCTGGACCACATCCTCGCCGCCATGGAGCGCCAGCGCGGCAAGCCCCTCGCCGATCTCGACCGCAAGGCCAAGCAGGAGGTCGTACGGGTGCTGGAGGCGCGCGGCGCCTTCTCCGTGCGGCACGGCGTGGAGACCGTCGCGGGCGCGCTCGGCGTCAGCCGGTTCACCGTCTACAACTACCTCAACCGCGAGAAGAGCGGCTGACGCGGACCGCCGCAGCGGGGGGACCCGGCGGCCCGGCGCGGGGCCCGGCCCGGTTTCGTAACCCGGAATTTTCAACAAACTGTTGACGCGATGTCGCGGGGAGGCGTTAGCTGACCGCACCCGTCCAGCAGGGCGGCCGTGCACCGAGACGGCCGTCCACGGCCACGGAGGCGCCCGTGACGTCGACTTCCCCGCCCCCCGGACTGGCCCGGCTCAACGCTCTGGAGGAGCCCGCGGCCCACGCCGCGCTCCACGAGGTCTGCGCCGCGACGGCCTGGGTGAAGCACCTCCTGGCGGCCCGTCCCTACGCCACCGCCGACGCCCTCTACACCGAGAGCGACACCGCCAGCGCCGCCCTGTCCGCCGCGGACCTCGACGAGGCGATGGCCGGGCACCCGCCCATCGGCCGCCCCCGCCCCGGCGACCCGGTCTCCGCCCGCGAACAGCGCGGCATGGCCGGTGCCTCCGAGGCGCTGCGCGCCGAAATGCTGGAACTGAACCTGGCCTACCAGGAGCGGTTCGGGCACGTCTTCCTGATCTGCGCCACCGGCCGCACCGGCGAGGAGATGCGCGACGCGGCCCGCGAGCGGCTCGGCGACACGCCGGAACGCGAACGCGCGACCGTCCGCACCGAGCTGGGCAGGATCAACCGGGTCCGCCTGGCCCGGCTCGTCGAAGAGGACCGACCCGCATGAGCACCCGCACCACCGCCTCGGTGTCCACGCACATCCTGGACACCGGCCTCGGCCGCCCGGCCGCCGGGGTCGCCGTCCGGCTCGCCGTCCGCGCCGGGCGCGACACCGGCTGGCGGCCGCTCGGCGGCTCCACGACCGACACCGACGGCCGGTGCGCGGACCTCCCGGCCCCGCCGGAGGGCACCACCCACGTACGGCTCGACTTCGCCGTGGAGCCGTACCTCGACCGGACCGCCGCCGGGCGGACCGGCCACCGGACGGCCGACGCGCGGCAGGACGCCCCCGCGGACCGGGCCGGCGGACCCGGCGTGTTCTTCCCGGAGGTGACGGTGACGTTCGCCGTCGTCCCGGGCGAGCACTTCCATGTGCCGCTGCTGCTCAGCCCGTTCGGATACTCCGTCTACCGAGGGAGCTAGCGGGAGATGCCCACCATCCTGGGACAGAACCAGTACGGCAAGGCCGAGAACCGGGTCGTCCGGATCACGCGCGACGGTGCCACCCACCACATCAAGGACCTCAACGTGTCGGTGGCGTTGAGCGGGGACATGGACGCGGTGCACCACGTCGGGTCCAACGCGCGCGTCCTGCCGACGGACACCATGAAGAACACCGTGTACGCCTTCGCCAAGGAGCACGGCATCGACTCCGCCGAGCAGTTCGGCATCCACCTCGCCCGCCACTTCGTCACCTCGCAGGACTCCATCCACCGGGCCCGCGTCCGGATCGAGGAGTACGCGTGGGACCGCATCGAGACCGACAGCGCGGCGGAGGACGCCTGTTCCGACGTCCCGCGGCACTCCTTCGTCCGCGCGGGCCAGGAGACCCGCCTCACCCAGATCACCTTCGACGGCACGTCCTGGGAGATCGTCTCCGGCCTCACCGACCTGGTCGTCCTCAACTCCACGGACTCCGAGTTCCGGGGCTACGTCAAGGACAGGTACACGACCCTGCCCGAGGCCCGCGACCGCGTTCTCGCCACCCGTGTCTCCGGCCGCTGGCGCTTCGCCTGGAGCGACGACGCCGAACCGGCCCCCGACTGGGAGGAGTCGTACGCGGCGACCAAGGGCCACCTGCTGCGGGCGTTCGCGGAGACCTACTCGCTCTCCCTCCAGCAGACGCTCCACCGGATGGGCGCCCGGATCATCGAGCACCGCGACGAGATCGACGAGGTCCGCTTCTCCCTGCCCAACCAGCACCACTTCCTCGTCGACCTGACGCCGTTCGGCCTGGAGAACGACAACGAGGTCTACCTCGCCGCCGACCGCCCCTACGGCCTGATCGAGGCGACCGTGCTGCGGGACGGCCGCGAGGCCCGCATACCCGCCGACCTCACCCACCCCTGACCCCGCCGCCCCGGCCCCGACCCACGCACCCCGTCGCCCCCGGCTCCCCTCGCAAAGGACCCCCACCCATGGCAGCAGACCGGCGCATCGTCATCGAGAACGCCGCGATCGCGACAGTGGACGCCGACGGCACCGAGTTCGCCGACGGCCATGTCGTCCTCGCCGGTCACCGGATCGAGTCGGTCGGCGCGGGCCCCGCCCCCGAGGGGCTGACGGACGTGGCCCGCCGCATCGACGCCACCGGACACCTGGTCACCCCCGGCCTGGTCAACACCCACCACCACTTCTACCAGTGGATCACCCGGGGCCTGGCCACCGACCACAACCTCTTCGACTGGCTGGTCGCCCTCTACCCGACCTGGGCCCGCATCGACGAACCCATGGTCCGCGCCGCCGCGCGGGGCAGCCTCGCGATGATGGCCCGCGGCGGCGTCACCACCGCCATGGACCACCACTACGTCTTCCCGCACGGCTCCGGCGACCTCTCCGGCGCGATCATCGGCGCCGCCCGCGACATGGGCGTCCGCTTCACCCTGGCCCGCGGCTCCATGGACCGCGGCCAGAAGGACGGCGGCCTGCCCCCGGACTTCGCCGTCGAGACCCTGGACGGCGCCCTCGCCGCCACCGAGGAGACCGTACGGCGCCACCACGACCCCGCCCCCGACGCGATGACCCGGATCGCCGTCGCACCCTGCTCCCCCTTCTCCGTCTCCACCGCGCTCATGCGGCAGGGAGCCGAGCTGGCCCGCTCCCTCGGTGTGCGGCTGCACACCCACGGCTCGGAGACCGTCGAGGAGGAGAAGTTCTGCCACGAGCTGTTCGGCATGGGCCCGACCGACTACTTCGCCTCCACCGGCTGGCTCGGCGACGACGTGTGGATGGCGCACTGCGTCCACATGAACGACGCCGACATCGACGCCTTCGCCCGCACCCGCACCGGCGTCGCCCACTGCCCCTCCTCCAACGCCCGCCTCGCCGCCGGGATCGCCCGCGTCCCCGACCTGCTCGCCGCCGGGGTCCCCGTCGGCCTCGGCGTCGACGGCACCGCCTCCAACGAGTCCGGTGAACTCCACACCGAACTCCGCAACGCCCTCCTCGTCAACCGCCTCGGCCCGCACCGCGAACACGCCCTCACCGCCCGGCAGGCCCTGCGCCTCGGCACCTACGGCGGCGCCCAAGTGCTGGGCCGCGCGGGCGAGATCGGGTCGCTGGAGCCGGGCAAGCTCGCCGACCTCGTGCTGTGGCGGATGGACACCCTCGCCCACGCCTCCATCGCCGACCCGGTGGCCGCCCTCGTCCTCGGCGCCCCCGCACCCGTCACCGCCTCCTTCGTGAACGGCTGTCAGATCGTCGAGGACGGACGGCTGCTCACCGCCGACGAGGACGCCATCGCCCGCGCCACCCGCGCCGAGGCCCGCCGCCTCGCGGAGATCGCCGCCCGCTGACCCCGCCGCTCCGGGGTCAGGCGTCCCGGTGGCCGACCACGGCGGTGACCCGGATCTCGATCCGCATCCCCGGCGCCCCGAGCGCGGGCACCCCGGTCTGCGTCCAGATCGGCGCGCGCTCGCCCATCCGCGCACGGAACTGGGCCACCATCACCCGGTTGTGGTCCGCACCGATCGTGTCCGGTGCGCTCGGCAGGTGGTACGAGTTCACGGCGACGACGTCCGGCCAGCCCGCCCCCGCCTGCGCGAGGGTCCGCTCCACGTTGTCGAAGGCCCGGACGATCTCGTCCTCCAGGGACTCCGGGAACGTCCAGTCGTCGTCCCAGCCGCCCTGCCCGGAGATCTCGACCCGGTCCCCGATCCGGACCGCCTGGCTGTAGCGCAGCGTGGCGAGCAGATGGTCGCCGTAGCCGGGGGTGACGTGGAACTCGGGCGCGGCCGAGCGCGCGCCCGTCCCGGTGCCTGTTCCTGCGGCCGGTGCGGTGTCCGTCGCGGTGTCCGTTCCGACGTCCCCGGTGGGTGTGCCGGTGCTGGTGGTGGTCATGGCGGGCCTCTCGCTCTCGGTCGCGGGCACGGTCTCGTCCGTCGTCTGGTCCACGGTGTCAATGACTTCACGCATGAAGTGAACGTACCACTTGTTCGCTTCATGCGTGAAGTCATGAGGTGGGGTGACGGCTTCATGGGTGAAGTGATCGCGGCTTGGTAGGCTGGCCGTCATGACCAGCGGACCCCCGGTGACCGGCGCCGACGAGCCCCTGTGGCTGGACGCGGCCGAGAAAGAGGCGTGGACGGGGCTGGTGTCGCTCGTCCTGCTGCTGCCGGGGCGGCTGGAGTCGCCGCTCCAGCGGGCCTCCGGGCTGACCCTCTTCGAGTACCTGACCCTGAGCCACATCTCCGAGAGCCCGGAGCGGCGGCTGCGGATGAGCGAGCTGGCCTACCTGGCGAACGGCTCGCTCTCCCGGCTCTCCAACGTGGTGAAGCGCTTCGAGCAGCGGGGCTGGGTGGAGCGCCACCCCGACCCCGAGGACGGCCGCTTCACGCTGGCCGCGCTGACCGACGCGGGCTACGAGAAGGTCGTCGAGGCGGCGCCGACCCATGTCGACGCGGTCCGCCGCCTGGTCCTCGACCCGCTGACCGCCGCCGACCAGCGGGCGCTGGCCCGGATCGCGGCGAAGCTGCGGACCCGCCCCGAGGACCTGGCATAGCGGCGCGGTCCGCGCGTCCGGCTCAGAGGCCGAACAGAGCCGGGTCGGCCGCCAGCTTCCGGAAGTGGGCGCGCGGGTCCTCGATGAGCCGCCGCGCGGTGAGGTCCAGCAGGCCGCCGACCCCGGACACCTCGGCCGCGACCGTGCCGTCCGTCTTGCGGATGACCTGCTCGATCCGGAACGTCTTCCCGGTGCCCCAGTCGAAGACGCAGGTCACGTCGACCTCGTCCCCGGCCAGCAGCTCCCGCCGGTAGCGGACGGTCGTCTCCAGCGCGACCGGCCCGACGCCCCCGGCGACCAGCCCGGCCTGGGTGATGCCGGCGGCCTGGAGCAGCGACCAGCGGGCGTGCTCGGCGTAGTTGAGGTACACGGCCTGGTTGAGGTGGCCCTGGGTGTCGGTCTCGTACCCGCGGACGGTGACCCGGACGGAGAACGGCTCGCTCACGGCCGGCCCCTTTCTGTACGGCGCCTCGACGGCGTGATCTGTGTGCTGTGCACCGATCTTGGCACGCGGGCCGGGCCGGGGCCGCGCCGGTCCGCCCGTCACACCCGGCGGGGCGAGGCCAGCAGGTAGCGCGCCCGTGTCCGGGGTTCGGTGTGCTCGCTCGTCTGCCAGCCCGCCGCCGTGAGCGTCGCCGCGCAGGCGGTCAGGGTGCCGCCGGTGCGCGGGCCGTGGACGGCTACGGCGTCGGGCTGGGGGGTGGCGCGCACCCGGTAGCCGTCGTCGCCGCCGGGTCCGGCGGGCGGGTGCCCCGCCGCCTCCAGGGCGAGCGCGGCGGCCCGCACGAGATGCGTCCGCTCCCAGCCGCACGGCCGGTCCACCGCGCTGTCGGGGTTGGTCATCCGGCGCAGCTCCAGCAGGCCCTGCCAGGCGCTGTGCACCTCCCGCACACGGGCCGGTCCGCCCGCGGGGGGCCGCTCCTCGCCGCCGACGCGGGCCGCGAAGACCCCGCCGGGCGCCTCGGAGGGCCGTACCGCCCCGGCGGCGGGCTCCGTACGCCCGTCCTGCCCGGCCGCGCCCTGTCCCGGCGGGTCCTGTCCGGGCGGGGCGTCCCGTACGCGGTGTCCGGCCGGGGTCAGGAAGTGGTCGTGGGGCGGGCGCGGGTGCCGGAAGGCGAGGCCGCGGGCGACCAGCGCGGCGAGCTGGGCGGGCGTGCCCCGCAGCCGTCCGGTGACGGGGTCGGCGGCGTCGATCACCCGGCGCTGCGCGGCGGTGGGCGGTCGTGTCACGGCGTCCCCTCCCCGACGAAACGGTCCCGACCAGGTCCTTCGCAGCGTACGACGCCCCACTGACACTGCGCCCGGACGACGCCCCCTGCCGGGTCCCGCTCCCCGGTCAGCCCTCGGTGCCGGGCAGTTCCCAGCGCTCCAGCTCCCGCAGCCAGGCCCTGGCCGTGCTGTCGGAGGGGGCCCGCCAGTCGCCGCGCGGCGAGAGCGAGCCGCCCGCCAGCACCTTCGGCCCGTTCGGCAGGGCCGAGCGCTTGAACTGGGCGAACCCGAAGAAGCGGCGGAGGAAGTACTCCAGCCAGTGCCGGATCTCGGGCAGGTCGTACGCCGTGCGGTCCGCCTCGGGGAAGCCGGGCGGCCAGGCGCCCGCGTCCCGCTCGTGCCAGGCGTGCCAGGCGAGGAACCCGATCTTCGACGGCCGGAAGCCGTGCCGCAGCACGTGGAAGAGGCTGAAGTCGTGCAGGGCGTACGGGCCGATCTTCGACTCGGTCGACTGGAGTTCCTCGCCGGGCACCAGCTCGGGGCTGATCTCGGTGTCGAGGATCGCGGCGAGCGTGGCGTCGGCGCCCTCCTCCGCCGCGAACTGGCCGCTGCTGATCACCCACCGGATGAGGTGCTGGATCAGCGTCTTCGGGACGCCGCCGTTGACGTTGTAGTGGCTCATCTGGTCGCCGACGCCGTACGTGCACCAGCCGAGGGCCAGCTCCGAGAGGTCGCCGGTGCCGAGGACGATCCCGCCGCGCTGGTTGGCCAGCCGGAACAGGTAGTCGGTGCGCAGACCGGCCTGCACGTTCTCGAAGGTGATGTCGTAGACCGGCTCGCCGGAGGAGAACGGGTGGCCCATCTCCTGGAGCATCAGGCGGGCGGTGGGGGAGATGTCCAGTTCGGCGGCGGTCACGCCGAGCGCCTTCATCAGCCGGTGCGCGTTGCCCTTGGTGTGGTCGCCGGTGGCGAAGCCGGGGAGGGTGAAGGCGAGGATGTCGGTGCGCGGGCGGCCCGCGCGGTCCATCGCCTTCGCGGCGACGATCAGCGCGTGCGTGGAGTCGAGGCCGCCCGAGACACCGATGACGATCTTCGGGTCGCCGATCGACGCCATCCGCTGCTGGAGCGCGGCGACCTGGATGTTGTACGCCTCGTAGCAGTCCTGGGCGAGGCGTTCGGCGTCGGCGGGCACGAACGGGAACCGCTCGACGCGGCGGCGCAGCCCGAGGTCGGTGCGGGGCGGGTCGAGGCGGAACGCCACCTCGCGGAAACCGGCGGTGCGGGCGGCGTGGGTGCGGCGGTTGTCGTCGAAGGAGCCGGTCCGCATCCGCTCCTGGCGCAGCAGGTCCAGGTCGACGTCGGCCGTCGCGTACTGGTCGGTCTGCGCGAACCGCTCGGTCTCGGCGAGCAGCGCGCCGTTCTCGTAGATCATGGTCTGGCCGTCCCACGAGAGGTCCGTGGTCGACTCGCCCAGTCCGGCCGCCGCGTAGACGTAGGCGGCGGTGCAGCGCGCGGACGCCGAGCGGCACAGCAGCCGCCGGTCCTCGGCGCGGCCCACCGTGATCGGGCTCCCGGAGAGGTTGAGCAGCACGGTCGCCCCGGCGAGCGCCGCCTCCGCGCTCGGCGGCACCGGCACCCACATGTCCTCGCAGATCTCCGCGAAGAGGACGAGGCCGGGGACGTCCTCGGCGGTGAACAGCAGGTCGGTGCCGAACGGCACCGTCACGTCGAGCCCGCCGACCCGGATCGTGCCGCCGCGCTCGTCGTCCCCGGCCGCGATCTGCCGCTTCTCGTAGAACTCGCGGTAGTTCGGCAGGTACGACTTCGGGGCGACGCCCAGGACCCGGCCGCGGTGGACGAGGACCGCGCAGTTGTAGAGCCGGTTGCGGTGGCGCAGCGGCGCGCCGACGGCGAGCACGGTCGGCAGCTCGGCCGAACCGGTGACGACGGCCGCGAGCGCCGCCTCCACCTCGTCGAGGACCGCGTCCTGGAGGAGGAGGTCCTCGATGGAGTAGCCGGTCAGGCACAGCTCGGGGAAGACGGCGACGGCGACGCCGTCCTCGGCGCAGTGGCGGGCCTGGCGCAGGACCGCCTCGGCGTTGGCCTGCGGCTCCGCGATCGCGGCGTGGCCGGTGCAGGCGGCGACGCGCGCGAAACCGTGCTCGTAGATCGACCAGAAGTTGCTCATCCGTGGTGCCCTCTGCTGCCTTTCCCGGCGCGGACCGCGACCGTGCCTCCACCCTAGAGGGTGGCTCCGACACATGATCGGCCGCATGGGCCGCACCGGCCGCCGCACGCGGTCGGGCGGGGGCCGGGCGGTCGTCGGGCCGTCGTCAGGCTCCGGGGCGGATGTTCCAGGCGGCGATCACATGCCGCCCGTGCTCGGTGCCGAGCCGCCCGAGGGTGCCGGTGGCCAGCTGGAACAGGGCGCCCGCCGACGGGGGCAGGCCCAGGCGGCGGGCCGTGAGGACGCGCAGGAAGTGCCCGTGGGCCACCAGCACGACACAGCCCTCGGTGTTGGCGAGCGCCGCGTCCGCCTTGGCGAGCATCCGGTCCGCCCGCTCCCCGACCTGCTCCGGGCTCTCGCCGGGGTGCTCGGGCGGCCCCGGCGCGACCCCGTCGGTGAACAGGAACCAGCCCGGCCGCTCCCGCTGGATCTCCGGGGTCGTGATGCCCTCGTAGCCGCCGTAGTCCCACTCGCGCAGGTCGGCGTCGACCTCCGGCTCGTGGAGTCCGATCAGCTCGGCCGTCTCCCGCGCGCGCTGGAGGGGGCTGACGAAGGAGGCGCCGATCCGGTGCGACCGGATCAGCGGGACGAGCCGCCGCGCCTCGTCCCGCCCGTGCTCGGTGAGGGGGACGTCGGTGCTGCCGGTGTGCCGCCCGTTGCGCGACCACGCGGTCTCCCCGTGCCGCACCAGAAACAGATCACCCATGCGCCCCATCCTTCCACTCAGCAGAACCGTGCCACACGCCGCCCTGTCCCGCAGGGCGGGGGGCAGGGCGTGTGCCGACGGCGCCTACTGCCGGTAGCCGCCGAGGAAGCGGCCGATGCGGCCGATCGCCGCCTCCAGGTCCTCCGCGTGCGGGAGGGTCAGGATGCGGAAGTGGTCGGGGCGGGGCCAGTTGAAGCCGGTGCCCTGGACGACCTGGATCTTCTCCCGCAGGAGGAGGTCGAGGACGAACCTCTCGTCGTCGTGGATGGCGTGCACCTTGGGGTCGATGCGCGGGAAGGCGTACAGGGCGCCCTTGGGCTTGACGCAGCTCACGCCGGGGATCTCGTTGAGCTTCTCCCAGGCGACCTGCCGCTGCTCGTACAACCGGCCGCCGGGCGCGGTGAGTTCGCGGATGGACTGGCGGCCGCCGAGCGCGGCCTGGATGGCGTACTGGGCGGGCGCGTTGGCGCACAGCCGCATGGAGGCCAGCATCGTGAGGCCCTCCAGGTAGTCCTTCGCGTGCTGCTTCGGGCCGGTCACCACGAGCCAGCCCGAGCGGAATCCGGCGACGCGGTAGGTCTTGGACAGGCCGCAGAAGGTGAGGACGACCAGGTCGGGGGCGAGCGCGGCGGCCGAGTGGTGGACGGCGTCGTCGTAGAGGATCTGGTCGTAGATCTCGTCCGCGAAGACCATCAGGCCGTGGCGGCGGGCCAGATCGAGGATGCCCTCGACGATCTCCTTCGGATAGACCGCGCCCGTCGGGTTGTTGGGGTTGATGATCACGACGGCCTTGGTGCGGTCGGTGATCTTCGCCGCCATGTCGTCCAGGTCCGGGTACCACTCGGCCTGTTCGTCGCAGAGGTAGTGCACGGCCTTGCCGCCGGCCAGCGTCGTGACGGCCGTCCAGAGCGGGAAGTCCGGTGCGGGGACCAGGATTTCGTCGCCGTCCTCGATCAGCGCCTGTACGGCCATGGAGACCAGCTCGGAGACGCCGTTGCCGAGGAACACGTCGTCGACGTCGACCGCCAGGCCCAGCGTCTGGTAGCGCTGCGCCACGGCCCGCCGGGCGGACAGGACGCCGCGCGAGTCCGTGTAGCCGTGGGCCTGCGGGAGCATCCGGATCATGTCCTGGAGGATCTCCTCGGGCGCCTCGAACCCGAAGAGCGCGGGGTTGCCGGTGTTGAGGCGCAGCACGCTGTGGCCCGCCTCCTCCAGCGCGTTGGCGTGCGCGATCACCGGGCCCCGGATCTCGTAGCAGACCTCGCTGAGCTTGTTCGACTGCCGGAACTCCATGCGCCCCTCCGGTATCTGGTGTTGCTTGGTTTTACCAAGTTCCCGCTTGGAAAGTCCAACGACATGTCTAGACTGCGTCGCATGTCTCGCCGCCGAAGCTACGACCAGTACTGTTCCGCCGCCCGCGCCCTCGACCTCGTCGGCGACCGCTGGACCCTGCTGATCGTCCGGGAACTGCTCGCCGGGCCGCGCCGCTACACCGACCTCCACGCCGACCTGCCCGGCGTCAGCACCGACGTCCTCGCCGGACGGCTGCGGGACATGGAGCGCGACGGACTCGCCGGGCGCCGCCGGATGCCCCCGCCCTCGGCCGCGTACGTCTACGAACTCACCGAGCGGGGACGCGCGTTGCTGCCGGTGGTGCAGGCCCTCGGCGCCTGGGGCGAGAGCGAGCTGGGGGAGCGCGGGCCCACCGACGCCGTCCGCGCCCACTGGTTCGCCCTGCCGCTGCTGCGCCGCCTGCCGGGGCAGGGCCTCGTCGAAGTCCGCCTGGAGGAGGGCGTGTTCCACCTCTACGCCGGTGCCGGTGCCGCGCCGGACGGTGCGGTGTACGGCGACGGGCCCGCGCCCCGCGAGCCGGACGCCCGCCTCGCCCTGGACGCCGACACCTCGGCCGCCGTCGCGCGCGGCACCCTGGACCTGCTCGACGCGGTGCGCGCCGGGCGCGTCGAGGTCGGCGGCGACGGCCCCCTCGCCAAGGAGCTGCGGGAGGCGTGAGCGGATGCGGGCAGGCACGTCGGCCGTCGGGGGCGTGAACGGGCGGAGGGCCCACCGCGCGGACGCGGTGGGCCCTCCGGGGCCGTCGGACGTGGAGCCGGTCAGGCGCCCGGCGGCACGTGCCGGGGCCGTCCCGGTCCGCGCGTCAGCGTGTAGCCGCCGATGCCCGCCAGCGCGGCCAGCACCGCGCCGATCCCGGTCCACACCCAGCGGTCGGACCACCAGCCCGACGTCCAGCCGTCGTCGGGCTCCAGGCTCGACAGCACGGCCCCCGCCGACGCGTCGTCCTCCTCCTGCGCGGACTTGACGGCCACGCCCGGCACCAGCGGCTCGGCCAGCGAACCGTCCACCGCCGCCGCGCCGCCGATGTCCTTGGAGTCGACGCGCAGTTCGGCGCCGACCGGCAGTCCGAGGTCGGACGTCTTCAGCCCGGTCGCCGTCAGCCGGACGTAGTACGTGCCCGGCAGCGGGTCATCAGCCCACGGCTCCGACCAGGCGCGGACCGTGCGCAGGACGCAGGCCAGCTCCACGGAGGCGGTGCCCGGTGCGGCCGTCCGGGTCTGCGCGCCGTACTGGCAGGCCTGGCGGCGGCGCAGACCGTCGTACACGTCGACCTGCCAGCGCTGCCCGGCGTGCTGCTCCGGCAGTTTCACCTTCGCGGTCACCGTGGGCCGTTGGCCCGTGTCCGCGGGGAACGACCAGTACAGGTAGTCACCGGTCGAGGCGCTCGCGGTGGCCGTCTGCCCCTGGTCGACCTCGACCGCCGTACGGAACGACGTGCCCGCCGAGGTCGGCGCCTTCGCGTCGCCGGACGTGCTCGGGGACGGGGTGGAGTCGGCGGCGGCCGGAGCCGCGGCCAGACCCAGCACCAGCAGGGCCGTGCTCAACACTCGGGTGATCCGCATCAGTTGGTCCTCCAGACCGTGACACGCCAGCGCGACAGCCAGCCCCAGACGAGCCCCGCGAGGAAGCCGACCAGCACCAGCACGCCGAGCAGCCACCAGCCCCGGCCGAGCCCGAAGGCGGCCACGTCGCTCGCCTGCGAGGGGCCGTCGACCACGTCGACCGTCAGCTCCAGCGGCAGACCCGGCGTCGTCTTCACGCCGGACGCCCCGGAGTAGGAGTGGGTGACCTGGAGGCAGACGGTCTCCGCCGGGGCGTCGTCCTCGTCGCTCTCCGCCTTCGGCTGCCGCAGCCCCGCCGAGATCACGTCGGTGCGGCCGGTGCCCGCCGCCTCGCCGCGCACCATCTCGCGGCCGTGCACAGTCACCGCGCGCAGCAGCACCCCGTAGTGCGGGCCGACGGCCCGGTCCGCGGACACGCTCACCGACGCCCGCAGCTCCTTGCCGGGTTCGAGGTCGACCCGGTACCAGCGCTGCTGCCCGAACTCCTCGCGGTCGGTGTAGAGACCCGACTTCAGCGTGGGCGCCTTCGCGCAGGTGTCCGCGCCCTGCGTGGCGACCGGGGTCACCACCGGGTCGGCCGCCCGGTCCACCAACTGGTTCACCTTGTCGGCGAGTTCGTCGGTGTGCTCCACCGAGGTGTAGGTGCCGCCGGTGGCCTCCGCGATGCAGCTCAGCTGCTGCCGCATCTTCACGTTGGGCACCAGACCCAGGGTGTCGATGGTCAGGCCGATGCCCTTGGCGGCTATCTCGCGGGCCACCTCGCACGGGTCGAGCGGCGCGCAGGTGTCCTCGCCGTCACTGATCAGCACGATGCGCTTGGAGCCCGTACCGCCGTCCAGGTCGTCGGCCGCCTTCAGCAGGGCCGGACCGATCGGCGTCCAGCCGGTGGGCGTGAGGGTCGCCACCGCCGTCTTCGCCTCGGTCCGGTCCAGCGGCCCGACCGGGTAGAGCTGCGCGGTGTCCTTGCAGCCCGTCTTGCGGTCGTCGCCGGGGTAGTTCGCCCCGAGGGTGCGGATGCCGAGCCGGACCTCCTCGGGCGTGGCGTCCAGCACCTCGTTGAACGCCTGCTTGGCCGCGGCCATCCGCGACCCTCCGTCGATGTCCTTCGCCCGCATGGAACCGCTGACGTCGAGGACCAGGTCGACCTTCGGCGCGTTGGCTGTGGTCTCGTCGGCGACCGCCCCGGCCGGGAAAGCCAACCCGGCCGTGAACGCGGCGAGCAGGGCGCACAGGCCCGCCGCCAGCCGTTGTGTTCTGATCATCGGCGGATCCTATTGACCCGCGGTGTCCCGCTTCAAAACGGTCTCAGAACTCCTCGCCCGCCAGGGGGTTCGGCAGCAGCGCCCACCGGTCGCCCGACCCGCCCGGCGACAGCCGCATCAGCGTCAGCGCCTTCACCGGCAGCGGCTCCTCGCGCAGCGCCCGCAGGTCCGCCGTCTCCGGCAGGTCCGGGACGGCCGCCGCCAGCGCCGCGCGCAGCGCCTCCCGGTTCCCGGCGGTGGCCGCCAGCGCGCCCGCCACCAGCGACCCGAACAACTTCCGCCGCAGCGCGGTGACATCGTCGGTCAGGATGCGCTCCGGCAGGTCCGGCGGCAGGGCGACACCGTGCCGCGCCAGCCGGGCCGGGCTGACCCGGATGTCGGCCAGGTCCCGGTAGACCAGCCGCAGCGGCCGCCCCGAGGCGGAGAGCACGACCAGCAGGTTCTGCCCGTGCGCCTCCAGCGCCACCCCCAGCTCCAGCAGCCGCAGCCCGCCCGTCAGCGCCAGCCGCGCGAACTCCGCCAGCCAGACAGGAGATTGAGGCAGGCCGGTGGTGACGAGCGCGGCGACCGGGACGACGTACTCGCCCGCCCCCGGGTCCGCGTACGCGGCGGGCGACTCCCGCAGCACGGCCGCCAGATCGGGCGAGTCGGCGGTCACCGCGCCCAGGGTGCGGGTCATCCGCACCAGCCCCCCGGTGTGCCCCGCCAGGCCCTCGGCGAACGCCGACAGCGCGGCCGACGCCGCCACCGAACCGATGGAGATGTCCCGCACCGACGACGTCAGCCGCGTGCTCAGCGCCGTCTTCACATGCGGGCCGCCCGCGACGGCGAGCGTCCGCAGCGACATCAGCGGATGCGCCGCCAGCCCGTCCTCGCACACCCGCTTCAGCACATGCGCCGCCTGCCACGGATGCACCGGGATCAACAGCCGCTCCCCGTCGCGCAGTTCGTCCGGCCATCCGCCGGACACCAGGCACGCGTCGGCGGGCACCGGCAGCAGACCCAGCCGCACGTGGTCGGGCCGGTGCTCCGGCCCGTACGCCAACTGCTCCGCGACCGAGAACCCCGGCCGGGAGCGGCAGTTGGGGTGGTACGGGTGCCCGTCCACCACCCGCTGCTCCCACTCCCAGTCCGGCCGGGACGGCACCGGGTGCCCGGCGGCGGGGTCCTGGTCGGCGCGGGACAGCGCCAACGAGGCCGCGCTGTGGTCGAGTTCCCCGGCGAAGCCCCCGCCGTGCGGCACGGCCAGCCCGGTCAGCAGCCGGGCGGCGTCGTCGTGCGCCGCGCCGTCCAGGGTGACTTCGGACACGTACCCGCTCGTGGCGTACGGGTCGGCGGCCGGGCCATGCAGCCGCCGCCCGTCGGCGAGGACCAGCGTCAGCCCCTCGCCGTCGTGCTCCCGGCGGGCGATCCACGGCAGCGGCTCGTACGCGAGGGCCCGCCACAGGCGGGTCAGCACGGCCGCGCGGGCGCCGGGCAGCTCGGCCGCGAACCCCGCGCCGAGCGCGGGGCGCACGCCGGCGAGTTCGGCGGCCAGTTCGGCCTCGGCGGTGGGAGGACGGTGCACGGGCGGGCTCCTCGGGTACGTAGGACGTCACGGGCGGGACGCGACGACAGCGATCTTGCGCGACGCCAGCGATACTGATCGTCTCCGCCCGCAAGAACCGTAGGGAATCAGTGGAACGCGTGGACCTCATCCCCCTGGCTGCCGACTCCGAGACGCCCGGCACCCACAAGAGTGCGGCGGCCGGGGGGACACCCGGCGGGTTCGAGACAACCGGGGGGCGGGCGGAGCCCGGGGGTCGGAGGGACGGGGACCGGCAGGGCGGGGCGGAGCGCGGTGCCGTCCCGGGCGCCGAGGCCCGCGACGCGTCGGCGGAGGCTGGCGACGCGCCTGCCGAGGCCCCCGAGCCGTCCGCCGAGGCCCGTGCCCGGCGGGCCGAGGTGCTTGCCCTCGCTCCCCTCCTGAACTGCCTGATCAGGGAGGTGGCGGTGCCCCTGCCGTCCTCGGCGGGGCGTCCCGCCCACCGTCTCCCGTCCGGCCGTGAGCTGCGCGTCCGGGGCACCCGTCGCCCCGCCGCCCCCGAGGTGCGCCCGCCCGGCGACGCCACCTGGCGCTCCCTGGACCACGACGGCCTGATCGCCGTGGTGGCGGAGGAACTCCGGGTGCGGACGGGGGTGGACCACCCCGGCCTGCCCGCCGAGATGCGCGACAGCAGGCACGTGCTGGAGGCGCTGCTCGCGGCGCGCGCAGAGGCCGACGCCCCCGCCGACCCGTACCTGGTCTCCGAGCAGAGCCTGCTCACCGGGCACCCGTACCACCCCGCCCCCAAGACGCGCGGCGGCGGCGCCCCGACCGGCTGGCTGCCGTACGCCCCGGAGGCCTGCGCCCGTTTCCCGCTGACGCTGCTGGCGGTGCGCGAGGACCAGGTGGTGGAGGAGGGCGACACGGCGGCCCTGGACACGCTGGGGGAGGCGCCGCCCGGCTACCGTCTGCTACCTGCCCACCCCTGGCAACTCGCCCTGCTCGGCGACGCGTTGGCGCCCGCCTTCGCCGACGGCCGTCTGGTCCGGGTGGGCGGGACGTCCGAGGCGTGGTGGCCCACGGCGGCGGTCCGCACCGTGTACGCGCCGGAACGTGACCTGTTCCTGAAGTTCAGCCTGGACGTCCGCATCACCAACGACGTACGCCGCCTGTGGCGCCACGACCTGCTGCGGCTGCGCCGGGTCGACGCGGCGGTGAGCCGCGCCTTCGCCGCCGCAGACGCGCCCGCCGACGGGACCGCCGACGGGACCGGGGGCGGGGCTGGGGGCGAGGCCGGGGGCGGTCGCTCGGGCTGGCTGAGCGACCGCGGGTACCGCACGGCCCGGTTCGCCTTCGAGGAACTGGCCGTCATGGTCCGCGACGGCCTGCACGCCCATGTCGCCCCGGGGGCCACGCCGTTGCTCGCGGCGGCCCTCGCGGAGGGCTTCGACGGCAACCCCCTCGCCACGACCCCGGACCCGGCGGGCTGGTGGAAGGCGTACCTCGCGGCGGTCGTCCCCCCGGCCCTGACCGCCTTCGACCGGCACGGCGTGGTCGTGGAGGCCCACCTCCAGAACACCCTGGTCACCGTGTCCGCCGACGGCACCCCCGTCCAGGCCCTCTACCGGGACGCCGAGGGCGTCAAGCTCGTCGCCGAGACGGGGCGGGCGGCGGGCTGGGAACGGCTGGTCTACTGCCTGGTCGTCAACCACCTGCTGGAGATCGCCGCCGCGCTCACGGAACACCACCCCGGCCTGGACCCCTGGCCGCCCCTGCGCGCCGAACTCGCCCGCCACACCGCCCCCGAGGCCCACGCCCTCCTCACGGCCCCCACCCTCCCCGGCAAGACCAACCTCCTGCTCCGCTGGACGGACGCGGACGGGGCGGACGCCCGCTATCTGCCGCTCGGCAACGTGCTGACGGGCGGCGCGACGGAGGGGTCCGGCCAGGACATCGGCTGAGACGGCCGCGCAGCCCCCGCGCGCATCGCTCGTCCGGGGGCCGCACCCTAGGCCGATGGAGAGCCTGATCCTGCCGCCACGCCGTCCCCGGGGCGCACGCCGTCCGCTCGGCCCGACCCCCGCCGACGAGATGTACCGGCTGGTCCGGTGGACACAGGTGGACTACCCGGTCCGTCGGACGGACCGGGCCGCTCGCGTACGGTCAGGCGGCCGCGACCTGACGGCGTTCCAGGTTCCGGGCCGCCCTGCGCCGTTCCGCCGCCTGGACGTCGACGGGAGTGCCCGCGCCCTGGCCCGGGGTCAGGTTCCAGCCGCGGATCCTGCCCGCGACCTCCGCCAGCAGCGGGTCGCCCGGCTTCACGTCGATCGAGAACAAGGACTCGTCGACGTGCCGGTCGTCGCCTCCCCAGCGCACCACGCCGTCGAGTTCGGCGAGAACGTCGCGGATCACCGTCAGCTCCGGGGCGAAGAACCCGCCCCGGGAGCCGGGAGGGTAGAACGCGGGCCGGATCCGTACGGCCGTGCCGGAGGCGAGGTTGCCCTCGGTGCGGCCCTTGCGGACCGTGCCCGGCCCCTCCCAGCCGGTGACCTCACCTGTCCGCACCTCGCCGACCTCGTAGTGGAATCGGCGGATCACGTGGACCAGTACCGTCTCGACGTCCCCGGTGCGCACCGCGACACCGGTCAGCGGGGTGCCCGGGACGGGGCGGGTGGCGATGCTGCCGCCACCGTCGATGACCTTCTCCATCTCCCATCCGTTCGGGCTCGCCGTGCGCGTGCGCACCCGCTGCTCGCCGCGCTCGAAGCGGCGGAACGCCGTACGGATCTCCTCACCGGTGGGAGTCGTCGAGCCCGAGGCGCCCGCGGGGCCCGGGGCCTGAGGCGAGTCGGCGTAGGCGGGCGAGGCGAGGGCGAAGGAACCGGGGAGGGAGGCGAGGAACGCCGCTCCGGCCAGCGCCCCGGATTTGGTGAGCAGAGAACGGCGGGACATACCGGGCTTGGTCATGCGCTTCCTTTCGTGTCGTGGGTGAGGGAGGGGGGTCGACGGCCGTCGGACACCGTCCGTGACGCCGCGGCGGTCAGCACACCCAGGGCGGCGAACACCGTCGCGGCCGGATTGATCCAGGACGGGACAGCGGCCGGGTAGCCGCTGTCCTCGCCGGTACGGCAGGTGAAGCGGAGTGGGAGGTAGCTGTGCTCGTATCCGCGCACCATGAAGGCGGAGGTCTCGCCTCCGGCCTCCTTGCATGCCTGACGCATGTTGAGGTCCTCCATGGCCAGCACGTGCAGGATGCCCCACAGGTAGACGCCGAGGGCCGCGCCCGCGCACAGCGCGGCACCCGACCTGACCCACACCCGCGGGTCGCCGGGAGCGCGCTGTGCGAGGGACGAGCCGATGTACACGAGCAGGCTGAGGAGCACCAGGAGTCCGCAGACCACGACGAAGAACACCGCGGTCTGGTCGAAGCCGCCGGACGAGGAGAAGGGAGAGGCGAGCACCACGGCAGAGGTCATCGCATCATCCTGTTGTACTTCTCGAAGATGTAGTACAGCGGCATGCGCTTTCGGGCGTCGGTGAAGGCGGGCTCCACGGGTCCCTGGTAGCGGCGCAGCACCTCGTAGATCTCCGAGTCCGTGTAGTCGATGTTCGGCATCCGCTTCATCGGCGTCTCCCGGTCACCCCCCGGTTTTCCGGAGGCCGCCCAGATGTGGGCGTGGCCGACGCTGGTGAGGGCGAAGTCGTTGTCGGTGCGCAGCTTGTCCCAGACGTAGAAGATGTCCGCGTCCTTGGCCGGGTCCTTCTTGGTGCCGCTGACCAGCCCGAGGTCGATGGAGTTGTTCCATGCCAGGACACCCACGAAGCCGAACATCTGTCCGACTCCGGTGCTGCTGTCCCGCAGCCCGCTCACGACGGGCAGGCCCTTGCCCCAGTCGGGGATCACACCGGTGTGGTAAAACCACACGCCGACGTCCTTGCCGAGGTCCTCGTTGCCGTAGTGACGGAACTCCCAGAAGGCGGTCGTCTGGATGAGCGCCTTGCGCATGCCGTACGCGCGCGCGGTGTCCGTGACGGCGGCATCTCCCGCCATGATCGTCTCCAGGCACTGCGTGGTGGTGTACAGCCTCCCGTCGTCCTCGGCGAACCCGATGCTCTCCATGTACGCCCGGATGTCGGCTCGCAGCCCCGGGAAGTACGCGGAGTTGAACCGGACGTCGGGGGTGCGGCTCTTCGGAATGTTGAACGATCCCTGACCGGTGTCCCGGCCGGAGGCGATGTTGACGTCGATGTTGATCGACCCGTTCCCGGACCCGATCGTGCGCGTGACGATCTGGTCGTACGCCCAGTTAGAGGGGAGGGGGAAGCCGAAGTTCCCGGAGAAACCGGAGGACATGTCGGAGACGAAGGACGCGGTGGCGTGGCCCGCCTCCCCGACCCGGGTGCAGACGTTGCGCGGGCCGTAGACACCGACCGCGTACATGTTGCCGTTGGACGCCATCGCGTCCTCGATGCCCTTGAAGTACGGCAGCACGTTGTCGGTGACATCGTGGTCCAGCGCGTCGAAGTCGACGGCGAAGAAGATCCGGGTCCCGTTCTTGAAGCCGTGGTCCTGTGCGGCGTTGACCGCGGCCTGCCCGGCGGCCCGCCCCGTCGGGTAGTTGAAGCCGTCCGCGTCACGGCCGTAGGTCTGGTAGATCGGGAAGCAGCGCAGCCCGCTGTCGGCGATCGTCTGCAGTTCGCCGGGCTGGATCGCCTTGTGGACCAGGTCGCCCGTGGGCGCCGGGTCCGGGTTGGTGAGATAGCGGCCGACGTACTTGATGCCCTGGGCCTTCAAAGTGGCGGCTCGCGCGGGCGTGATGAGGGTGACGCCGTCGCATGCCTCCCCGTCACGGTTCTGGTCACCGTAGGAGACCAGCAGGGAGGCCCAGGTGGAGAAGTCACCGCGCCCAGTCCTGGGCAGCATCACGAACGCCTGGAAGTCGCTCACCTCGGTGCTGAGCGCGGCGGTGAAACTGCTGGTGAAGGAGACAGGGCGCTGGTTCAGGGCCATCGCGCCCGAGAACAGCTGGACCCATACACCGGACGAACCCTGCCCGACGGCATGGTCCTTGAGCCCGCTCTGTGTGCCGGGCCCGAAGACGCCGTTGGCGACGCCGTCGGCCATGCCCAGCTCGTACTGGACCGCGAAGAGCATCGACTTGGCGACGTCCCGGGAGTGGTGGCCGTCGCAGGGGATCGGATAGAAGTCCTTGCGCAGCACGTAGCGCCCGTTCAGCCACTGCTGGACGGAACGGATGACGCCGGAACCGTTGTTGACGGTGACGTAGGCGTCCATGTTGAACAGGCCCTTGCAGACCTTGGGCCAGATCGCGTGCCCGGGGTAGGTGCCCGAGACCCCCATGTCCTGGTTGAGCTTGGCGACGCCTGCCTGGACACGCTCGTTGTACGTACCGTCGATGCCGCCCCCGTCGTACCCCTTGCAGTAGAGGGCGGCCTGGAGGGTCTTGCAGAGATTGCCCGAGACGACCGTGGTCTCGTCGAACTTGCCGTACCGCTCGGCGATGGTGGCGAGGGTCGTCGGACCGAAGCTGTTCGACAGCGCGGTGATACCCATCTCGTGCTGAAGCGCCCGGGTGAGGGCGTACATGACGGTCCAACTGGTCTGACCGTTCTCGGTCAGTTTGGATATGCCGAGCGTCGCTCCGTCGTTGTACGTGGTGTTGATGAACCGCTGGGCTTGCAGCACCATCTGGTCGGCCATGAAGTGCCTTTCGTGGAAACGGTGGGGTACGAGAGCCGGGAGCGTCCCGGCGGAACGGCAGCCCGGCGACCGCTGATCCGCAGCCCGTCCGGTCGGCAGGCTGCTTGATCCGCTGCGCCGGAGGCGCTCCGTCGGCGGTGTTCTTGTTCGCGAGACCGGATGGCAGGGGTCAGGTTGACCACGTCCTCGGCGGTGGCCGGCATCGGAGTTCTCCGACGGCCGATACACCCCGCGCGTGGGCGAGGACGTCAGGCCGGTGCCCCGAGGGTCGACATGGGGCGGATTCGGTGTTTGACCGTGCTCCTGCCGTTCGCGGCTGACGCGGCGGGGCCGTTCATGAACGGCCCTTCACTTGAAGCGCCCGGTCGGCAGCCGCCGCACGGGCGGAGACCATGGCTGACCCGAGAATCGGCCTCGGCGTCGTCAGGCGGGCGTGGGCGGTGTGTCCCCGGTGGTCGGGACCTTGCGGTCGGGGACGCCCGGTGGGGGACGGTCCTGTCGGGCACGAGACGGGAGGCGGCCGCTTCGCCGTCGAACTGCCGGACCCACTCGGGTCCTTCGGCTGTCCCTGCACCGCCTCCACCACCGGCGAGCGTCCCGACGGCAACGGCAACGGCATTGGCAGCCACGCCGGAGGCGGGCCGGCTGGCGGGCGAGGCCCCGGTGCCGCTTCACGTAAGCGCCGTCGTGCGGGTGTTCGTCCTGCCCGATGCGACCGCGAAGCACTCTGCCGGTGCCGCGGAGAGCTTCGCGGCTCACGGGTGCGCAGCCGCCGACACGTGGCGTGGAGCCTTCGTCGGGAAGCCACCCGGTTTGGGAACCTTGCCGACTCGCAGCGCACAGTGCCCCTCATGTGATGGGTTCGGTTAAGCCTTTCGGCCGATGCTCACGGTAGACGCCGATCCAGCGCTCTGGCCCGACCGCACGGAAATACGACGCGATCATGTCGTCGGCCGCTGTCGGCAGAAACCCGGACGTCACCGTCCCGCAGCTGCTCTCAAGTGGGCTTTTGCTCCGCTGGAGAGGCAAAGCGACGCCTTGGATGGCAGGTGCACGGAACTGGCTGTTCTTCGACGCCCATGCCCGTCAGGGGTGTTCGTCGCGTGGTGGGTCTACGGCTTGTGGTTCAGTTCAGACCCGCACGGTCCGCGCGGAGTTCGGCCAGCCCCGCCCGCAGCGAGGCCAGTGACTCCTCGGACTGGCCCAGGTAGCCGCCGATCATCGCACCGTCCCGCAGCAGCACCATGCGGCGGGCGGCGTGTGCCGGATCGGGGTGACCGGCGCGGCTGAACAGGTCGAGCAGGACGCTGTGGAACCAGGCGCGGTGGGTCTGGACCGCGCGGTGGATCGGGCTGTCGGGGTCGGGGAACTCCACGGCCGCGTTGATGAAGGGGCAGCCCCGGAAGTCCGCGCCGCACACGGTGGCGGAGATGCCGACGACGACCGCCTCCAGGAGCTGGTCCGGGTCGTCGAGGGACGCCTCGGCCGCCCGGTACTGCGCCCGCAGCTCGTTGTCCTTGGCCTCCAGGTAGGCGGTGACGAGGTCGTCCTTGCCGGAGTGGTGGCGGTAGAACGTCGCCCGGGTGATGGCCGCCTCGGAGATCAGCCGCTCGATGCCCACCGCCCGGATGCCCTCCGCGTAGAACAGGCGCGCGGCGGTGTGGAGGAGGCGTTCACGCGGGGTCAGGGAGCTTTCGGCGGGTTCGCGGTCGTGGTCGTGCATGTCCCCAACATAGCGACCCGCCGATCTGCTGCTACGGTGGGAGAAAGACCGGTCGGTCTACCTGATGTCCCGGCTGTTCACAGGTCCGCCCGCCCCCCTCCCCGCCCCGGAGCGTGTCCCCATGGCCTTCACCGACGTCGTCCTCATCCACGGCCTCTGGATGACCCCGCTGAGCTGGTCGGACTGGGCCCGGCGGCTCACGGAGCGCGGGTTGCGCGTCCACACGCCGACCTGGCCCCGGATGGACCACCCGATCGCCGAACTGCGCGCCGACCCCTCCCTGGTGGGCGGCCTCGGGGTCACGGAGGTCACCGATCACCACGCGCTCCTGATCGAGGGCCTGGACACGCCGCCGCTGATCATCGGGCACTCCGTGGGCGGCCTGGTCACCCAACTCCTCCTGGACCGGGGCCTCGGCGCCGCCGGAGTCGCCGTGCACCCCGGACAGACCAAGGGTGTGTGGGGTCTCCCGCCGGTCCAACTGCGCGCCGCGCGGCCTGTGTTGGGAAACCCGTTCAACCTGAACAAGGGGGTTCCGCTGACCGCCGAGCAGTTCCACTTCGGCTTCGCCAACGCGCTCGACGCCGCCGCCTCCCGCCGCGCCTGGGAGACCTTCCACGTCCCCGCGCCCGCCCGCCCCCTCTTCCAGGCGGCGTTCGGCAACCTCACCCCGCGCGCCGCCACCCGCGTCGACTACCGCCGCCCGGACCGTGCCCCGCTGCTGTTCGTCGCCGGGGGCCTCGACCGCACCGTGCCGTCCTCGGTGGTCCGCGAGAACCACCGCCGCTACCGCAGCGGCGTCGTCGAGCTGAAGGAGTACCCGGCCCGCTCCCACTTCACCGTGGGCGAGCCCGGCTGGGAGGACGTCCTCGACGACGCCGTGCGGTGGGCCGAGCAGGTCTCCCCGCAGCACTGAACCCCGGTCGGCCGCGGCACTGAACCCCGGTCGGCCGCGGCGCTGAACTCAGGACGGCCGCGGCGCGCTGAACTCAGGACGGCCGCGGCGCTCGGCCCGGCCGTCGCAGCACGCGGCGCCCGGTGGAGGCGCACGCCGGAGCGGGCGCCGCGCGCGGGCGGACACTCCGTCGGTGCGCGGTTCCCCGCCGTGATCGATGCGCATAGGCTGCTGACCCGCCGGAACAGCTCTACGGGAGAGTCTTGGTGACGATTCGTCAGCACGTGCCGGTGCGGCTGTGCCAGGAGGACGCGGACGCGCTCGCCGACGCCCTGGAACGGGCGCGTGGACACGACACCGGCACGGCGTTACGGCTCCTGCTCCCCGGACTCGCTGAGGCGGAACGGTCGGCCGTCGCCGCCCACTGCGCCCTGGCCCATGTCGCGGTGATGGTCTTCCCGCCCTCGATCGGCCTGCTCCGCACGTCACTCACCGATCTCGGCCTGACCGTCGGCCCGCCGACCCCGAGCACGGTCGTACGGGAACGCGTCGCCCGTCGGCACGGCCTCGACCCCGCCGGACTCGACGTGGTCATCCTGCGGGCCGCCGTCCCGGTGGCGGGCGGGAACCCGCGCGAGGTGGAGGTCTTCGCCCTCGCCACGGACGACGGCACCCGGCACGGGCCGATCGCCGCCCGTGAACGCGCCGAACGGAACGAGTCCCACGTGGCCTTCGGCGTCCCGGACGCCGACGAGGTCGTCCTCGCCGGGCTCCGCGCGCTCCTGACCGGCCCCGGCGCGATGCGCGCGGACGGCGGGGGACACAACGCCCACGAAGACACCACCGTCCTCTACTTCCGTACGCCACCCGGAGAGCCCGACGGCACGGCGTCCCCCTCGGGGGAACAGGGGCAGCGGCTCGAACTCGGCGCCCCCGGACGCTTCGAGAGCGCCCTGACCACCCACACCGCGGCCACACACGCCCCTTGGACACCGGAGACACCGGACACACCGGACCACAGCCCTGCGGAGCCGACGGCGCTGGCAGGGCCGACGGCGCCGACGGAACCGACGGCGCCGATGGCGCCGACGGAACCCGCCCGCAGGCTCCTGGAACTCATGACGGGAGCCTGGGCCACCCAAGCTGTCGCCGTCACCGCCGAGTTGGGCATAGCCGACCACCTTCCGGCCCCCGGAACCCCCGACGAGGCGCCCGCGCTCCCGGAGCTGGCCGAACGCGTCGGCGCCCGGCCCGATCCCCTAGCCCGCCTGCTGCGCTACCTCGCGGCCCTCGGACTCCTGGAGCGCCGGGGAGACGCGTACGCCCTCTCCGCGACGGGACGGCTGCTGCGCGAGGACGCGCCCCGCTCGCTGCGGCCCCTCGCGCTCCTGTACGGCGGCCCCTTCTACCGGTCCTTCGCGGAGCTGGCGCACTCCGTCCGCACGGGCGGCGACGGCTTCGCCCGCCTCCACGGCCGGGGCCACTTCGACCACTTCGCCGCGGACCCGCGGCTCGCGGACCTCTTCGAGCGGGCGATGGCGGCCAGCGCCGAGATGTTCGACCCGATCCCCGGACTCGTCGACCTCTCGACGGCCTCCGTCGTCGTCGACGTCGCGGGCGGCAACGGCGAACTCCTGGCCGGAATCCTGACCCGCCACCCCCACCTGCGCGGCGTCCTGCTGGAGCGGCCCGGCACCCTGGAGGCCGCCCGCGAACGCCTCGCGCGGGCCGGGTGCGCGGACCGCTGCACCTTCGTGGCGGGCGACTTCACCACCTCCGTCCCGACCGGCGGGGACGTCTACCTGCTGTCGCGGGTGCTGCACGACTGGGACGACGAGACCTGCGCCGCCCTCCTGCGCCGGTGCGCGGCGGCGATGGCGCCGGGCGCGCGGCTGCTGCTCGTCGAACGCGTCCTGCCCGAGGACAGCCGGCCCTCGCTCGCCCCGGCCTGGGACGTCCACATGCTCTGCAACGTCGGCGGCCGGGAGCGGACGGCCGCCCACTACGGCCGTCTCCTCACCGCCGCCGGTTTCACCCCGGGCGCGGTGTCGCCCCTGCCGCTGGACGCCCACCTGATCCGCGCCCGCCGCACCCCCAGCCCGGAGCCCTCCCATGCCCCTCACTCCTGACGACTACCTCGTCCGGCCCCCTGCCCCCGCGCGCGGCGACACCTTCCGCACACTGCCCGACGTGTTCGCCGAGGCCGTGGCCACCCGCGGCGACGCGTACGGGGTACGGGGCGCGCGGCGCCGGTGGACCTGGCGGCAGTGGGACGAGGAGTCCGCCGCGCTCGGGGCCGGGCTGCGGCGGCTCGGCGTCGGCGCCGGGGACGTCGTGGCCGTACAACTCCCCAACTCGTGGGAGTTCCTTCTCGCGCACGTGGCGATCGCCGCCGCCGGGGCGGTGATGCTGCCCCTGCACCGGGCCCTCGGGGAGCGGGAGGTGCGGGCCCTGCTGGAACGGGCCGGGGCCCGGCTGCTCGTGGTCTCCGCCGACGCGGCCGGTGCCCTGCCGACGGCCCGTCCCGCCTGCGTACGGCACACACTGGTCACCTCCGGCCCGCCGGACGCCCCTGCCGGTCCGGAGGGCCTCACGGGTCCGGCCGGTCCCGCCGACCCCCAACACCCCACCACCGTCTCGTCGTTCACGGACCTCGTCCGCGCGCACGCCGGTGCCCGACCCGACCCCGTCCCGGTCACGCCCGACGCGCCGTTCGTCCTGCTGCCGTCCTCCGGCACCACCTCGGCCCGCCCCAAGATCTGCCTGCACAGCCACGGCGGACTCCTGTCCAACGCGGCGGCGGTCGCCGAGGACGGCCGGGCCGACGCCGACCGGACCCTGATCAGCGCCAGCCCCTTCACCCACCTGTTCGGCCTGCTGTCGGTCCACCTGACCCTCCTGACCGGCGCCCGTCAGGCCCTCCTGCCCGCCTGGGACGTCGACGCCCTGCGCGCCCTCGCCGACCCCGGCGAGCGCACCGTCCTCTTCGCCGTCCCCGCCCAACTCCGCGACCTGACCCGGCGCGCGGCGGACCCGACCGCGCCCGAGGCCGACGTACGGCTGCACGAGGTGCGGACCGGCGGCGCCGCCGTCCCCGGCGACCTGGTCACCGACGTACGGCGGCTGCTGGGCGCCACAACCGTCGTGCAGTGGGGCATGTCCGAACTGGGCGCGGGCACGTACACGCGGCCCGGTGATCCGCCCGAGGCCGCCGTACGCGGCATCGGCCGCCCCGTCACCGGCAGCGCCGCCCGCGTCGCCGCGCCCGACGGGACGCCGTGCCCGGACGGAGAGACCGGCGAACTCCACTTCCGAGGAGCGCACTTGTTCCGCGGCTACCTCGGCGACCCCGCCACGACCCGGGCCGCGTTCACGGGCGACGGCTGGCTGCGCACCGGCGACCGGGCCGTCCGCCACGCCGACGGCTCCTTCTCCTACCGGGGCCGGGAGGCGGAGCTGATCAACGTCGGCGGGACGAAGTTCAGCGCCTCCGAGGTCGAGGGCCTGCTCGCCGGCCTGCCCTTCGCGGCCCTCGCGGTCGGCGCCCGCCCGGACCCCCGGCTGGGCGAGATCCCCTGCCTGGTGGCCACCCCGCGCCCCGGGGCCGACGTCGGCCTCGACGAGGTCCGGGCCCACCTGCGGGCCAAGGGGGTCGCGGAGTACAAGTGGCCGCTCGACCTGCTCCTCGTCGACGAGGTCCCGATGACCCCCACCGGAAAGGTCGCGCGGGCCGCGCTGGCGTCCCTGCTGGCGGCCCCGGCGCCGGGCGCAGACCCCGGGTGGGCCGCCGCGCTGGCCGCCCTCGGCCCGGCGGAACGCCTGCGCCGGGCCCGCGACCTCGTCGAGGAAGCCGTACGGGAGGCCACGGACACCGCCCCCGACACCGCCCCCGACACTGGTCCCGACACCGGTCCCGGCGGCCAGGACGTCTCCCCGGACGCCTCGTTCCGTGACCGGGGGATCGGCTCCCTCGCCGCGGTGCGCCTGGCGGCGGTCCTGGCCGCGCGGACCGGTCTGCCCGTCTCCGGCACGGCCGTCTTCGGCCATCCGACCCCGCCGTCCCTCGCCGCCCACCTGCTCGCCCTCGCGGCCGAAGCCTCCGGGACACGGACGGGGACGGGCATCGTGAAAGAGGCGGAAGCGGGGGAAGCGGCGGACATGGCGGACGCGGTGGACACGGGCCGCCGTGCGGACGGGCGCGCGGGCCCCGCCTCGGCCGCCGCCTCGGCCGCCCGCGCCGACCCCGTCGTCATCACCGGGATCGGCTGCCGCTTCCCCGGCGGCGTCCGCACCCCGGACGACCTGTGGCGGATCGTCGCCGACGGGCGGGAGACACTGGGCGACTTCCCCGCCGACCGCGGCTGGGACCTCGCCGCCCTGCGCCACCCCGACCCCGGCCACCCCGGGTCGACCCCGGCGCGCGGGGGAAGCTTCCTCGACGACGTCGCCGGGTTCGACGCCCGCTTCTTCGGGATCGCGCCCCGTGAGGCGACGGCCATGGACCCGCAGCAGCGGCTCCTCCTGGAGACCGCCTGGGAGGCGCTGGAGCGCGCCGGGACCGACCCGGCCACCCTGCGCGGCTCCCGTACCGGCGTCTTCGTCGGCATGATGGCGTCCGACTACGCGCCCCGCCTCCACGAGCACCCCGAGGCCCACGACGGCAGCCTGCTGACCGGGAACGCGGCCTCCGTCGCCTCCGGGCGCATCGCCTACACCCTCGGGCTGACGGGCCCCGCGCTGACCGTCGACACCGCCTGCTCGTCCTCCCTCGTCGCCCTCCACCTGGCCCGCCACTCCCTCCTGCGCGGCGAGTGCCGGCTGGCGCTCGCGGGCGGGGCCACCGTCATGTCCACCCCCGCCTCCTTCGTGGACTTCGGACGGCAGGGCGCGCTCTCCGCCGACGGCCGGTGCAAGCCCTTCGCCGCGTCCGCCGACGGGGCCGCCTGGGGCGAGGGCGCCGCGGTCCTCGTCCTGGAGCGGCTTTCGGACGCCGTCCGCGCGGGGCATCCGGTGCTCGCGGTGCTCGCCGGGTCGGCCGTGAACCAGGACGGTGCCAGCAACGGCCTCACCGCGCCCAGCGGTCCGGCGCAGGAGCAGGTCATCCGGCAGGCCCTCGCGGACGCGCGGCTCTCGGCCGCCGACATCGATCTGGTCGAGGCGCACGGCACCGGCACCCCGCTGGGCGACCGGATCGAGGCCGAAGCCCTCCTCGCCGTCTACGGCACCGACCGGCCCGCCGCACGGCCGCTCGGGCTCGGCTCGGTCAAAGGCAACATCGGACACACACAGGCGGCCGCCGGGGTCGCCGGGGTCATCAAGACCGTCCTCGCCCTGCGTCACGCCACCCGGCCCCGCACGCTGCACGCCGACGCACCGCACCCCGGACTGGACGCGGACAGCGACGGACCCGTCCGGCTCCTGCGTGACGCGCTGCCCTGGCCCCCGGGACCACGGCCCCGCCGCGCGGCCGTGTCCGCCTTCGGCATCAGCGGCACCAACGGCCACCTGATCCTCCAGGAACCACCCCACCCCGACGCACAGCCCCACCCGCATCCGCAGTCCTCTCCGCACCCGCAGCCCCCTAGGCACCCCCACCCGGATGCGCAGCCCCTGCCCTGGGTCCTGTCCGCCCGGACCCCGGCCGCGTTGCGTGCCACGGCCGCCGCGCTCGCCGAGATCCCGGAGATCACCGACCCCGCCGCCGCACGCCAACTCGCCCTCACCCGGACCGTGTTCGACCACCGGGCCGTGATCGTGGCCGACGGCGACCCCGACGAACTCCGGCGCGGGCTAAGGGCGGTGGCCGAGGGGGAGTGGCATCCGCGGGTCGTCACCGGACGCGCCCGCCCCCGCACCCGTACGGTCTTCGTGTTCCCCGGCCAGGGGGCCCAGTGGCCCGGCATGGCCGCCGAACTCCTTCACACGGAAGGGCCGTTCGCGGACTCCCTCGCCGCCTGCGACCGGGCGCTCGCCGCGCACGTCGACTGGTCGGTGGCCGACGTCCTGCGCGGCGCCCCCGGTGCCCCGCCGCTGACGCGGGACGACGTGGCGCAGACCGCGCTCTTCGCGGTGATGGTCGCCCTCGCCGCGCAGTGGCGTGCTCACGGCGTCCGCCCCGACGCCGTCATCGGGCACAGCCAGGGCGAGATCGCCGCCGCCCACGTGGCGGGCGCCCTCGGTCTGGAGGACGCGTGCGCCGTCGTGGCCCGGCGCGCCGCCGCCGTCCGCGCGCTGCCCCCGGGCGCGATGGCCACCGTCGCCCTGTCCCGGCGGGACACCGTGGCCCGGATCGCCGCCTCGGCCGACCCGGAGACCGCCTCGCTCACGGTCGCCGCGGTCAACGCGCCCCGCGCCACGGTGGTGACCGGTCCGCCCGCCGCCGTCGCCCGGCTGGTCGCCGGACTGACCGCCGAGGGCGTCCGCGCCCGCGCCGTCCCCGTCGGCTACGCCTCCCACTCGGCCGCCGTCGAGCCCCTCCGCGCCGCCCTGCTCACCGGCCTCGCGGATCTCGTCCCCCGCCCGGCGGAAGTCCCCTTCTACTCGACGGCCGAGGGCGCGCTCCTCGACACCACCGCGCTCACTGCGGAGTACTGGTACGGCAACCTGCGCCGCCCCGTCGAGTTCGCGGCGGCGGTGACGGCGGCCCTCGCCGACGGCTGCACCGCGTTCCTGGAGATGAGCCCGCATCCGCTGCTCACCCACGCCGTCCTGGAGACCGCGGAGGCGGCGGACCGGCCCGCCACCGCCGTCGGCACCCTCCGACGCGGCGAGGGCGGCCCCGAACGGTTCCTGCTGTCCGCCGCGGAGGCGTTCGTGGCGGGCGTACCCGTCCGCTGGGACACGGCGATACCCGAGCCAGAAGCGGGAGTTGGGCTGGTCGACCTGCCCACGTACCCGTTCGAGCGCACCCGCCACTGGCTCACCCTCCCAGGCCGTACGACCGCCCCCACCCCGCAACCGGCCCCCGCACCCCCGGCCCCCGTGACGGAGCCGCCGGTCGGCGCGGCCGACGTCCTGGACCTCGTACAGGCCCTCACCGCCGAGATCCTCGGCTACGCGGACGGCGCCGGACCGGCACCGGACGAGACGTTCCTCTCCGCCGGGATGACCTCGCTGTCCGCCACCCACCTGCGTACCCGCCTCACCCACCGCCTCGGCGTACGGCTGTCCGCCACCGCCGTCTTCGACCACCCCACCCCCGCCGCGCTGACCCGCCACCTCACCGCCCTCCTGGCCCAGCTTCACCGCGCACCAGCCCCGGACGCCCAACTCCCTTACACCGAGGGGCCGTACGGCGGAGAGCCGCACGGCGAACTCCCGGACGGTCTCGAAGCCCTCTACCGGCGGGCCCTGGCCGCGGGCCGCGCCGATGTGGCCCTGCGCCTCGTCGGGGACGCCGCCCTGCTGCGGCCGTCGTTCGACGCGGCCTCCCACGCCGCCCACCTCCCCCCGGCCGTGCGGCTGGCCGACGGGGACACCGCGCCCGCCCTGGTGTGTTTGCCGTCCCTCGTGCCGCTGTCGGGGCCGCACGAGTACGCCGCGTTCGCCCACCTCCTTCCGGGCGGCCACCGCGTCGACGCCCTCCCACACCCCGGTTTCGCCCCAGGGGAGGCCCTGCCGGGGGACGCCGAGGCGCTGCTCGCCGTGCAGACGGCGGCCCTGACGCGGCTCGGGCCGGGCACCGCGTACGTCCTGTGCGGGCACTCCTCGGGCGGCCTCGTCGCCCGCGCGCTCGCCGCCCGCCTGGAACGGCTCGGGCGGCCCGCGGCGGGCCTCGTCCTACTGGACACCTTCGAGGGCGACGGCCTCCTCGACGCCGGGCCGCTGTCCCGGTTCCTCGCCGCCTCCGCCGCCCGTCACGACCTGCTCGGGTCCGCCGGGACCGGAGTCACCCGCCTCACCGCCGCGGGGGGTTACCTGCGGCTGCTCGGCGACCTCACCGGCACCCCGGCCGCCACCCCGACCCTCCTGGTCCGCGCCGCCCGCCCGCTGCCCGGCACCCCGCCGGACGCGCCGGAGGCCCGCCGTCCGGCCGCCGACGACACCGCCACCGCCGACGGCGACCACTTCACGATGATGGACGCGCCCCGCGCGGCCTCGGCCGCCGCCCTCGTCGCCGACTGGCTGGCCGCCCGGTGACCGCGCCGCCCGCCCCGGACCCGCGCCCGGCCCCCGCCCCCGCCCCGACCGCGAAGGAAGCCACAGCCATGACCGCCCCGTACGACCGGGACCTCGTCGACCTCCTCACCGACGCGTCGTTCGACCGGTTCGCCTCCGGCGACCCCGACCCCGCCGCGTGGGCGTACGCGGGCCTGCGGCGGATCACCGCGGCCCTCGGCGGGGAGAAGCCGCTGCTCGCGGACCACCGCAGGCTGCGGCAGTTGCTCGAACTGGCCGCGATGACCGACCCGGTCCTCTTCCACGTCCTGTTCCTCCACCACTGCATGACCATCGGGCCCGCCCTGGACCACGGGGCCCGGCCCGACGACGTCGCCGCGCTCGCCTCGGCCGACGCCGTCGGCGCCGCCCTGATGACCGAACTCGGCCGGGGCAGCAGCAGCGCGGACATCCGCACCCGCGCCACGTACGACCCCGCGACCGACGGGTTCGTCCTCGACACGCCGGAACCCGGCGCGGCCAAGTACCCGCCCAACGTGGGCCTGCCGGGCGTCGCGCGGCTCGCCGTCGTCAGCGCCCGCCTGCACGCGGGCGGCGCCGACCGCGGCACGTTCCTGTTCCTCGTCCCCCTCGCCGACGACCACGCGCCGCTGCCCGGCGTGGTCGTACGGCGGCGGCCCCCGACCGCCCTGCTGCCGCTGGACTACGCCACCGTCGCCTTCGACGGCGTACGGCTGCCCCGGCACCGCTGGCTCGCCGACGGCGCCACCCTCGACGCCGACGGCCGGTTCCACGACCCGCTGGCCGACCCCGCGGCCCGTACCGCGCGCAGCCTCGGCATGAGCCGGTTCGCCTGCGGCGCCGTCACGGCGGGCCTCGCCGCGACGGCGCGCGCCGTGACCGCCCTCGCTCTGCGGCACGCGGTCCGCCGCCGCACCCACGACCGGCTCGCGGGCGACGTGCCCGCCCTCGCCCACCACCACCAGCGGCGCCTCCTGTTCGGCGCCGCCGCCCGCGCGCGGGCGGCCACCGCCCTGGCCCGCACCGTCACCGAGGACTGCTGGTCCGTCCCCGGCGGCGGCGGACGCGGCAGCGGCCCCGCGCCCGAGGTGATGCGCCGCTGCGCGCTGGCCAAGGCCGCCGCCGCCCGGCTCGCGGAGACGGCGGTCGCCCGGAGCCGGTCCGCCGCCGGTGCCGTCTCGTTCTTCTCCGAGAACCGGCTGCTCGGCCACCACGGGCTCGCTCTCGCCTTTCAATCCGCGGGTGGCGACAACCGGCTGATCCTCCTCGACGCGGCCCGCTCCATGGCCGCGGGCACCGGCTACACGCCCCCGGCCGGGGACGGGCCCGACCGGTGGACCACGCTGTTCCGGGCCCGCGAGCGCCTGCTCCACGAGCGGCTGACCGGCGCCCTGCGCGCCGCCGAGGCCGCGGGCACCGACGGCTTCCGCGCCTGGGACGACGCGAGCGACCTGGCCGAACGGTTCGCCGCCGCGCACCTCACCCGCGTCACCGCCGAGGCGTCCCACGCCGCGCTCCCCGCGCCCGGTGCGCCGAACGGCCCTGACGTCCGCCGCGCTCTCCACCTGCTGTTCTGCGCCGAGGAGACCCTGGCCGACACGGGCTGGTTCCACGAGGCCGGACTGCTCACCGTCGAGGAGTCCCGCACCCTCCCGGACCGGCTGGCCGAGACCGTCCGGGGCCTGGCGCCCCACGTGGACACGGTGCTGGACGTGCTCGGCGTACCCGACGGCGTGACCCGCGGCCCCCTCGCCGACGACGACTACGTCGCCACACTCTCCGCGGACGGGCATCCGGCGACGTCCTGACGGCCGACGGGGCGGCGGGGCGGCGGCGTGCCACGCGGGGCGGTGCGCGCGGTGTGGCACGCGGGGCGGTCCGCCCTGGCCCCCACCTTTGGTTACTATCCCCGGATGGGTGAACTGAGGGGTCCCGCGCCATGCTGAGACAGGTCGTCGCCACCCGCTACGTCGAACCCCTGCGTTCCGGCGGCTCCGTGCCCGCCGTCGTCGAGGCCGACGACCTCGGCACGTACGTCGTCAAGTTCACGGCGTCCGCGCAGGGGCGCAAGGCGCTCGTCGCCGAGGTCGTGGTGGGGGAGCTGGCGCGGGCGCTGGGGCTGCGCTTCCCCGAACTGGTCCTGGTCGACTTCGACCCCGCGATCGCCGACGCCGAGCCCCACCAGGAGGTCCGCGACCTGCACGCCGCGAGCCCCGGCCTCAACCTGGGCATGGACCACCTGCCGGGCGCCCGCGACTTCACCCCCGAGGTCGCGCAGGTCTTCCCGGTGGACCCCGAGGAGGCCGGACGGATCGTCTGGCTGGACGCGCTGACCGCCAACGTCGACCGTACGGTGCACAGTTCGAACCTGATGGTGTGGCCGACGTCCGGCACGGTGCCCGCCCGGCTCTGGCTCATCGACCACGGCGCCGCCCTCGTCTTCCACCACCGCTGGGACGGCGCCGACCCCACCCGGCGCTACGACTTCCGCCACCACGCCCTCGGCCGCTACGCCCCCGACGTGACCGCCGCAGACGCCGCGCTCGCGCCCCGCGTCACCGAGGACCTGCTGCGGGCCGTCGTCGCCGAGGTGCCGGACGCCTGGCTCGCCGACGACCCCGCCTTCGACGGGCCCGACGCGGCCCGCGCCGCGTACGTCGCGCATCTCCACGCGCGCGTGGAGGCCTCCGCCGCCTGGCTGCCCACCGACTTCCCCACCCGCGAGGAACTGGCCGCCGAGGACGCCCGCCGCACGGCCAGGACCCGCCAGGAACGCCCGGACTGGCTGAAACGCGTCCCCGACCTGCACGGGAGACCGGCGGCGGAACAGGACTGGTCCATCCACCTGGGCTGACGGCGACGAGGTCAGCCGGGGTGTTCCTCGGGCCGGTGGCTGGGACG
This sequence comes from Streptomyces sp. NPDC091281, assembly GCF_044757425.1. NCBI lineage: Bacteria > Bacillati > Actinomycetota > Actinomycetes > Kitasatosporales > Streptomycetaceae > Streptomyces > Streptomyces sp. NPDC091281. The sequence continues at coordinate 159,819 of NZ_JBIVUY010000007.1, read as the reverse complement.
CCTCGGGGCGGGGGCCGACGCGCGCTCCGGGATGGGTGACAATCTCCGCGATGAACACCACCGAGAACCCGCCGGACCCGGCGCACGACGCCCCCGCCGACCAGAGCCCCGCAGAGCAGCCCCGCCGCGTCGAGATCGAGTACTGCACCCAGTGCCGCTGGCTGCCCCGTGCGGCCTGGCTGGCGCAGGAACTGCTCACCACCTTCGAGGCCGAGCTGACCGAACTGGCCCTCAAGCCGGGCCGCGGCGGCGTGTTCGTGGTCCGGGTGAACGACGAGGTCGTCTGGGACCGGCGCGAGCAGGGCTTCCCTGAGCCGACGGCCGTCAAGCGGGTCGTCCGCGACCGGGTGGCCCCGGGGAAGTCCCTGGGCCACTCGGAGCGCGGCGCGTCCGGCGAGGTCAGCCCCTGAGCCGCTCGTACGCCGGGAGGGTCAGGAAGTCGGCGTAGTCCTTGTCCAGGGCGACCGTCAGCAGCAGGTCGTGCGCCTCCTGCCAGTGCCCGCCCGCGAAGGCCTCCTCACCGATCTCGGCGCGTACGGCGGCGAGTTCGCGGGCGGCGATCTCCCGCGTCAGCTCCGGCGTGGCCCGCACGGTCGCGCCGTCGTGCTCGAACTCCACGCCCGCGTCGATCCACTGCCAGATCTGCGAGCGGGAGATCTCGGCGGTGGCCGCGTCCTCCATCAGGTTGAAGATGGCGACCGCGCCGAGCCCGCGCAGCCAGGCCTCGATGTACCGGATGCCGACCTGGACGGCGTTGACCAGCCCGTCGTACGTTGGCCGCGCCTCCAGCGAGTCGACGGCGAGCAGGTCGGCCGCCGTGACGTGGACGTCCTCGCGCAGCCGGTCCTTCTGGTGGGGCCGGTCGCCGAGGACGCGGTCGAAGGACTCCAGGGCGATCGGCACCAGGTCCGGGTGGGCGACCCAGGACCCGTCGAACCCGTCGCCCGCCTCGCGGTCCTTGTCCGCGCGGACCTTCTCGAAGGCCACCTTGTTGACCTCGGGGTCGCGCCGGGAGGGGATGAAAGCGGCCATCCCGCCGATCGCGTGCGCGCCCCGCCGGTGGCAGGTGCGGACGAGGAGTTCGGTGTAGGCGCGCATGAACGGGGCGGTCATCGTGACCGCGTTGCGGTCCGGGAGGACGTACTTGGCGCCGCCGTCACGGAAGTTCTTCACGATGGAGAACAGGTAGTCCCAGCGGCCCGCGTTCAACCCGGAGGCGTGGTCGCGGAGTTCGTAGAGGATCTCGTCCATCTCGAAGGCGGCCGTGATGGTCTCGATGAGGACGGTCGCCCGGATCGTGCCCTGCGGGACGCCGAGCCGGTCCTGCGCGAAGACGAACACGTCGTTCCAGAGCCGGGCCTCCAGGTGCGACTCGGTCTTCGGGAGATAGAAGTACGGTCCCTTCCCGAGGTCCAGCAGCCGTCGCGCGTTGTGGAAGAAGTACAGCCCGAAGTCGACCAGCGCGCCCGGCACTTCCGCGCCGTCGACCCGCAGATGACGCTCGTTCAGGTGCCAGCCGCGCGGCCGGGTCACCACGGTGGCCAGTTCCCCGGCCGGGCGCAGCGCGTACGCCTTCCCGGAGACCGGGTCGGTGAAGTCGATCCGGCCGCTGTAGGCGTCGATCAGGTTGAGCTGGCCGAGGACGACGTTCTCCCAGGTGGGCGCGGAGGCGTCCTCGAAGTCCGCGAGCCACACCCGCGCCCCGGAGTTGAGGGCGTTGACGGTCATCTTCCGGTCGGTCGGCCCGGTGATCTCCACCCGGCGGTCGTCCAGAGCCTGCGGAGCGGGCGCCACCCGCCAGGAGTCGTCGGCGCGGATCGCGGCCGTCTCCGGCAGGAAGTCGAGGGTTCCGGTGCGGGCGATCTCGGCGCGGCGCTCGGCGCGGCGGGCCAGCAGTTCGTCCCGGCGCGGGGTGAACCGGCGGTGCAGGTCGGCCACGAAGGCGAGGGCCGCGTCGGTGAGGACCTCCGCCTGCCGGGGCAGGGGCTCGGCGTCGACGACGGCCGGGGTCGGCGCTGGTGCGGACATGAGCGGTCACTTCCTTCGACGGGCGGGACACTCCGGATGTGGATATTAGTTTCCTCATTGTGGAAGTTCAACGGTGGGTGGCAGTGGGTGGCGGCTCCGGGCCGTCCGGCCCACCGAGACCGAACGGACCATCGAGACCGCGCGGACGACCGGGGCCGTCCGGCCCGCCGACGTCGCCGGGTGTGCCGAGGCCGTTCACGTGTCTCAGGTCGGCGGGGGTGTCGATGTCGTACGGGCGGGCCACGTCCCCACACTCCACGAGCCGGAGCGTGTCCGCGTGTGCCGCGAGGTAGGCCCGCGCGCCCCGGTCGCCCGTCGCGGTCGCCGCCACGCCCGCCCAGTGGTCGGCGCCGAGCAGCACCGGGTGCCCGCGCCGCCCGTCGTAGGCGGCCGACACCAGCGACGCCGGGCCCTCGTAGGCCGCCCGGACCCGCGCCAGGGCCGCCGCCCCGATGCCCGGCTGGTCCACCAGCGCGACCAGCGCCGCGCGCGCCCCCGTACCGGCCAGCGAGTCCAGCCCCGCCCGCAGCGAGCCGCCCATGCCGTCCGCCCACCGCCGATGGACCACCACCACGCTGCCCGCCAGCCGCGCCCGCTGCCGGACGGTGTCGGCGGCGGCGCCCAGGACCACGTGGACGCGCGTACAGCCCGCGGCCCGCAGTTCCGCGACCGCGTGCTCGACGAGCGGGCGCCCGTGGAGCGTCAGCAGGGCCTTGGGGTGTCCGCCGAGGCGCCGCCCGCCGCCCGCGGCGAGGAGCAGACCGGTGACCCGGTCCGCCGTGTCGTCCGTGCTGCCTTCCTGATCGTTCATGCCCTCCTGCATACCTGACGGAGCGACAGCGGCGTACCGTCGCGGGGCCGCCGCGCGGGGCGGGATTTCGGTCCGCGGTGTGGCGCGGCGGGTGCCGGGTGGCGTTTACTGGCCCGCGTCCTCGGACGGCCGACCACCGTCCGGAGGTGGTCCGGTGACAGCGCGCCCTGGGTGGGGAGGGCCGTGGTGCGGAGCGTGGGGCAGAGGGCAGTGACCGGCAGCGAAGAAGACCCGAGGGTCGTGGGACTGCGGACGGCGGTCGCCCGGCTGCGGCGCGAACTCGCCGCGCTTCCGGCCGAGTTCCCGGACCGGGTGATCGCCGAGGACGAACTCGCCGCGCTCGCCGCGATGGTGACCCACGGCGTCCCCGAACCACCCCGGCTGCGCCGCTCGTTGCTGCTGGTCGCGGGCGCGATCGGCTCGGTGAGCGCCCTGACCCGCGCGCTCACGGACGTACGTCACGCCGTGGAACTGTTCGGCCGACCGCCGCGCGGATGACGGGACGTGCGGACGAGGGGACTGGGGAGACGGGGTGATGGGGAGACGGAGGGACGGGGGCGAGGTGGGGGAGAGGCGGGCCGGGTCAGGCGGGCGGGCCGCCGGGGTTCGACAGGGCCTGCGACAGTTCCGCCGCCACCTGCTGGAGCACCGGCACGATCCGTTCCGTCGCGGACTCGGTGACCCGGCCCGCCGGGCCCGAGATGGACACGGCGGCCGCGGTCGGGGAGTCGGGCACGGGCACGGCGAGGCACCGGACGCCGATCTCCTGCTCGTTGTCGTCCACCGCGAACCCGCCCCGGCGGACCTCGGCGAGCGCGGCGAGGAAACCGTCCGGGGTGGTGATCGTCCGCTCGGTCGCGGCCGGCATGCCCGTGCGGGCCAGCAGCGCCCGCACCTCCTCGTCCGCGAGTCCGGCGAGCAGCGCCTTGCCCACCCCGGTCGAGTGCGGCAGGACACGGCGGCCGACCTCGGTGAACATCCGCATCGAGTGCTTCGACGGCACCTGCGCCACGTAGACGACCTCGTCGCCGTCGAGGAGCGCCATGTTCGCCGTCTCGCCGGTCTCCTCCACCAGACGCGCCAGATACGGCCGCGCCCAGGTGCCGAGCAGCCGGGACGCGGACTCGCCGAGCCGGATCAGGCGCGGGCCGAGCGCGTACCGCCGGTTGGGCTGCTGGCGGACGTAACCGCAGGCCACCAGGGTGCGCATCAGGCGGTGGATGGTGGGCAGGGGCAGGCCGCTGCTCGCGGACAGCTCGCTCAGCCCGACCTCGCCGCCCGCGTCCGCCATCCGCTCCAGCAGGTCGAAGGCGCGCTCCAGGGACTGGACGCCGCCGGTCGTGGACTTGGCGGAGTCGGTGGTGCGGGCGCTCGACGGGGGCACGGCGCGTTCCTTTCGGCACGGTCGGGAAGAGCTGAAGCCTACCCGGCGGCCGGTCGACGGCCCGGCCGTACGGCACCACGTTCTGGCAGACGGAAAGCCTATTCCATTCAGTGGAAAACTCCAGGGTGACGGTGGTCGGCGCCGGGGCGACGGGGAACTCTTGACGGCGTGCGGGGCGGGAGTGAAGACTCCTTCAACAGAACGTTGAAATTCGTTACGCGGGCGTCACGGCCACGTGAACCCCGCGCACCGGAGGCCGACGGACGGGTGCGGGCCGACCGCGGGCAGGCGGAGCGCGTGCGGACCGCGGGCAGAGAGGGGACCGGGTGTCCGAGGCTCCACTGGTACTGCGCTCGACGCGCGTCGTTACACCGGAAGGGACCCGCGCCGCCGCGGTCGCCGTCTCCGACGGCACGATCACGGCCGTCCTGCCCCACGACACGCCCGTCCCACCCGGCACCCGCCTGGAGGACCTCGGCGACGACGTCCTGCTGCCCGGCCTCGTCGACACCCACGTCCACGTCAACGACCCCGGCCGCACCGCCTGGGAAGGCTTCTGGACCGCCACCCGCGCCGCCGCCGCCGGAGGTATCACCACCCTCGTCGACATGCCGCTCAACTCCCTCCCGCCCACCACCACCGTCGACCACCTGCGCACCAAACGCCGGGTCGCCGCCCCCAAAGCGCACGTCGACGTCGGCTTCTGGGGCGGCGCCCTGCCCGACAACGTCAAGGACCTCCGCCCCCTGCACGAGGCGGGCGTCCACGGCTTCAAGGCCTTCCTCTCCCCGTCCGGCGTCGACGAGTTCCCCCACCTCGACCCCGCGCACCTGGCCCGCTCCCTCGCCGAGATCACCGCCTTCGGCGGCCTGCTCATCGTCCACGCCGAGGACCCGCACCGCCTCGACGCCGCCCCGCAGCGCGGCGGCCCCCGGTACGCCGACTTCCTCGCCAGCCGCCCCCGCGCCGCCGAGGACAGCGCCATCGCCCAACTGATCTCCCTCGCCCGCGAGTCGGACGCCCGCGTGCACGTCCTGCACCTCTCCTCCGCCGACGCGCTGCCCCTGATCGCCGCGGCGAAGGCGGACGGCGTCCGCATCACGGTGGAGACCTGCCCGCACTACCTCACCCTCACCGCCGAGGAAGTCCCCGACGGCGCCAGCGAGTTCAAGTGCTGCCCGCCGATCCGCGAGGCCGCCAACCAGGACCTCCTGTGGCAGGCCCTCGCCGACGGCACCGTCGACTGCGTCGTCACCGACCACTCCCCGTCCACCGCCGACCTCAAGACCGCCGACTTCGCCACCGCCTGGGGCGGCATCTCCGGCCTCCAGCTCAGCCTCCCCGCCGTCTGGACCGAGGCCCGGCGCCGCGGCCACGACCTGACGGACGTCGTCCGCTGGATGTCCGCGCGCACCGCCGCCCTCGCCGGCCTCGACCGCAAGGGCGCCATCGCCCCCGGCCGCGACGCCGACTTCGCCGTCCTCGCCCCCGACGAGACCTTCACCGTCGACCCGGCCGCCCTCCACCACCGCAACCGCGTCACCGCCTACGCCGGACGCACCCTCCACGGCGTCGTCCGCTCCACCTGGCTGCGCGGGGAACGCGTCTTCTCCGAAGGGGAGTTCACACCGCCGAAGGGGAGGCTGCTCAGCCGTACGGGCTGACGGCGACGTCGGCTGCCGTTCCCTTCCAGCCCCGCCTGCCCCCATCCGTCTTCATCCGTTTTCATCCGTCTCCGTCCCCGCCCGCACCTGCCGCAGCCCGGCCGACCCGGAAGGACCCCGATCACCGTGACGGCCATTCCCCGCTTCACCGGCGACGCCCAGCCCTACGGCGGCGGCGACCCCTACGCCGACCACCGCACCGCCGACTTCCCCTTCACCCACCACGCCGACCTCGCCGGACGGCAGCTCGGCGCCGCCGTCATCGCCGCCAACGACGAGTTCTTCGCCCACCGCGAGAACCTGCTCCTGCCCGGCCCCGCCGTCTTCGACCCCGAACACTTCGGCCACAAAGGCAAGATCATGGACGGCTGGGAGACCCGCCGACGGCGCGGCGTCTCCGCCGACCGGCCCTGGCCCGAGGACGACGACCACGACTGGGCCCTGATCCGCCTCGGCGCGCCCGGCGTGATCCGCGGCATCGTCGTCGACACCGCCCACTTCCGCGGCAACTACCCGCAAGCCGTCGCCGTCGAAGCCACCGCCCTGCCCGGGACGCCCTCACCCGACGAACTCCTCCACGACGACGTCACCTGGACAACCCTCGTACCGCGCACCGCCGTCGGCGGCCACGCCGCCAACGGGTTCGCCGTCGACGTCGAACAGCGCTTCACCCACCTGCGGCTCAAGCAGTACCCCGACGGCGGCATCGCCCGGCTCCGCGTCCACGGCGAAGTCGTACCCGACCCCGCATGGCTCGCCGTCCTCGGCACCTACGACGTGCTCGCCCTGGAGAACGGGGGATGGGCCGAGGACGCCTCCGACCGCTTCTACTCACCCGCCTCCCACACCATCCAGCCCGGACGGTCCCGGCAGATGGACGACGGGTGGGAGACGCGGCGCCGGCGGGACCGGGGGCACGACTGGATCCGGTACCGGTTGGCCGGGCAGTGCGCGGTGCGGGCCATCGAGATCGACACCGCGTATCTCAAGGGGAACAGTGCGGGGTGGGTTTCCGTGTCCGTGCGGGACGGCTCCGCCGGGGGCGGGGAAGAGGGCGGGGAGTGGGTGGAGGTGGTGGGGCGGACTCGGCTCCAGCCGGACGCGAATCATCGGTTCGTGGTGGCGGGGGTGGTTGTGGGGACGCATGTGCGGGTCGACATCTATCCCGATGGGGGGATCTCGCGGGTGCGGATGTTCGGGGCGTTGACGGGGGAGGGGGAGGCGGGGGTGCGGGAGCGGTATCGGGTGGTGGGTGGGTGAAGGGGGTCGCCCCCGCCGCCCCTTCCCGTCCCTGGGGGCTGCCGCCCCCAGACCCCCGCTTCGGCCCTGGACGGGCCTCGTCCTCAAACGCCGGACGGGCTGGGGGGGCTGGCCTCGGTTTTCACGCTCTCCCGGACTGGCTCGAACGGTGCTTGAGGTGGTGCAGTGCTGCCTCCGCTGCTCCCGCGCCGCACATGCCGTGGGCGCCGGGGCCGGGTGGGGCGGCTGCTGAGCAGAGGAAGACGCCGGGGATGCCCACCGAGTAGGGGGAGAGGGTGGGGCGGGCGCCGAGGACGAGGCGGGGGACGGTCTCGGCGCCGGTGAGGATGTCGCCGCCCGTGAAGTTGGGGTTGGCGGTGGCGAAGTCGGCGGGGCGGGTGGTGCGGGTGCCGAGGACGCGGTCACGGGTGCCGGGCGCGAAGCGTTCCAGCTGGGAGAGGATCGCGTCCGTGGCGTCGCCGTCGTAGCCGTGGGGGACGTGGGCGTAGGCCCAGACGGGGTGGACGTTCCCGGCCGAGCGGGTGGGGTCCGCCAGGTACTGCTGGCCGACCAGGACGAAGGGACGGTCCGGCATCCGCCCGGCGGTGATGTCCTTCTCCGCGCGCGCGACCTCGGCGAGCGGGCCGCCCAGGTGCACGGTTCCGGCGCGGCGGGCGTGCGGGTTGGTCCACGGAATGCCGCCCTCCACCGCGAGGTCGAGCTTGAAGGCGCCGGGGCCGCGCCGGTAGCGCCGGTACGCGGCGCGGACCCGTGACGGCAGGCGGTCGCCGTAGAGGCGGGCGATCTGGGCCGGGTCCAGGTCGAGCAACGTGACGTCGGCGGGCGGGAGTTGGTCGTGGCGGGTGACGCGTACCCCGGTGTGGATCTCGCCGCCGTGGGCGCGCAGCACCCGCTCCATGGCGCGCGCGATGGCCTGCGAGCCGCCCTCGGCGACCGCCCAGCCCGCCGCGTGACCGGCCGCCAGCAGGCCGAGGCCGACCGCCGAGCCGAACGGGTGGGACAGCGGACGGAAGGCGTGCGCCGCGACCCCGGCCCACAGGGCGCGGGCCTGGGGGGTGCGGAACAGGCGGGCCAGGACGGTGGCCGGCAGCACGGTCGGGGCGCCGAAACGGGCCAGCAGCAGGGGGTGCGCGGGGACGCGGAGGAGGGGGCCCATGACGTCGGCGGCCAGTGACTCCCAGTGGCGGACCGACGGGCCGACGAGGGCCCGGTAGCGGTCGCCGTCCCGGCCGAGGAGGCGGGCGGTGTCGTCGACGGAGCGCAGCAGCACCCCGGCGGAGCCGTCGTCCAGCGGGTGGACGCAGTCCACCTCCGGCAGCCGCCAGCGCAGCCCGTGCCGCTCCAGCTCCAGCGCCCGGAAGGCGGGCGAGGTGACCCCCATGGGGTGGATCGCCGAGCAGTGGTCGTGCAGCAGGCCCGGCAGGATCGCCTCCCCGGTGCGGGTGCCGCCGCCGGTCTCCTCGGCGGCCTCCAGGAGCGTCACCCGCAGGCCCGCCCGCGCCAGCAGGGCGGCAGCGGCCAGCCCGTTCGGTCCGCCGCCGACCACCACAGCCGTCGTCATGTCCCGCTCCCTCCGGGCGACGTCTCCGCGCCGCCCGCCTCGGTGCCGCGGCCGGGCACCGGGTCGCCCGCCGTCGGTCGCAGCGGTCGCAGCGACCGCACGTCGTGGACAGGGTAGTCGGGCCCGTCGGTCGGCCACGGCTGACGGTCCCTCATGTCCCGTACGGTGACCCGGCCCTGCTCCAGTAGGCCGAGCGCGGCGTCGTGGACGGCGTAGTCCTGCGACGGGCGGTGGATCGGCTGGCCCTCCAGGGTGATGACCCGCACCTCGCCCGGCGCGAAGCCGGCCGGATCCGGCGGGAGTTCGGTGACACCCGAGCGCAACGCGACCCGGCCGATCGGCGGGGGTGGCCGGTCCGCTGGGGGCGGCCCGGTCGCGCGGCCGGGCCGCCCGAGGGAGCGGGGGCTACCGGACCCAGATCTCGGCCAGCGCGTCCTTCGTGGTCTCCTCGCCGACGATGCTGACCATCCGCCAGCCCTCCTGGGTGCGGCGCACCTCGAAGTGCACCGCCCACCGCTCGATCTCCGACTCGTCGGCCCGCCGCCGGGACCAGATCACGTCGACGGAGGCGGCGTTGCGTCCGTAGAGCGTCACCTGGCGGTCGGGCACCACGGTGTGGGTGTAGCCGCCCTCGCGCAGGGGTGCGTGGTTCAGTTCCAGGAAGCCGATCACCTCCTCGGGCGTGAGCAGCCACTGGTTGAAGACGGCCGACGCCACGTGCAGGGGGCGCCCCCAGTACCGCAGGATCGTCTCCGGCCCGTCCGAGGACGTTCCGCTGCCGATGCCGACCCAGGTGGGGATGTAGTCGTCGAAGAACCAGGCCGTCACCTCGTCGAGGACGGAACCGCCCGGGTCCGCGACGGCACCCGGCCCGGAGGGGGAGGAGGGGGCGGCAGTGGTGGCGTTGTCGTCCGTGATCGCCATGTCATCACCTTGCTTCGCTGGAAGGGGAGTTGAGGGAATCCGCAGAGACGGGTGGGGGTCTGAAGGGGGGCGGGAGGCGTGCCCGGCGTCGGGTGGGGCGCGGCGGCCGGGTCAGGACGGGTGGCCGACCGGTGACCAGGGGTCCCGCTCGACGCGGCGGGCGAGGAACGCGCCGAGCAGCGCGGCGACTTCGGCGGGCCGCTCGGCGTGCGGCCAGTGGCCGACCTCCTCGACGGTGACGTACTCCGGGGCGGGGAAGCGCGGCAGGACCGCGTCCTTCACCAGCCGCTCCGTGACGAAGGGGTCGCCGCCGCCGCGCACGACGAGCACGGGACCCGGGTAGGCGCTGGGCCGCCCGCCGTCGGGGTGGCCGTCGATCCAGCAGTCCGCCAGTTCCCTGGCCGTGGACACCCGCATTCGCAGCGCGGTCGCCACCTGCTGCCGCAGGGCGTCCTCCGGCATCGCGACGGAGAAGCCGGTCCGGCCGAACTCGACGTACTCGGCGGTGAGTTCATCCGGGCCGAACACCGCGCGCATCTCCTCCGACATCGGCACCCCGGCCGCCGGGACCGGCGTCAGCAGTACCAGGGCCCGGGTGGCGTGCGGCCGGGCCGCCGCGGCGAGTTCGGCCACCACCGCGCCCATGCTCTGACCGACCAGCACCACGGGCTCGGTGAGTCCGTCGAGCACCTCGACGACATCGGCCGCCAGCCGGTCGTAGGTGAAGGGGCCGTCGGCGCCGGAGCGGGTGCCGCTGCCCGCGAGATCGAGCCGCACGGTCTCCGTGCCGGCCTCGCCCAGGGCGGCGGCCACGCCGTCCCAGATGTGGCGGTCGTCCATGAAGCCGTGGACGAGGACGACGGCGTAGCCGCTCGTCCCGGGGTGCCGCACGACGTGCGGGCCATCGCTGGACATGGCGCATCTCCTCAACCTGCCGGTGGAGAAAGAACCATAGGCTTGGTGCCTCTTTCCGGCAAGAGGGTGCGGTTGCTACGATCGGACCCGGCCGCAGCCGACAGGGCAGGTGAGCGGGTGACCGGTTGACCGGTGAGCGGGACGAGGGAGAGGAGGGCGGCGCATGGAGTGGCCCGCCACGTCCCGAGCCCCGTTCCCGATCGCGATGGGTCCCGGTGGACTGGCGCTCGTCCAGGACTTCCTCAACACCGGCCCGGCCTCCGAGCCGCCGGTGGCCGACCTGCTGGCCGACCGGGAGAGCGCCCAGCGCTGGCTCGACGCCGCCCTCGACTGCTGGTCCCGCACGACCGGCCTGGCCGCGGAGACCGTCCGGCTCGCCGAGGGGGACGCGGAACTGCTGCTGGCCCTCCGGACCGCGGTGCGCGAGGCCCTGCACGCCCGCGACCTCGCACCGGGCGGCGGCCCGTCCGCCGGGTCCCCTCCCACGGCCGCCACGGCCGCCACGCCCGCCTCGTCCGTCGCTTCCGCCGTCGGCCCGCTGGCGGTCGCGGGCGAGGTGGCGCTGCGGGTCGGCGTCGACGGCGCGGTCACCGCGCAGCCGAGCGGCACCGGCCGGACCCGGCTCGTGTCGCTCCTGCTGCTGGAGGCGTTCCAGGCACAGGGCCGGGACACCTGGCGCCGGGTCAAGGTCTGCCGCAACGCCCGCTGCCCCGTCGCGTTCTACGACCGCTCGCCCAACGCCAGCCGGGTCTGGCACGACGTGGCCACCTGCGGCAACCGGGCCAACCTGCGGTCCTTCCGCGAACGCCGCAGGGCGGCGAGCGACTGACCCGGCGGGTCACCGGGCCGGACACGCGGACGTAGGGACAGTCACGCGGACGTACGGACAGGACCGCTGGGGAAAGGGCTCCCCGCCTCAGCCGTCCTTCGCGCTCTCCGCCGCCGCGAACAGGGCGAACGCGAGGACCAGCAGGGCGACGCTCGCGTAGATCTCGTAGCCGTCCAGGAACCCGATCCGCTGCACGATCCCCCAGTCCCAGTCGGTGAACTCGGTCGCCAGCCCGGCGACGCCCTGGGCCAGCGCGAGGAACCCCAGGACCTCCAGCAGATGCTTCATGCTCCAGACCCTCGCCCCGCGCCGGGCGGGGGTCCATCGGCCGGGGGCCGCCGCGTCCGCGACGGAAGTCCGACTTCCGGCCGACCGCGAGCGCCGAAAGAAGGTGGCCCCGCGACTTTGGTGGCGAACCGCGCCGCTTCGGTCGCCGATGGGCGTCGCGGGGCGGTGCCGCGGCCCCGGGCTGCGTAGATTTGTCGGCCATGAGACGTGTGAGGTGAGGATGAGGGACATGAGCGGTGACGAGCGGGAGGCGCCGACACAGCCCGTGTTCCGGGAACGGCGCTGGCTGCTGCCGTCGGCGGTGGCCGAGGAACTGGACCTGGACGCGGCGGGCCTGCCCGGGGAGCGCAGGACCGGCGACGCGGGCGCGTCCGGGACCGCCCGCACGTCCGGCGGAGCCGGTGGGCCGGGACGGCGCGGGCGGCGGCCCCGGCGGACCGTACGCGACTGGATCGTGGACTTCACCTGCTTCCTGCTGGCCGTCGGCATCGGACTGGTCGTCGCCGACTCGCTCGCCGAGAAGGGCGACCTCTCCGAACCCTTCCTGGCGGTCGACCAACTGCTGGGCGCGGTGGCCTGCGCCGCGGTCTGGGTGCGCCGCCGCTGGCCGGTCGCCCTGGCCGCCGCGATGGTCCCGCTGGGCTTCCTCTCCACGGTCTCCGCCGGGGCGAGCATCGTCGCCTTCTTCACCCTCGCCGTGCACCGCCCCTTCCGGTACATCGCCTGGGTCGGCGGCGTCCAGCTCGCGGTGCTCCCGCTGCTGTTCCGGGTCCGCCCCGACCCCGACCTCGACTACGTCGCCGCCCTCGTGTGGACCAGCCTGTTCACCGTCATGGTGATCGGCTGGGGCATGTTCGTCCGCTCCAAGCGGCAGCTCCTGCTGAGCCTCCGCGACCGGGCCCGGCACGCCGAGACGGAGGCGCAGCTGCGGGCGGAGCAGGCGCAGCGGCTGGCCCGCGAGTCCATCGCACGCGAGATGCACGACGTCCTCGCGCACCGGCTGACCCTGCTCAGCGTGCACGCGGGCGCCCTGGAGTTCCGGCCGGACGCGCCCCGCGCCGAGGTCGCGCGGGCGGCCGGGGTGATCCGGGAGAGCGCCCACGAGGCGCTTCAGGACCTGCGGGAGATCATCGGCGTGCTGCGGGCGAGCGACCCCGACGACGGAGGCCGCCCCCAGCCCACCCTGGCCGCCCTGGACGCGCTGGTCGCCGAGTCCCGCGAGGCCGGCATGAAGGTCGTCCTCGACCTGCGGGTCACCGAGCCCGCGAGCGTCCCGGCGTCGGTCGGCCGCACCGCGTACCGCATCACCCAGGAATGCCTGACCAACACGCGCAAGCACGCCCCCGGCACGGAGGCCGCCGTCACGGTCACCGGCGCCCCCGGGGACGGCCTCACCGTCACGGTCCGCAACCCCGCGCCCGACGGCCCGGTACCGCACGTGCCGGGTTCCGGCCAGGGCCTCATCGGCCTCACCGAGCGCGCCACGCTCGCCGGGGGGCACCTGGAGCACGGGCCGCGCGCGGGCGGCGGCTTCGAGGTACGGGCCTGGCTGCCCTGGCCCGCCGCCGCGTGACCGCCCCCGCGGAGGCGACCCCGCCCCCGCCCCCCTCCACGCGTGACCGTCCCACCCGTGACCGTCCCACCCGTGACCGTCCCGTCCGTGACGATCCCGATCACCCGCCCACCTCGTGATTACGTAAGGGCCATGACAGCGATCAGACTCCTCCTCGTCGACGACGACCCCCTGGTGCGGGCCGGTCTCTCCTTCATGCTGGGCGGCGCCGAGGACATCGAGATCGTCGGCGAGGCGGCCGACGGCGCCGAGGTCGAGGACCTGGTCGACCGCACCCGCCCGCACGTCGTCCTGATGGACATCCGCATGCCCGCGGTCGACGGCCTGACCGCCACCGAACGGCTGCGCGCCCGCCCCGACGCCCCGCAGGTCGTCGTCCTCACCACCTTCCACGCCGACGAACAGGTCCTGCGCGCGCTGCGCGCGGGCGCCGCCGGGTTCGTCCTCAAGGACACCCCGCCCGCCGCGATCGTCGAGGCGGTACGGCGGGTCGCGGCGGGCGACCCGGTCCTCTCGCCCACCGTCACCCGCCAGTTGATGGCCCACGCGGCCGGTACGACGGCCGACACCCGGCGCGCCCGCGCGCGCGAGCGCATCGCGCTCCTCGCCGAACGCGAACGCGAGGTCGCCGTCGCCGTCGGGCGCGGCCTGTCCAACGCCGAGATCGCGGCCGAGCTGTTCATGAGCGTCGCCACCGTCAAGACCCACGTCTCGCGCGTCCTCGCCAAGCTCGACCTCAACAACCGTGTCCAGATCGCGCTGCTGGCGCACGACGCGGGGTTGCTGACGGACGAGGACTGACTGAACCATGACCGGGGCACGGCGCCCCGCGCGGGCAGGGTGACCGCCAAGACCATGGCGACCGCCACGGGCACGTGGTCCGGCGCCGGGCACGCGGTCCGACACCGGGCAGGGCACGGGTGCGGGCACTCGACGGGCGCTCCGCGCGTTGAGCGGGTGGCGACAGCGACAGGGCAACGGCGGGGACAACGGCGGGGACCGGGTGGCGGCAGCGGCGGCGACCGGCTGACGAAGGGGGACGTCATGTCCGTCCAGGTGACCGATCTGGCGGAGTTCGGCGAGCAGTTCAGGACCGACCCGCATCCGGTGTACGCCCGGTTGCGGGAGCGCGGACCGGTGCACCGGGTGCGGCTGCCCGCCCCGGACGCCCACCACGAGACCTGGCTCGTCGTCGGCCACGAGGAGGCGCGCGCCGCGCTCGCCGACCCTCGGCTCGCCAAGGACGGCAACCGCATCGGCATCACGTTCCTCGACGAGCAGCTCATCGGGAAGTACCTGCTGATCGCCGACCCGCCGCAGCACACCCGCCTGCGCGCGCTGGTCACCCGCGCGTTCACCGCCCGCCGGGTCGAGGCGCTGCGTCCGCGGATCGAACGGATCACCGCCGACCTGCTCGACGCGATGCTGCCGCGGGGCACGGCCGACCTGGTGGACGCCTTCGCCTATCCGCTGCCCCTCACCGTCATCAGCGAACTGCTGGGCATCCCCGAGCCCGACCGCGCGGAGTTCCGCGCGCTGTCCTCGGAGGCCGTCGCGCCCACCGGCGCGATCGCGGAGCGCGAGGCGTTCGTCCGGCTCGCCGCCTACCTGACCGAGCTGATCGAGGACAAACGCTGCTCCGGCCCCGGCGACGACCTGCTGAGCGACCTGATCCGCACCACCGCCGCCGACGGTGACCGCCTCTCGCCCGGCGAACTGCGCGGCATGGCGTTCCTCCTGCTGATCGCCGGTCACGAGACCACCGTCAACCTCATCACCAACGCCGTCCACGCCCTCCTCACCCACCCCGGCCAACTCGCCGACCTGCGCGCCGACATGACCCTCCTCGACGGCGCCGTCGAGGAGGCCCTGCGCTACGAGGGCCCGGTGGAGAACGCCACGTTCCGCTTCGCCGCCGAGCCGTTGGAGATCGGCGGCACGGCGATCGGGCGGGGCGAGGTGGTCATGGTCGGCCTGACCGCCGCCCACCGCGACGCCGCCCGCTTCCCGGCCCCGGACCGCTTCGACATCCGCCGCGACACCCGCGGCCACCTCGCCTTCGGCCACGGCGTCCACTACTGCCTGGGCGCGCCCCTGGCCCGGCTGGAGGCCCGGATCGCCCTGCGCGCCCTCCTCGACCGCGCCCCGGATCTCGCCCTGGCGGGCCCGCCCGGCGCGTGGCTCCCCGGCATGCTGATGCGCGGGGTACGGAGCCTGCCGGTGCGCTGGTAGCGGCCGGGCCGGGGGAGCGGGCAGGCCGGGACAGGGGAGCGGGCATGCCGCGACAGGGAAGGGGACGGGGGTGAAGGAGAGAGCCGTGCGGGGGCCGGGGACGAGGGCTGTGCAGGGGGCGGTGGCGAGGGCGGGGCGGGGGGCAGGGGTGAGGTCAGGTCCGGGCGCCCGCGGGCGCGTCGCCGGGGATCTCCGCCAGCGCCACCGCCCGCCGCTCCCGCCGCGACAGCTCGCACGCCTCCGCGATCCGCAGCGCCTGGAGCGCCTCACGCCCGTCGCAGGGGTTGGCCCGGTCACCGCGTACGACGTCGACGAACGCGATCAGCTCCGCCGTGTAGGCCGGGCCGAAGCGTTCCAGGAAACCGGTCCAGGGCTTGTCGGCGGCCGGCGGCCCGGTCGGCTCGGTGGACGCGATCGGCGTCCGGTCGTCCAGGCCCACCACGATCTGGTCCAGCTCCCCGGCCAGCTCCATGCGGACGTCGTACCCGGCGCCGTTCAGGCGGGTCGCGGTGGCCGTGGCGAGGGTGCCGTCGTCGAGGGTGAGGACGGCCGCGGCCGTGTCGACGTCGCCCGCGGCGCGGAACATCGCGGGACCGGCGTCCGACCCGGTGGCGTACACGTCGGTGATCTCCCGCCCGGTCACCCAGCGCAGCCCGTCGAAGTCGTGGACCAGCGCGTCCCGGAACAGCCCGCCGGAGACCGGCAGCCAGGCGGCGGGCGGCGCGGCCTGGTCGGAGGTGACCGCACGTACGGTGTGCAGGCGCCCGAGCCGCCCCGACCGTACGGCCTCCCGCGCGCCCGTGTACCCGGCGTCGAAGCGCCGCTGGAAACCCATCTGGAGCACGGTCCCCGCGGCCTCGACCTCCGCGATCGCGGCCAGGGTGCCCGCCAGGTCGAGCGCGATCGGCTTCTCGCAGAACACCGGGAGCCCGGAGCGGGCGGCCCGGCCGATCAGCTCGGCGTGCGCGGCGGTCGCCGTGGTGATCACGACCGCGTCGACGCCCCACCGGAAGATCTCGTCCACGCCCGGCGCGGCCGTCTCCCCGAGCCGCAGCGCCAGCTCCGCCGCCCTGGCCGGTTCCGCGTCCGTGAGGATCAGGGAACCGACCTCCCGGTGACGGCTGAGCGTGTTCGCGTGGAAGGAACCCAGACGGCCCGTGCCGATGACGCCGATGCGCATGGAATCACGGTGGGGTCGGACCAGCCTCGCTGTCAATCGGTTGTCAGTACGTTTGTCCGGACAACCGAACTACACGACTTCCCGTCAACCGGCCACGGAGCTACGCTCGGCCCGTGCCGAAACCAGAGGTGGACCCGACCGTGCAGCTGGACCTCCATGTGGACCGCGGCTCCCCGGTGCCGTTGTACTTCCAGCTCTCCCAGCAGCTGGAGGCGGCGATCGAGCACGGCACGCTCACCCCCGGCAGCCTGCTCGGCAACGAGATCGACCTGGCCGGCCGCCTCGGCCTGTCCCGGCCGACCGTCCGGCAGGCCATCCAGTCCCTCGTCGACAAGGGCCTCCTGGTCCGGCGGCGGGGCGTCGGCACCCAGGTCGTGCACAGCCAGGTCAAGCGCCCCCTGGAACTCAGCAGCCTCTACGACGACCTGGAGGCGGCCGGGCAGCGCCCCGCCACCACCGTCCTCGTCAACACCGTCGTCGCGGCCACCGCCGAGGTCGCCGCCGCGCTCGGCGTCGCCGAGAACAGCCAGGTCCAGCGCGTCGAACGGCTCCGCCTC
Source organism: Streptomyces sp. NPDC091281 (assembly GCF_044757425.1). Taxonomy (NCBI): domain Bacteria; kingdom Bacillati; phylum Actinomycetota; class Actinomycetes; order Kitasatosporales; family Streptomycetaceae; genus Streptomyces; species Streptomyces sp. NPDC091281. Next base: position 142,613 of record NZ_JBIVUY010000007.1, on the reverse strand, counting down.
GCCCACGGGGAGCCGATGGCGTACCTCTGCAACCACCTGCCGTCCGGCCTGCTCGACACCGACACCGCGCAACTGGAGGCCACCGGCCTGTACCGGCTGATGCGGTCGGCGGGCATCACCCTGCACAGCGCCCGGCAGTCCATCGGCGCCCGCGCCGCCACCGCCGCCGAGGCCGACCGCCTCACCGAACCCGAGGGCGCCCCGCTGCTCACCATGCAGCGCACCACGTACGACGACACGGGCCGCGCCGTCGAGTTCGGCGACCACATCTACCGCCCGAGCCGCTACTCCTTCGAGTTCCAGCTCCTCGTACGCCCCTGAGCGTCTGCCCGATCCTCCGCCCTGCCCGACCCGCCGCCCCAGCGCTGCCGTGGGACGACCGCCGTCCGCAATTGGTCGTAATGTACGGACAATGCGACCGCCGTGCGGTCCCCGGACGCACCCCCGCGCCTCCCGGGCGGCGAGGGCGGCGCGCGAAGACGCGCCCCGCCGCCCCATTCGGCACCGCCCACCCCCGTGCGGCAGAATCGGCCCCGATGAGCACCTACCGCGACCTCACCGCCCCCATCGGCTCCCGCCGCGCCACCGTGCTGCGCACGGCCGGCACGCGGGAGCGCCGATCGCACCTGACGGCACCCCGCGTGCCCACGGTCGGCATCGACATCGGCGGCACCAAGGTGATGGCGGGCGTGGTCGACGCCGACGGCGTCATCCTGGAGAAGCTCCGCGCGGAGACCCCGGACAAGTCGAAGAGCCCCAAGGTCGTGGAGGACACGATCGTGGAGCTGGTCCTGGACCTGTCCGACCGCCACGACGTGCACGCGGTGGGCATCGGCGCGGCGGGCTGGGTCGACGCCGACCGCAACCGGGTGCTGTTCGCCCCGCACCTGTCGTGGCGCAACGAACCCCTCCGGGACCGGCTGTCGGGCCGTCTCTCGGTGCCCGTGCTGGTGGACAACGACGCGAACACGGCCGCGTGGGCGGAGTGGCGCTTCGGAGCGGGCCGCGGCGAGGACCACCTGGTGATGATCACCCTGGGCACCGGCATCGGCGGCGCCATCCTGGAGGACGGCCAGGTCAAGCGCGGCAAGTACGGGGTGGCGGGCGAGTTCGGCCACATGCAGGTCGTGCCCGGCGGCCACCGCTGCCCGTGCGGCAACCGGGGCTGCTGGGAGCAGTACAGCTCCGGCAACGCCCTGGTCAGGGAGGCGAAGGAGCTGGCCGCGGCGGACTCCCCGGTGGCGTACGGGATCATCGAGCACGTCAAGGGGCAGATCGGTGACATCACCGGCCCGATGATCACCGAGCTGGCCCGTGAGGGCGACGCGATGTGCGTCGAACTGCTCCAGGACATCGGCCAGTGGCTGGGCGTGGGCATCGCCAACCTGGCCGCCGCGCTCGACCCGTCCTGCTTCGTGATCGGCGGCGGTGTCTCGGCCGCCGACGACCTGCTCATCGCGCCCGCGCGGGACGCGTTCAAGCGTCAGCTGACCGGCCGCGGCTACCGCCCCGAGGCGCGCATCGTGCGCGCGCAGCTCGGCCCCGAGGCGGGCATGGTCGGCGCCGCGGACCTGGCCCGCCTGGTCGCCCGCCGCTTCCGGCGCGCGAAGCGCCGCAGGGTCGAGCGTTCGGAGCGGTACGAGCGGTTCGCCGAGGCGGCCCGCCGCGCGAGGGACACCGCGTGACCGCCGCGCTGCCGCACCAGTCCGCGCCCGCGGAGGAGCCGCCCCGCCCGGCGGAGACGCCCCGGCACGTGCTGTGGCGCCGGGCCGTCACGCTGCTGATCATCGCGCTGCTCATCGGCGTACCGGCCGGGTATCTGGTGATCTCGGCGAACCAGAGCCGCGACAGCGGCAAGGACAAGGAGGCCAAGTACGCCGCGACCGGTCTCGCGGAGGGCTGGCCCTCCAAGGTCCAGCGCCGTATCTACGAGGTGCCCGTCCCGCATCCGGCGAACAAGGTCGCCTACTACGAGACGAACAACTGGCGCACCAGCCGCCTGTACGTCCAGTTCCAGACCACGCACGCCGGTCTGGACGCCTTCCTCGCCGAACTCGGCTACAGCCGGGACGACCTGAAGAAGGACGCGATCACCATCGGCGCCCGCGACCAGGGCATCACCGGCTGGCGGTTCAGCGGCCCCGGTTCGCGCGACGGCGCCAACTTCGGCTTCATCCGCAAGCAGAAGGACCCGCAGCCCACCCAGGACATCGTGGTCAACACAGGCAACCCGACGTTCCCGATGGTGTACGTCGTCTCCCGTACGGTCCCCTGACCGGCCCCGCCCCCACGCCGCCCCCCTGCCGCCGCCCCGGCCCGACCGGGCTCCGCGCACCCTCCGCCTGCCGTTCCGTCCGGCCCCGGCCCGTCCTCGGGGCCGATTGTCAGACCCCGCCCGTAGAGTCGAAGACAACTGATCCGACACACGGGTGGGGAGGTGGACACCGCTCATGACCGACACGACCGTACGGGCCGCGACCCCGGCCGGGACCGACGCCGCGCACCTCCGCCTCGCCGCCGTCTTCCTCCCCGCCGCCCTCCCGCGCGACGGCCGCATCGCCCTCTGGGACCCCGACGACGGCCCGCTGCCCGCACCACCCCCCACCGGCGCCGCCGCGTCACCGGACCCGACGGCAGGGTCCGCGCGGGCCGCGGGGACGGACCTCACGCACCTCACCGTCGTACGCCCCCACGGCCCCTCCGGTTCCGCGGTCCGCCGTAAACAGGTCCCCGCGCTGTCGCTCCCCCTCGACCAGGCACTGCCGCTGCTGGTGCGCGCCCGCCACGACCCCGCCGCGCATCCCGCGACCGCCTGCTGGGGTGCCGCCGCGCTGCACGCGCTCGGGCTCGCCGCCCGGGGCAGGCTGCTGCCCGGCCTCACCCCGGCGGAGCACGACGCCTGGCGGGCCGGACCGCTCGCCCCGGACGACATCGCCCACCTGCGCGCCATCGCCGCCGCCCTCCCGCCGGAAGGGCACGCCGTCCCGCTGCCCGGCACGGGCCCGCTCCGCCTGCCGACCCCCGAGGCGCTGCTGCGCGCCTTCCTCGACGCCGTCGCCGACACCCTGCCCCGCACCCCCGCCGCCCCCCACGCCTCCGGCCGCCCCTTCGCCGACCGCCGCCCCCGACGGCTGCCCGGCGCGCGGGACTGGGCGGCCGAGGTCGCCGCCGGGATGGACGCGGGCGTGCGGATCTCGCTCCGCCTCGACCTGTCGGCGTACGACCTGTTCGACGACAGCGAGGGCTCCCGCCGCGCGGGCGCCGCCGTCGTCCAGGTCCACAGCCTCGCCGACCCGACCCTCGTCGCCGACGCGGCGGCCCTCTGGGCGGGCACCGCCGACAGCGCCTTCGGGCCGCGCGCCCGCGTCGACGCCGCCCTCGCCGTACGGCGCGCCGCCCACGTCTGGGCGCCGCTGGCCCGCCTCACCGAGCAGGACACGCCCGACGTGCTCGCCCTGTCCGAGGACGAGCTGGGCGACCTCCTCGGCGTGGCCGCCACCCGGCTCGCGGCGGCCGGGGTGGCCGTGCACTGGCCGCGCGACCTCGCCCAGGACCTCACCGCGGCCGCCGTGGTCCGGCCCGCGCCCGGCTCCGCCACCGACGGCACCGGCTTCTTCGAGAGCGAGGACCTGCTCCGGTTCCGCTGGCAGCTCGCCCTCGGCGGCGACCCGCTCAGCGAGGCCGAGATGGACCTCCTCGCCGAGGCGCACCGCCCCGTCGTCCGGCTGCGCGACCAGTGGGTCCTGGTCGACCCCGCCCTCGTCCGCAAGGCCCGCCGCCGCGAACTGGGCCTGCTGGACCCGGTCGACGCCCTCTCCGCCGCCCTCACCGGCACCGCCGAGGTCGACGGCGAGACGGTCGAGGCGGTCCCCGTCGGCGCCCTCGCCACCCTCCGCGACCGCCTCACCGCGGGCGTCCGGCCCGCCGAACCGCCACCCGGCCTGCGGGCCACCCTCCGCGACTACCAACTGCGCGGCCTGGCCTGGCTCGACCTCATGACCTCCCTCGGCCTCGGCGGCTGCCTCGCCGACGACATGGGCCTCGGCAAGACGATCACCCTGATCGCCCTCCACCTGAAACGGGCCCGCCCCGAACCCACCCTGGTGGTCTGCCCGGCCTCTCTCCTCGGCAACTGGCAGCGCGAGATCACCCGCTTCGCCCCCGGCGTCCCCGTCCGCCGCTTCCACGGCGCCGACCGCACCCTCGACGGCCTCACCGGCGGCTTCGTCCTCACCACCTACGGCACCATGCGCTCGGCCGCCGCCACCCTGGCCGACCAGGCGTGGGGCATGGTCGTCGCCGACGAGGCCCAGCACGTCAAGAACCCCTACTCGGCGACCGCGAAAGCTCTCCGCACGATCCCGGCGCCCGCACGCGTCGCCCTCACCGGCACCCCCGTGGAGAACAACCTCTCCGAACTGTGGGCCCTGCTGGACTGGACGACGCCCGGCCTGCTCGGCCCCCTCAAGGCCTTCCGCGCCCGGCACGCGCGCGCCGTGGAGAACGGCGAGGACGCCGAGGCCGTCGAACGGCTCGCCCGCCTGGTCCGCCCCTTCCTCCTGCGGCGCCGCAAGTCCGACCCGGGCATCGTCCCCGAACTGCCGCCGAAGACCGAGACCGACCACCCCGTCCCGCTCACCCGCGAACAGGCCGCGCTCTACGAGGCGGTGGTGCGCGAGTCGCTGCTCGCGATCGAGACCGCCGACGGCATCGCCCGCCGCGGCCTCGTCCTGAAACTGCTGGGCGCCCTCAAACAGATCTGCGACCACCCCGCGCTCTACCTCAAGGAGGAGAACCCGCCCACCGGGGACGCCCTCGCCGCCCGTTCCGGCAAGCTCGCCCTCCTCGACGAACTCCTCGACACCCTGCTCGCCGAGGACGGCTCGGCCCTGGTGTTCACCCAGTACGTCGGCATGGCCCGCCTCATCACCGCCCGTCTGACCGGACGCGCGATCCCCGTCGACCTCCTGCACGGCGGCACGGCGATCCCCGAACGGGAGCGCATGGTGGACCGTTTCCAGAGCGGCGCCACCCCCGTCCTCGTCCTCTCCCTGAAAGCCGCCGGGACCGGCCTCAACCTCACCCGCGCGGGCCATGTCGTCCACTTCGACCGCTGGTGGAACCCGGCCGTCGAGGAACAGGCCACCGACCGCGCCTACCGCATCGGCCAGACCCAGCCGGTCCAGGTCCACCGCCTCATCACCGAGGGCACCGTCGAGGACCGCATCGCGGACATGCTCCAGGCCAAGCGCGCACTCGCCGACGCCGTCCTCGGCTCCGGCGAGTCCGCCCTCACCGAACTCACCGACCGGGAGCTGTCCGACCTGGTCAGGCTGCGCAGGGAGGCCTGATGGACACCGACACCCCGGACCCCCGCCCGGCCGCCGACGCCATCCGCGCCGCCCTCCGCGCGGCCCGCGACCGCGCGCACCGCCCGGACGACGACGCGCCCCCGCGACCGGGGGGCGCCACGGCACCGGATTCCCCGCCCACAACCGGCCCAGCGCCCACGCCCGGGGCCGTGCCCGCACCGGGGGCTCCGGACGCCGACCCGACCGGGCCCCACCCCGCCACCCGACCGACCGGGCCCGACCCGGCTACGGAGCCGACCGGGCCCGACCGGACCGCGCGGCCGACCGGGCCCGACCCCGCTACCGAGCCGACCGGGGCGGTGGCGGAAGCGCGCAGCGGGCCGGGTGAGAAGCTGCTGGGCGGGACGGTGCCTCGTACTCCGCCCGTCCCCGGCGCCCCCGCTGCGGACCGGGTCCCGGCGGAGTCCGCCTCCGCCGAGCCAAGGCGGGCCCGTCCCGCCGACGCCGCGCGGGCGGCCCTTCGCAGGTACACCGACGGACGACGCCCGGCCGGACGGAGCGACAGCCCGGACGCGCCCACGACACCCCACGACGAGGTGGGCGAGCAGAGCCGGGAGGCCGCCGGGAACCCGGACGAGCCCGACCCGCCCGCCCCCGCCCCCGCCGCCGACGAGACCGCCCCGTCCGCCCCGTCGGCTCCGTCCGCTTCCGCCCGCCCCGTGCCGGAGACGGAGCCCGGTGACGGGACCGCCGCTCGTCCCGGCGACGCCGCCCGAGAGGCGCTGCGTGCCGCCCGCGCCCAGGTCCGCCGGGCGGAGGCGGAGGAGACCCGGCGCAGCGGCCCGCGCCGTTCCCCGCGTACCACCGCGCGGCCCGCCGTCCGGCTGTCCGGTGCCCCGCGCGACCCGGTGTCCGACGCCCGCGCGCGCGACGTACGAGCCTTCCTGACGGACGCCTTCCGCATGCCCTCGGAGCCCTCGGAGACCGTCGAGACCGCCGGGACCTCCGGGACTTCGGATATGGCCGACCGTGACGAGCCCGCATCGCCCCACGCCACCATCCCCGCTCTCACCACCGCCGACCTCCCGGCACCCCCCGACTCCGCCGCCCTCGCTCCCCGTGCCACCCCCGCGACCCGCGCCACGGAAGCCGCCGGGACGGCACCCCCGTCCGCCCGCTCCATGGCCGCCCCCTCCCGCGACGGCGACCACCGGCGGACCTTCGCCGCCTTCCCGCCCCGATCCGCCGCCCCGGCACTCGCACCGCACGCCGACGCCGCCGTCCTGGCCGAAGCCGCCACCCCCCGCTTCGCCGACACCTGGTGGGGCAACGCCTGGATCACCGCGCTGGAGGACGGCGCGCTGGACGCCAAAAGGCTTGTGCGCGGCCGGAGTTACGCCGAGCGGGGCCAGGTCGACGCCATCACCGTCACCCCGGGGCTCGTCCTCGCCTACGTGCAGGGCAGCCGCGCCCGCCCCTACCGGGTCCAGGTCCGGCTGCGCACCCTCGGCGAGGCGGACTGGGAGCGCTTCCTGGACGCCGCCGTGGAGCACCCCGCCCACATCGCCGCGCTCCTCGACAAGGAGATGCCCGAGTCCCTCGCGGAGTGCGGGGTCCCGCTGCTGCCCGGTCCGGGGGACCTGGAACCGCAGTGCAGCTGCCCCGACCGGGGGCACCCCTGCAAGCACGTCGCCGCCCTCTGCTACCAGACGGCCCGGCTCCTCGACGCCGACCCGTTCGTCCTGCTCCTGCTGCGCGGCCGGGGCGAGCGCGAGGTGCTGGACGCGCTGTCCCGCCGCAACGCCACCCGGGCGGCCCGCGCCGCACGGGACAGCGCGCCCGAGGACCTGCCCGGCGTCCGCGCCTCCGAGGCCCTCGCCCCGCGCCGCCGCCCGCCGCTCCCGCCGCCCGCACCGGTGCCCGCGCACCCCGGGCAGCCCCCCGCGTATCCCGCGGTGCCGGGCGGCCCGGACGCCTTCGCGCTGGACCAGCTCGCCACCGACGCAGCCGCCCGCGCCCACGCCCTGCTCACCACCGGCCGGGACGACATCGGCGGGCTGACCCTCTGGCAGGACGCCGTCCGGCTGGCCGCGGCCCGCCCCGGCTCGGGACTCACCGCGACCACCCGCGCCCTCTACGCCTCCCTGGCCTCCGCCGCCGGACGCACCCCGGCCGAGCTGGCGCGGGCGGTCGCCGCCTGGCGGCAGGGCGGACCCGACGGGCTCGCCGTCCTCGAAGACCCCTGGGACCCGCCCGCCGGCCGCTTCGACCGGGCCCGCCCCCTTCTCCTCGCCGCCGACCTGCCCGCCTTCCGTCCCTGGCGCAACCACCTCACCCACCCCCGGGGCCACGTCCAGCTCCGCTTCGGCCGCGACGGGCTGTGGTACCCGTACGAGTCGGAGCCCGGCCACGACGACTGGTGGCCGCGCGGCACCGCCGACATCGACCCCGTCGGCGCCCTCACCGGCCTGGGCGGCACCCCTGGCGACGCCGACGACATCTGACACCGCCCCACCTCCCCTCGCCACACCTCCCCCCGCCCCGCGTCCGCCCGCGTCCTCAAGGGTCCGGGGCTCACGTAGGGGTCTCCCCAATGCTGTGCGGCGGGAGCGTTCGCAGACTGGTGGCGTTCCAAGGGAGATACGGCGACCCGGCGGCCCGGCCTGCGCAGCGCGACGACGTCCCCGGTGCCGGGGAGCACCCTGACGCCCCTCCGAGAGAAGGAATCCGTCATGCACGCGATAGCGGACCGCACCAACGCGGTCTCGCCGGAACTCTTCGGCGACCTGAGCCCCGACGCCCCGGCGCGCGGGATGAACAGCCTCACCCCGGTCCTGGCCACCCCGGCGACGGTCGCGTTCGCCGTGACCATGGCCGGCTTCGCCGCCGGTGTGTACGTGGGGTACGCCAACGGCGGCTCCACCCGGCCCAAGGAGCGCTAGAGCCACCGGGCCCGCCCCGGACCGGGTCCGGGCCCGCCCCGGACCGGCCCTTCCCGGCCTTCCCCCTGCGCATGTCCCTCGCGCACGCCTTCGCGTACGCACCTCGACCTGTCCCGACCCAGGAGGACTTCATGCTCACCCTCGCCGACCGCGCGAACGTCAGCGGTGACCTCGCCGCCCTGCCGCTCCTCTCCGTCGAGGCCCGCAAGGACGGTGCGGTGACGCCCGTCATGGCCACCCCCATCGCGGTCGCCGCCGCCGGTGCGAACGCGGCCATCGGCGTCGTCGGCGGTTTCGCCGCCGCGTTCGCCGTCGGCTACGGCGTCGGCCAGGCCCTCGGTGGCCCCACCCGGCCCCGGGAGCGCTAGGCCTGACTGACAGTTCCCGTCTGCCGCGCGACGCCTGGACGCACTCCCGCCGCCACTTTCGCATCGCGCTCCGGCTCCGGCTCCGTGCTTCCGCGAAGCGCGGAGCCGCAGTCGCCGGGATCGTCCGGACCTGACCGGCCCTTCCCCGCCCTTCCCTCACGCACGTCTCCTTCGTGCGTACCTCGACCTGTCCAGCAACAGGAGGACTTCATGCTCACCCTCGCCGACCGCGCGAACTCCAGCGGCGACCTCGCCGCCCTGCCGCTCCTCACCGCGGAGGCCCGCAAGGACGGTGCGATGACGCCCGTCATGGCCACCCCCGCCGTGGCCGTCGCCGCGTTCGCCCTCGGTTACGGCGTCGGCCAGGCCCTCGGTGGTCCCACCCGGCCCCGGGAGCGCTAGGGCGTCTTCCGGGTTATCCCGAGAATCCTGCTCTGAAGCATCCGACTCGCCCTCCCCGGCCGTCCGGCGTCTCCGTACCGGAGCCGTCGGACGGCCGGCACCCCGCCCCCGCGCGCCGGTCTCCGGATCGCCGCCGATCCCGTACGACCGGAAGGAGGCCGCCCATGGCGCGGCTGCCGAAGCTGATCCGCACCGTCCTGTCCCCGCCCGACGTCGACCGGTCCACGGCCCTGGCGCTCACCGAGCGGCTCAGCGCCGTCACCCACCTGGTGTCCAGTCTCGAATACCTCGCGGCGGAGAGCGACCGCGAGCCGGGCGGCCTCAACAACTGGGCGGTGACCCGCGCCAATTTCGCCGCCACGTCGCCGCGGTTGCGCAAGGTCCTCGACGCCCTCGGCGACCGGCGGACGACCAAGGCCCTCAACCTGGTCCGGGTCGGCGCCGCCGTCAGCCTGCTGGCCCCGACGCCCCGGCCGGTGCGGCTCGCCGCCAACGCGGTCCTCTCCGCCACCTCGCTCGCCCTGCACCCCCGCAACCTCTACGGCACCGACGGCTCCGACCAGGTGTCGTTCCTCGTCCAGACCGCCGCCACCGTGGCCCGCGCGGGCGAGCGCCGCCCCCAACTCGTCGACGCCTGCCTGTGGTTCCTCGCCCTCCAGTCGACGCTCTCCTACAGCGTCTCCGGCTGGGTCAAGCTCGTCAGCCCGACCTGGCGCAGCGGCCGGGCCCTCCCCGGAGTGATGCGCACCCTCACCTACGGCGACCGCGCCACCTGGGAGTTCCTCCGCGACCGGCCGCGCCTCACGCAGGCGCTGTGCGCCGGGGTCCTCGCGCTGGAGTCGGCGTTCCCGGTGGTGTTCCTCGGCCGGGGCCGTCCGGCGCACCTCGTGATCGGGTCGGTCGGCGCATTCCACGTCGTCAACGCGCGGCTCATGGGGCTCGGCCGGTTCGTCTGGTCGTTCGCCGCGATGCACCCCGCGGTGCTCTACGCCAGCGGGCCCCGCGAGCGGACCGGCGCCGACGGGCGGACGTACCGGCGCGACGACGCCCTGCCGGTGGTCGCGGGCGGCCTCCTCGCGGCGGCCCTCGGCGGCGCGCTGCTGGCGTCGGCCCACCGGGCCCGCCTGGTCACCGCGGGCCGCCGCGACGAACGGACCGTGACCACCTCCGCCGGGAACACCCTCCGCTACCGGATCACCGGCACCGGGACCGACCCGCAGTCCGCCGGTGAACCGGCCCCGGAACGCCCCCTGTTCGTCCTGGAGAACGCCCTCGTCGCGTCCGCCGAGCACTGGGAGTGGATCACCCGGGCCCTCGGCGAGCACCACCGCGTGGTCACCTACCACCGTGCCGGATACGGCCCGAGCACCTACGCGGGCGGCGACGACTACCGGCTCGACACGGCCGTGGACGACCTCACCGACCTCGTCCGGCACGTGGCGGGCGACCGCCCCGTCGTCCTCGTCGGCCACTCCCTCGGCGGCTACCTCGCCCTCAAGGCCGCCGCGCTGCTCCCCGGCCAGGTGCGCGGGATCGTCCTCCTCGACTCCAGCCACCCCGCCCAGTTGCGCCGCTCCGAGCAGCAGGCCCAGGGCGCCGCCTCACTCAGCGGCACCCTCGCCCTGCTGCCGCTCTCCCTCTCCTTCGGCCTGGGCGCGCTGATGAAGCGCCCCGACTGGGTGGACCGGATGCCGGACGACGTACGGACGTTGATGGCCGCCCAGTACCGGGACGCCCGGATGTGGCGGACCGCGCGCCGTGAATGGCGGGCCGCGCAGGAGGACTTCGAGGCGTGCGAGGGCAGGCTGCCGCGGATCGACGCGCCCGCGCTGGTGCTCACGGCCGGACTCACCGGCGTCCAGGACCCCGTACAGACCGAACTGCACGACGAGTTGGCCGGAGCCGCGCGGGGTTCCGTGCGACAGGTCGTCGAGGGCGTGGACCACGACGGGCTCCTCAGCGTCCGGGAGGCCGCCGAGCACGTCGTGAAGCTCGTCACCGCCTTCACCGACGAACTCGACCGTCCCGAGCGGGAGTCGAGCACCTTCCGGCACCCCGAGAACAGCGGTGACCGCGACGACGAAGGGACGAAGGCCCCATGAACGGCGCCCACTTGAAGACCGCCCACTTGAAGGCCACCCACCTGAACAACGCGCCGGACACCGGCCGCGGGCCCCTCACCCTGCTGGTGCTCGGCGGTCTCGCGCTGTGGTTCGGGGCGACCGTGACCGGGCAGCACCCCAACCGGGCCTTCGACCGTGTCCGCGACCTCGACCGGGCCGGACTGACCATCCCCAACTGGCGTTTCTTCGCGCCCGAACCGGCCCAGCACGACTTCCACGTCCTGCACCGCGTGCTCACCGAGGACGGCGAGCAGACCCCGTGGGCCGAGACCTCGGCCGTCGCGCCCCGGCTGTGGCGGCACGCCGCCTGGTTCCCCGGACGGCGCCGCGAGAAGGCCCTGTTCGACATCTGCTCCGAGCTGATCATCCTCATGTCCCGGCCGGGGCTGGACCTTTCGCGCTTCCCGTCGTACCGGATGCTGAGCGACTTCACCGAGCGCGCCGTCCGCGCCGAGCACGCCGGACGGCTGCCCCGGGGCTTCCAGTTCCTGGTCGCCCGGCACACCGGCCACGACCAGGAGCAGGAACCCGACTACCTGTTCGTGTCACCGTTCGTCCCCCTCGACGGGGCAGACCCCTACACCGCCGGGGACGCCGCCGCCCCCGCGCCGGGGGACGCCGGATGAGCCGGGCTCCGGCCCCGGACGGCGCACCCCGCCCGCGCCCGTCCCGCCCGCGTACGGCCGTCCGCGTGCGGGGCGTCGCCTCCGCCGCGGGTCCGCCGCTCCTCGCGGCCGGGGTCCTCGCGGCGTCCGCGCTGCCCCCGCCCGCCGCGTCCCTGGTCCCCGTCCTGCTGTTCACCGGCGCCGCCCTGCTCGTCACGGGGGCGGCGCTCGCCGCTGTCCCCACCGCCTCCGGCCGCGCGGCACGCCCGGTGCGCCCGCCGGTCGAAGGCCGCTGGACGGTCCTCAACAGCCCCGCCGACCGGGTCCCGAGCCACGGCACCCACGCCTGGGGGCAGACGTACGCCGTCGACCTGGTGCACGACCCCGCGGACGGCGGCCGTCCCGCGTTCGGCGCCGGGCGCGCCTTCCGTCCCCCGGCCGACTTCCCCGCGTACGGGCGGCCCCTCGTCGCGCCCGACGACGCGGTCGTGGTCACCGTCCGGGACGGCGTACGGGATCACCGCAGCCGGTCGAGCCGGGCGGCGCTCCTGCTGATGGCGGCCGAGGCGCCGTTCCGGGAGGCGGGCGGGGCCCGCCGCGTCCTCGGCAACCACGTGGTCCTCGACCTCGGCGACGGCGTGTACGCCGTCCTCGCGCACCTGCGCCGGGGCTCCGCCGTCGTCCGGCCGGGGCAGCGGGTGCGCCGAGGCGAACTCCTCGCCCGCTGCGGCAACTCGGGCAACTCCGGCGAGCCGCACCTCCACTTCCAGCTCATGGACCGTCCCGCGCCCCGGTTCGCGGCGGGCGTCCCGTTCGTCTTCGCCGGCGGCGGCGACCTCCCCGGCAGCGGGGGCGCGGTCGACGTCTGAACACGCCCCCCGGCTTCCGGGGACGGCGCACAGCGGCCCGGGACCGTACGCCCCCCCACGGGGGTACGGTCCCGGGCCGCTGTGCGTGTGCTCAGGCGAGGAGCTGGTGGGAGGCGAGTTCGGCGTAGAGGCTGTCGTCGCGCAGCAGGTCGGTGTGGGTGCCGAGGGCGCGCAGCCGCCCGTCCTGGAGGACGGCGATCCGGTCGGCGGAGCGGACCGTGGACAGCCGGTGCGCCACCACCAGGACCGTCGTCCGGGTGGCCAGCTCCGCGACGACCTCGCGCAGCGCGGCCTCGTTGACGGCGTCGAGCTGCGAGGTGGCCTCGTCGAGCAGCAGCAGCCGGGGGCGGCGCAGCAGGGCGCGCGCGATGGCGATCCGCTGGCGCTCGCCGCCGGACAGCGAGGCACCGTGGTGGTCGATCGCGGCGTCCAGGTCGCCGCCCAGCCGGTCGAGCAGGGGCAGCAGCCGCGTCGTGGCCAGCGCCTCCCGCAGCTCCTCGTCCGTGGCGGCGGGGGCGGCGTAGGCGAGGTTGTCGCGCAGGGTCCCGGCCAGGACGGGGGTGTCCTGCTCGACGTAACCGATGGAGGCGCGCAGGGTGTTGAGCGGCCAGTCGCGCAAGTCGCGGCCGTCCAGCAGGACATGGCCGCGGTCGGGGTCGTAGAACCGTTCGATCAGGCTGAGGGCGGTGGTCTTGCCCGCGCCGGACGGGCCGACGAGCGCGGTCAGACCGGTCGCGGGCAGCCGCAGGTCGAGGCCGTCGAGGGCGGGCACGGTCCGGCCCGGATGGGTGAACGTGACCCCCTCGAACGCGAGCGTCGCCGCCCCGCCCGCCGCGCCCGGCAGCGGCGGCACCGACGCGAGGGGTGCCCCCGCGCCCACCGGCTCCACGGGCAGCGACGTCACCTCGGACAGGCGCTGCACGGCGGCCCGCGCGGCCTGGAAGTACGTTCCGACGTCGGTGAGCGACATGACGGGCTGGGCGAGGTAGAGGACGTACAGCAGGAACGCGGTGAGTGTCGCGACCGAGATGGCGCCGCTGCTGACGCGCGCGCCGCCCACGCCGAGCACGACCAGGAACGCGATCTGCACGGCGAGTCCGGCGGCGGTGCCCGCCACCGACCCCCAGCGGGCCAGGACGACCCCCTGCTCGTACGCCTTCCGCGCGGCGCTGTCCACGCGCCGGGCCTCGGCCTCCTCGGTGCCGGACGCCTTGACGGTGGTGAACGCGCTGAGCGCCCGCTCCAGCGCCGCGCCCATCGCGCCGACCGCCTCCTGCGCGCTGAGCGCGGCCCGCCGGATACGCGGCATGACCAGCCCGACGGACGCCGTGAGCAGGACGACCACGCCGACGGTGACGGCGAGGAGTTCGGGGTCGACGATCGCCATCATCACCAGCGTGCCGACGATCATCACCACGCCGGTGAGGGCCTGCACCAGGGTCTGGGTGACGATCTGCCGCAGCAGCGCGGTGTCGCCCGCGGCGCGCGACAGCAGATCGCCGGGGGCCTGCCGCCGCATCGCGCCCATCGGCAGCCGCAGGATGTGCCGCACCAGGCCGCTCCGCCCGGCGAGCACCACCCGCTCGGCGGCCCGCAGCAGCACGAAGTCGCCGACGGCGAGGGCGGCGGCGGCCACCAGGACGAGCGCCACGAGCCGCAGCAGGACCGGCGTCACGTCGCCGCCCCGCGCGTACGCCGTGAGCAGGTCCCGCACCGCGAGCGGCTGGAGCAGCCCGAGGACGCCCGCGCCCACCAGGAGGAACGCGGCGAAGGCGATCTCCCGCCAGTGCGGGCGGACATGGCCGCGGAACGCGGCGAACGACTCCCGCAGGGAAGGCGGCGCCGCCTCACCGGGGGCCGCGGCGGCGGGGGTGTCCGCGGCCGGCGCGGGAGGCGTGTCCTCCGCCTGCGGCGGGACGGGGCCGGGGTGGGTGCTGGTCGTCATCGGCGCTGTCCTCACTGGTCCCGGGCGGCGCGGTACACGCCGACCGTCATCGGCTCGCGGCCGGTGAAGGGCGTCCCGTGCCAGTCGCCGTAGCGGGCCTCCAGGCGCAGTCCGGCGCGCGCGGCGTACGCGTCGATCTCCTCCGGCCCGGTGAGCCGGCTGACCTCGTGCGCGAGGCGGGTGCCGCCGCCCTCGTGCCAGATGTGGGAGAGCTGCCACATCCGCAGCTCGGTGTTGAGCAGGGAGTACGTCTGGAGGCCCGCGTCGGGTCCGCACGGCACGAAGTACGTGTCCCGGACGCGCCCTTCGTGCATCTCCTCGACGAACGCCGGGTTGTGCGTCTCGACGACGACGGCGCCGCCCGGGGCGAGGGCCGCCGCGCAGGTCTCCAGCACCCGCCGCTGCTCCTCCGGGTCGAGCAGCATCGACAGCGTGCCGCACACGCACAGGACGAGGCCGTGGGCGTGGTCGCCCCGCTCGCTCCGGTAGTCGCGGATGTCGCCGCGGACCGACGTCACCGGCCGTGGTGCGCGGGCCAGTTCGGCGCGCAGGACGTCCAGCATCTCCGGCGACGAGTCGACGCCGACGACCTCGCCGACGAGCCCGGCCAGCGGGAGGGCCACCCGCCCGGTGCCGACGCCGAGTTCGAGGGTCGGCGTCCCGTCGCCGGGGTGCAGCGCCGCCAGCCACTTCGCCGTGAGGTCGCCCGGAGGGAAGAGCCGGTCGTAGAAGTCGGCGAACTGACGCCCGTAGCCCAGGTCCTGAAGGTCACTCATGTCGCGCTACCGCCTGCTCACTCGGAGGAAGGTCTCGGTGGACACGGGGCCGCAGACCGGCGGCGGGCGCGCTGCCGTACGTCCCGGACCGGTCGGGACGGCCCTCGTCCGGACGTACGGACCGGCGACCCCCGACGCGGCCGGACGGGCAGGTCCTGCCCGGCCGTCCACCGCGTCGGGAGGCCGCCCGTGTGCTTCCCCTTCGTGCTCGGACCAGTCTGTTCGGCCGCGCCGCGCGCAGCATTGGGGATACCCCCATGGCGGGACGGCCGGGCACTCGGCGGGCACGCGCGACGGCGCCGCACGTCCGGGGACGTGCGGCGCCGTGAGGTGCGGGTGGGGTGCTGACCGGCCGGTGCCGCCGGGTTACGGGAACGTCAGGCGGAACGCGTTGATGTAGCCGGTGTCGGCGGCGGCCCGGTCCTGGACGCGGAGCTTCCACGCGCCGGCGGCGACCTCGGAGGAGGCGTTCACCGTGTACGACTGGACGAGGTTGTCGGCGCTGCCGCCGGTCCGGTTGTGCAGGTTGTAGACCGAGCCGTCGGGGGCCACGAGGTCGACGACGAGGTCACCGCGGTAGGTGTGGACGATGTCCACGTCGACCTTGAGCGCGGCGGGCGCGTTGCCGGGGACGCCGGTGACGTTGACGGTCGAGGTGACCGCGGCGCCGTTGTCCGGGACGGCCACGTCGGCCGTGTTCTCGAAGACCGTGCCGGGCGGCGTCGTCGTGCCCGCGGACAGGGTCCAGACCGCGTGCGCGATGGCGTCGCTGTTGCGGTCGAGGGCGGTGTCGTTGATGTTCGCCGTCGTGTCGCAGGAGGAGTGGTAGCAGCGGTCGAACGCGGTCGCCGTACCGCCCCACTTCTGCACCTGGGCACTGGACTTGACGCGGCTGGCGCCGGTGAACAGACCGCCGACCGGGATGCCGACGTTCTTGAACGAGGCGTGGTCGGAGCGGCCGTCGCCCTCGGTCTCGATCTCGGTGGGGACGCCGAGGCCTGCGAAGTAGCTCTTGAAGGTCTGCTCGATCGTCGGGTCGTCGTCGTAGACGAAGTAGCCCGGGTTCGGCGAGCCGATCATGTCGAAGTTCAAGTACCCGGAGATCTTGGACCGTTCGGTCGTCGGCAGCTGGTTCACGTAGTACTTGGAGCCGACGAGGCCCAGCTCCTCGGCGCCCCACCAGCCGAAGCGCAGGTGCTTCGTGGGCTGGAAGTTCGCCCGGGACACGGCCAGCGCGGTCTCCAGGACGGCGGCCGAGCCGGAGCCGTTGTCGTTGATGCCGGGGCCCGAGGTCACCGAGTCGAGGTGCGCGCCGGACATCAGGACCTGGTTGGGGTCGCCGCCCGGCCAGTCGGCTATCAGGTTGTAGCCGGTGGCGCCGCTGGAGGTGAACTGCTGGACGGTGGTGGTGAATCCGGCCGCGTCCAGCTTGGCCTTCACGAAGTCGACGGACGCCTTGTAGCCGGTCCGGCCGTGGGCCCGGTTGCCGCCGTTGGCGGTCGCGATGGCCTGGAGGTCGGCCAGGTGCTGCTTGACGTTGGCCAGCGGGATGTCGGGCGCGGCGACGGCCGCCGACGGGGCCGCGCTCGCGGTGGCGCCGGTGAATCCGGCGAGGGCCAGCGCGGTCGCGGCGGCGAGGGCGGCGGCGCGTCTGGGAACGGAGAGGTTCATGTGGGGGCTCCGGATTCCGAACAGGGATGGGACGGAAACGTGCGAGACGCCCCGGGCGTGGTCGCCGCGGGGCGTTGGAGCTGTGCGGGTGATGCGTGCGCTGAATGGTCGACGGAACGCTGACTATGCGTCAAGGGCGTAAATGAGTCACGGGTGGTGTGGGGGTGGCCGGTGGGGCGTCCCGGCGGTGCCACGGGGGTGTCACGGGGCGCGGTGCGGGGCGCGGGACGGGAGGCCGTGCGGCCCGCTGGCCCCCGGCCGGCCACGGTCCCCCCGGTTCGTCTGCACGGTGCTCGGGTGCGGACCCCGGTCACGACCGCGCGGCTCGGCGCGATGAGGGATGCCCTCCGCCTCGGTGACCTCGGCCGGACGGAGAAGGAGCCGACGTCCGCGACGGGGTGAGCGTGAGCGTGCTGCCCCTGTCCACCGACCCGTCGCCTGCTCAGCACACGTGCCGCTGGTTCAGCCCACATGCGCGCCGGTTCAGCACGCGTGCCGCTGGTACAGACGCGCGCCGTCCACCACCGCCACCTGCCGGTAGTCGCGGGCGAGGAGATCCCGCAGTTCCGGGTAGGACGCCAGGCGGTACGGGGTTCCGGCGGAGTCGTCGACGACGAGACAGGGCGGAGACTCGGCCAACTCGGCGCGGAAGCGGTCCCAGGCGCCGGGCACGGCGTAGCGGTGGCCCACGCGGGCGGGGTCACCGCCGCCGCTGAAGTTCGTCAGGAGGCCCGCGGTGAGGTATCTGCTCGACGGCAGTCTCCCCGAGAGCCAGTAGATCTCCGGATGCATGCCCCACTGGAACACCCGCTGCTCAGGGGTGGTGCGCTCCGCGACGGCGGTGGCCACGCGCAGCATCTTGGGCAGACCGGGCGGCGCGCTGTGGAAGGCGGCGGCCGTCCAGACCCCGGCCGCGACGACGGCCCCCACCGCCAGCACGGACGCGGTCCTCGCCGCCCCGCCGGCCCTGGAGGTCCGGCGGTCGGCGGCGTCAGCGCGTCGCACGGTGTCCACCAGCCACAGCGAGCCGAGCGACAGCGGGGGAGTGAGCTGGAGGAAGTAGTGGCCGTAGAAGTGCCAGCCCACGGCCACGGCCGCCATCGAGGCGGGCAGCCACCCCGCGAGCGCGCGTGCGGCGTCCCGCCGTGCCTCGTCCCGGGGAGGCACGGCGGCGCCCCGGTCACGTGCGGCAGGAGCCTTGAGGCACCGGCGCCGCACCGGGTTCCGCCACGGCAGCCGCGGCACGAGCAGCAGTGCGAGGGCGAAGGCGGTGAGCAGGCACAGCAGCGCGTTGCCCGCGCGAGCGGCCGTCTCCGCCAGCCCCGGGGGTGACGAGGCGTAGGAGCCGGAGGAGAGGAAGACCCAGAACGTGAAGGGCCGCACGCCCAGGGCGAGGGCGCACACCGCCAGGGGCGTGGCGGCCCCCGCCAGGAGGACCGCCACGCCGCGGGCCCGCCGGTGCCCGGCGAGGATCTGCACGGCCAGCGGCAGCAGCGGCGCGAGGCCGACCTGCTTGGTGAGTGCGGCGACGGCGACGGCCAGCCCGGCCGACAGGTAGCGCCGACGCGCCCCGAAGTACATCGCGGCGACGGTGGCGGGCAGCATGAACACCTCGAAGGTCGCCGCCATCGCGTCCGGCGCGGGAAGCGCGGCCGTGCCCGCCACCGTCAGCACCCCCGCCGGGAGCGCCGCCCACCGCCCCCACCACCGTTCCGCGAGCCGCGCGGTCAGTATCCCGGTCAGCGCGAGCGCCGCGACGGCGAGGACGCGTACGAGCCAGAGCCCGTGCGGTCCCGCGAGGGCGAAGCTCGCCTCGTAGAGCCAGGGCACCAGCGGCGGTTTGCGGTCCACGACGTCCCCGTACATCGTGCCGCCCGCGCGCAGGAGGGCCGCCTCCGTGCCGAGATAGCCCTCGTCCGGGCTCCAGAACGGCCGGGCGAACGACGGCGCCCGGACGAAGAGCGCCAGCAGCGACAGCAGGGCCGCCTGCCGGACGAGGCCGGAGCGCCGGGCGCCGTGCGCCGGTGGAGCCGCGCGGGGCGGGGCCGTACCGGCGGGCTTCGGGAGGTGTCCGGTCCTGACGGCGACGTTCGGCACGTGCTCGCTCCTGTCCTGCGGACCAGCGGGGACCGGGGCTCCGCGGGCGCCGAGGGGGGCTTCGGGCGGCGGGGGAGCGAGCGTCGGCGGCACGGGGTGCGGGACGCGCCCATCATCTGGTTCACTAGTTATGTAGGGAAGTGAGTATGTGGAGGGGTGCCGAGTATTGTCAACGGACGACCCGAGGTCACGGCGGCGGCCGAAGAGCCGTACGGTTCCCGCCCCGTACCGCGCAGAGAGCATCGGCCCCGGCATCGACAGGGGGCCGACCTCTTCATCGAATGTGGGGAATCATGGAGTTCCGCATCGAGCGGCACAGTGGCGTGGCCGCCTACCAGCAGATCGCGCAGCAGGTCAGGCAGGCCCTGCGGCTGGGGCACCTGTCGCCCGGCGACAAGCTGCCCACGGCGGCCCAGGTGGTGGCCACCACGGCCATCAACCCCAACACCGTGTTCAAGGCCTACCGCGAGCTGGAGCGCGAGGGACTCGTCGACTCCCGGCAGGGGGTCGGGACCTTCGTCCGCCGCTCCCTCGCCCGACCCGGCGCCGCGGGCGGCTCGCCGCTGCGCGAGGAACTGCGGACCTGGATGACACAGGCACGCGAGGCCGGACTCGACCGCGAGGACGTCGCCGCGCTGCTCGCCGCGGAACTGGAGGAGTGCTACCCCCGCGCGGCCACGCCGCCCGTACGGCAGATCGAGGACCGATGACCGAGCGCACCCACGCCCCGTACGGGCATCCCCCGCCACCGGCGCTCAGGGCGGTGAACCTCGGCCTGCGCGCGAACGACGGCTGGACCCTGCGCCACTGCGACTTCGAGCTGCCGCGCGGCCGGATCGCCGGACTCGTCGGCCCCAACGGCGACGGGAAGACGTCCCTGCTCGCCCTGGCCGCCGGTCTGCGCGCGCCCGCCGAGGGCACGCTCCGGGTACTGGGGCACCCACCCGGCGCGGCCGATGTCCTGCCCCGCGTCGGCGTCCTGCTCCAGGACCGGCCCCTGTACGGCGGCTTCACGGTCGCCGAGACCCTCCGGCTGGGCCGCGAGCTGAACCCCGGCTGGGACGACGCCGAGGCCCGGGCCCTCACCCGCGAGGCGGACATCCCCACCCGCGTACGGGTCGGCAGGCTCTCCGGCGGTCAGCGCACCTGCCTCGCCCTGGCCCTGGCCCTCGGCAAGCGGCCCGACCTGCTGCTCCTCGACGAGCCGATGGCCGACCTCGACCCCCTGCGGCGGCACGCGATGATGGCCGCCCTGATGCGGACCGCCGCCGAACACGGCACCACCGTGGTGATGTCGTCGCACATTCTCGCCGAGCTGCACCTGGTCTGCGACTACGTCCTGGTGATGGCCCGCGGCCGCATGCTGATCGCCGACGACACGGACTTCGTGCAGGCGGCCCACACCCTGGTCACGTACTCCCTGGACGGACCGGGTGCGCGGCTCCCGCACCTCCTCGGCGCGGACGGCGCCACCGTGGTCGAGACCCGCGTCTCCGGCCGCACCGCCGCCGCGCTCCTGCGGCTCCCGACCTCGCTGCCCGCGGCCGTGCACGCCACCCCGCCCGCGCTCGACGAGATCCTCCTCGCCTACCTCCGGAGCCCCGACGTCACCCCCCTGCTCGCCCCGGCCGACGCCGCCCGCGCGACCGGTGCGCGAGGGGCCGACCACTCCGGCAGCACCGCCGACGGGAGCGGCGCGTGAGCACCGCGGGCCGCTACGTCAGATGGACCGTCCCCCGGCACATCCCTCTCCCGCTCCCACGCCCCGCCGGAGTCCTGTGGCTGGCGTGGCGCCAGCACCGGGCCTTCCACCTCACGGTGCTGGCGCTCGCCGCCCTCGCCGGAGCCTGGGCCGTCCGGCAGCACCACCTGCTGGTGACCGCCGTCGACTCCTACGCGGCGGCGTGCGGCCCGGACCCGTACTGCGGGCGGCCCGTACCGGACGCCGTACGCACGGTCCTCGACCGCGCCCCCTCCGTGCTGAACAGCCTCCCCCTGGTGGTCGCGGGCCTGCTCGGAGCCCCGCTGTTCGCCCAGGACATCGAACGCGGTGTCCACCGCCTCGCCTGGACGCAGTCCATCGGCCGCGCCGAGTGGGTCGTCGGCAAACTCCTCGTCGCCGCCGCCGTCACCGTGACCGGCGCGCTCCTCGTCACCGCCCCCGTCAGCTGGTGGTGGTACGCCGTCTGGCACGGGCGCGCCTCCACCGGTTCCTCAGGAATCGCCTGGCGACAACTCGCCGCCGGAGACGACTGGCCGTTCTTCGCCTACACCGGCACGGTCGGGATCGCGCACCTCCTGCTCGCCCTGCTGGCCGGAGCCACCGCGGGACTGCTGGTGCGCCGCGTCGTCCCGGCCGTCGCGATCGGAGCCGCGGCGGCCTGGGCGCTCCAGACCGGCCTGAGAGGGCTGCGCCCCCACCTGCTCCCGGCCGGGGTCCGTCCCGCCCCCACCGTGGACTACCCGCCGCTGCCGCCCAACACCTGGCACCTCGACGGCGGCTACCTGCGCGTCGACGGCAGCCTGACGGACAGAATCCCCTGCCCGCAGCCCTACGCCGACAGCCCGCAGTCCGCCTGCCTCCGCGCCCACGGCGTGACGAGCCCGTACAGCAGGGACCTCCGCCCCTCCCAGTTCCTCCCCCTCCACCTCACCGAGACCTTCCTGTGCCTCGGCGCCGCCGTCCTCCTCGCCGTCGTCTGCTCGCTCTACGTACGGCGCGTCGCCGCCCGATGAGCGGCGCGCGACCGACGGCATGCCGCGCAGGCATTCCGCAGCTCGGCTCGGGGCCCCGGTGTCATAGAACCCTTCCGAGGGGTTCCGCACAGTCCAGACAGTGCCGAGGACTCCCAGGTGAGCGGCGCTCACGCCGTCCCACTCCGCAGAGAGTGCGACACCTCGTGACACGACGAAGCCCCGGCCGGTGACCATCACCGCGCCGGGGCTTCTGCCGTCAGGCGCTCCGCTCCCGCAGCCTCTCTTCCCGGGTCTTGATCACCCGCAGCCGGTCCGGCTGCTGCGAGGTCCACCGGTCCGGCCCGTACTCCGGCCGCAGCACCCACGTGGCGCCGCCGCGCACGTCCGCGACGATCCCGCGCCGGTCGGTGTCCTGGTCATGGACCAGGTCGCCCACCCACGCGCGCCGCTCCTGCCCGCCGGTCATCCGTGTCCCTTCCCGTGCAGCTCCGCCCACACCCGTTTCCCCCACGGCAGCGGCTCGCTGCCCCAGTCCTCGGCCAGCGCCGACACGAGCGCGAGGCCGCGCCCGCCTTCGTCCCCGGCGCCGGGCTCCCGACGCACCGGCCGGGCCTTCGAGAAGTCCACGACGCCGATGCGCACACGTGCCGGTCCGGGGCGGTCGATCAGGACCCGGATCGACTCCCGCCGGGCGTGCTGCACGGCGTTGGACACCAGCTCGGACATGATCACCGCGCCATCGTCGGCTAAGTCGTCCAGCCCCCAGACGGTGCAGGCGACGCGCACCAGGCGCCGGGCAGGCGCCGCGCTCTCGGGCTGGCGGGGCAGGGTTTCGCTGTACCCAGGGTGCCCCGTCCTGCGAGCCCAGGTTGTAGTTTTCGGCACGTCGGTCTGCTCTCTCAGATCGGCCAAGCCCCGGGGCCGGTCGCACGGTCGCCGGGGCGCTGTGCCCTCATGTAACCGGCGCCCCCGTTCAGGGGGAGGTGCCACATGGGGGGCCAGGGGAGGGGCCGGCGCGGGTAGCTTGGTAGCAGGGAGGCACTGCATGAACGACCAAGCGAGACGCGCCCAGTTCGGCGCTCATCTGGCGGGCCTGCGCAAGCGCGCGGGCCTCTCGCAGCGCTCGTTGGCGCTCCGGCTGTGCGTCACCGCCGGGATCACCACCCTGACGCGCAACGAGGTCTCCCGGTGGGAGCGCGGAGGGCGCATCCCGGACGCGTGGCTGCCTCCGCTCGCGCAGGTGCTCGGGGTGCCGCTGGACGACCTGGAGAGGCAAGCCGTGCGGGCCCGGGGCGAGTCCGTACCGGACCACTCCGGCGACCGCGAGCCGGACACCTACGTGCAGGACGCCGTGGGGTGGCTGCTCGCCCACGACAACCGCCACGGCGGGGACCACGTGGCGGACGCCGCCGTGCAGGTGTGGGAGGGCGAACGCGGCCGGATCACGGGCGACAACAAGCAGCACCTCGCCCAGGTGGCGGAGATCGGGGAAGTGGCCGGGTGGCTGCTCCATGACGCAGCCCGGTTCCGCGAGGCGCGCGCCACGCTCGCGGAGGCGCACGCCCTGGCCCGCCTCGCCGGGGACGGTCCGCTGGAGTGGTTCATCCTGGACCTGATCGCCATGATCGACGTGCACACCGGCCGGGCCGGTGAGGCCATGGCGATCACGGACGAGATGCTGACCGGCCGCGAGGTGCCCGGCCGTGTGGCGCTCATGGCCCGCGTGCGGCGCGCGCGGAGCCTCGCGCAGGCAGGGAATCGGGCGCGCGCCCTGGACGCCCTGGAGCGGGCCACGGGGGCGCTCCAGGACTCGATACAGGCCAACGATCCGGCGTTCACGTGGTGGATCGACACCACGGAAGTGGAGCTGCACACCGGTGAGGCGCTGCTGAGCCTCGGAGACCCCCGGTCGGCGCTGCCGCATCTCCAGCGGAGTTCGGAGGGCTCCCGAGGCGGCGGCGGGCGGCGGGAGTTCGGCAACGTGCTCGCGGAGCTGACCGCCCTCGTGCAGCTCGGGGCGTGGCGAGACGCTGAAGCGCCGCTGTTCCGGCTCGAACCGATCCTGCGGGCGGTCACGTCGTCCCGGACCCGCGTCCGCCTCCGGTCCACGCTGCGCGCGCTCGACCGGGACGCCCCGCCGTGGCTCGCGGACACGGCCCGCGAGGTCGCGGCAGCCGGGTAGGCCGTTTACACGCACGGAAGCCGCAGCCGGTCAGGGCTGCGGCTTCCTGGCGTTCAGGCAGCGGGAAGTTCCGGCCGCGCCTCGGTGGCCATGCCCCGCAGGAGAAGACGTTCCGCGCCACGCGGGCAGCAAAGCGGCTGGCGGCGGGTGAGAGATACGAGGGCGCCGGCCGTCTGCTCGTGGCCGAACTGGGGCCGCGCTGAACGGTCGACAGCTCCGAGTGCGGGCCTGCAAGATCATGGACGAAAACGGTCTTCGCAGGGTCCGTCTGTACGATGCTCGGGCGTCATGCCTCACGTACCTCGCCGACAACGGTGTGCCGGATCACCTGCTCGCCATGGGGGCCGGGCACACCAACGTGAAGACGACCAAGAAGTGGTACGTGAAGCCAGACGTGGCGGACCTGCTTCCAGCAGCGGAGGCATGGGGAGGTCTCGCGGGGGGTGTGTGACAGATCGTGACAGATGAAGGTGTGAACCCGTGACCGAAGCCATGATCAATACGCTGCAACACCGCTTTGACGGGCCAGAAGACGCCCCAGTCCTGATCTTGGGGCCGTCGCTCGGTACTACATGGCACATGTGGGACCGGCAGGTTCCCGAACTCGCGCAGCAGTGGCGGGTGTTCCGGTTCGATCTGCCGGGGCACGGGGGCGCACCGGCGCATCCGGCGGGCTCCGTCGGCGACCTCGCCGACCGGCTGCTCGCCACCCTGGACGCGCTCGGCGTGCAGCGGTTCGGGTTCGCGGGCTGCGCCTTCGGCGGCGCGGTCGGCGTCGAACTGGCGCTGCGTCACCCCGAGCGGGTCGCCTCGCTGGCGCTGATCGCCGCCTCCCCGCGCTTCGGCACCGCCGACGAGTTCCGCCAGCGCGGTGTGATCGTCCGGACCAACGGACTCGACCCCATCGCCCGTACGTCGCCCGACCGTTGGTTCACCACCGGCTTCGCCGCGGCCCAGCCCGCGATCACCGAGTGGGCCGTGCAGATGGTCCGTACGACCGACCCCGGCTGCTACATCGCCGCCTGCGAGGCGCTCGCCGCGTTCGACGTCCGCACCGAGATCGGCCGGCTCGGCGTCCCCACCCTGGTCCTCGTCGGCTCCGACGACCAGGTCACCGGGCCCGCCGAGGCCCGCACCCTCGTCGCGGGCATCCCCGACGCCCGGCTCGCGGTCGTCCCCGGCGCCTCCCACCTGGTCCCCGTCGAACAGCCCGCCGCCGTCACCGACCTGCTCGTCCGGCACTTCTCCACCGCCTGGCAGCCCGCCCACGAGCACGCCACCGGCCAGACCGCCGTCCCCGGCGTGTCGCTCAAGCAGGCCGCCCAGAGCCTGCCGCCGCAGGGCGGCGCGCCGATCGCCGAGATCGCGCCCGCCCCGCCCGCCGGACCGCACCCCGTGCCGGGCGGCCGACCCGACCCCTACGACGCCGGGCTGAAGGTCCGCCGCGAAGTGCTCGGCGACGCCCACGTGGACCGGGCGCTCGCCGGGGCCGACGACTTCTCCGGCGACTTCCAGGAGTTCGTCACCCGCTACGCCTGGGGCGAGATCTGGGACCGACCCGGCCTCGACCGCCGCTCCCGCTCCTGCGTCACCCTCACCGCGCTCGTCGCGGGCGGCCACCTCGACGAGCTGGCCTTCCACACCCGCGCCGCCCTGCGCAACGGCCTCACCCCGGACGAGATCAAGGAGGTGCTGCTCCAGGCGGCCGTCTACTGCGGCGTACCCGCCGCGAACAGCGCCTTCCGCGTCGCCCAGCAGGTCATCCGGGAGGAGACCACCCCGACCGGGTGAGCCCCGCGCCCGGCGGCGGGGGCAGGATGGGACGCATGACGTCCACGACGGTGAAGCTCACGAAGATGTCCCACGCGTGCGTCCGGCTGGAGAAGGACGGGCGCACGCTCGTCGTCGACCCGGGCGGGTTCAGCGAGGAGGACGCCGCGCACGGCGCGGACGCGCTCCTCGTCACCCACGAGCACCCCGACCACTTCGACGAGGGGCGCCTGCGGGCCGCCCTGGACGCCAACCCGGCCGCCGCGCTGTGGACCCTGGGCTCCGTGGCCGACCGGCTCGCGGCGGCGTTCCCCGGCCGGGTCCACCGGGTCGGCCACGGCGACACCTTCACCGCCGCCGGGTTCGATGTCGAGGTGCACGGCGAACTGCACGCCGTCATCCACCCCGACCTGCCGCGCATCACCAACGTCGGTTTCGCGCTCGACGACGGCCGCGTCTTCCACCCCGGCGACGCCCTCACCGTCCCCGGCCGCCCGGTCGGCACCCTCCTGGTCCCCGTCCAGGCACCGTGGAGCAAGATCTCCGAGGTCATCGACTACGTCCGCGAGGTCCACCCCGCACGTGTGTACGACGTCCACGACGCCCTCCTCACCGACCTGGCCCGCCCGATCTACGACACCCACCTCGGCAACCTCGGCGGCGCCGACCACGCGCGCCTGACCCCGGGCGCCTCGGCGGACGTCTGACGCACGGGGCGGGCCGAACGGCGGCCGCGCGGGGGCGGAGGGCGTTGTCAGACCCTCCGGGTAGGTTGGTGGACATGCGCATCGCGACCTGGAACGTGAACTCGATCACCGCCCGCCTGCCGCGGCTCCTGGCCTGGCTGGAGAGCAGCGGCACCGACGTGCTGTGCCTCCAGGAGGCGAAGGTCGCCGAGGCGCAGTTCCCCACCGAGCAGCTCGCCGACCTGGGGTACGAGGCGGCGGTGCACGCCACCGGCCGGTGGAACGGCGTGGCGGTCCTCTCCCGCGTCGGCCTCGCCGACGTCGTCAAGGGCCTGCCCGGCGATCCGGGGTACGACGGGGCGCAGGAGCCGCGCGCGGTCTCCGCGACCTGCGGCGGCGTCCGCGTCTGGTCGGTCTACGTGCCCAACGGCCGCGAGGTCGACCACGCGCACTACACGTACAAGCTCCAGTGGTTCGAGGCCCTCACGGCCGCCGTGGCGCAGGACGCGGCGGGCAGCCGCCCCTTCGCCGTCCTCGGCGACTACAACGTCGCGCCGACCGACGAGGACGTCTTCGACGTGGCCGCCTTCGAGGGCCTCACCCACGTCACCCCCGCCGAGCGCGAGGCCCTCGCCGCCCTGCGCGGCACGGGCCTGACGGACGTCGTCCCGCGCCCCCTGAAGTACGACCGCCCGTACACGTACTGGGACTACCGCCAGCTCGCCTTCCCCAAGAACCGCGGCATGCGCATCGACCTGGTGTACGGCAACGCGTCCTTCGCGAAGGCAGCCAAGGACGCCTACGTCGACCGCGAGGAGCGCAAGGGCAAGGGCGCCTCCGACCACGCCCCGGTCGTCGTCGACCTCGACGTGTAGCCGCCGGACGGGCACCCGCCCCCGCCCGGCGGGCCGCCCGTCACAGCAGGCTCAGGTCCACCGCGTCGGCGAGCGCCGCGTACCCCGCGTCGCCGGGGTGCAGATGGTCGCCGCTGTCGTAGGCGGGCAGCAGCCGGCCCGGCGCGGCCGGGTCGCGCAGCGCCCGGTCGACGTCGAGGACGGCGTCGAACAGGCCCGCGTCCCTGATCCACACGTTGACCGCCGTCCTGGCCGCCTCCACGGCCGGGGTGCAGGCCGCCAGGCCCCCGCAGGGCGGCAGCGTCGCACCGAGCACCCGCACGCCCCGGGCGCGCGCCCGCTCGGCGATCTCCCGCAGCCCCGCGGTCACCGCCTCCGCCGTCGCGCCGGTCGTCAGGTCGTTGATCCCCTCGAAGACGACCACCGTGCGCACCGAGGTCTGCCCGAACACGTCCCGGTCCAGCCGGTTGAGGGCGCTCACCCCGTTGGTGACGGTGGACACCCCGTCGCCCGGGTAGCGGTCGGTGAGCACCCGGTTCCCGGAGATCCCGTGGTTGAGGACGCCGTACGACGGCACCTCGCTCTGCCGCCGGAGCCGGGCGGCGAGCACGTCCGGCCAGCGCCGGTTGGCGCCCACGGTCGACTTGTTGCCGTCCGTGATGGAGTCCCCGAGCAGCGCCACCGACCCGGGCCCGCCCTCGACGTCGACGCCGGTCAGCAGCGGCCAGGTGGTGAGCGTCGTGCCGTACGCCGTCCCCTCGGCGTCGGCCGTGTGGTCGCCCGGTCCGCTCATGTACGACTGCTGCACCGCGAGCCCGTGCAGCGGCACCGCCGCCACCGTGCCGGGCAGGTGGAAGCTGACCAGCAGATCGGCGCCCGGCGCCACCGGGAAGTCCAGCGGGTCGCTCAGGGCCTGCGCCCCGGCCGCGATGTCGGTGCCGGGCCCGCCGTCGAAGGAGAGCGGGACCGGGGCGCTCGCCGCCGCGGCGCCCGCCGAGCGCACCGCGACGCTCGCGCCGCCGAGCCGGACCGGGGCCGACGCGAACGTGTTGTCGAACCGCAGCCGCACCCGCGGACCACCCGCCGAGACGTGCACGACCAGCCGCAGCGTGCGGTCGGTCCACGGGCCGACGGCCGGCTGCCCCGAGGTGGAGGCCGCCCAGCTCCCCGTCCACCCGGCGCTCGTGTCCCGCACCGACAGGGCGAAGACATGCAGGTCGGGGGAGTCCGGCAGGGTCACGGCGGCGATCTCGCGGCCCTGCTTCACCGGCACCGTCACCACGTACAGCCGGGCCTGCCCGTCGATCCGCCCGCCCGGGGTCTGCACGTGCGGCAGGGCGAGCGCGCGGGTGACGGGGGAGCCGAGGCGCCAGTCCGGCGCGGTCAGCGCGTAGGCGGACCGGCCGCCGTCGGCGTACGTCACCGCCCCCGTCCCGCCCGCAGCCGTCCCGCCGGTGCTCGCGGCCAGGAACGCCAGGGCGTCACCCCGGCCGGTGACCCGGACCTCCTGCCCGGCGGCCCGCACATGGTCCGGGGTGCCGGGCGCGCCGCGCCGCCAGGTCAGCCGGGCGCCCTGCACGGTGACCGTGGCCCCCGGGGTCCAGCCCGCCGCCGCCAGGTCACCGGCCGACAGCGCGTTCCCCGCGCCGTCGAGGTCGGCGGAACCGGGCCGCGCGTCGTCGGCGACAGCCGTGGCGTCGTGCAGCAGCTCCAGCGGCAGCGGGGCGGACCGCGCCGCGGTCACGGAGTGCCGGGGGAGCGCGGCCGCGGCGTGCGCGGGCGCGAGGAGCAGCGCCGAGCAGAGCAGCAGGGCCGGCACGGAGGCCACGCGAGCAAGGGGGACAGCACGGACCACGGGGACACCACGCACACGTCGGCGCACGTACCGACTCCTTCCGCACACCTGGTCGACGATCAGCGGACGCGAAACTAGGCAAAACGTCTGGTAAGGGTCAATTCGCCATGCGTGCCGGGGGCTGGAATTCGACCGCTCGCCGCTGTCCGCGCGCCCTGTGGTGCGCACGCCGGTGCGAATGTCAGGGTGGGTGGATGAACATCCCTTTCCTGGGTGGCAGACGCAAGAAGCACGTCGAGGGAACGCTGGCCGCCGCGGACCCCGAAGGGGTCGCCGGACTGCTGTCCGAATGCGAGCTGTTGAGATCCCAGGCCGCTCAGGAAGGCGTCCGACTCGACGACACCCCGGCCTCGTTGGAGGCGCTGGACCAGTTGCTGCCGGGCTGGCGCGACGACCCGGAGGTCCTGCCGTGGCTCGGCAACGACGCCGGTCTCTACCTCGGCACGGTGATCGTGCGCACGGTGCCCGGCGCCGCCTGGGAGGTCTGGCCCGGCGGCGAGCCCGTCGTACGGCTCGCGTCCGGGCGGGAGTTCGACGTGGTGACCGCCGGGCACGAGTGGGCCGACAGCGGGGTCCCGGAGCTGTCCCAGCTCTACGCCGAGGTCTCCGAGGTCTGAGCCCCGGACGCCCCCATGAAAGCAAGACCTGCGTTAAATACGGCTAATGCCCGGAAAGTGCGTGTCGGCCCCCGGGCCCCGCCCGCGCTGGATAGTTTGCCGCCGGTACGGGACAGCTGAGAGTGAGTAGGTCTGCGTATGGCCGCCATGACCCCCGGACGGACCTCGACTAGGATGGGCCGTTCATCCACGCCGTAGGGGCAGCAGTTCACAGGAGCCATACCCGCCCGGCAGCGGCCGGAGATCACTGCTCGCGCAGCGGGATCGACACGTACGACGGGTCGTTCGCCGGTGAGGAGAAGGTCAGCCGCGCGCCGGTCGGGTTGTGCTCGATGTAGAGCGGGTCGACGGTGTCGACCACCAGGGCCAGCCGATGCCCCGCCGGGACATCGTAGGCCGTCGCGAACAGCTCCAGATCCACCCCGAACGACCGTCCGGGCGTGCGCCCGTAGAAGGTGTACGGCGCGTGGCTCACCAACGTCCCCAGCCCCAGCGGGCCCACGTCGTACAGGTGGGCGACGAGGGTTCCGCTGCTCGCGGTGGGGGTCACGGTGGTGTGCAACCGGGCGCTGCCGCGCACCCGTTGGGCCTTCGCGTACCGCTCCGACTGCCACACGGCGGCCCGGGCGCGCGGCAGCAGCGGGATCGACGCCACCGGGGGCAGCCGGACCAACTGGTCCACGATGCTGGACAGCAGGACGATCCCGCCGTTCGCCCCGGAGTCCCCGTTCGCCCGGACCGTCGCGGTGCCCGCCAGCTCGATCTTGCGGCTGGTCGCGGCGACCGACTTCCAGTCCGGATAGCCCTCGTAGCCGCCGGTGGAACGGGACTTGAGGCGGACCGGCTGCTCACGGTTCACCCCGTTGTCCACGCCCCGCAGGTGGTGGTCGAACCAGCGGCGGGTGTCGGTCCAGACGTCGTTCGGCAGGCCGAAGAGGCCGGAGAGTTCGGCGGTGGCGTGGTCGCCCGGCCGCAGTTCGAGCCGCTTGGGGCCGGTCAGCCGGGTGTAGAAGTCCGCGTACTGGTCGGGCGGGAACACCGAGTCGCCCCAGGCGTTGGCCAGCATCACCGCGGGCGCGTTCCGGTTCAGCCGGTCCAGACAGGTCGTCGCCGAGCGCTTCCGGCCCCAGGCCAGCAGCCGCTCCTCGTCCGCGAGGTCCGCCCGGTAGAAGTCCCCGAAGACCTCGCGGGACTCGGCGCTCCGGCGGCCGGTCGCGGTGCCGACGACGTCCAGCAGGGCGGCGGCCTGGACGTGCTGGGTGCGGCCGGAGTAGATCGAGCCGATCAGGTCGGCCCAGCCGCTGAGCGCGGCGACCGCCTTGATGCGGGGGTCGTGCGCGGCGGCCAGCAGGCTGATGCCCGCGCCGTAGGAGACGCCGCCGATGCCGATGTGCCCGGGGTCGGCCGGGGTGTGGGCCAGCGCCCAGTCGATCACCCGCGACGCGTCGGCCACGTCCGGCGGGCCCGCCACCTCGATCTCGCCACCGGACTGCCAGAACCCGCGGACGTTGTAACTGAGCACCACATAGCCCGAGTCGGCGAGCCTGCGCGCCTGGGCGAGGTACTCGATCTGGGGCAGGCCCCAGCTGGTCGGCAGCACGATCAGCGGGAGGCGACGGCCGCCGTCGGCGCCCGCGGGCAGCACGACGTTGGCCTTGAGGACGGTGCCGCCGTCACCCTTGATGTCGACGAACCGGACGGCGGTGCCCGCGTGCGCGGCGGGCGCGGTGCCGAGCAGGCTCCCGGTGGCGAGGGTCGCGCCCGCGACCCCCAGGGCGGCGGCCCGCAGGGCCTGACGATGCTGTCCCACGGTCACTCCTCGGTCGTCCCGGTGCCGGACCCGATGCGATGTGACCGAACGGTAACCTCGGAGCCGTACCGCAGGTAACCCGTCGGTAAGTTACGTGCCAGTAACGGTTGTTGAGGTGCGAACGGGGCGGACGGGGTGGGCGTGGCGCTCCGGGGCGGGCGGCGGCGTCAGGAGGACGTACCGTCCGAAGAGGTCGAAGTGGCTGAAGAGGGGGAAGGGGTCGACGCCGTGGCCTGCGTGGGCAGCGGTGCCTGGGCCGCGCGGGTCACGTCGCCCACCAGCTCGACCATGTCGGGGCCGTACGCCTGCGAGTTGACCACCTTCAGCAGCAGCACGAACGGCTGGTGGCGGTGCTTGCGGAACAGCCGCTCGTGGTGGCGGGCGAGATAGCGGGTCGCGGCCTGGTTGCCGATCGCGCGCTGTCCGCAGAACAGGAACACCGGCCGCGCCTCCCGCCGTTGCCCCGCCGTGAGCCGGGCCAGCAGCACGTACTCGGTGACCCCCGGCTCCATCCGGTAGCGTTCGGCGCCGATCTGGAACGCGCCCCGGTCCGGGCCCGGCGCGGGGTCCACGTTGACCCGCACCCCCGGCAGCATCGCCGCCATGTGCGCCGCCGTGCGGCGGTTGGAGCCCGGACCGCCCATGCAGAACTCGGTGCGCTCGCCGAACCCCTGCCGGGCCGTGTCCTGCGTCGCCACCTGCACGTTCGCCCCGCACTCCTTGACCTGCGCGGCGAGTTCCAGCAGCGCGAACACGTCGAAGCGGTGCACGGCCGGTTCCGCCGAGGCCGGGTCGCGGTTGACGACGAACAGGCACTCCGCGTTCTCCGGCAGACCGAAGAAGGCCTGCTTGCGGCGGAGCCTGCGCCGCCAGAGGTGGGTACGGGCCAGCCAGCCGAGCGCGGCACTGATGCCCGCGGCCACCACGCCCAGGACGATGTTGCGCACGTCGTCGTTCATGGGCGCGCATGGTAGCGGTACGAAGGGCTCCGGGACGTACCCGTGTTCGAAGTGTGGCAGTCGTATGACAGTGCCCTGAAGGTGACTGTCGGGGCCGGTGGGATCTGGTTACGCTGCGCGGACGTTGCCCGAGTGGAGGTACGGATGCGTCGCCCTGTCGCGCGGAAACTGTCGGTGCTGGCGGTCACGGCCGCGGTGGTGTCGGTGGGAGCCGCCGCGCCGCCCGCCGCCCACCAGCCCGCCCCACCGGCCGGGAAGACGCCCGTCGCCGTCGGCTACGGCGGGGCCGTCGCCAGCGTCGACGCGGACGCCTCCGCCGCCGGGATCGAGGTGCTGCGCAAGGGCGGCAACGCCGTCGACGCGGCCGTGGCGACCGCCGCCGCCCTCGGCGTCACCGAGCCCTACTCGGCCGGTGTCGGCGGCGGTGGCTACTTCGTCTACTACGACGCCAAGTCCCGCACCGTCCGCACCATCGACGGCCGGGAGACCGCCCCGCGCACCGCCGGGAGCGACCTCTTCCTGGAGAACGGCAAGCCCCTCGCCTTCGCCGACGCCGTCACCAGCGGCCTCGCCGTGGGCACGCCCGGCACCCCCGCCACCTGGCAGACCGCGCTCGACAAGTGGGGCAGCAGAAGCCTCCGTTCGGTGCTCGGGCCCGCCGAGCGGCTGGCCCGGGACGGCTTCACGGTGGACGACACCTTCCGCGGCCAGACCGCCGCCAACGAGACCCGCTTCCGCTACTTCCCGGCCACCGCCGAGCTGTTCCTGCCCGGCGGCGCCCTCCCGGTCGTCGGCTCCACCTTCAAGAACCCCGATCTCGCGCGCACCTACGCCGAGTTGGGCCGCAAGGGCGTCCGCGCCCTGTACCGGGGCGGCATCGGCGAGGACATCGTCGACACCGTCAACACCCCGCCCGTGGACCCCGCGTCCGGCTGGAAGGCCCGCCCCGGCGACCTCTCGGCGAAGGACCTCGCCGCCTACCGCGCCAAGGTCCAGGCCCCCACCCGCACCTCCTACCGCGGTCTCGGCGTCTACTCCATCGCGCCGTCCTCCTCCGGCGGCACCACCGTCGGCGAGGCCCTCAACATCCTGGAGCGCACCGACCTGTCGAAGGCGAGCCGCGCCCAGTACCTGCACCGCTTCATCGAGGCCAGCCGCATCGCGTTCGCGGACCGCGGCCGCTGGGTCGGCGACCCCGCCTTCGAGAACGTCCCCACCGAGCAGTTGCTGTCCCAGAAGTACGCCGACGCGCGCGGCTGCCTCATCAAGGACGACGCCGTCCTCACCAGCCCGCTGGCCCCCGGCGACCCGCGCCGGCCCGAGGCGTGCGCGCCGGGCGGCACGGCCGCGCCGACGACGTACGAGGGCGACAGCACCACGCATCTCACCGTCGCCGACAAGTGGGGGAACGTCGTCTCCTACACGCTCACCATCGAGCAGACCGGCGGCAGCGGCATCACGGTGCCCGGCCGCGGGTTCATCCTCAACAACGAGCTGACCGACTTCTCCTTCGCGCCCGCCAACCCGGCCGTCCACGACCCGAACCTGCCGGGCCCCGGCAAGCGGCCCCGGTCGTCCATCTCCCCGACCATCGTGCTCGACCGGCACGACCGGCCCGTCGTGGCGCTCGGCTCGCCCGGCGGCGCGACCATCATCACCACCGTGCTCCAGACCCTCACCGGCTTCCTCGACCGCGGCCTGCCGCTCGTCGACGCCATCGCCGCCCCCCGCGCCAGCCAGCGCAACGCGGCCCAGACCGAGCTGGAGCCCGGCCTCTTCGACAGCGCGACGGCGGCGGAACTGACCGCCCTCGGGCACTCCTTCAAGGCCAACCCGGAGATCGGCGCCGCGACCGGCGTGCAACGGCTGCCCGACGGCCGCTGGCTGGCCGCCGCCGAGACCGTACGGCGCGGCGGCGGGTCGGCCCAGGTGGTGCACCCGGCGCGGTAGCGGCGAACGCTCCGGCGCGACAGCGGCGAACGCTTCGCCTCGGCTTCGGCGGCGCCCCGCCCGCGGGTTCACTCCTGCGGGCGGGGCGCCGCGGCGTCCCCGCCACCCTCCGTCTCCGTCTCCCCTGCCGTGCCCGTGCCCGTGTCGGTCTCCGTGCCCGTGCCCGTGTCCGTGCGGAAGGTGAGGGCGCCGTCCGCCGCGTCCACGGTGACCGTGCCGCCCTCGCGCACCCGGCCGTCGAGCAGCAGCCGGGAGAGCCGGTTGTCGACCTCGCGCTGGATGGTGCGGCGCAGCGGGCGGGCCCCGTACTCGGGCTGGTAGCCCCGTTCCGCGAGCCAGTCGACGGCCGCGCCGGTGAACTCCACGCCGACGCCCTGCGCGTGCAGCAGCCGCCGCGTGCTCTCCAGCAACAGGTCGGTGATACGGCGCAGTTGCTCGCCGGACAGCTGCCGGAACACCACGATCTCGTCGATCCGGTTGAGGAACTCCGGCCGGAAGTGTTCCCGCAGCGGACGCAGGATCTGCTCCCGCCGGGCCTCCTCGTCGGCCTCCGCGCCGCCCGACCCGAAGCCGATCCCGGCACCGCGCCGCACGATCGCCTCCGAGCCGAGGTTGCTGGTCATCACGATCACCGTGTTGGTGAAGTCGACCGTGCGGCCCTGCGCGTCGGTCAGCCGCCCGTCGTCCAGCACCTGGAGCAGGATGTTGAAGACGTCCGGGTGGGCCTTCTCCACCTCGTCCAGCAGGAGCAGCGAGTACGGGTGGCGGCGCACGACCTCGGTGAGCTGCCCGGCCTCCTCGTGGCCGACGTAGCCGGGCGGGGCGCCCACCAGGCGGCTGACGGTGTGCCGTTCCTGGTACTCGCTCATGTCCAGCCGGACCATGCGGTCCTCGCTGCCGAACAGCGACTCGGCCAGGGCGCGGGCGAGTTCGGTCTTGCCGACGCCGGTCGGGCCGAGGAAGAGGAAGCTGCCGATCGGGCGGTCGGGGCTGGCGAGTCCGGCGCGCGAGCGCAGCACCGCGTCCGCGACGACCCGTACGGCCTCGTCCTGGCCCACGACCCGCTCGCGCAGGTGGTCGGCGAGGCCCAGCAGGCGGTCCTTCTCCTCCTGGGTGAGGCTGGCCACCGGGATGCCGGTCTGCCGGGACACCACCTCGGCGATCGCCTCGGCGGTCACCTCCAGGTGCTGCCCGTCGTCGGCCTCGTCCTCCCCGGTCGCGTCCAGCAGCCGCTGCTTCAACTCCGCAAGCCGGTCCCGTAGTTGGGTCGCCTGCTCGTACTGTTCGTCGGCGACGGCCTGGTCCTTGTCGCGGGCGAGCTGTTCGGCCTCGCGCTCCAGGGCGCGGACGTCGGTGCCCTTGGTGCGGGCGCCGAGCCGGACCCGCGCCCCCGCCTGGTCGATGAGGTCGATGGCTTTGTCCGGCAGCCGCCGGTCGGTGAGGTAGCGGTCGGACAGCTCCACCGCCGCGATCAGCGCCTCGTCGGTGTAGCGGACCTGGTGGTGGGCCTCGTAGCGATCGCGCAGGCCGCGCAGGATCTCGATCGCGTCCGGGACGGACGGCTCGGGGACCAGGATCGGCTGGAAGCGCCGGGCCAGCGCCGCGTCCTTCTCGATCCGCCGGTACTCCTCCAGCGTGGTCGCGCCGACGATGTGCAACTCGCCCCGCGCGAGGGCGGGTTTGAGGATGTTGCCCGCGTCCATGGAGCCGCCCTCGCCGCCGCCGCCCGCGCCGACCACGGTGTGCAGCTCGTCGATGAAGACGATCAGCCGGTCGGAGTGGGCGCGGATCTC
Source organism: Streptomyces sp. NPDC091281 (assembly GCF_044757425.1). Classification (NCBI taxonomy): domain Bacteria; kingdom Bacillati; phylum Actinomycetota; class Actinomycetes; order Kitasatosporales; family Streptomycetaceae; genus Streptomyces; species Streptomyces sp. NPDC091281. The sequence goes on along the minus strand of NZ_JBIVUY010000007.1, from coordinate 106,330 downwards.
GTCGACGATCGCGTTGAGCCGCTCCTCGAAGTCGCCCCGGTAGCGGGTCCCGGCCACCACGCCGGTGAGGTCGAGGGCGACCACGCGGCGGCCGGTGAGCCCGTCCGGCACATCACCGTCGGCGACGCGCTGCGCGAGGCCCTCGACGATCGCCGTCTTGCCGACGCCCGCGTCCCCGATCAGCACCGGGTTGTTCTTGCCGCGCCGCGAGAGCACCTCGATGGTCTGCTCGATCTCGTCGTCCCGGCCGATGACCGGGTCGATCCGGCCCTGCCGGGCGGCGTCGGTCAGGTCGCGGCCGTACTTGTCGAGGGTGGGCGTCCCACTGGTGCGCGGGCGCTCGGGCCGGGACGGCGGGTGCCCCGGCTCGGCGGGCTCGGGCGGGCCGGGGGCGGGCGCGTAGTGGGCCGCGTTGAGGATGTGCCCGGCCGCCGAGTCCGGGTTCGCCGCGAGGGCGCCCAGCACGTGCTCGGGGCCGATGTGCCCGGAGCCGCGTGAGCGGGCCAGGTCGTGGGCGTCGAGCAGGGCGCGCTTCGCGGCCGGGGTGAGCGCCAGCGACGTGGGCGGCGGCGCGTCGTCGGGCCGGTGCCGGACCGGGCCGGAGCGCTCGTCGATCTCCGAGGCGAGCGAGTCGGGGTCGGCGCCCGCCCGGCTGAGCAGACTGCGGGTCGGCTCGGCCGCGAGCGCCGCCCGCAGCAGGTGCTCGGTGTCCAGGTCGCGGCTGCCGTGCTCGGCCGCGTACCGCGCCGCGCCCCGCACCAGCTCGCGGGCGGGGCGGCTCAGCAGCTGGCCGATGTTGATCTGGCGGGGGCCGGGGCGGGGCCCGCCGAAGAAGCGGGCCAGGAATTCGCCGAAGGAGTCGTCGTACTCTTCCGGGTCGTACCCTTCCGGATTCGAGAAGCCGCTGGTCATGGCGTTCCGTTCGATCGACGTACGTGCGGTGCCAGGCGTGCGGGGCCGGGGCCCCGGGGACGGGCGGCCGGGTGCCTGTCGCGCGGGGCGGCCCGGTGCCCGGGTACGGGGCGGTTCACACCACCTTGGCACGATCGATGAGCGAAGGCATGTCCGCCGCGGGAGGCCCGCGGCGAGCGGCGGGGGAGGCCGCTCAGGGGCGCGCCGACGAGGCCGGGACGCGCGCGGTCAGGATGCGGGGGCCCGCGTCCGTGATCGCCACCGTGTGCTCCGCGTGGGCCGCGCGCGAGCCGTCGTTCGTGCACAGGGTCCAGCCGTCCGCGGCGGCGTGGTAGCCGTCGTCGCCGCCCGCGATCACCATCGGCTCGATCGCCAGGACCATGCCGTGCCGCAGCCGCATCCCGCGCCCCGGACGGCCCTCGTTGGGCACGCCGGGGTCCTCGTGCATGCGGCGGCCGATGCCGTGGCCGCCGAAGCCGTCCGGGATGCCGTACCCGGCGGCGCGGCACACGGTGCCGATCGCGTGCGCGATGTCGCCGATGCGGTTGCCGACCACGGCCGCCTCGATGCCCGCCGCCAGCGCGCGGTCCGCCGTCGCGATCAGCGTCAGGTCGGCCGGGCGCGGGGTGCCGACCGTGAAGCTGAGCGCCGAGTCGCCCGCCCAGCCGCCGAGCTGCGCGCCGAAGTCGATCGAGACGAGGTCGCCGTCGCGCAGCCGGTACCGGGTCGGGATGCCGTGCACGATCGCGTCGTTCACGGAGACGCAGAGCACGGCCGGGAACGGGGTCGGCGCGAAGCTCGGCCGGTAGCCGAGGAAGGGCGAGGTCGCGCCCGCCCCGCGCAGCACGCCGTGCGCCAGCTCGTCCAGCTCCAGGAGGGAGACCCCCACGTCGGCGGCGTCCCGGACGGCCGTCAGGGCGCGCGCGACGACCTGCCCCGTCTCGTACATGGCATCGATCGATGTGTCCGTCTTCAGTTCCACCATGCCAATTACTATACCGGTATTAGTATGGCGTCATGGTGCGCACCCCGTTGACCCCCGAAGAGCGCGAGCGCGGCGAGCGGCTCGGCCGACTGCTCCGCGAGGCCCGTGGCGGCCGGAGCATGGCCGAGATCGCCGCGCGGGCCGGCGTCTCCGCCGAGACCCTCCGCAAGATCGAGACCGGCCGGGCCCCGACCCCGGCCTTCTTCACCGTCGCCGCCCTCGCCGGGGCGCTCGGCCTGTCCATGGACGACCTCGCGGTCCGCTCCGTCCTGGCGGCGGTCGTCTGACGGCGGCCGCGCGCACGCCACCCACGCCTGCGCGGGCCCGTACGACCCTGACGCCCGCGCCGCTCCTGCGATCCTGCCGCCCGCGCCGCTCGTACGGTCTCGGCGGCGACCCGCCTGCCCGTCCGCGGCGGCGGCGCCCCCGCTCGGGCGCCCCGCCGCGCGGCCCGGTCGCGTCTCCTTCGAAAACTCACCGTAGCCGCGCTGTAACACGGTTGGTGTTCGCTACGGAGTGGAGAGTTCCGGGTCGAGCGGGAGTTGGGCGATGACTGTGGATCAACTCCCGGTAAGCGTGCGGGAGTTCGCGAACTACCTGGACAGCCTGCTCGGGCGGCTCGATCAGCGCGCGGGCTGGTGCGCGGTGTTCTGGCAGCGCGACCCGGACGGCATGCGGGCCTGCCTCGACGGCCGTGAGGTGCCGCCCTGGGACGTGGTGGAGGCCCTTCTCCAGGACCTCGCCGCAGCGCACGGCACCCCGGCCGCCGCCCAGGAGGCCCGCAGAGCACGGCCGTTGCACATCGCCGCCCTCGTCGCGTACGACGCCCTGCCCGGTGCCCGGGACGCCCTCGGCGACCGGCTCGACGCCATGCTGCGCGAGCAGCGCCAGGCCTTCCAGCGGCAGGCCGACCTGGGCCGTCTGCTGGCCGCCGCGACCACCCGCGAGGAGGCCGAGTCCCTCCGTCTCGACCTCGCCTGGGCCCAGGACGACCAGGAACGCGCCACCGCCCGGTGCGCCGAACTCCGGTACCGCATAGCGGAGTCGGAGCGCGGCGCGCGGGCGGAGCGGGACGCGCACGCGGGCCCGGCCTCCGGCGCCCGGCCGCTGCGCGGGTTCACGGGAGAGCCCGCGCCGAGCCACCCGGCGTACGAGGGCCGCAACGGGCCCGCGCGAGAGCGGGAGCGGGAACGCGGTGCCGGACCCGGCCGTACGGCCGCCCCCGGCCAGGTGCGTGCCGCCGCGCCCGCGTCCACCGCCGCGCCCGGCCCGCTGCCCGACATCGCCGCGGACACCGCCCCGGCCGGGCCCGCCGCCACCGTCCCCAAGCAGCGCAAACGGCGCCGGGGCGGGGCCCGCTTCGCCGGCATGGTCGAGGAGGAGACCGCGGCGGTCGACGTACCGCCCGCGGCGGCCCAGGAGACGGCCGGGCCCGCCGCGCCCGCCGTCCCCGCGCCGAGGGTGCCGCGCGGCGCCCGGTTCGCCGGGGCCGCCGAGGAGCCGGAGAGCCCGCCCGGACCGCGGCCCGCCGACGTGGACCCGGCGGCCCGGCGGGAGACCGCCGAGGCCGTGGCCCTGCTGGTGCGGCTGCGCGCCGAGGGCCGCAGCGGCGAGGCGCACGTCCTCCTCGTCGAGCTGGCCCACTGGCCCGCCGAGCGGATTCCGCTGCTCGCCGCCGACCTGCCCCGCGCGGGCCTCACCGCCGACTGGACGACCCTGCTGTGGGAGGCCGGGTCCCTGCCCGCCGACCGGCTGGTCGCCGCGGCCGACGCCCTGGTCGCGGCCGGGCGGGCGGCCGACGGCGAACAGATCCTGCGCCAGGGCGTGGCCCGGCCCGCCGAGGAGATCGGCGCGGCCGTCGCCGCCCTGCTGGCCGACCGCCGCCACCGCGAGGCCCACGCCCTGCTCGACGCCCTCGTCCGCGTCCGCACCCCCGAGGAGGCCGCCCGCAGCGCGACGCCCGCCCCGCCGACCCTCGTCCCGCTGCTCCTCGCGGCGGCCCGCGCCGTCTCCGAGGAACGCCACTGGGACCTGGTCCACGCCCTGCGCGTCGCGGGCCTCACCGCCTGAGCCCCGCGGCCCCGGGGGCACCGACGGGCGCGCCTTACGCCGTACGGCCGCCCCCCGCCCCCGGGAGTGTGAAACGCGATCGACTCCGCCGGTTAACGGCGGCGGTCTTGGCAACGCCGTCCCCGAGGCTTACGTTCGTCCCTCTACGGCCCGGTGTCTACGGGCGTAGAGGCTCTGACGTCCCCCGTCGAAGGAGCAGCTCATGGCCCGCACAGTGACGGCCGCCCTCGTCCAGGCCACCTGGACCGGCGACACCGAGTCCATGGTGGCGAAGCACGAGGAGCACGCGCGGGCGGCGGCGAGACAGGGGGCGCAGGTCATCGGCTTCCAGGAGGTGTTCAACGCCCCCTACTTCTGCCAGGTCCAGGAGCCGGAGCACTACCGCTGGGCCGAGCCGGTCCCCGACGGGCCGACCGTCCGCCGCATGCGGGACCTGGCCCGCGAGACCGGCATGGTCATCGTCGTCCCGGTCTTCGAGATCGAACAGTCCGGGTTCTACTACAACACGGCCGCCGTCATCGACGCCGACGGCAGCTACCTCGGCAAGTACCGCAAGCACCACATCCCGCAGGTGAAGGGCTTCTGGGAGAAGTACTACTTCAAGCCGGGCAACCTCGGCTGGCCCGTCTTCGACACCGCCGTCGGGAAGATCGGCGTCTACATCTGCTACGACCGCCACTTCCCGGAAGGCTGGCGCCAACTCGGCCTGAACGGCGCCGAACTGGTCTACAACCCGTCCGCCACCCACCGCGGCCTCTCCGCCCACCTCTGGCAGCTGGAGCAGCCCGCCGCGGCCGTCGCCAACGAGTACTTCGTCGCCGCCATCAACCGGGTCGGCGTCGAGGAGTACGGCGACAACGACTTCTACGGCACGAGCTACTTCGTCGACCCGCGCGGCACGTTCGTCGGCGACGTCGCGAGCGACAAGGACGAGCAACTCCTCGTCCGCGAACTGGACTTCGACCTGGTCGAGGAGGTCCGGCAGACCTGGGCCTTCTACCGCGACCGCCGCCCCGACGCCTACGAAGGGCTGGTGCGCCCGTGAACGAGCTGTACGCCCGCCACCGCCGGGTCCTCCCCGACTGGCTCGCCCTCTACTACGACGAGCCGCTGGAGCTGACCCACGGCGAGGGACGCCACGTCTGGGACGCCGACGGCAACCGCTACCTGGACTTCTTCGGCGGCATCCTCACCACCATGACCGCGCACGCCCTGCCCGAGGTCACCAAGGCGGTGAGCGAACAGGCCGGACGCATCCTGCACTCCTCCACCCTCTACCTCAACCGGCCCATGGTCGACCTCGCCGAACGCGTCGCCCACGTCAGCGGCATCCCCGACGCCCGCGTCTTCCTCACCACCTCCGGCACCGAGGCCAACGACACCGCCCTCCTCCTCGCCACGTCCTACCGGCGCAGCAACACCGTCCTGGCCATGCGCAACAGCTACCACGGCCGCTCCTTCAGCGCCGTCGGCATCACCGGCAACCGCGGCTGGTCCCCGACCTCCCTCTCCCCGCTCCAGACCCTCTACGTCCACGGCGGCGTCCGCACCCGCGGCCCCTACGCCCACCTGGACGACGCCGAGTTCACCGCCGCCTGCGTCGCCGACCTCAAGGACCTCCTCGGCCACACCCGCCCCCCGGCCGCCCTGATCGCCGAACCCGTCCAGGGCGTCGGCGGGTTCACCTCCCCGCCCGACGGCCTGTACGCCGCGTTCCGCGAGGTGCTGCACGAGCGCGGCATCCTCTGGATCGCCGACGAGGTGCAGACCGGCTGGGGCCGCACCGGCGACAACTTCTGGGGCTGGCAGGCGCACGCCCGCAACGGCCCGCCCGACATCGTCACCTTCGCCAAGGGCATCGGCAACGGCATGTCCGTCGGCGGTGTCATCGCCCGCGCCGAGATCATGAACTGCCTCGACGCCAACAGCATCTCCACCTTCGGCGGCACCCAGGTCACCATGGCCGCCGCCCTCGCCAACCTCACCTACCTCCTGGAACACGACCTCCAGGGCAACGCCCGGCGCGTCGGCGGCCTCCTCATCGAACGGCTGCGGGCCGTCGGCGCCCAGGACCCCGGCGTACGGGAGGTGCGCGGACGCGGACTGATGGTCGGCGTCGAACTGGTCCGGCCCGGCACCGACGCGGCCGACCCCGACCGCGCCGCCGCCGTCCTGGAGACCGCCCGCGCCGCGGGCCTGCTGATCGGCAAGGGCGGCGGACACGACACCAGCGCCCTGCGGATCGCCCCGCCGCTCTCCCTCACCGTCGCCGAGGCCGAGGAGGGCGCCGCGATCCTCGAACACGCCCTGCGGAGCACCCGGTAGAGCGGCGCACACCGTGACGGCCCGAGCAAGGGAACCCCGCCCATGACCAGCACCCTGGAGCACTGGGGCCCCGTCGATCCCCTGGAACCCGCTCTGTCGGTCCGTCAGGTCCTGTCCCTGGAACGGGTCCTGGCCGGTGAACCGGAGGTGGTGGCGGGCGCCGCCCAGCTCGACCGCCCGGTGCGCTGGGTGCACGTCGCCGAGGCCGCCGACGTCGGGGTGATGCTGACCGGCGGCGAGATGGTCCTCACCACCGGCGTCCTGCTCGCCGGGGACGACAACGCCCAGGCCGAGTACGTCCGTTCGCTGCACCGCGCGGAGGCCGCCGCCGTCGTCCTCGGCCTCGGCCGCGCCTTCCCGGCACCGCCGGACACGATGCGGCGGGTCGCCGAACGGTGCGGACTGCCCATGGTGGTCCTGCACCGGCCCTTCCCGTTCGCCGAACTCACCGAGGAGGTCCAGTCCCGGCTGGTGCGACGGAAGTTCGCCGCCGTCAGCCTCTCCGAGGCGGTCCGCACCGCCCTCACCGCGCTCATCACCGCGGGGGCCCCCTTGCAGCGCCTCCTCGACGAGATCGCCCACCACACCGGCTGCCCCGTCGTCGTCACCAACCTCGCCCACCGGGTGCTCGCCACGGCGGGGGAGCGGTCCGCCGTCGACGACGTGCTGCGCGACTGGGAGCGCATCGCCCGCCAGGCCGGCGGCACCGAGGGCGACGGCTGGATCCGCGCCGAACTCGGCGGGCGCGGCGAACGCTGGGGCCAGATCATGCTGTGCGGCTACCGCGGCGACACGGCGGGCGGGCGGCTGCTCGCCGACCGGGCCGCCGAGGCCCTGGTCCTGCACCGCATGCTCGGCGGCGGCTCCGCCCACTCCTGGGAGGAACAGTCCGCGCAGGGCCTCCTCACCGACCTGGTCTCCGGCGTCGTACCCGCCCGCCAGCTGCTGCCGCGGGCCCGCGCCGCCGGGCTCCCCGTCAACCGGCGCACCTTCGTCCCGCTCGTCGTCCGCGACCGCGACGTGCCCCGGCTGGAGCGCACCCTGCGGCTGCTCGGCCTGTCCGGGCTGGTCGCCGAACTCGCCGACGGCGCCACCGCCGTCCTGCTCAGCCTCGCCCGCGACCAGGACGCCGACGCCCTCGCCGCGCACTTCGCGGCCCGCCTGCGCACCGAGTCCGGGGAGTGCGGCACCGTCGTCGCTGCGGCCGCCCCGCGCACCGCCTGGGACGACGTCCCCGCCGGACTGCGCGAGGCCCGGCACGTCTGCGAGGCCGTCGCCGACTCCGCCGCCGCCCTCGACCTGCCCGCCGTGGTCCGCCTCAAGGACGTCCATCTGCGCGGCCTGGTCCGCCTGTTGCGCGACGACCCGCACGTGCAGTCCTTCGCGGAAAGGGAGTTGGACGGACTGCTGTGCGCCGACGGCGACGACCTCCTCGCCGTGCTGCGCACCTACCTCGCCACCGGCCGCAACAAGTCCCGCACCGCCCGCCTGCACCATGTGTCCCGGCCCGCCCTCTACCGCCGCCTGGAGGCGATAGAGGCCCGCCTCGGCGTCCGCCTCGACGACTTCGAGCAGGCCGCCTCGGTGCACATCGCCCTCCTCGCGCACGACGCCCAGCAGGGCTGACCCAGGGGGCGCGCACCCCCCCGGACGGCGCCCGCGGCGGGGTCCGGCCCGCGCCCGTCCCGGCGCGTCGCCGCGCGTGGCGCGCAATCGCGGGGAAACATGGAACGACCTGGGAGAACGGCGGTGAAACATGGACCGGCGACAACGTGACACGGTGGCACGCCGGGCGCCCGCCGACGTGACACGTTGCACCTCTCCGCGCCCCCGCGGCCTTCCTAGGCTCCTCGCACACCGAGCGACCGGAGGTCCCGATGAGCAGAGTGATCCGCGCCGCCGTCTTCCAGACCGCGTGGACCGGCGACAAGGAGTCGATGATCCGGGTGCACGAGCAGGCGGTACGCGACGCGGCCGCCCAGGGCGCCCAAGTCCTGTGCTTCCAAGAGCTGTTCTACGGGCCCTACTTCTGCCAGGTCCAGGACCCGGCCTTCTACGACTACGCCGAGTCGATCCCCGACGGGCCCATCGTCCAGCGCTTCCAGGCGCTCGCCCGCGAGCACGGCATCGTCCTCGTCCTGCCCATGTACGAGGAGGAGCAGCCCGGCGTCCTCTACAACACGGCCGCCGTGATCGACGCCGACGGCAGCTACCTCGGCAAGTACCGCAAGCACCACATCCCGCAGGTGAAGGGCTTCTGGGAGAAGTTCTACTTCCGCCCCGGCAACGTCGGCTGGCCCGTCTTCGACACCGCCGTCGGGAAGATCGGCGTCTACATCTGCTACGACCGCCACTTCCCGGAGGGCTGGCGGGCCCTCGGCCTCGCGGGCGCCGAGATCGTCTTCAACCCCTCGGCCACCTCGCGCGGCCTGTCCGCCTACCTGTGGCAGCTGGAGCAGCCCGCGGCGGCCGTCGCCAACGAGTACTTCGTCGGCGCGATCAACCGGGTCGGCGTCGAGGAGCTGGGCGACAACGACTTCTACGGCACGAGCTACTTCGTCGACCCCGAGGCCCAGTTCGTCGGCGAGGTGGCCAGCGACAAGGAGCCCGAACTCGTCGTCCGCGACCTGGACCTGGCCAAGCTGCGCGAGGTCCGCGACCGCTGGCAGTTCTACCGCGACCGCCGCCCCGAGGCCTACGGCCCGCTGACCGCACCGTAGGCCCCCGCGGCCGCCCCGCCGGTCCGGCGTACGGCAGCCGGGCCGGTGGTCCCCACCGACCCCGTACCACTGAAGCGCTGAGCACGGCAGGAGAGGGAGCATGAGCAGCCGTACCGTCATCCGCGGCGGCCTCGTCGTCACCGCGTCCGACGAGATCCACGCCGACGTCCTGATCGAGGACGGCCGTGTCGCCGCCCTCGCCGCCAGCGGCACCGCGGCCGCCGAGGCCTGGACCGCCGACCGGGTCCTCGACGCCACCGGGAAGTACGTCATCCCGGGCGGGGTCGACGCCCACACCCACATGGAGCTGCCGTTCGGCGGCACCTTCGCCTCCGACACCTTCGAGACCGGCACCCGGGCCGCCGCCTGGGGCGGCACCACCACCATCGTCGACTTCGCCGTGCAGAGCGTGGGCCACAGCCTGCGCGAGGGCCTGGACGCCTGGCACGCCAAGGCCGAGGGCACCTGCGCGATCGACTACGGCTTCCACATGATCGTCTCCGACGTCACCCCGGAGACGCTCAAGGAGATGGACCTCCTCGTCCAGGAGGGCATCACCTCCTTCAAGCAGTTCATGGCCTACCCGGGCGTCTTCTACAGCGACGACGGCCAGATCCTGCGCGCCATGCAGCGCTCCGCCGAGAACGGCGCGCTGATCATGATGCACGCCGAGAACGGCATCGCCATCGACGTCCTCGTCGAACAGGCCCTGGCCCGCGGCGAGACCGACCCCCGCTACCACGGCGAGGTCCGCAAGGCCCTGCTGGAGGCCGAGGCCACCCACCGCGCCATCAAGCTGGCGCAGGTCGCGGGCGCCCCGCTGTACGTCGTGCACGTCTCCGCCGCCGAGGCCGTCGCCGAGATCGCCCGCGCCCGCGACGACGGCCTCAACGTCTTCGGCGAGACCTGCCCCCAGTACCTGTTCCTGTCCACCGACAACCTCGCCGAGCCCGGTTTCGAGGGCGCCAAGTACGTGTGCAGCACCCCGCTGCGGCCCCGCGAACACCAGGCGAGCCTCTGGCGGGGCCTGCGCACCAACGACCTCCAGGTGGTCTCCACCGACCACTGCCCGTTCTGCTTCACGGGCCAGAAGGACCTGGGCCGCGGCGACTTCTCGAAGATCCCCAACGGCCTGCCCGGCGTCGAGAACCGCATGGACCTGCTCCACCAGGCCGTCGTCGACGGCCACCTCTCGCGCCGCCGCTGGATCGAGATCGCCTGCGCCACCCCGGCCCGCATGTTCGGCCTGTACCCGAAGAAGGGCACCATCGCCCCCGGCGCGGACGCCGACATCGTCATCTACGACCCGCACGCCGAGCAGACCCTCTCCGTCGAGACGCACCACATGAACGTCGACTACTCGGCCTACGAGGGCAAGCGGATCACCGGCCGGGTCGAGACCGTCCTGTCGCGGGGCGTCCCCGTGATCACCGAGCGGGAGTACACCGGACGCGCCGGACACGGCGTCTACACCCCGCGCTCCACCTGTCAGTACCTCACCTAGGAGTGGCGCCCATGGACTTCGGACTCGTTCTCCAGACCGACCCCCCGGCCTCGCGGGTCGTCGACCTCATGCAGCGCGCCGAGCGCAACGGCTTCACCTACGGCTGGACCTTCGACTCCGCCGTGCTCTGGCAGGAACCGTTCGTGATCTACAGTCAGATCCTGGCGCGGACCGAGACGTTGAAGGTCGGGCCGATGGTGACCAATCCGGGCACCCGCACCTGGGAGGTCACCGCCTCCACCTTCGCCACCCTCAACGACATGTTCGGCAACCGCACCGTGTGCGGCATCGGCCGCGGCGACTCCGCGATGCGGGTGGCGGGCCGCAAGCCCAACACCCTGGCCCGCATCAGCGAGGCGATGAAGGTCATCCGCGCCCTCGGCCGGGGCGAGGAGGCCGACCTCGGCGGCACCGTGATCCGCTTCCCCTGGATCAAGCCGGGCGCCGAACTCCCCGTGTGGATGGCCGCGTACGGCCCCAAGGCGCTGAAGATGACCGGCGAGGAGGCCGACGGCTTCATCCTCCAGCTCGCCGACCTCTACCTCACCGAGTACATGGTGAAGGCCGTGAAGGACGCGGCCGCCGCCGCCGGACGCGACCCGGACGCCGTCACCATCTGCGTCGCCGCCCCCGCCTACGTCACCGCCGACGACTCCCCGGAGGCCCTGGCCCACGCCCGTGAGCAGTGCCGCTGGTTCGGCGGCATGGTCGGCAACCACGTCGCCGACCTGGTCGCCAAGTACGGCGAGCACTCCGCGGCCGTCCCCGACGAACTCACCGACTACATCAAGGCCCGCGAGGGCTACGACTACTCCCACCACGGCCGCAGCGGCAACCCCGACACCCAGTTCGTCCCCGACGAGATCGTCGACCGGTTCTGCCTGATCGGCCCGCCCGAGCAGCACGTCGAGAAGCTGAACGCCCTGCGCGCCCTGGGCGTCGACCAGTTCGCCGTCTACGACATGCACGACGCCCAGGAGGCCACCATCGACGCCTACGGCAGCGCCGTCATCCCCGCCGTCAACGGCTGACCGGCGCCCCCGCACCCTGTCCCCTCCCGCACCCCCGTCCCCACGGTCCACCCCCCACGGTCCCCCCACTCCCGCACTCCCCTCCCCGCCGTCACCGGGGAGGGGGCCGGAGCCCGCACGGCCTTTCCGGTCCGCCCCTCGTTCGATTGGCCTGCCCATGACCGACACTGCTCCCACGGACATAACGCCGACCCGCCAAGTCACCCTCGCCGACGGCCGGGTGGAGATCGCGCCGGGCTCACCCCCGCCCAGCGGCCCCTACGCCAACGACGACCTCCTCCCGGTCCCGGTCGAGAAGCGCACCTGGACCACGTACAACTTCTCCGCGCTCTGGGTCGGCATGGCCCACAACACCGCCTCCTGGACGCTGGCCTCCGGGCTCATCGCGGTCGGCATGGACTGGAAGCAGGCGGTGTTCACCATCGCCCTCGCCAACGTCATCGTGCTCGTCCCGATGCTCCTCACCGGCCACGCCGGACCCAAGTACGGCATCCCCTTCCCCGTCTTCGCCCGCGCCTCCTTCGGTATCCGCGGCGCCAACCTGCCCGCTGTCGTGCGGGCGTTGGTGGCCTGCGGCTGGTTCGGCATCCAGACCTGGATCGGCGGCGAGGCCATCTACTTCCTCGCCGGGAAACTCATCGGCGACGGCTGGACCGACGCCGGGACGATCGGCGGCTACGCCTGGACGATGTGGCTGTCCTTCGCGCTGTTCTGGGCGCTCCAGGTGGCCATCATCTACCGGGGCATGGAGACCATCCGCCGCTTCGAGAACTGGGCGGCGCCGTTCGTCCTGGTCGGCGCGCTCGTCATGCTGATCTGGATGAGCAACAAGGCGGGCGGCTTCGGGCCGTTGCTCGACCAGCCGTCCCAACTCGGCTGGGGAGCCGACTTCTGGAAGCTGTTCTGGCCGTCCCTCATGGGCATGATCGGCTTCTGGTCCACCCTCTCCCTGAACATCCCCGACTTCACCCGCTACGGCAAGAGCCAGAAGGCCCAGACGTGGGGACAGGCGCTCGGACTGCCCACCACCATGACGCTGTTCGCGCTGCTGTCGGTGATGGTCACCTCGGGCTCGCAGGCCGTGTACGGCGAGACGATCTGGGACCCGGTCCAGCTCGCCGCCAAGACCGACAACGTCGTGGGCCTGCTCTTCGCGCTCGTCACCGTGCTGGTGGCGACCCTGTCGGTGAACATCGCGGCCAACCTGGTCTCCCCGGCCTTCGACTTCTCCAACATCGCGCCCAGGAAGGTGAGTTTCCGCGCGGGCGCGCTCGTCACGTGCGTTCTCGGGGTGCTGATCTTCCCGTGGAAGCTCTACTCCGACCCGCAGGGCTACATCTTCACCTGGCTCGGCCTGGTCGGCGGGCTGCTCGGCACCGTCGCGGGCATCCTCATCGCCGACTACTGGATTCTCCGGCGCGGGCGCCTCGACCTGACCGACCTCTACCGCTCGGGCGGGCGCTACTGGTACGAGGGCGGCTGGAACTGGCGGGCCGTGGTCGCCTTCGTGGTCGGCGGCGTCCTAGCGGTCGGCGGCGCCGACTTCCACCCGATCGTCGACGGCCGCCCGATCGACGCGCTGGAACCCCTCGCCGACTACGGCTGGGCGGTCGGCCTCGGCACCTCGATGGTCCTCTACCTCGCGCTGATGCTGGCACGGGGACGGAGCAAGCCGGCCGTGTGACAAGGGAGTCGGGGGAGGGGAGGAGGCGGGACGGTCCGGCCGTACCGGAAGGCGCGGCCGGTGGCGTCGTACGGGAAGCGCTCGGGCGGGTCAGACCGCCGCGAGGGCCTTCAGCGCCGTCACCGCCTCCTTCGCCGCCTTGATCCCGCCCTTGTTGATCTCGTCCGAACTCGGCGCCTTCTTCGACTCGAAGTCGCTGCCGTTGTAGGTGACGACGACCAGCGCGTTGGCGACCCGCGCGATCACCGTGCCCTCGCGCGTCTGCTGCTTGTCCTCGGTGGTGAGGTTCACCACCGAGTAGCCCTCCTCGCCCAGCCCCGGCACGGCCCCGCCGCCGCTCTTCTCCGTGGTGCGCTCCTTGAACGACGCCGCCGCGTCCTCGTCCGACTCCAGCAGCTCGAACGAGACGTCGAGCCAGCGGTACTCGTACCCCTTGAGGGCGTTCCAGGAGCAGGTGCGGCGCAGGGTCGCGTCCGTGGACGGGATCTCCTTGCCGGCCGTCTTGGCCCCCGGCACCAGCGACGACACCGACTTCACGGCCACGCTCTTGCAGGGCGCGGGCGCGGCGCCGTACGTCTTCGTCACCTGGGTGGTGGACGGCGCGGAGGACTCCACACGCGGCTTCGGGGTGTCCTGGGAGGCCGTCTTCTCCGGGGAGTCGAGCGGACCGGACGTCAGCGCCCAGCCCGCGCAGGCCAGGACGAGCACCGGCGAGATGCGCGCGGTGAGGGTGAACGGCAGAGGGAGAGAACGCACGGCGCACTTTCGTGGGGACGGTGCGGACGAGGTCCACGATGCGGACGGGGACGCCAGTTTCACACGACTCCCGGTGCCGGGGAAGGGCGAACTCGCTCCGTGGCGGACCGGTGACGGCCCGCCGGGGACGTCCCCGCCCAAGCGGGGACAGGACGGCCCCCGCACCCGACCGGTCAGCGCGGCAGCGGATCGATGACCGCCCCCGGATTGAGGACGCCCGCCGGGTCGAGGACCGCCTTCCCGGCCCGCAGGGCGTCGGCGAACAGGTCGGGGCGCTGCCGGTCGTACCAGGGCCGGTGGTCGCGGCCGACCGCGTGGTGGTGGGTGACGGTGCCGCCCGCGGCGAGCAGCGCCTCGGACACCGCCGCCTTGACCACGTCCCACTGCTCGACCGTCCGCCCCCACGTCCCCGCCGCGTAGATCCCGAAGTAGGGGGCCGGACCGTCCGGGTAGACGTGGGTGAACCGGCAGGTCAGGACGCCGTCGGCGCCCACCTCGCGGAGGGCCGCGCGGGCCGCCTCGTCGACCGCCGCGCGCAGCGCGTCGAACCGGTCCCACGTACAGGCCGTCTCGAACGTCTCCACGATCATCCCCTGCGCGGCGAGCGCGTCACGCTGGTACGGCATCCGCAGGAACGCCGCCCGCCACGTGTCGGCGGCGCCGCCGCGCGCGGCGTCCTCGGCGGTGTCGGTGAAGCGCGTGGGCTCGGGCAGCGTGCCCCCGTGGTCCCGGCACAGCTCCAGCGCCCGCTCCATCGGGGCGGTCACCGGATGGTCGGCGGACTCGAAGCCGAGGACGAGGACGGAGGTGGGGGAGCCTGCGTTGATGAACGCCTCGACGGGGTCCAGCAGACGGCAGTTGGCCGGTTCCAGCCCGGACTGGGACAGCGCCCGCACCGCCCGGACGCCCGCCGCGGGATCGGCGAACGCCACCGAGGCGCCCGCCCGCCACCGGGGCCGCTCCCGCAGCCGCACCCAGGCCTCGGTGATCACGCCGAGGGTGCCCTCGGAGCCGAGGAACATCCGGTCGGGGGAGGGGCCGGCGCCCGAGGCGGGCAGCCGACGGGACGCCACGACCCCGGCCGGGGTCACCACCCGCAGCGACTCGGTGAGGTCGTCGATGTGGGTGGGCCCGGTCGCGAAGTGCCCCCCGGCCCGCGTGGCGAGCCAGCCGCCGAGCGTGGAGAACTCGAACGACTGCGGGAAGAACCGCAGGGTGAGGCCGTGCGGCCGGAGCCGCTCCTCCAGCGCGGGTCCCAGCACGCCCGCCTGCACCCGCGCCGCCCGGCTGACGGGGTCGACCTCCAGGACCTGGTCCATCGCGGTGAGGTCCAGACTGACCACCCCGGCGTACGCGTCTGACTGCCCGTCGACCGGGCGGGGTTCGACGCCGCCGACCACGGACGTGCCGCCGCCGAACGGCACCACCGCGACGCCCGCGTCCGCGCACCACTCCAGCACCCGTACGACATCGGCCTCCGCGCGCGGCCGGACGACGAGGTCCGGGACGTGCGGCAGCGTGCCGAGCAGGGCCCGCACCACGTCCCGGAACGCCTGCCCGTGACTGTGCGCCAGCCGGTCGCGGACGTCCGCCGACGCGAGCGCCGCCAGCGCGGGCGGCGCCTCGACCCGCGCGGGACCCACCCCGAACACCTCGACGGGCGGCGGCTCGTGCGCCGTCAGATCGGCGTCCGGGAGCAACGCGGCGGTACGGCGCGTGAGTTCCGTACGTTCCGCGCCGCGCACCGCGTCCTCGACGGTGCCCCAACCCCACCACGACCGCGTCGTGCCGCCCACTGCCCCACCATCCCTCGGTAGCCCCGCCATCGATCTGAACATCGGGTAAGTTACCCGGCGGTCACCTTGGCATAGGATGACGCCATGAGCAAGCAGCAGGGGGCCGCGACCGGGCCGGGGACGCGCGGGGTCGGCACCAAGGGCATGCCGCGCAAGGACCGGGAACGGTTGATCCTGGACGCGGCGGCGGACGAGTTCGGCGCGAAGGGCTGGGCGCGCGGCTCGACCGCGGAGGTGGCGGCACGGGCCGGCATCACCAAGCCGATGATCTACGAGTACTTCCGGTCCAAGGACGGTCTCTACCTGGCCTGCCTGGACCGGGCCGGCCCCCGCCTGGTCGCCGCCGTCGAGGCCGCCCAGGAAGGCCCCGCCGACCTCACCCGCGCCACGCGCACCCTGGCTGCCGTCTTCCGCGCCCTGGAGACCCGGCCGCTCGACTGGGACCTCGTCTACGACCCGACCCTGCCCCCGGACGGCCCGCTGCACGCCGCCGCCGTGGTGTACCGGCGGGAGCTGAACCGGCTGGGCGCGGTGGGCGTCGGCGCGTTCCTCGAAGCGGCGCGCGGGAGCCGTCCCGTCGACCCGCTGGACGCGGACCTCGTCACCCACCTCTGGTTCGGGACGGTCAGCGCGGCGGTCGCCTGGTGGCGGCACCATCCGGGCCAGAGCGCGCAGGACATGGTCGACCGCTGCGAACGGGTGTTCAGCCTGCTCCGCCCCTGACGGCCGCGGCCCGCGCCGCCGCCCTGGCCCTGCGGGTGCCGGTGCGCCCGGCCACGGCCGCGTGCGCCGGCTTGGCCGTCGTCGTGGGCGGCGGCGCGAGAGCCGACGCGCTCATCAGCCGCAGCGTGCTGCTCGGCGGGGGCAGCGGTCCGCGGGCGGGGGCGGCGCGGAAGGCGTCCAGGAGATAGCCGACCAGCCGCCGGGAGGTGGCCGGGTCGTCGGGCACCGCCGCGACCAGGGCGGCGTTGGCCAGCAGGGCGAGGGCCAGATCGGAGGGGTGGAAGTCGGGGCGGAGCGCGCCCGCGGCCTGGGCCCGGCGCACCAGCGCGTGGAAGTCCCGTTCGGCCCGGTCACGGGCGGACGCGTGCACCTCGGCGGTGCCGGGGAACGCCGCGACGAACGCCGCCGGGAACCCGCGCTCCGCACGCTGGAGCGCGCAGGCCGTCTCCACCAGCCGCGTGAAGCCGTGCCAGGGGTCCGGGTCGGCCACCGCGTCCACCAGCACCCGCCCGCACGTCGCCATCTGCTCGGCGAACGCGGCCCGCACCAGCTCGTCGCGGGTCGGGAAACGCCGGTACAGCGTGGCCACGCCGACCCCGGCCCGCCGGGCCACGGCGGCCATCGGCGCGTCGATGCCCTGCTCGGCGAAGACCGCGCGGGCCGCGGTCAGGATCCGCTCCCGATTGCGCCGGGCGTCCGCGCGCAGCGCGGGCATCCGAGAGGATTCGGCCCCCACTGTCTCTCACCTCCGCGATAAGTGGACGGCATGCTCCGTTTGCCACCCTACGCTCGGCGCCCATACCCCTCCCCGCAGGACCCAGCAGAGGTGAGCACAGTGGACGAGACCACGGACAGGACGCCGGACACGACGCCGGGCAGTACGGCCGAAGAGACGGCCGACGGGACGCCGGGTGCGACGGCGGACGGGACGCCGGGCGCAGCCGCACACCCGGCGTCGGCCGGGAGCGCGGGGGAGGCCGGGCCGGCCGACGGCACCATGCGGGCCGCGCTGTACGACCGGTTCGGCGGCCCCGAGGTCCTGTACGTCGGCCGCTCCCCGCGTCCCGTGCCGGGCCCCGGCGAGGCCCTGGTGCGGGTCGCCGCGGTCAGCGTCAACGGCGGGGAGAGCCTGGCCCGCGAGGGCCGCGTCCGCTTCGTCACCGGCCGCCGCTTCCCGATGCGGGTAGGCATCGACCTGAGCGGCGAGGTCGCCTCCCTGGGCGCGGGCGCGACCGGCGTGGCCGTCGGCGACCGCGTGTGGGGCGTCCTCGGCCGCACCTCCGGCTTCGGCAGCGCCGCCGAGTACGTGGCCGTACCGGCGGAGCGGCTGGGGAAGGTCCCCGAGGGCCTGGACCTGGTCGACGCCGCCGCGCTGCCGGTGGCCACCACCGCCGTCACCGCCCTGCGCGACAAGGCCGGGCTCCGCCCCGGGGAACGCCTCCTCGTGCGGGGCGCGGCCGGAGGGGTGGGCAGCCTCGCCGTCCAGCTCGGCCGCGCGCTCGGCGCTGAGGTCACCGGCCTCGCCCGTGCCGCCAACCTCGATTTCGTCCGCGAAGTGGGCGCCGCGCACGCCCTCGACCACCGCGCCACCGCCCTCACCGACCTGGACCGCTACGACGTCGTCCTCGACGCGGTCGGCAGCGACCTGCGCACCGTCCGGGGCCTGCTGCGGCCGGGCGGACGCATGGTCGCGATCGCCTTCGACCTGGACCACGTGGCCGCCTCCCTCGGCTACATCGTCGCCAGCGCCGTGCACGGCCGCGCCCGGGTCCGCTTCTTCAGCGGCAACCCCAAGCGCGCCCTGCTCGACGACGTGGCCCGCCATGTGACGGCCGGCGAGCTGCTCCCGGCGGTCCACACGGTGCTCCCCCTCGCGGAGATCGGCCGGGCCCACCGACTGCTGGAGGACGGCGGGGTGCGCGGCAAGGTGGTCGTACGGATCGCGGACTGACAGTCCCCCGGCCCGGCGGCGGGGCAGGGTCAGCCCAGCAGCGCGGTCGCGAGGGCGGCGCCGAGGTACGCGGTGCCCAGCCCGGCGGCGACGCTGACGACCGCGTTGGCGGCGGCGAAGTACTTCGCGCCGCCCTCGGCCAGCCGCAGGCTCTCGAAGGAGAACGTGGAGTACGTGCTGAGCGTCGCGCACAGGCCGGTCCCGACCAGGTGCTGGAGCGCGGCGGGAACGGTGGTGGCGGCCGCGGCGCCGGTCAGGAGGCCGAGCCCGGCGCAGGCGGCCATGTTCACCGTGAACGTGCCCCACGGGAAGACGGTGTCGTGCCGGGCCTGCACGGCGCGGTCGGTGAGATAGCGCAGCGGGGCCCCGACGACCGCCCCGGCGATCACCATCAGCCAGTTCACGCGCGCCCCCGCTCGGTCGCGGCGGCGCGGGGCAGAACGGCGAGGCGGGTGAGGGCGGCGGTGGCCCAGACCGCGGCGAACGCCGCGACCAGGGTGGCGGCGGCGTACAGCAGCCCGGTGCCGGGCCGCCCGGCCTCCAGCAGGCCGCGGGTGTCGAGGGTGGCGGTCGAGAAGGTGGTGTAACCGCCCAGGACACCCGTGCCGAGGAAGGGCCGCACCAGGGGGTGGACGGTGAACCGCTCGGTGATCAGGACCATCAGGACGCCCATGGCGGCGCAGCCGGTGACGTTGATCCAGAACGTCGTCCACGGGAACGCGGCGGGCGCGGTCGGCCAGATCAGGGTGGCGCCGTAGCGGGCGCAGGCCCCGAGGACGCCCCCGGCGGCGATCGCGCCCAGGACCTCGGCCTCGCGGCGCCGGGGACCGGGCGTCCTCCCCGGCGGCCACGCGTCGACGGCGGTGTCCGGATCGGCGGGCTCGGCCTGCCAGCCGGTCACCGGGACGGCGGCGGGGCCGACCGGTCCGACGGTCCCGGCGCCGGGGGCACCGCCGCCGTCGTCGTACGGAGGGGTGCCGGGAGGGAGGTGGCCGGGCTGGTCGGGGTTCTCAGCGTTCTCGGCGTGGTCGGGGCGGTCGGGATTCACGGGTGCCAGGCTCCTACCTGATCGTCCGGTCCGCGCGCGGGCGCGCGGAAGTGTCAGGCAGGGACCGTTGGCGACCGGCGCGGTCACGGTTGGGTACGGCGGGCCCCACCGCCGTGCGGCCACCCGCACGGGGTGGCTGCGGGGACCAGGGTACGCCGTACCTGGCCGCCTGCGGCGGGGAGGCGCCGGGACGGACACCCACGCAGGGTGCGCCGTACCCAGGAACGACCCGGCCTGGTCGCCCCGTGCGGACGGGCCGAGGCCGGGGCCGAGGCCCGCCCCGCGCGGGCCACCGCCCACCGGACGAACAGGACACCCCTGCCCGTGACGCCGTCCGACACGACCAGCCTCTCCGGCACGACCATCCCCTCCGACACCACCAGCCCCGCCGTCGGTCCCGGGCTGAGCCGGGAGGGCGCGGTGGTCGTCGACGCGACCGGTACGGTCCTCACGCCCGGCCTCGTCGACACCCACCGGCACGCCTGGCAGACACAGCTGCGCCGGATCATGCCGGACGTCGACGACCTCGGCGCCAGGCCAGGTCGTCCCCGCCTCGCCGCGCCCGGGTGTGCCGCACCCCTGCTCGGCGTGCCCGCGTGTGCCGCACCCCGGCTCGTCCACCGTGCGAGGACCCGCGCCACGGCGGTCGACCGGCTGGTGGCGGAGGTGTCCGGGAGCGACACCGGGGCCAGAGGGAAAGGGGGGCGCCGGTCAGTCGCCGAGGCCGCGGTACGTGCCCGTCGCGTCCACCGCGTCGGCGAAATCGGCGAAGTCCAGGTTGGCGATCGTCAGGTTGGCCGAGACGTCGGCGTACCAGCGCGGCGGCACCCGGAACGTCCGGCCGGGCTCGTCGGCGAGGTCGACGGCCAGCAGCGGCCGCTCCGCGTCCGTCATGGTGACCGTGTCCGCGACGAACACGTGGAAGAGCTTGTCGTCGTCGTCCGCCGCCGCGTCCGCCTCGACCAGGGCCTGTACGTCGGCACCCTCGAACGCGGTGTCGCTGACGTACGTCGCCTGCGGCCCCTCGTCCGTGGCGTCGAGCGCGGCACGGACCGCCTCCCACGCGGCGGCGTCGCTGAAGTCGGTACGCAGGACCAGCGAGGTCAGGTCCTCGGGCTCGGGCAGGTTCATGCGGGCGATCCTAGGCGGCACGTTCCGCAGGGCGGCGGGCGCGGGCGCGGGCTCGGGCGGGCGCGGGTGCTCGGCGGCCTCGGTGCCGGTGGGCGGGCGGCGTCGCTCGGACACGGTCGTGTCGCGGAACGATGCGGGAAGGTTTCGGCGGTGCCCGTTCTTCATGCCGATTCCACCCGGTGTGCACCGGGGCGGCGGGGATTGTCAGTGGGGCGTGTTCTCATGGAGGGCATGATCGAAGAGACGGAAACCATCGACGAGTTTCTCGCGCGGCACGCGTCCGACGTGGAGGAAGCGCTGCGCAAGGCCGCGGCGACGGAGATCATGCCGCGCTTCCGGCAGCTCGCCGCGCACGAGATAGACCAGAAGTCCGGCCCGCACGACCTGGTGACCGACGCCGACCGCAACGCCGAGCGGTATCTCACCGAGGTTCTCGGCGCCCTGCTGCCCGGCTCGGTCGTCGTCGGCGAGGAGGCGGTGCACGCCGACCCGGTGACGTACGAGGCGATCCGGGGCGACGCCCCGGTGTGGATCGTCGACCCGGTCGACGGGACCCGGCAGTTCGTCCAGGGCCACGAGGGCTTCTGCACCCTCGTGGCCCTCGCCCGGCGGGGCGTGGTGCTCGCCTCCTGGACCTACGCCCCGGCCCGTGACCAGCTCGCCACCGCCGTGCGCGGCGCCGGTGCCTTCCTCGACGGGCAGCGGCTGTCCGCCGGGGCGCCCGACCCCGGCCGCGACCTGACCGTCGCCACCTCCCACCCGGACTACACCACCGACGAGCAGAAGCGCGCCCTGCTGGCCCTGCGGACCGACGGCGTCGCCCCGCGCCCCTGCGGCTCCGCCGGACTGGAATACCTCGCCGTCGCCCGCGGCGCGCTGGACGCCACGGCCTTCTCGTGGGAGGCCGCCTGGGACCACGCGGCCGGTCTGCTGCTCGTCGAGGAGGCGGGCGGCGCCCATCTCACCCTGACCGGCGAGCCGTTCACCGTCACCGGCGGCAACACCCTCCCCTTCACGGCGGCCCGCGACCGGGCGACGGCCCACCGGGTGGCCGACCTGCTCGCCGGGGGCCGCGGCTGAGTCCGGCCGGTGCGTGAGGCTGGCGTATCCGCGCCGGAGCGGTTGGCCCAGCTCGCCCGAGCCGAGCATGCCGGGCCGCGTGCCCGCCCGGACGATCTCCGTACCCACGCCGGGCGGACCAGCCATCCACGACGGGTGGACCAGCCGCCCCCGCCGTGCAGCGCCCCGCGTGCCGCGGCGGCGCCGCCCGTCCACCCCGAACTCGCCACCGCACCCGCGCCGGAGGCGCTGTCGGACCCCCGGCCTATCCTGATCCCGGAGGCCGCAGGCTGACGAAGGGGTCCTCAGTGCCGTCGATGCTCGATGCCGTCGTGGTGGGTGCGGGGCCGAACGGGCTGACCGCCGCCGTGGAACTGGCCCGCAGAGGCTTCTCCGTGGCGCTGTTCGAGGCGCGGGAGACCGTCGGCGGCGGCGCCCGCACCGAGGAACTCACCCTGCCCGGCTTCCGCCACGACCCGTGCTCCGCCGCGCACCCCCTCGCCGTGAACTCCCCCGCCTTCCGCGCCATGCCGCTGGAGCGGTACGGCCTGGAATGGCTCCACTCCGACCTGGCGATGGCCCACCCCTTCCCCGACGGCACCGCCGCCGTCCTGTCCCGGTCGGTCGCCGAGACGGCCGCCTCCTTCGGCCCCCGGGACGCGGGCGCCTACCGCCGCCTCGTCGCCCCGTTCCTGCCCCGATGGGACACCCTCGTCCGGGACTTCATGTCCCTGCCGCTGACCTCGCTGCCCCGCGACCCCGTCGGCCTCGCCCGGTTCGGCCTGGCCGGACTGCCCCCGTCGACCTGGCTCACCCGCCGCTTCCACGACGAGCGGGCCAAGACCCTCTTCGCCGGGCTCGTCGCCCACGTCATGGCCCCGCTCGGCGGGTTCGCGACCGGCGCCGTCGGCCTGGTCTTCGCGCTCGCCGCCCACGCCCGCGGCTGGCCCGTCGCCCGCGGCGGCTCCCAGGCCGTCTCGGACGCCCTCGCCGGATACCTCACCGACCTCGGCGGCGCCGTCCACACCGACTACGAGGTCAAACGCCTCGACGACCTGCCCCCGGCCCGCGCCTACGTCTTCGACACCTCGCCGACCGCCCTCGCCCGCATCGCCGGACTCGGCAGCTTCTCCGAGGGCCACCGGTACGGCCCCGCCGCCTTCAAGATCGACTACGCGCTCGACGGGCCGGTCCCCTGGACCGCCGAGGAGGCCCGCCGCGCCACCACCGTCCAGATCGGCGCCGACAGCGCGGAGATCGGCGACGCCCTGCGCGCCGCCTCCCGGGAGAACCGCCCGCCCACCCGGCCCTTCATGATCACCACCCAGCCCGGTGTCGTCGACCCCACCCGCGCCCCGGCCGGACAGCACGTCTTCTGGGCGTACGCGCACGTGCCGAACGGCTGGACCGGCGACCTCACCGACGCGATGGAACGCCAACTGGAGCGCTTCGCCCCCGGCTTCCGCGACCGCGTCCTCGCCCGCGCCGTCGCCGGACCCGCCGAACTCGCCGCCCGCAACGCCAACTACGTCGGCGGCGACATCGCCGCCGGCGCCGCCTCCGGCCTGCGGCTCCTGCTCCGCCCCCGCCTCACCCTCACCCCGTACGCCACCCCCCACCCGGCCGTCTTCCTCTGCTCCTCCGCCACCTCGCCCGGCCCCGGCGTCCACGGCATGTCCGGCCACAACGCGGCGAAGGCGGTGTGGCGCCGACTCCGGCAAGCGGACAGGGGATAGCGCAACAGAGGGGCGCGGGACGAGGGGGATGGGGGACAGTGCGTCCGGCAGGGGCCGCAGTCAGGGAGGACCGACCGTCATGACCACCACCGTCACCCTCGTCCAGGGCGACATCACCGCCCAGTCCGTCGACGCCGTCGTCAACGCCGCCAACTCCTCCCTGCTCGGCGGCGGAGGCGTGGACGGCGCCATCCACCGGCGCGGCGGCCCCGAGATCCTCGCGGACTGCCGCAGGCTGCGCGCCTCCCACTACGGCCGCGGCCTGCCCACCGGCCGCGCGGTCGCCACCACGGCCGGACGCCTCGACGCCCGCTGGGTGATCCACACCGTCGGCCCGCGCCACAGCACCGACGAGGACCGCTCCGACCTGCTGGCCTCCTGCTACCGCGAGTCCCTCCGCGTCGCCGACGAACTCGGCGCCCGCACCGTCGCGTTCCCCGCCGTCTCCGCGGGCATCTACGGCTGGCCGATGGACGACGCCGCCCGCATCGCACTCGGCACCGTCCGCGCCACGCCCACGGCGGTCGAGGAGGTGCGGTTCGTCCTCTTCGACACAGCCGCCTACGAGGCGTTCGCCGCCCGACTGGACTGAGGGGCCGACGGGCCGGGGGTGGGCGGGCCGACGGGCGTGCCGTGGGGTGGGGCGCCTGTCCCGCGCCACCGGGACGCCGCGTCCTGCTGCCTGGCGACGCCCGGCCCGCACTTCCGCCGCACCCCACCCGCCACCCTCTGCCCGTCCCCCCCCCGCCCCGCGCCTGCGCACCGTGACCCAGATCACGCTCTCCGGGTGCAGCGTGGCGGGGGTGCCAGGGCCTTCTTCCTGGTGTGGGCGGCCGACGACAGACGGGAAACGGGAACGGTGCGGAAGCGACAGGCGGGGGCGGGTGAGTTCGACGCGTTCGTGGCCGCGCGCTGGTCGGGGCTGTTCCACCTGGCCCGGCTGCTCACCGGCGGCGACCGGCACCGGGCCGAGGACCTTCTCCAGGAGGCCCTGGTCAAGCTCTGGTTCGTCTGGCCGAAGATCGCCGACGAGGCGCCGGAGGCCTATGTGCGCAAGGTGCTGACCCGGGCCGCCGCCCGGTCGGCCCGGCGGCGCTGGTGGGGCGAGCGCCCCGTCGAGCACCTGCCCGAGGTCGCGGCCACCGGCGACCTCTCCGCGACCGTGACGGAACGGTCCCGGCTGGAGGCCGCGCTCGCCCAGTTGCCGCCGCGGCAGCGGGCCGCCGTGGTCCTGCGGTACTACCAGGACCTGCCCGAGGCGCAGGTCGCCCAGGCGCTGGGCTGCCCCGTCGGCACGGCCCGGTCCCACGCCTCGCGCGGCGTGGCCCGGCTGCGCGGGCTGCTCGCCGACGTCGTCGAGCCGGTGAAGTGAGGGAGACACCATGGACCACTTCGAACGGCAGCTGGCACGGCTGATGCACGACACCCAGGAGTACACCCCCTACGAGCCCCGGCACCGCGAAGACCTCCGGGCCGGGGTACGGGCCCGGCGGCGCGCCCGGATGGCGGGAACAGCCGCCGGTTCGGTGCTCGCCGTCGCCGGACTCAGCCTCGGCCTCTTCCTCCTGCCCGAGCGGCCGGTCCACGACGAGCCCAGCGCCCCCCGCCCCCGCCCCGCGATCGGCCCGACCAGCAGCGCCCCCCGGCCCGGACCGTCGCCCACCCCCTCCCCGACCCCGACCTGGCCGGACGCGACCTCCTCCACGACCTACCCGCCCGGGACCCTGGGCCCCGGCGGCCCCACCGGCACCGACGGGCCCACCGGCACCACCGACCCGACCGACACCGCCCCGCCCCCGCCCACCGGCACCTCGACGGCCACCGCCACCTCGACGGCCCCACCGGGCGCCGGAGCACCCCCGACCAGCACCAGCACCGGTACCGCCACCAGCACCGGTACCGCCACCAGCACCGGTACCGCCACCAGCTCGGCCACGTACGACGCGGCCACCGCCCTCGGCGGCGCTGTACGCGGCGGCCCGCGCAACCCCGGCTGACCGCAGCCCCCTTAGGCGACCGACCCCGGCACCGCTCACCCACCCTCCGCTCGCACACCCCCGCGCCCCGGCCCGTCCGGTCGGTGTCGCGTGCCCTCGGCATGCCCCGCGCCGGGGCGCAGAAAGGTCGACCATGAAGAAACCCGGCACCCCTGCCCGCCGCCCCGCCCGCCCCCTGACCCCGCCCGCTCCGCTCCCCGCGCACCCCACCGGCCTCGTCCTGGACCTCGTCGTCCCGGTCTTCAACGAGGAGGCGGTGCTCGAACGCAGCGTCCGGCGGCTGCACGCGCACCTGCGGGAGACGTTCCCGTACCCGTACCGCGTCACCGTCGCCGACAACGCCAGCACCGACGCCACCCCGGTGATCGCCGCCCGCCTGGCCCGGCTGCTGCCGGACACGGAGTGGATACGCCTGGAGGAGAAGGGCCGGGGCCGGGCCCTGCAGACGGCCTGGTCGCGGTCGCGGGCGCCGGTCCTCGCGTACACGGACGTCGATCTGTCCACCGGACTGGCCGCGCTGCTCCCGCTGGTGGCGCCGCTGATCTCCGGGCACTCCGGCCTCGCCGTCGGCACCCGGCTGGCGCCCGGTGCCCGGGTGGTGCGCGGCCCGAAGCGGGAGGCCGTCTCCCGCTGCTACAACCTGCTGCTGCGGGCCGTCCTCGGCGTCGGCTTCTCCGACGCCCAGTGCGGGTTCAAGGCGGTCCGCCGCGAGACCGCCGAACGGCTGCTGCCGCTGGTGGAGGACACCGGCTGGTTCTTCGACACCGAGCTGCTGGTGGCCGCCGAGCGGGCCGGACTGCGCGTCCACGAGGTGCCGGTGGACTGGGTGGACGACCCCGACAGCCGGGTGGACCTCCTCCCCACCGCGCTCGCCGACCTGCGTGGCATCGCGCGGCTGCTCCGGAGCGGCGGCCGCGTCGCCCGCTCCGGGCCCGACGGGACCGGGTCCGGCGGAGACCGCCGTACCTCCCCACGCTCCCGGCGCACCCGGCGCACTCGCCTGGCAAGCGACCGCGCCGCGACGGCCACCGCCCCGTCCACCGGTACCGGACGCACCGTCGACCGGCCCACCGCCCGCCGGAGCGCCGCATGACCGCGGCGACCTCCGCCCACCCGCCCCGCCGCACCCCCACCTCCCGGTGGCCCGCCCTGGACCCCGCCGCCCCGGCGGATGCCACCACCCCGCCCGACCCCGCCACCCCGGCGGATGCCGCCACCGCCCCCGCCGCCCTCGCCGGACCCCCCACCCCCGCTCCCCCCACCCCCTTTACTCCCCGGGCCCGCCTGCGTGCCGCCGCCCGGCGCCTGGGTCCGCCTCTCCTGCTCTACGGCACCCTGAAGCTCCTCGGCTTCGTCGTGTTCCTGCATCTCCTGGACGCGGCGGGCGACTTCCGCGCCAAGCATCCCCGCTTCGGCGGCGGCGCCCGCCCCTGGGACGTCCTCGGCACCTGGGACGGCTGGTGGTACCAGCAGATCGCCGCGCACGGCTACCACCCCGAGCTGCGCCCGGTCCCCGGCGCCACCGGACTCATCACCCTCGAAGGGAACTCGGCCGCGTTCTTCCCGCTCTACCCGGCCCTGATGCGGCTCGTCTCCGAGGTGACCGGCCTCGGTCTGTTCGGGGCCGGGATGCTCGTCTCGGTCGTCGCGTCCTTCGTCGCCGCGCTCGGCATCCACGCCGTCGCCGCGCACCTCGGCGGGCGGCGCGCCGGACTCGCCGCCGCCGGACTGTGGGCGGTGTGGCCCGGCTCCGGCGTCGAGTGGGCCGTCTACTCCGACTCCCTGTACGTCGCCCTCGCCGCCTGGGCCTGCCATCTGGTGATGCGGCGCCGCTGGCTCGGCGCGGGCGTCCTCGCCTTCGCCGCCGGGCTCAACCGGCCCACCGCCGTCTCCCTGATCGCCGCCCTGACCGTCGCCGCGCTCCTCGCGATCCACCGGCACCGCCGGACGGAGGGCGTGCTGTTCCCCCTGACGGCCGTGGCCGTCGCCCCGACCGGCCTGCTCGGCTACCTCGCCTGGGTCGGCCACCGCACCGGTGACCCGCTCGGCTACTTCACCCTCCAGTCCGGCGCCTGGGCGCACGAGTTCGACTACGGCCGCCAGACCCTGGACGTGCTGACCTCCGTGCCCGTCGGCCGCTTCGACTACCTCTTCGCCTGGCGCTTCGCGGACACCGTCGGCGTCGGCGTCGTCCTGCTGGCCTTCCTGCTCCTGCCGCTGCTGCTGAGGCTGCGCCCGCCCGCCGTCCTCCTCGTCCACACCGGGGTGACGCTGCTCCTCGTCCTGGGCAGCCAGCAGATCTTCGGCAACGTCTCCCGCTATCTGCTCCCCGCTTTCCCGCTGTTCCTGCCGCTCGCCCTCGCCGCCCGCCGCCTGAGCCTCCCCGTCCTGTGCACGGTGCTGGCCGTCGCCGCGACCGCCTCGGGCTCGTACGCGGGATACGTCCTGTTCGAACTCGGTGTCCCCTGACCGGGCCCTGCCCCACCGCCGCCCCCGACCCGGCCGCCCTCTCCTGCCGCCCGCTCCGGCCGCGCCCGCCAAGTGGCCGCGCGCCCCCGCACGTTGATCAGCGGATGCCTCGTACGTCGATCCGCGTACCCCCGCACGTCGATATTCGGCCGTCCCCGGCGCGTCCCTGTTCGGTTTCCCCACAGCAACGGACAGGATGCGACACACCCCCGTCCCGTGCCCCCGTACGGGTCCCCCGAGGAAGGTCAGGGTCATGCCGCACCCCCACGTGTCGCCCATGGACCGGCCGGACCAGCCCCCGCGGACGCCCCTCCCGCGGACGGCCGTCAGCCGCCGTCGTCTCCTCGAAGGGTCGGCCGCCGTGCTCGGCGCGCTCGCCCTCTCCGCGTCCACCCCCAGCCGCCCGGCCGGCGCGGCACCGGCGGCGGCGACCCCGGAATGGAACGGCCACATCGACGTCTTCCGGATCGGCACCGAGCCCCCGCACACCACCCTCATGCCGTACGCCGACCTCGCCCAGGCCCTGACCGCCGACCGCACCCGGTCCCCCTACCGGCTCGACCTGGACGGCACCTGGCGGTTCGCGTACGCCGAACGGCCCGCCGACCGGGACGCCGACTTCCACCGCACCGACCTCGACGACAGCGGCTGGGAGACCGTCCCGGTGCCGTCCGTGTGGCAGTTGCACGGCCATGACCGCCCGATCTACCTCAACATCACCTACCCCTACTGGGGCCCCAACGGGCTCGGCGAGGAGCCGCAACCGCCCGCCGCGCCCACCCGCTACAACCCCGTCGGCCAGTACCGGCGCACCTTCACCGTGCCGGGGGAGTGGGCCGGGCGCCGCACCGTCCTGCACTTCGAGGGCGTCAAGTCCGCCCACTACGTGTGGATCAACGGCCGCCTCGTCGGCTACAGCGAGGACTCCTACACCCCCGCCGAGTACGACGTCACCGACCATCTGACCTCCGGCACCAACCAGATCGCCGTCGAGGTCTACCGCTACTCCGACGGCGACTGGCTGGAGGACCAGGACATGATCCGGCTGAGCGGCGTCTTCCGCTCGGTCTACCTCTACTCCACGCCCGTCACCCACCTGCGCGACTTCACGCTCACCACCCCGCTCGGCGACGGCCACACCACCGCCGAGCTGGCGGTGACCGCGGACGTCCGCGACCGCGCGGGCGGCACCGGCGGCGGCCGGTACACCGTCGACGTCCAGCTGTACGACGCGGCCGGGCATCCCGTCTGGCCCCGCCCGCTCCAGCAGACCGTCGACGTCCCCTCCGGCGGACAGGCCACCGCCCGCGCCGCGAAGGCGGTCCCCGCGCCGCGCCTGTGGTCCGCCGAGGACCCCTACCTCTACACCGCGGTCCTCCAACTCCGCGACCCCGCCGGGCAGATCACCGAGACCCTCTCCCACCGGGTCGGCCTGCGCGAGTTCGCCCTCACCGACGGCCTGATGCGGATCAACGGCCGCCCCGTCACCTTCCGCGGCACCAACCGCCACGAGATGCACCCCGACCGGGGCACCGCCCTCACCCGCGACGACCTCGTCCGCGACATCGAGATCATCAAGCGCCTCAACATCAACTCGGTGCGCACCTCCCACTACCCCAACAACCCGTACTGGTACGAACTCGCCGACCGCTACGGCCTCTACCTCGTCGACGAGACCAACCTGGAGACCCACGGCATCCACGCGAACTACCCCGGCGACCACCCCGACTGGACCGCCGCCTGCGTCGCCCGCGCCCAGCACATGGTGCACCGCGACAAGAACCACGCCTCGGTCGTCATCTGGTCCCTCGGCAACGAGGCGGGCGGCGGCTCCACCTTCACCGCCATGCACGACTGGATCCGCTCCTGCGACCCCACCCGCGTCATCCAGTACGAGGGCGACGACCGCCCCGGCATCAGCGACATCCGCTCCGAGATGTACGACACCCCGCAACGCGTCGCGGAGCGCGCCGCCGACACCACCGACACCCGCCCGTACGTCATGATCGAGTACAGCCACTCGATGGGGAACTCCACCGGCAACTTCAAGGAGTACTGGGACCTGGTCCGCCGCCACGACGTCCTCCAGGGCGGCTGGATCTGGGACTTCGTCGACCAGTCACTGACCTGGCCGGTCCCCGACCGCACCCTGCTCACCGAGACCGGGCCGGGCCGGCTGCGCGGTGAACTCCTCGCCACCAGCGGCACGTTCGACCGCACCAAGGGTGTCCTCGGGGCCACCGTGTTCCCCCGCGACAGCCGCCTCGACCTCACCGGCTCCCTCACCCTGGAAGCCTGGATCACCCCCTCCCACCCCGGCTACCACCAGCCGATCCTCGCCAAGGGCGACACCCACTACGCCCTCAAACAGAGCGGCAGGAAGCTGGAGTTCTTCATCCACGGCGACGGCGAGTGGGTCACCGCGAGCTGGGCCCTGCCCGCCGACTGGACCGGCCGCGAGCACCACGTCGCGGGCGTCTTCGACGCGAACGCCGGAACCGTCACCCTCTACGCCGACGGCGTCCAGCGCGCCACCCGCACCACCACCCGCCGCCCCACCGTCAACACCGCGCCCCTCGCCCTCGGTTACGACACCGACAACCCGGTCCGCGAGTTCAGCGGCACCGTCCGCCGCGCCCGCGTCTACGCCCGCGCCCTCACCGCCGCCGAACTCGCCGACACCGGCCGCGGACCCGGCGGCGACGGCGTACGGTTCTGGTTCGACGCCGCGACCGTCGCCGTCGAGACGAAACGCCCCGCGCAGCGCACCTTCCTCGCCTACGGCGGCGACTGGGGCGACCACCCCAACGACGGCGCCTTCGTCGCCGACGGCCTGATCACCGCCGACCGCCGCCTCACCGGCAAGTCCGCCGAGGTCGCCCGCGTCCACCAGACGATCGGCGCGGCCCCCGTCCCCGGCGCCGCCCCCGGCCGCGTCCGCCTCACCAACGAGAACCTCTTCACCAACCTCCAGTCCTACGACGGCCGATGGACCCTCGTCACCGACGGAAAGCCCGTCCAGGAAGGCACCCTGACACGCAGTCAGCTCGACGTCGCGCCGCTCAGCGGCAAGGACGTCACCGTCCCCCTGGACCTGCCCGCCGCCCCCGCCCCCGGCAGCGAACACTTCCTCGCCCTCTCCTTCACCCTCAAGGAGCCCACCCCCTGGGCCGACGCGGGCTTCGAGATCGCCCGCGAACAGATCCCCCTCGCCGCGGGCAGCCCCGCCGTCACCCCCGTCCCCCTCGACGCCGTGCCCGCCCTCACCCACACCGACCGCGACGGCCGGATCACCGTCACCGGACGGAACTTCACCGTCACCGTCGACCGCGCCACCGGCCTCATCACCACCTACGAGGCCGACGGCGCCGCCCTCCTCACCTCCGGCGCCGCACCCAACTTCTGGCGGGCGCCCACCGACAACGACCACGGCAACGGCCAGCACACCCGCAACCGCACCTGGCGCGACGCGGGCACCCGCCGCACCGTCACCGGCGTCACCGTGCGCGCCCTGCGCGACCGCGCCGTCGCGATCGAGGTCACCGGCACCCTCCCCACCACCGTCACCTCCGCCTACACCACCACGTACACCGTCTTCGGCAACGCCGAGATCCGGATCGACCACACCCTGCGCCCCGGCGCCGCGAGCCTGCCCTACATCCCCGAGATCGGCAGCCTGCTGTTCCTCCCCGCCCGCCTCGACCGCGTGCACTACTACGGGCGCGGCCCCGAGGAGAACCACTGGGACCGCCACGACGGCACCGACGTCGGCCTGTACACCACGACCGTCGCCGGACTGGGCACGCCGTACATCCGCCCCCAGGAGAACGGCAACCGCACCGACGTCCGCTGGTTCGCCCTCACCGGCGCCGACGGCACCGGCCTGCTCGCCACCGGCGAACCCCTCCTGGAGGTCAACGCCTCCCGCTTCACCCCCGAGGACCTCTCGACCGGCGCACGCCACGACTACCAGCTCACCCCGCGCCCCGACATCGTCCTGCGCCTCAACCACCGGCAGATGGGCGTCGGGGGCGACACCAGCTGGGGCGCGCACACCCACGACGCGTACAAGCTGTTCGCCGACCGCGACCACGCGTACACCTACCGGCTGCGCCCGCTGACCGACGTGGGACAGGCGACCGCCCTGTCCCGGCGGCCCACGGCGGCCGAGTAGCAGCCCGCCCTCCGATCCGCCGGGGCGATCCCCGCCACACCTCGATGATCTCTGTGGCGGGGGCCGTCCCGGCGCGGAACAATCCACCACGGAACGGGAACACCCGACCGGACACGCCGAGGAAGAGGGACGTCCCATGGTGGAGCAGGACGAACGGTTCGACGTCGTCGTACTGGGAGCCGGGCCCGGCGGCTACGTCGCCGCGATCCGCGCCGCCCAGCTGGGCAGGAGCGTCGCCGTCGTCGAGGAGAAGTACTGGGGCGGCGTCTGTCTCAACGTCGGCTGCATCCCCACCAAGGCCCTGCTGCGCAACGCCGAACTCGCGCACATCGTCACCCGCGAGGCCAAGACCTTCGGCATCCAGGCCGAGGGGGAGATCACCTTCGACTACGGCGCCGCCTTCCGCCGCAGCCGCAAGGTCGCCGACGGCCGCGTCAAGGGCGTCCACTACCTGATGAAGAAGAACGGGATCACCGAGGTCGACGGCCGCGGCACCTTCCTCGACCCGCACACCCTCCAGGTCACCGGCTACGACGGCGAGACCCGCACCCTCGGCTTCGACCACTGCGTCATCGCCACCGGCGCCACCCCGCGCCTGCTGCCCGGCACCCGCCGCACCTCCCGCGTCGTCACCTACGAGGAGCAGATCCTCGCCGAGGAACTCCCCGGCTCGATCGTCATCGCGGGCGCCGGGGCCATCGGCGTCGAGTTCGCCTACGTCCTGCACCACTACGGCGTGAAGGTCACCGTCGTCGAGTTCCTCGACCGCGTCGCGCCCCTGGAGGACGCCGAGGTCTCCGCCGAACTCGCCCGCCAGTACCGCAGGCTGGGCATCGACGTCCTCACCTCCACCCGCGTCGAGTCCATCGACGAGTCCGGGCCGCGGGTCCTCGTCACCGTCACCGGCAAGGACGGCACCCAGCAGGTCCTGGAGACCGACAAGGTCCTCCAGGCCATCGGCTTCGCCCCCAACGTCACCGGCTACGGCCTGGAGAACACCGGCGTCGCCCTCACCGAGCGCGGCGCCATCGACGTCGACGGCCGCTGCCGCACCTCCGTCCCACACCTGTACGCCATCGGCGACGTCACCGCCAAGCTGATGCTGGCCCACAACGCCGAGGCCATGGGCGTCATCGCCGCCGAGACCCTCGCGGGCGCCGAGACGATGGAACTCGACTACGCGATGATCCCGCGCGCCACCTACTGCCAGCCCCAGATCGCCAGCTTCGGCCACACCGAGGAGCAGGCCCGCGAGCGCGGCCACGACATCAAGGTGGTGAAGTTCCCCTTCACCGCCAACGCCAAGGCGCACGGCCTCGGTGACGCCACCGGCTTCGTCAAGCTGATCAGCGACACCCGGCACGGCGAACTCCTCGGCGGCCACCTCATCGGCCCCGACGTCACCGAACTCCTCCCCGAACTCACCCTCGCCCAGCAGTGGGACCTCACCGTCCACGAACTGGCCCGCAACGTCCACGCCCACCCGACGCTCGGCGAGGCCGTCAAGGAGGCCCTCCACGGCCTCGCCGGACACATGATCAACATGTGAGCCGTCCGGGGCCCGCCCGCCCCGGCGGGACCGTTCACCCGGACGGTCCCGCCGCGCTCGCCGTCGCCGCACGCCCGGGATCTGCTGGTCACCAGCGGACCCGGCCTGCGGACGAGGGAGAGCACCATGGCGGACGACGACGTCCCCGCCGACCCCGCCCCGCCGGACGCCTCCGGTGAGCTGGCGCGGCTGCGGGCCCGGGTCGCCGCGCTGGAGGCGGGCTCACGCTCGCGCCCCCTGGCCCGCCGCGCGCGTTCCGCGCTCGCCGTCGTCCTCATCGTCCTCGGCTGCCTGCTGGCCCCCCTCGGCGCGGTCGCCGCGTGGAGCGCCAGCATCATCGGCGACACGGACCGCTACGTCGCCACGGTCCGCCCCCTCGCGTCCAACCGTCACATCCAGGCCGCGGTCGCCGACCTCGTCACCGACGCCGCCATGACCCACCTCGACCTCGAGGACCTGCTCAGCGGCGTCGCCCCCGCCCAGCGGCCGCTGCTGGAGAAGGCGCTGGGCGCGCTCGGCGGCTCCCTCCAAGGCGCGGTACGCAGCCTCGTCCACGACAAGGCGGAGGGCGTGGTCGCCTCCGACGCGTTCCGCCGGATCTGGGTCGAGGCCAACCGGCGCGTCCACCGGTCCCTGGAGAAGGCCATCACCGGGCGCGGCGGCGGCGCGGTCAGCCTCGACGACGACACCGTCACCGTCGACCTCGCCCCCGTCGTCGACCTCGTGAAACAGCGCCTCGTGGACGACGGCCTGACGGTCGCGGGCCAGATCCCCGAGATCCACACCCGACTCACCGTCCTGCGCTCCGACGACCTCGGCCGCGTCCGCACCTACGTCCGCGTCCTCCAACTCGCCGGGCCCTGGGTGCCGGTGCTGGCGATCCTGCTGGTCGCCGCGGGCGTCTGGCTCTCGGCGCACCGCCGCCGCACGCTGATCGTCTCCGCCCTCTGCTTCGCCTTCGCGACGTTCCTCCTCGGCGTCGCCCTCACCGTCTTCCGCGTCGTCTACCTGGACGCCCTGCCCGCGAACGTCTCCCAGCCCGCCGCCGGGGCGATCTACGACACCCTCACCCGCTTCCTGCGCACCAGCGTCCGTGTGGTCGTCGCGCTCGGCCTGATCGTCGCCCTCGCCGCCTGGCTGACCGGCCCCTACCGCCACGCCGTCCTGCTGCGGCGCCTGTGGCACGCGGGGATCGGCGCCGTCCGCGCCACGGCCGACCGCGCGGGCCTGCGCACCGGCCCGGTCGGCCCGTTCGTGCGGCGCTTCCGCACCTGGATCACCTGGACCCTGGTGGCCGCCGCCGCCCTCACCTACGTGCTGTGGCCCTACCCGACCGGCTGGGTCGTCGTCGGCCTCGCCCTCACCCTGCTCCTCGTGCTCAGCGTCGTCGACTTCCTCGGCGCCGACCGCCCCCGCCCGGACCCGTCCGCCCCCGCTCCGGAGACACCGCACCCCCTCGGCTAGCGTTGCCCCCTGCGACCCGGGGCCGGGCCAGGAGGGGGGAACCTGTGCGGGACGGTGTCTCCGACGGCTTCTTCACGCGGGCGGCGCACGACACGCACCCGGTCGACCTCATGTCCCTGTACCTGCTGCACGGCTCGGCCGCGGCGGTCCCCGGCCTGCCGGCCGACCCCGGCGCGCTGTCCTTCACACACCTGGACCGGCACGTCCGCGCCGTGGACCGCTCCCGCCACGGCGACGCGGACACGTTCTCCCTCCGCGTCGCACGGACGGTCCGCGGGCGCCGGTACGGCCTGGAGTTCCGCCTCCACTTCGTCGCCGGGGCACCGTACGCCGACGCGCTGGTCCCGTACGGCGCGACGGTCGAACTGCCCCGGTTCCTGCACCACTTCCGCGCGCACCACGCCCCGGCCGGGACGCCGGGGGAGTGGGACTTCACCGTCCACACCGACCGCGGCGACCTCCGGGAGAGCGTCGTGCGGTTCGGCAACGGCCGCCAGGTCTGGTTCCAGATCAACCGCGGCCCGGTGACGGCGGGCCGGGGCAGGCCGGTCCCCTGGGCGCGCGGCAGACTGCTCACCGGCCGCCTCCAGGGCAACGGGTTCGGCGCGCCCCGCCCACCGGAGGCGGGAGGCCCGGCCTTCCCCGACCGCCACGACACCCTCGGCACCGCCTCGCCCGAGGCGCGCGCCTACCGGCGCTACGTCGCCCGGCTCAGCGACCCGCTCCCCGTGAAGGCGGGACGGCCGGACCGCACGCAGCCGGGCCCGCGCCCCCGGCGACGCCCCACGCGCTGACCCCGGCCGCTCAGTCCGAGCCGTCGCTCAGCCCCAGCCGCAGGTGCTCCACGTGGTAGACGGCCTGGTCGAGGAGACCGGCCACGTGGTCGTCGTGCAGGGCGTACACCACCGACCGGCCGCGCCGCTCGCCGGTCACCAGGCCGAGGTTGCGCAGCAGCCGCAGCTGATGGGAGCAGGCCGACTGCTCCATGCCCACCTCGGCGGCCAACTCCGTCGCGGGCAGCGGCCCTTCGCGCAGCCGGGCGAGGATCAGCAGCCGGGAGGGGGTGGAGAGGGCCTGGAGGGTGGTGGCCACCTTCGCCACGTTGTCCGCGTCCAGGCGTACCCGGTCGGCGGTGGCGGGGGTGACGGCTCCATGACCCATGCGGACATCGTACTCATCACGCATGAACACATGAATGAGTCTTCATGTGTTCCTGTATGGTGTGCCGCGTGTCCCCCTCGACCCTCGCCTCGCCGTCCCCCGCGCCCTCGTCCACCGCCGTCGGGCCCGCCCGTACGGAGGTCCGCCGCCGCACCCGGTTCCTCGCTCTCCCCGAGGCTCGCTGGGCGGCCTGGGCGACCGCCGCCTTCCTGGCCGGGCTCGCCCTGGACCTCGCCGGTGTCCCGTCGACCGGCCACCGAGCCCTCGACGCACTCGACACCGTCCTCTACGCCGTCGCCTACGCCGCGGGCGGCTGGCGGCCCGCCCTCGACGGCCTGCGGGCGCTGCGGGAGCGGACCCTCGACGTCGACCTGCTGATGATCGTGGCCGCGCTGGGCGCCGCCGCGATCGGGCAGGTGCTCGACGGCGCGCTGCTGATCGTCGTGTTCGCCACCTCGGGCGCCCTGGAGGCCCTGGCCACCGCCCGCACCGAGGACTCCGTCCGCGGACTGCTCGACCTCGCCCCCGACACCGCGACCCGCCTCACCGCCGACGGCGAGGAGACCGTCCCCGCGGCCCTGCTCCGCGTCGGGGACCTGCTGCTGGTCCGTCCCGGCGAACGGGTCGGCGCCGACGGCCGGGTCGTCGACGGCGTCGGCGAGATCGACCAGGCCACGGTGACCGGCGAACCCCTCCCCGTAGTCAGACGCCCCGGCGACGACGTCTACGCGGGCACCCTCAACGGCACCGGCGCCCTCCGCGTCCGCGTCACCCGCGACCCCGCCGACTCCGTCATCGCCCGCATCGCCGCCCTCGTCGAGGAGGCCGCCCGCACGAAGGCGCCGACCCAGCTCTTCGTCGAGCGCGTCGAGCAGCGGTACGCCGTCGGCGTCGTCGCCGCCACCCTCGCCGTCCTCGGGGTGCCGCTCGCCTTCGGCGCCGACCTCACCGACGCCCTGCTCCGCGCGATGACCTTCATGATCGTCGCGTCGCCCTGCGCGGTCGTCCTGGCCACCATGCCGCCCCTGCTGTCCGCCATCGCCACCGCCGGGCGGCACGGCGTCCTGGTCAAGTCGGCCGCCGCCCTGGAACGCCTCGGCGAGACCGACACCGTCGCCCTGGACAAGACCGGCACCCTCACCGAGGGCGCCCCCGAGGTCGGCGCCGTCACGCCCCACCCCGGCTCCGGCCTCGACCCCGACGCCCTCCTCGCCCTCGCCGCCGCCGCCGAACACCCCAGCGAGCACCCGCTGGCCCGCGCGATCGTGGCCGCCGCACGGGCGCGGGGCCTGCGGATCGCCCCGGCGCGGGACTTCGCCGCGAGTCCGGGCACGGGCGTGACGGCGGTGGTCGAGGGGCACGTGGTGACGGTCGGACGGGCGGAGGGGGCTGCCGGGGGCGACAGGGCTGCCGGGGCCGACGGGGCTGAGGAAGCGAGGACAGTCACCGGACCCACCGGCCCCACCGGCCCCACCGGTCTCACCGGCACCCCGGTCCTGGTCACCCGAGACGGTGTCCCCGTCGGCGTCCTCACCCTCACCGACCGGCTCCGCCCCGCCGCCCCGGCCGCGACCGCCGCCCTCGCGCGGCTGACCGGTGCCGCCCCCGTCCTCCTCACGGGCGACCACGCCCGCGCCGCCGCCCGCGTGGCCGACGCCACCGGGATCACGGACGTCCGCGCGGACCTCCTCCCCGCCGACAAGGCGGACGCCGTCCGGGAACTCGGCCGGGCGGGCCGCCGGGTGCTGTTCGTCGGGGACGGCGTCAACGACGCGCCCGCGCTGGCCGCCGCCCATGTGGGCGTGGCGATGGGCCGGGCGGGGTCCGACCTCGCGCTGGAGACCGCGGACGCCGTCCTGGTCCGCGACGACCTCACGGCCGTGTCCGCCGTCGTACGGCTGTCGCGCCGCGCCCGGCGCCTGGTGCGGCAGAACCTGGTGATCGCCGGGGTCTGCATCGCCGTCCTGGTCGGCTGGGACCTGGCCGGTCACCTCCCGCTGCCGCTCGGGGTCGCCGGGCACGAGGGCTCGACCGTCCTGGTCGGACTCAACGGCCTCCGCCTCCTGCGGGACCGCGCCTGGCGGGAGTGACGGGGCCCCGGCGAACCCATGGGGGGCGAACGGCGGCGGTGCCGGTGGCGCAAGCGTCATGTCGGATTTCCGCCAGCGCCGGGCCGGGGCGGTGACCCATGCTGGACGTATGCAGAACAGGATGCACACCGACCGGGAACGCTGTGTGCGGGCCGTGCGGTCCAAGGACGCGCGGTTCGACGGCTGGTTCTTCACGGCGGTCCTGACCACCGGCATCTACTGCCGGCCGAGCTGTCCGGCGGTGCCGCCCAAGCCGGAGAACATGGTGTTCCACCCGAGCGCCGCCGCCTGCCAGCAGGCCGGGTTCCGCGCCTGCAAGCGCTGCCGACCCGACACCAGCCCCGGCTCCCCGGAGTGGAACCAGCGCGCCGACCTGGTCGCCCGCGCGATGCGGCTCATCGCGGACGGCGTCGTGGACCGCGAGGGCGTGCCCGGTCTCGCCGGACGCCTCGGCTACAGCGCCCGCCAGGTCGAACGCCAACTCCTGGCCGAACTCGGCGCGGGCCCGCTCGCGTTGGCCCGCGCCCAGCGCGCCCAGACCGCCCGCCTGCTGGTCGAGACCTCCCGACTTCCCATGGCGGACGTGGCGTTCGCCGCGGGCTTCGCCTCCGTCCGCGCCTTCAACGACACCGTCCGCGAGGTGTTCGCGCTCTCCCCGACCGAACTGCGCACCCGCGCCACCCGCCGCGACGGCGCCCCCGACCCGGCCACCCCTGCCGCTGCCGACCGCGCCGCCGGGCCCACGGCGGGAACCGCGGCGGGCACGGCGCCGGGCACCACCCTCCACCTCCGGCTGCCGTTCCGCGCCCCGCTCACCCCGGACAACCTGTTCGGGCACCTCGCGGCGACCGCGGTGCCGGGCGTCGAGGAGTGGCGGGACGGCGCCTACCGCCGCACGCTCCGGCTGCCGTACGGGCACGGGGTGGTGGCGCTGACCCCGCGCCCCGACCACATCGGCTGCCGCCTCACCCTCACCGACCTCCGCGACCTCACCGTGGCCATCAGCCGCTGCCGCCGCCTGCTCGACCTGGACGCCGACCCCGAGGCCGTCGACGAACGGCTCCGCGCCGACCCGTCGCTCGCCCCGCTCGTCGGCAAGGCGCCCGGACGTCGGGTCCCGCGCACCGTGGACGAGGCGGAGTTCGCGGTCCGCGCGGTCCTCGGCCAGCAGGTGTCCACGGCAGCGGCCCGCACCCACGCGGCCCGCCTCGTCACCGCCCACGGAGACCCGATCGACGACCCCGCGGGCGGGCTCACCCACCTCTTCCCCACCCCCGAGGCGCTGGCCGCCCTCGACCCGCAGACGCTGGCGCTGCCCCGCACCCGCCGGACGACGTTCACCACCCTCGTCCGTCATCTCGCCGACGGGGACATCCACTTGGGCGTGGAGTCGGACTGGCCGCAGACCCGCGCCCGGCTCCTCGCGCTGCCCGGCTTCGGCCCCTGGACGGTCGACGTCATCGCGATGCGCGCCCTCGGCGACCCGGACGCCTTCCTCCCCACCGACCTCGGAGTCCGGCGCGCGGCCGGGGAGTCGGGCCTGCCCACCACCCCGGCCGCCCTCACCGCCCGCGCGGCGGCCTGGCGCCCATGGCGCGCCTACGCCGTCCAGTACCTGTGGGCGACCGACGACCACCCGATCAACTCCCTCCCCTCCTGACCCCGTTCCCCGACGCCCGAGAGAAGCGATGAACCAGCCCACTCCGCACCGGCCGGCCTCGAAGCGGTACCCCCCGCGTCAGGACAGCCCGAAACGCCACACCGTCATCGACAGCGCCTACGGCCCGCTCACCCTGGTCGCCGACGACGGCGTCCTGTGCGGCCTCTACATGACCGCGCAGCGCCACCGCCCCGCCGAGGAGACCTTCGGCCCCCGCGACGACGGCCTCTTCGCGGAGACCGAGGACCAGCTGAAGGCCTATTTCGCCGGAGAGTTGACGGACTTCACCGTCCCCCTGCGCCTGACCGGCACCCCGTTCCAGCGCTCCGTCTGGGAGGCGCTGCGCGCGATCCCGTACGGCGAGACCCGCTCCTACGGCCAACTGGCCGCCGCCCTCGGCACCCCGAACGCCTCCCGCGCGGTCGGCCTCGCCAACGGCCGCAACCCCGTCGGGATCATCGTCCCCTGCCACCGCGTGGTCGGCGCGAACGGCGGCCTCACCGGCTACGGCGGCGGTCTGGACCGCAAGCAGCGCCTGCTCGACTTCGAGAGCGGCGCCACCGCGCCGACCGCCCTGTTCCCCCTGGAGGGGTGAGAGGACGGGGCAGGGAGGGCGCTCAGCCCCCGCCGCCCTCGCCGTCGCGGAGAGCGGCGAGCAGACGGGGCAGCGCGGTGCCGATCGGCTCCCGGACGACCTCGTCCGCGCGGTCGTCGTACGGTGTCGGCTCGGCGTTGACGACGATCAGCCGGGCGCCGTGGTCGGCGGCGACCCCGGCGAGGCCCGCCGCGGGCTGCACCTGGAGGGTGGTGCCGACGGCGAGGAACACCTGGCAGGCCTTGGCGACGGCGAGGGCCTGCCCGAGGACGACCGGGTCGAGGCGCTCGCCGAAGAACACGGTGGCCGACTTGAGGATGCCGCCGCACTCCAGACACGGCGGGTCCTCCTCACCGGCCTCCACCCGGGCGAGGGCGTCCTGCATCGGCCCGCGCGCGTGGCACCGCGTGCACACGAAACTCCGGGCGCTGCCGTGCAGTTCGAGCACCTTGCGGGCGGGCAGCCCGGCGAGCTGGTGCAGCCCGTCCACGTTCTGCGTGATCACCCGGACCGGGACCCCGGCCCGCTCCAGGTCGACGACGGCCCGGTGGGCGGCGTTCGGCTCGGCCGACAGCGTCCGGTTCCTGCGCCGCATCTGCCAGGACCGGCGCCGGATCTCCGGGTCCCCCATGTAGAAGTCGTACGTCACGAGCTTCTCGGCCTCCGGGTCCTTGCGCCACAGGCCGTTCGGCCCGCGGTAGTCGGGGATGCCGGAGTCGGTGGAGATGCCCGCGCCGCTGAGCAGCGCGACGAGTGGCCTGGTCATGTCACCGAGGGTAGGCCGGGGCGCCGGGCTCCCGCGAACACGTTTCGGCGGACCGGACACGGTGCTACGGTCGCGGCATGGCCAAGGTCACTGTCTCCCTCGACGCCGATCTCGTCGTCGAGGTCATGGTTCTCTCCGGCGTCGGCAGCCCCCAGGAAGCCGTCGAACTCGTCGTCCGCGACTACATCGAGCGCGGTCACCGCACGGAGGCCCGCACCGCCACCCGCGACGAGGCGCTGCGCACGGTCGACGCCAAGCCCCGGGACGTCCAGGGCTGACCGCCCGCACCGGCCGCGCCCGCCCCCGGCCCGAGCGCCCGCCTCAGCTCACCCGCCGCCCGTTCTCCAGCTCCGCCGCGCCCGTGCCGTCGGTCAGGACGTCGAGCGCGGCGAGCACCCGGTGGCCGAGGTGACCGAGGAGGTACGCGGTGATCTCCTCGCGCGGCAGCAGCCGCCAGGACAGCAGCTCCGACTCCTGGAGCCGGATCGCGGCGAGGTCGGCCGCGTCCAGGACACCGCCGTCGTACACGTACGCCACCACCGGCGGCCGGGCCGGGCCCTGCACCCAGTCCACCGCGAGCAGCCGCCCGAGCGGCCGGTCGAGGCCGATCTCCTCCAGCGTCTCCCGCCGCGCCCCCTGCCGGGGCGTCTCCCCGGTGTCGGACTCGATGGTCCCGCCGGGCAGCGCCCACCCCTCCCGGTAGTTCGGCTCGACGGCCAGCACCCGCCCCTCGGTGTCCCGGAAGAGCGCGGCGGCACCGGCGAGGACGCGGGGGAGGGAGGCGATGTAGGCGGCGTAGTCAGCAGTGGTCACGGGGGCAGCGTATCGGCGGGGCATGACGGCGGGCCGACTCTCCGGTTAGGGTCGCAGCGGCGCGACCGGTCCCGGTGTCTCCGGGACCCGGAGAGCAAGGGGTTGCACAGTGGTCGACGGTGAAGCGCGGGGCATCCGCAGGGTGCTCGTGGCCGCGGACAAGTTCAAGGGGTCGCTGACGGCCGTGGAGGTCGCCGAGCGGGTGACGGCCGGGCTGCGGCGCGCCGCACCGGACGTCGAGGTCGTCGCCCTGCCCGTGGCCGACGGCGGCGACGGCACCGTCGACGCGGCGGTCGCCGCCGGGTTCGAGCGCCGGGAGCTGACGGTCGCCGGGCCGCTCGGCCACGAGGTCACCGCCGCGTTCGCGTTGCGCGGGGACACCGCCGTGGTGGAGATGGCCGAGGCCAGCGGCCTCGGACGGCTGCCCGCCGGGACGTTCGCCCCGCTGACGGCCTCCACGTACGGTTCCGGCGAGCTGCTGCGGGCCGCGCTCGACGCGGGCGCGGCCACGATCGTGTTCGGCGTCGGCGGCAGCGCCACCACGGACGGCGGCGCGGGCATGCTGACCGCGCTCGGCGCCCGCTTCCTCGACGCCGACGGCGAGCCCGTCGGACCGGGCGGCGGCGGCCTCGCGACGCTCGCCCGCGCCGATCTGTCCGGCCTCGACCCCCGGCTGGCCTCCGTACGGCTCGTGCTCGCCAGCGACGTCGACAACCCGCTCACCGGGCCCAAGGGCGCCGCCGCGGTCTACGGCCCGCAGAAGGGCGCCTCGCCCGACGAGGTCGCCGCCCTCGACGCCGGCCTCACCCGCTACGCCGAGGTGCTGTCGACGGCGGTCGGCGGCCGGGCCGCCGACTACGCCGCCGCCCCGGGCGCCGGTGCCGCCGGAGGCGTCGGCTACGGCGCCCTGCTGCTCGGCGCCCGCTTCCGCGCCGGGATCGACGTCATGCTCGACGTCCTCGGCTTCACGGCCGCCGTCGAGAAGGCGGAGCTGGTGATCACCGGCGAGGGCTCCCTGGACGAGCAGACCCTCCACGGCAAGGCCCCGGCCGGCGTGGCCGCCGCCGCGCGCGCCGCGGGCAAGGAGGTCGTCGCCGTCTGCGGCCGCCTCGCCCTCCAGCCGGAGGCCCTGGGCCGCGCCGGATTCCGCCGCGTCTACCCCCTCACCGACGCCGAACCCGACGTGGCCGTCTGCATCGCGGAGGCGGGACCCGTCCTGGAACGCGTCGCGGAACGCATCGGCAGGGACTTCCTGACCTGAGCGGGGAGAGCTTTCCGGCCGAGGTCCGGTTGTCTCAGCCCGTCCGGCGTTTGAGGACGAGGCCCGTCCAGGGCCGAAGCGGGGGTCTGGGGGCGGCCGCCCCAGGAACGGCACGGGCCCCCGGACCGTGAGGTCCAGGGGCCCTGCCACAAGAGAGACCGACGGCTACGGAACCTGCGCGGCCCGAGCCTCCCGCCGGTTGTCCCGGAAGTTGTTCACCCGGCGAGCCGTGGCGAACAACGGAATCACCGCCCCCATGACGAGCTGCAGCGCGCACCCCGTCTGGAGCAGCAGCTGCCCGCCCGGCGCGTCGAACGCCCACGCCGTGAGCAGCCCCATCGAGAGCACGATCCAGGCCAGCATCGCCCCGGCGAGCCGTCCGCGCGGCTTCGGGTACTCGACCCGGCTCACCATCAGCCAGGCGGTGCCCAGGATGGCCAGCAGCGTCGCCACGAAGGGCAGCTCCAGCAGCACGATCGACACGACGGTCAGCGCCCCGAACGGGGACGGCATGCCCTGGAACATGCCGTTCGTCGGGGTGACGCAGGAGAACCGCGCGAGTCTCAGCACCACGGCCAGCAGCACGACGATCGCCCCGACCGCGGCCACCCGCTGGTAGGCGTCGTCCGCCACCATGCCGTAGACGAGGACGAAGTACGCCGGCGCGAGGCCGAAGCTGATCAGGTCGGAGAGGTTGTCCAGCTCGGCGCCCATGGGGGAGGAGCGCAGCTTGCGGGCGACCAGACCGTCGAAGAGGTCGAAGACGGCCGCGCAGAGCATGAGGATCACGGCGGTGGCGGCGCTGTTGCGCGCCATGCCGGATTCCTGGCTGTCGGTGAGGTGCGGGATGAGGATGCCGGTGGTGGTGAAGTACACCGCCATGAAGCCGCAGGTGGCGTTGCCGAGGGTGAGGGTGTCCGCTATCGACAGGCGGAGGGAGAGGGGCATCTCCTCCTCTTCGTCCACCTCGTCGGCCTCGGGCACCCAGCCCGCCTGGGTCTCCGGGTCAATCACGGTCAATGCGAGTCACCCCCGCCACGGTCTTCTGACCCACCTCGACGGCGACCTCCACGCCCTCGGGCAGGTAGATGTCGACGCGCGAACCGAAGCGGATGAGGCCGATCCGCTCGCCCTGCTCGACCTTCGTGCCCTCGGGGAGGTAGGGCACGATGC
This sequence comes from Streptomyces sp. NPDC091281, assembly GCF_044757425.1. Classification (NCBI taxonomy): domain Bacteria; kingdom Bacillati; phylum Actinomycetota; class Actinomycetes; order Kitasatosporales; family Streptomycetaceae; genus Streptomyces; species Streptomyces sp. NPDC091281. The sequence goes on along the minus strand of NZ_JBIVUY010000007.1, from coordinate 61,727 downwards.
GGCGGGCGACGGCACCGGCGATCTGGATCATCTCGATGTCACCCAGCTCGGTGTCGAAGTGCCAGACGACGCGCTCGTTGTTCTCGCTCTCCTTGTTGAACGCCGGTACGAACCCGCCCGGGATGTGCTCGACGGACGTGACGGTCCCGGAGAGCGGGGCGCGGTTCACGTGGACGTTGAGCGGGCTCATGAAGATCGCGACCCGGGTCCGCCCGTCCTTCCACGGCATGATGCTCTGCACCACACCGTCGGCGGGGGAGATGACCCGGCCGGACGCGATCTCGCGCTCGGGGTCGCGGAAGAACCACAGCATGCCGGCCGCGAGAGCGGTGGCGGGGACGGCGACGGCCTTGGCGACGCCCGAGCGGCGGGCGCGGACCAGGCTGACGGCTGCGGTGGCGACGGTCGGGAGAAGCCACGGCGAGGCTCCGCGCGCAAGGCGTACGCCGGCCAGGCTGTCGCGAGGTGCAGAGGTTTGGCTGTGGGGCATGGATGACCTTCGTAGCGGATGATGCCGCGCTTCGACGGGGGGACGGCGGCTTTCCCGCGATCGTAGCGGTTCGGCGCCGCAACTGGGTAAGCCAGGAAGCCGAGTCGACGGCCGGGGCGAGTTGACGGGGTGTGATCTTCTTCTCGAAGAAAACACCCCCAATCGGTATATCTAGCCCTGGAACCGATACTCTTCGAGCAACCTGCGGCCGATGATCATTTTCTGGATCTCGGCGGTGCCTTCGCCGATCAGGAGCATCGGGGCCTCGCGGTACAGACGCTCGATCTCGTACTCCTTGGAGAAGCCGTAGCCGCCGTGGATGCGGAAGGCGTCCTCCACGACCTCCTTGCAGTACTCGGAGGCGAGGTACTTCGCCATGCCGGCCTCAAGGTCGTTTCGTTCCCCCGAGTCCTTTTTGCGTGCGGCGTTCACCATCATCGCATGGGCGGCCTCCACCTTGGTAGCCATCTCCGCCAGCTTGAACTGGATGGCCTGGTGCTGGGCGATCGGCTTGCCGAAGGTGTGGCGCTGCTGGGCGTACGAGACGCCCAGCTCGAAGGCACGCTGAGCGACGCCGCAGCCACGGGCCGCCACATTCACGCGACCCACCTCCACGCCGTCCATCATTTGGTAAAAACCTCGGCCGGTGACCCCGCCGAGCACGCGGTCGGCGGGAACCCGCAGGCCATCCATGATCAACTCGGTGGTGTCGACGCCCTTGTAGCCCATCTTGTCGATCTTGCCGGGGATGGTGAGGCCCGGACGGACCTCGCCGAAGCCGGGCTCCTTCTCGACGAGGAAGGTCGTCATCGACTTGTGCGGCGCGGTGCCCTCGGCGTGTCCTTCGTCACTCCGCACGAGGACGGCGACCAGCGACGAGGTGCCGCCGTTCGTCAGCCACATCTTCTGGCCGCTGAGGACGTACTCGTCGCCGTCCCTGACCGCCTTGGAGGTGATGGCCGACACGTCGGAGCCGAGGGCCGGCTCGGACATCGAGAACGCGCCCCGGACGTCCCCCGCCGCCATGCGCGGCAGGAAGTGGTCCTTCTGCTCCTGCGTGCCGTGCTGCTTGAGCATGTACGCCACGATGAAGTGCGTGTTGATGATGCCGGACACCGACATCCATCCGCGGGCGATCTCCTCGACGCACAGCGCGTACGTCAGGAGGGACTCGCCCAGACCCCCGTACTCCTCGGGGATCATGAGGCCGAAGAGGCCGAGTTCGCGCAGGCCGTCGACGATCGCCTGCGGGTACTCGTCGCGGTGCTCCAGCTCGGTGGCGACCGGGATGATCTCCTTGTCCACGAAGTCGCGGACGGTGGAGAGGATCTCCTGCTGGACGTCGGTCAGACCGGCGGTCCGGGCGAGACGGGCCATCTACTTCTCCGACTTCTTCTGCGCCGGCGCGACCGGCTCCGGACGGCCCGGCTGCTCTCCGCCGCGCTCCTTGACGTACGTCTCGGTGGGCACCATGACCTTGCGGCGGAACACGCAGACCAGGGTGCCGTCCTGCTTGTACCCGCGGGTCTCCACGTGCACGATGCCGCGGTCGTCCTTCGACCGGGACGGCCACTTGTCGAGGACGGTCGTCTCGCCGTAGACCGTGTCGCCGTGGAAGGTCGGCGCCACGTGCTTGAGCGACTCGATCTCCAGGTTGGCGATCGCCTTGCCGGAGACGTCCGGGACGGACATGCCGAGCAGCAGCGAGTAGACGTAGTTGCCGACGACGACGTTGCGGCCGAAGTCGGTCGTGTGCTCCGCGTAGTTCGCGTCCATGTGGAGCGGGTGGTGGTTCATGGTGAGGAGGCAGAAGAGGTGGTCGTCGTACTCGGTGACCGTCTTCCCGGGCCAGTGCTTGTAGACCGCCCCGATCTCGAACTCCTCGTAGGTGCGCCCGAACTGCATCGCCTCACGCCTCCGGGATCTCGAACGAGGTGGTCCGCTTCAGGCCGGCCGCGCGGCCCTTGCCGGAGACGACCAGCGCCATCTTGCGGCTCGCCTCGTCGATCATCTCGTCGCCGAGCATCGCCGAGCCCTTCTTCCCGCCCGCCTCGGACGTGTAGTAGTCGTACGCGTCGAGGATCAGCTCGGCGTGGTCGTAGTCCTCCTGGGACGGCGAGAAGATCTCGTTGGACGCCTCGACCTGGCCGGGGTGCAGCACCCACTTGCCGTCGAAGCCGAGCGCGGCGGCGCGGCGGGCGACCTCGCGGTAGCCGTCGACGTTGCGGATCTGGAGGTAGGGGCCGTCGATCGCCTGGAGGTCGTTGGCGCGGGCCGCCATCAGGATCTTCATCAGGATGTAGTGGTAGGCGTCCGCCGGGTAGCCGGGCGGCTGCTCGCCCACGACCAGCGACTTCATGTTGATGGACGCCATGAAGTCGGCCGGGCCGAAGATGATCGTCTCGATCCGCGGGGAGGCCTGCGCGATCTCGTTGACGTGGTTGAGGCCCTGCGCGTTCTCGATCTGCGCCTCGATGCCGATCCGGCCGACCTCGAAGCCCATCGTCTTCTCGATCTGCGTCAGCAGCAGGTCCAGCGCGACGATCTGCTGCGCGTTCTGCACCTTGGGCAGCATGACGCAGTCCAGGTTCGGGCCCGCGCCCTCCACGACGGTCACGACGTCGCGGTAGGTCCACTCGGTCGTCCAGTCGTTGACCCGTACGACGCGCGTCTTGCCGGTCCAGTCGCCCTCGTTGAGGAACTTGACGACGGTGTGCCGCGCCTCGGGCTTGGCGAGCGGCGCGCACGCGTCCTCCAGGTCGAGGAAGACCTGGTCGGCCGGGAGGCCCTGCGCCTTCTCCAGGAAGCGGGGGTTGCTGCCCGGCACGGCGAGACACGAGCGCCTCGGACGCAGACGGTTGACGGTCATGCGGGGACCTCCAGGGGGTCGAGCTTGTTCGCTTTCCGGATCTCCTCGACGATGCGGCCGATGATCCCGGTGATGTCGAAGTCCTTCGGGGTGAAGACCGCGGCGACTCCGGCGGCCCGGAGCTGTTCGGCGTCACCGCCAGGGATGATGCCACCCGCGATCACCGGGATGTCCGCGGCACCGGCCTCCCGCAGCCTCTCCAGCACGTCCGGCACCAGCTGGGCGTGCGAGCCGGACAGGATCGACAGGCCCACCGCGTGGACGTCCTCCGCGAGGGCGGCGTCCACGATCTCCTCGGGGGTCAGCCGGATGCCCTGGTAGACCACCTCGAACCCGGCGTCGCGGGCGCGCACGGCGATCTGCTCGGCACCGTTGGAGTGGCCGTCCAGGCCGGGCTTGCCGACCAGGAAGCGCAGCTTGCCGACGCCCATGTCCTCGGCGGTGCGGTCCACCATCCGGCGTACCCCGGAGAGCGCCGAGCCCGCCTCGGGGGCGATCGCGACGGGCGCCGAGGAGACGCCGGTCGGGGCGCGGAACTCGCCGAACACCTCGCGCAGGGCCCCGGCCCACTCGCCGGTCGTGACCCCGGCGCGCGCGCAGTCGAGGGTGGCCTCCATGAGGTTGTCGGTGCCCTTCGCGGCCTCCTTCAGCCGCTCCAGCGCCTTGCAGGGGCGCGGGTGGTTGAACGGCGGCTGGTAGCGGGTGTCGCGCCACCGGCGGAGCCCGTCGACGACGCGGGCCTCGACGGCCGGGTCGACCGTCTGGATCGCCGTGTCGAGGTCGGCGGTGAGGGGGTTCGGCTCGGTCGTCTCGAAGACGTTGACGCCGATGATCTTCTCCTGGCCGGACTCGATGCGGGCCCGCCGCTCGGCGTGCGAGGCGACGAGCTGCGACTTGAGGTACCCGGACTCGACGGCGGCCATGGCGCCGCCCATCTGCTGGATGCGGTCGATCTCGGCGAGGGACTCCTCCACCAGCGCGGAGACCTTCTCCTCGATGACGTGGGAGCCCGCGAAGATGTCCTCGTACTCCAGCAGGTCGCTCTCGTGCGCCAGGACCTGCTGGATGCGCAGCGACCACTGCTGGTCCCAGGGCCGGGGCAGGCCGAGCGCCTCGTTCCAGGCGGGCAGCTGCACGGCCCGCGCGCGGGCGTCCTTGGAGAGGGTCACGGCCAGCATCTCCAGCACGATCCGCTGGACGTTGTTCTCCGGCTGCGCCTCGGTCAGCCCGAGGGAGTTGACCTGGACGCCGTAGCGGAACCGGCGGTGCTTGGGGTCGGCGATGTCGTACCGCTCGCGGGTGACGCGGTCCCAGATGCGGCCGAACGCCCGCATCTTGCACATCTCCTCGACGAAGCGGACGCCCGCGTTCACGAAGAAGGAGATCCGGCCGACGACGTCGCCCATGCGCTCCTGCGGCACCTGCCCGCTGTCGCGCACCGCGTCCAGCACGGCGATCGCGGTCGACATGGCGTACGCGATCTCCTGGACCGGGGTCGCCCCCGCCTCCTGGAGGTGGTAGCTGCAGATGTTGATCGGGTTCCACTTGGGCAGGTGGGAGACCGTGTACGCGATCATGTCGGTCGTCAGGCGGAGCGAGGGTCCCGGCGGGAACACGTGGGTGCCGCGCGACAGGTACTCCTTGACGATGTCGTTCTGGGTCGTGCCCTGGAGCCGGGTGACGTCCGCGCCCTGCTCCTCGGCGACGACCTGGTAGAGCGCCAGCAGCCACATCGCGGTGGCGTTGATGGTCATCGAGGTGTTCATCTGCTCCAGGGGGATGTCCTGGAACAGCCGGCGCATGTCGCCGACGTGGGCGACGGGCACGCCGACCCGGCCGACCTCGCCGCGGGCGAGGATGTGGTCGGAGTCGTAGCCGGTCTGCGTCGGCAGGTCGAACGCCACCGACAGACCGGTCTGGCCCTTGGCGAGGTTGCGCCGGTACAGCTCGTTGGACGCCTCGGCCGTGGAGTGACCGGCGTAGGTCCGCATCAGCCACGGCCGGTCCTTCTCCCTCCGGATGTCGGAGGGCTGACGCTCAGTCATGGCGGACCTCAGATGTTCCGGAAGCGGTTGATGGCGTCGACGTGCCGGGCGCGCTTCTCCTCGTCGCGCACCCCGAGCCCCTCCTCGGGGGCCAGGCAGAGCACGCCGACCTTGCCCTGGTGGGCGTTGCGGTGCACGTCGTGGGCGGCCTGCCCGGTGTCCTCCAGGGAGTAGACCTTGGAGAGTGTCGGGTGGATCTTGCCCTTGGCGACGAGGCGGTTGGCCTCCCAGGCCTCGCGGTAGTTGGCGAAGTGGGAGCCGATGATGCGCTTCAGCGACATCCACAGGTAGCGGTTGTCGTACTCGTGCATGTAGCCCGAGGTGGAGGCGCAGGTGGTGATGGTGCCGCCCTTGCGGGTGACGAAGACGCTCGCGCCGAAGGTCTCGCGGCCGGGGTGCTCGAAGACGATGTCGATGTCCTCGCCGCCGGTGAACTCGCGGATGCGCTTGCCGAAGCGCTTCCACTCCCTGGGGTCCTGGGTGGTCTCGTCCTTCCAGAACCGGTAGCCCTCGGCGGTGCGGTCGATGATCGCCTCGGCGCCCATGGAGCGGCAGATCTCCGCCTTCTGCGGGCTGGAGACGACACAGATCGGGTTGGCGCCGCCCGCGAGCGCGAACTGCGTGGCGTACGAGCCGAGTCCGCCGCTCGCGCCCCAGATCAGGACGTTGTCGCCCTGCTTCATCGCGGCGCCGTTCTGCGACACCAGCTGCCGGTAGGCGGTGGAGTTGACCAGGCCGGGGGCGGCGGCCTCCTCCCAGGAGAGGTGGTCGGGCTTGGGCATCAGCTGGTTGGACTTGACGAGCGCGATCTCGGCGAGGCCGCCGAAGTTGGTCTCGAAGCCCCAGATCCGCTGCTCGGGGTCGAGCATCGTGTCGTTGTGCCCGTCGGACGACTCGAGTTCGACGGAGAGGCAGTGCGCGACGACCTCGTCGCCGGGCTTCCAGGAGTTGACGCCCGGCCCGGTGCGCAGCACGACGCCCGCGAGGTCGGAGCCGATGATGTGGTACGGCAGGTCGTGGCGCTTCGTCAGTTCGGAGACCTTGCCGTAGCGCTCCAGGAACCCGAAGGTGGAGAGCGGCTCGAAGATCGAGGTCCACACGGAGTTGTAGTTCACCGAGGAGGCCATCACGGCCACCAGGGCCTCGCCGGGCCCGAGTTCGGGCACCGGCACGTCGTCGAGGTGGATCGACTTGCGGGGGTCCTTGTCGCGGGTGGTGAGCCCGGCGAACATCTCCGTCTCGTCCTTGTGCACGGTGATCGCCCGGTACGACTCGGGGAGCGGCAGGGCGGCGAAGTCGGCCGGGGTGGAGTCCGGCGACTGGATCGCGTCCAGGATGTCCTTCACGGTCACGGTGTTGCCTCCGGCGAAGTGCGCCCTGAGGGAGGGGCGCTGAGGGTTGTTCTGGAGGGGGTGCCGTCGGTTCGGCGGGTGCTGTTCGGCGGCGCCGGTCGGCGCGGGAGGGTGCCTGTGACGCAGGCGTCCGGGCGCGCGAGTCGTCGACTTGCGGGGACAGCCGGCGTACGTGTGGTCTCTGCACGCCGGCCGCCCGGACTCCTTCAACGTATGACACCGCGTGTCACCCCGCAAGGCACTGAGTGCCAGAACTTCCGCTCAAGCGAAATCTTTACGTAACAAATGAGCGATGATCGATCGAACGGGGTCGGTGAACCGCGCGAAAACCGCCTCTGACATGGCAAAACGGCCACCCGCAGGGGGTGGCCGTCGTCCGGTGCCGGAAGGGGAAAGGGAGGCTCGGCGGGCCTCGCATGGCCACGCCGGGGGCTCGGGGGGCCGCTCAGCGGTCCTTGAGCGCCTGCTCGATGGTCCGCATGACCTCGTCGAGGGGCGCGTCGGTGCGGGCGACCGTCACCAGCACCTCGCCCATCGAGGAGACCGCCGCGGCGGCGGTCGTCCCGCCCGCGGAACCGGCCGGACCGCTCTGGCCGGCCGTGCGCCCGGCGCCGATGCCGCTGCCGAACGTCTTGCGCACGATGCCGAAGGCGTGGTCCAGCTGCGCCTCCACGTCGCCCTGGCCGTCCGCCCGCAGCCAGCGCCGCAGCACGTGGTTGTGGGCGGTGACCACGGCGGAGGCGGCGACCTCCGCGAGCAGCGGGTCGTCGTTGGCGTCGTCGTCGTGCGCGTGCTCGTCGAAGTGCCCGAGGAGATAGCGGGTGAACAGCCGCTCGTAGCGGGCCACCGACGCGATCTCGGCCTCGCGCAGGGTGGGCACCTCACGCGTCAGCCGGTAGCGGGCGACCGAGATCTCCGGCCGCGCCGCGTACATCTTCATGACCTCCTTGATGCCGCGACACACGGTGTCGAGCGGATGCTCGTGCGGCGGGGCCGCGTTGAGCACCGCCTCGGCGCGGATCAGGGTGTCGTCGTGGTCGGGGAAGATCGCCTCTTCCTTGGAGCGGAAGTGACGGAAGAAGGTGCGGCGGGCGACCCCGGCCGCGGCCGCGATCTCGTCGACGGTGGTGGCCTCGTACCCCTTGGTCGAGAACAGCTCCATCGCCGCGGCCGCCAGTTCGCGGCGCATCTTGAGCCGCTGGGCCGCCGCGCGGGTGCCCGCAGCGCTCTCGGGCGGCGCGTCGGCCGGGGCGGATGTACGTGAGGACCTGGCGGGCTGGGGCATGACCCGAACGTACTGCATGTCCGCAGCTCGGTGCGCGTGTCCGGGGTTTCCCCCGTCCTCGGCGGGCGGGGGAGCCGCGCCCGGCCCGAGCAGTCCGCCCCAGTCCTCGCGGGGCGGACCGCCGCGGAGGCGGGCGCCCGCGGCGGTCCCGTCGTCAGCGGCGGGCATGTTCCCGGAAGCCCCGGCCCGTCTTGCGGCCGAGGCAGCCCGCCGCCACCAGGTGCTCCAGCAGCGGGGCCGGGGCGAGCCCCGGATCGCGGAACTCGCGGTGCAGGACCTGCTCGATGGCGAGGGAGACGTCGAGGCCGACGACGTCGAGGAGTTCGAACGGACCCATCGGGTAACCGCCGCCCAGCTTCATCGCGGCGTCGATGTCGTCGAGGGAGGCGTAGTGCTCCTGGACCATCTTGATCGCGTTGTTGAGGTAGGGGAACAGCAGCGCGTTCACGATGAACCCGGCCCGGTCGCCGCAGTCCACCGGGTGCTTGCGGACGCGGGCGCAGACCTCGTGCACGGTGGCGTGCACGTCGTCGCCGGTGAGGACGGTGCGGACCACCTCGACGAGCTTCATCGCCGGGGCCGGGTTGAAGAAGTGCATCCCGACGACGTCCTGCGGGCGCGACGTGGCGCGGGCGAGCGCGACGACCGGCAGCGAGGAGGTGGTGGTGGCGAGGACCGCGCCGGGACGGCACACCTTGTCCAGCGCCGCGAACAGCTCCTGCTTGACGTCCAGGTCCTCCGCGACCGCCTCGACGGCCAGGTCGACCTCCGCGAACGCGTCGTAGGTCCCGGCCGGGACGATCCGCTCCAGGGTCCGCGCCGCGTCCTCCTCGCTCAGCCGCCCCTTGGCGACCGAGCGGGCCAGGGACGCGCCGATCCGGTCCTTCGCCGTCCGCGCCTTCTCGTCGCTGCGGGCGGCGAGGACGACGTCGAGGCCCGCCTTCGCGAACACCTCCGCGATCCCCGACGCCATCGTGCCCGACCCCGCGACGCCGACCGAGCGCACCGCGCGCCCGGCCGTGCCGGTGCCCCCGGCGGCGGGCGTCGTCGCGTCCGCCACCACGACCGCGCTGCCCGGCGCCTCATAGGTGTAGAAGCCGCGGCCCGCCTTGCGGCCGGTCAGACCGGCCTCGCTGAGCTGCCGCAGGATCGGGGCGGGCGCGTGCAGCCGGTCGTGGGACTCGGCGTACATCGCCTCCAGGACGGTGCGCGCGGTGTCCACGCCGATCAGGTCGAGCAGGGCCAGTGGGCCCATCGGCAGCCCGCAGCCGAGCCGCATCGCCGCGTCGATGTCCTCGCGGGAGGCGTACTTCGACTCGTACATCGCGGCGGCCTGGTTGAGGTAGCCGAACAGCAGCCCGTCCGCGACGAATCCGGGGCGGTCGCCGACCGCGACGGGCTCCTTGCCGAGGCCGATCGCGAGGTCGGTGACGGCGGTGACGGCGGCGGGCGCGGTCAGCACCGAGGAGACCACCTCGACCAGCTTCATCGCGGGCGCCGGGTTGAAGAAGTGCAGCCCGAGGACCCGCTCCGGGCGGGCCGACTCGGCGGCGAGCCGGGTGACGGAGAGCGCGTTGGTGCCGGTCGCCAGGATCGTCGTGGGCCGCACGATCGCGTCCAGCTCCCGGAAGATCTGCTGCTTGACCTCGTACGACTCCGGCGCCACCTCGATCACGAGGTCGGCGTCGGCCGCCGCCGCGAGGTCGGTGGAGGTGCGGAACCGGCCGAGGGCGGCCGTCCGCTCCGCCTCGGTGAGCCGCCCGCGCTCCACGGAGCGCGCCGTGGCGGACGCCAGCGCGGCGACGCACCGCGCGGTCTCCGCCTCGCCGACGTCGATGCCGATCACCTCGCGGCCGGCCGTGGCGAGCACCTCGGTGATACCGGTGCCCATGGTGCCCAGACCGACGACGGCGATCGTCCGCGGGGCGGGAAGAGGGGCGGGGGACAGGGGAGCGGCCATGGCGGGACTCCAGGGATGAGGGTCGTGAACGGCATGAGGTCATGGCGTCCACGAGGTGACGACGGGAAGCACCTCCGGGCGCGCCCCCGGTCTCCGGGGGAGACGGCGGGCGCACCGGGGTGCGGAAGAAGAACGCTGAACAGAGGTGCTCGGTGCGGGTGTTGCCGGGCTACGGAGCGCACACGCCCGGGGCCGTCACCACGGACGCGCACACGTCCGGGAACGGCGGGGAAACCGACCGGCCCTGTCCCGTGGCCGGGTCGAACGCGGTACCTGGGTACCGAACCGACTGGCGCTCGCGGCGGCTGCGTCACCAGGCCTGCGCGAGCGGATGCGAGTGGGTGTCCCGCTCCTATGAGCTTAACCAGGCGGTAACGAGCGCGCCAGCCCCCCGGCTTTGTGATGTACGTCCCGACGCGCGGACGGCGCCTCTACGCTCGGCACATGGACGAAGAGTTGCGAACGCTCACGGAGCGCTTACGGCGGGAGGCGGGACAGGCCGCCGCCGTCGAGGAGTTGGCGGCCACCGCGGACCAGGACGCGCTCGCCGCGGCGCTCACCGCCGCCGGACAGCCCCTGTGGGCCCGCGAACTCGCCGCGTACCGGCTGGGCGTGGCCGGGGACCGGCGCGCCTTCGAGGCGCTGGTGCTGCTGCTCAACCACCGCGACCCGCCGCGCTGCGCCACCGCCGCCCAGGCCCTGGCCCGGCTCGGTGACCCGCGCACCGCGCGGGCGGCGGCGGCCCTCGCCACCAACGAACGGCGCGTCGCCTACGCCCTCCACCCGGTCCGGCTGCTGGTGGAGCTGCGGGCGCCCGAGTCGGTGCCCGCGCTCATCACGACCCTGCGGCGGCGGCTGCACCCGCACGACCCCTACCGCCGGATCGCCCTCGCCTGCGTCGACGGTCTGGGCACCCTCGGCGACGACCGGGCCCGCCCCGTCCTGGACGACGCGCTGGCCCACCCGGCGCTCGCCGAGGCGGCGGTCCGGGCGCTCGCGCGGATTCCCCGGCAGCGCTGAACGCCCGGCGCGTGGCCCGACAGCCCGACGGCCCGTCAGCCGACGCCGAGCGCACGGGCGTACCGCACCTCCGGCACCTCCGCGCCGGCCACCTCGAAGGGCTCCTCCGCGCCGTCGGGGCGGAACCCGGCCCGCTCGTAGAACCGGCGGGCCGGGGTGTTGCCCTCCAGCACCCACAGGTACATCCGCGTGTGCCCGAGGGCGGTCCGGCGGAGCACCGAGGCGGTGAGCAGGGCGTGGCCGGTGCCGCGGCCGAGGTGGGCGGGGTCGACGTACAGGGCGTACAACTCGGCGTCGGAGGTGCGCTGTTCGCCGTCACGGTAGGGGCCGTGGGCGGCCCAGCCGACCACCCGGCCCGCCTCCTCGGCGACCAGGTTCTCCACACTCCCGTCGAGCCGCGCGAACCACGCGCGGCGCCGCTCGGTGTCCTCGGCGACGCTCAGCGCGTCGAGGTGCGCCCGCGGGATCAGGCCGCGGTAGGCGTGGCGCCAGCCGCCGATCCGGATCTCCGAGACGCGCGCAGTCGTCGAGGGTCATCGGACGGACGGTGCGATCCGCCCGGCCGCCCGCGCTCGCGCGGGTCACGCGCCCACCACCGCCAGCGCCTCGATCTCCATCAGGAACTCCGGGCGGACCAGCGCGGCGACCTGCACGGCGGAGGCGGCCGGGAGGCGGTCGTCGGCGATGTGCGCGGCGCGCGCCGCCCGGATCGCGGGGAGGTGCGCGATGTCGGTGACGAAGCAGGTGAGCTTGACGACGTCGTCGAAGCCCGCGCCCGCGGCGGCCAGACAGCGGCGGAGGTTGTCGAAGACCTGCCGGGCCTGCGCCGCCGGGTCGCCCGCGCCGACCAGCCGCCCCTCGGCGTCGAGGGGGAGCTGCCCGGAGACGGCGACGAGACGGCCGGTGGCGTGCACCACGTGCGCGTACTGCGCGGCCGGGGCGACACCGTCGGGGGCGGGGATTCTCGTCGGCTCACTCATGGGTCCATCGTGGACCACGGGTACGACAGCGCCCCCGCCGGGGCTTCCCGGCGGGGGCGCTGTCCGCGGTGTGTCAGCCGCGCGGTCCGAGCAGGCCGTGCAGGGCGGCGCCGTGCGCCGTGCCGGAGGCGGCCTTCCCGGTCAGCGGCTCCGGGTCGGGCAGCGCCGCGCAGGTGGCGTCCACCTGTCCCCGGCCGCGCGGCACGGTCCCGTCGGTCAGATAGGCCGCGAGGTGCCGGTCGAGGCAGGCGTTGCCGCTCAGCGTGATGCCGTGGTTGCCGCCGCCCTCCTCGACGACCAGGCTCGACCCGCGCAGCAGGGCGTGCGTCATCGCGGCTCCCTCGTACGGGGTGGCCGCGTCGTCGGTCGCCTGGAACAGCAGGACCGGCGGCACCTTGCCGTTGACGACGTTCACCGGTTGGCGCGAGCGGGTCGGCCAGAACGCGCACGGCGCGTTGTACCAGGCGTTGTTCCAGGCCATGAACGGCGCCTTCTCGTACATCGCCCAGGTGTCCGCGCGCCACTCGTCCCAGTCGCGCGGCCAGGAGGCGTCCCGGCACTGCACGGCCGCGTACACGCTGTAGCCGTTCTCCGCCGACGCGTCGATCGCGCCGAAGTTCTCGAACGCCTCAACGAGCGGGGCGCTGTCGCGGTCGTTGACGTACGCGGCGAACGCCTCGGCCAGGTAGGGCCAGTAGCCGTTGTAGTAGCCGCCCGGCAGGAAGGTGTCCTCCAGTTCGCCGGGGCCGACCGTGCCCCCGGCGGGCTTCTTCGCGAGCGCGGCCCGCATCGCGTACCACTTCGCCTCGACGCGCTCGGGGTCGGTGCCCAGGCGGTAGGTGGCGTCGTACTTCGCGATCCAGGCCATCAGGGCGCGGTGGCGGTCGTTGAACGCCTGGTCCTGGGCGAGGTTGTTGTCGTACCAGACGCCGGTGGGGTCCACGACCGAGTCGAGGACGAAGCGCCGGACGTGCGCCGGGTAGAGCTTGGCGTAGACGGCGCCGAGGTAGGTGCCGTAGGAGTAGCCGAAGAAGTTGATCTTCCTGGCGCCGAGGGAGCGGCGGATCGCGTCCATGTCGCGGACCGCGCTGACCGTGTCGATGTACGGCAGGACGTCGGCGTACTTGGTCCGGCAGGCCTCGGTGAAGGCCTTCACCCGCTTGAGGTTGGCGCGCTCCGTGGCGGGACTTGCGGGCACCGGGTCGGGGCGGACCGGGGTGAAGTGGCCGGGGCGGCAGTTGATCGCGGGGGTGCTCTTGCCGACGCCGCGCGGGTCGAACCCGATGACGTCGTACTGGGCGGCCACCTCCTTCGGCAGCGACGCGGCGACGAACCCGGCCAGGCCGAGCCCGCCGCCGCCGGGGCCGCCGGGGTTGACCAGCAGCGGCCCCTGGTACGTCTTCGCGGTGTGCGGGACGCGCGACAGCGCGAGGGTGATCTTCCGGCCGCCGGGGTCGACATGGTCCAGCGGCACCTTCAGCGACGCGCACTGGAGCGTCGGGGCGGTGTCGGTGGCGCACGGCTTCCACACCGGCTTCGCCACCGGGGCCGTCTGCGCGGCGGGCGCGGCGGCCCCCGCGGGGGCGGCGTCGGCGGGCAGGGCGGTCAGCGTCCCGGCCACGACGGCGGCGACGCCGCACAGCACGGCTGCGCGTGTTCTCAAGTGGTCCTCCCAGGACGGAGGTCGACGGACCGCGTGGGTCACGGTCCTCGGCGCATAGTCCCGGAGCGGACGCCCGGAAGAACCTGTTCCGGCCATACTTGACCCGATCGGGTCGGCGGATGCCCTCGAACGCGCCCGTGCGGACGGACCGGCGCACCACTCGGGCCGCGCGCGGTGGCCGGGGCGCGCGCGGTAGCCGGGGCGGGTGAGGCGGCCGGATGCGGGGTGGGGTCCGGGGCGGGGGCTTCGTGGCGGGTCGCGCCCGGTGGGGCGCGGTGCGGTCAGAGCAGGGTGAGCTGGGTCGGCCCGGCCGGTTCGGGCAGGGCGTTCTCCGCGTCGGGCTCCGGCGGGCGGAACCGGCGGGGCATGCCGGGGCGGGTCGGGCCGATGCCGTACTCCTCGGCCAGCTCGTGGACCTGACGGGTGATCCGGCGCTGGTACCAGGTGGGGGCGTAGGCGCCGTCGGCGTACAGGCGCTCGTAGCGGCGGACCAGGTGCGGGTGGTGCTCCGCGAGCCAGGCCATGAACCACTCGCGGGCCCCGGGCCGCAGATGCAGCACCAGCGGGGTGACGGAGGTGGCCCCGGACGCCGCGATCGCCCGTACCGTCGCGCGCAGTTGCGCGGGCTCGTCGCCGAGGAACGGGATCACCGGCGCCATCAGGACCCCGCAGGCCAGGCCGTGCTCGGTGAGCGTGCGCACCACGTCCAGGCGGCGCTGCGGGGCCGGGGTGCCCGGCTCCACGGTCCGCCACAGCTCGGTGTCGGTGAACCCCACGGACACCGACACCCCGACCTCCGTCACCTCGGCCGCCTGCCGCAGCAGGTCCAGGTCGCGCAGGATCAGCGTCCCCTTGGTCAGGATCGAGAACGGGTTCGCGTGGTCGCGCAGCGCGGCGAGGATGCCCGGCATCAGCCGGTAGCGGCCCTCCGCGCGCTGGTAGCAGTCGACGTTGGTGCCCATCGCCACGTGGTCGCCCCGCCAGCGCGACGAGGCCAGCTGGCGGCGCAGCAGCTCGGGCGCGTTCACCTTGACGACGATCTGGGTGTCGAACCCGACACCGGTGTCCAGGTCGAGATAGCCGTGCGTCTTGCGGGCGAAGCAGTACACACAGGCGTGCGTGCAGCCCCGGTAGGGGTTCACCGTCCACTCGAACGGCATCCGGGAGGCGCCCGGCACCCGGTTGAGGATCGAGCGGGCCCGGATCTCGTGGAAGGTGATCCCGGCGAACTCCGGGGTGTCGAAGGTCCTGGTCACGACCGCGTCCGCGCCGAACAGCGCGGCGTCGGCCGGCCGGTCGTGGCGGGGTTCCGCGGAGAGGTTCTCCCAGCGCATGGCGCCTCCTCGGTAGCACTGCGCCCACAATAGAACATGTGTTCCCATGATCGTGCGAACACTCTTTCCGACCGGGCGATGACCGGGCCGGGACCTGCCCGCGACCGCTTCCGCAACCCCGATTTGGGCCGCCGGGGACCGGGGTGGTTGGCTTGCCCCCAACTGGAGCAACTCCCTGATCGAACCGAGCAACACCGAGCAACAAAGACCTGGAGGAACCCCATGGCGCAGGTCGAGGCCACCACCGAGCGGGTCGTCGCGGCGAGCCCGGACCTGGTGTTCGACACGCTCGCCGACTACACCGGCACGCGCGGCAAGCTGCTCCCCGAGCAGTACAGCGAGTACGAGGTGCGCGAGGGCGGCGACGGCGAGGGCACCCTCGTCCACTGGAAGCTCCAGGCCACCAGCAAGCGGGTGCGCGACTGCCTCCTGGAGGTCACCGAGCCCACCGACGGCGAGCTGGTCGAGAAGGACCGCAACTCCTCCATGGTCACCGTCTGGCGCGTCACCCCGGCCGGCGAGGGCTCCTCCCGCGTCGTGGTCACCACCACCTGGACGGGCGCGGGCGGCATCGGCGGCTTCTTCGAGCGGACCTTCGCCCCCAAGGGCCTCGCCCGCATCCACGACGCGGTCCTCGCCAACCTGGCCACCAAGGTCGAGAAGTAGCGCCGAGGTCGAGAGGTAGCGCCGACGTCCCCTCGGGGTCAAGGGCCGCCCGGCCCTTGACCGTTGCTCCCCCTCACCGGTTCGAGTGGTTCTCCCTTCGGACCGGGTTCGGACCGTAACTCGTCGCGCTTGCCCGGAGTTGTCGCTTCACGCGGCAACTGCGCGGCAGGTGCGACGAGGGGAGCGGCAGGTGGGCGGGACGACGCTGACGCGGCGGGAGCCGCGCGACACGGCACGGAGGACCCCGGCACAGGCCCCACCGCCACCCGCCGCCCCCGGACCGCCCCCCGCTCCCGAACTCGGGCCCCGCCAGGTCCGGTTGGTCTTCCTCGGGCTGATGCTCGCGCTGCTCCTCGCCGCGCTGGAGCAGATGATCGTCGCGACCGCCCTGCCGAAGATCGTCGGCGAACTCCACGGCCTGGACAAGATGTCCTGGGCCATCACCGCCTACCTCCTCACCTCCACCGTCGGCCTCCCGGTCTACGGCAAGCTCGGCGACCTCCTCGGTCGCAAGGGCGTGTTCCAGTTCGCCATCGTCGTCTTCGTCGTGGGCTCCGCCCTCGCCGGACGGGCCGGGACGATGGACCAGTTGATCGCCTTCCGCGCCGTGCAGGGCATCGGCGCGGGCGGCCTCATGATCGGCGTCCAGGCGATCATCGCGGACATCGTGCCGCCCCGGCAGCGCGGCCGGTTCATGGGCCTCATCGGCGCCGCCTTCGGCCTCGCCTCCGTCGCCGGCCCCCTCCTCGGCGGCTACTTCACCGACCACCTCTCCTGGCGCTGGTGCTTCTACATCAACGTCCCCTTCGGCCTGTTCACCCTCGCCGTCGTCTCCGTCGTCCTCAAACTCCCCAAACCCACCGCCAAGCCCCGCTTCGACGTCCTCGGCACCCTGCTGCTCGCCGCCGCCTCCACCTGCCTGGTCCTGCTGACCAGTTGGGGCGGCACCGAGCACGCGTGGGGCTCGCGCGTCATCCTCGGCCTCGCCGCGGGCGCGGTCGCCGCCGCCCTGCTCTTCCTGCTCGCCGAACGCCTCGCCGCCGAACCCCTCATCCCGCTGCGGCTGTTCCGCGACCCCGTCTTCGCCGTCACCGGCCTCATCGGCCTCGTCATCGGCGTCGCCCTGTTCGGCGCGGCCAGCTATCTGCCGACCTTCCTCCAGATGGTCGACGGCGCCTCCGCCACCGAGTCCGGCCTGCTGATGCTGCCCATGATGGGCGGCATCGTCGTCACCTCCATCGTCTCCGGGCAGCTCATCACCCGCACCGGCCGCTACAGGATCTACCCCCTCCTCGGCAGCGCCCTCGCCGCCGCCGGCATGTGGCTGCTGTCCCGGCTGGAGGCCGACACCCCCCGCCTCCACTACAGCCTCTGGATGGCCGTCCTCGGCGCCGGGATCGGCCTGGCGATGCCCGTCCTCGTCCTCGCCGTGCAGAACTCCGTGCGCCCCGCCGACCTCGGCACCGCCACCAGCGCCAACAACTACTTCCGCCAGATCGGCGGCAGCGTCGGCGCCGCCGTCTTCGGCACCCTCTTCGCCGACCGCCTCACCGACGCCCTCACCGACCGGCTGCCCGCCGACGCGGGCCTGCCCGACCCCGAGTCCCTCACCCCGCAGCTCGTCCACGCCCTGTCCCCGGCGCTGCGCGACGCCTACATCGCCGCCTACGCCGACGCCATGCCGAGGATCTTCCTCTACCTCGTCCCGGTCCTCGCCCTCGGACTGCTGCTCGCCTTCTTCCTCAAGGAGAAACCGCTGGTGTCCCACAACGCCGCCGAAACGGAGACCACGCCCGTGACCTCCCCGATCCCGCAGGCCCGCGCCGCGCACACCGCGGGCGTCCCCGTCTGCGGCACCGTCCAGCACTCCGACGGCAGCGTCGTGCCGCGCGCCGCGCTCACCCTGATCGACGTCGTCGGACGGCAGATCGGCCGGGGCGCCAGCGGCGACGACGGACGGTACGCGCTCGCCACCCCCGGCGCCGGATCGTACGTCCTGATCGCCGCCGCGGGCGGACACCAGCCGCAGGCCGTCACCGTCACCGTCGGCGAACGCCCCGTCGAACTGGACGTCGTCCTCGGCGGCGCCGGACGCCTCGCCGGGTCCGTCCTCACCGCCGACGGCAGCCCCGTCCGCGAGGCCACCGTGACCCTCACCAACGTGCACGGCGAGGTCGTCGCCAGCACCCGCAGCGGACGCGAGGGCGGCTACCTCATCACCGAGCTGGTCGCGGGGGAGTACACCCTCGCCGCCAGCGCCCCCGCCTTCCGGCCCGCCGCGCTGCCGGTCTCCGTCCAGGCCTCCCGCGAGACCCGCCAGGACGTCGAACTCGCGGGCGGCGCGGTGCTGCGCGGCACCGTCAGGGCCACCGGCGGACGACCCGTCGAGGACGCCCGCGTCACCCTCCTCGACGCCGCGGGCAACGTCGTGGACACCCTCACCACCGGCCCCGACGGCACCTTCCGCTTCATCGACCTGTCCTCCGGCGAGTACACCGTCATCGCCGCCGGATACCCGCCGGTCGCCACCGTGCTGCACGTGGCCGGGGGCGGACGCACCGAACGCGATCTGCAACTGGGCCACGAGGACTGACGGGCACCCACGGGACCCGAGAGGCCCCCGCGGCGCGGCCGGGCCCGCCGCGGGCGCTGTGCATACCCGGTGCTTTCACGCTGAAACCAATTCCGGAAAGGGTGTGCGTCCCGGGCGCGTCGCGCCGTACGGTGGGTCCGCGGACAGATCTTGGACGGCTCCGGGGAGAGAGGTTCTGGGCCATGGGCCACGGCACCGAGAGCGACGCGCCCGCCGACCGCACGGTGGCCGGGACCGGCGCCGCCCCGGGGCCCCCGGACGCCGGGACCGCCCCGCTCGCCGTCGTGGTCGTGGACCGGGCGGGCCTCGTCGCCCACTGGAGCGACGGCGCCGCCCAGCTCTTCGGCGCCGCCCGCGAGGACGCCGTCGGCCGGTCCGCCCTCGACCTGCTCCCCGTCTCCGGCGCCCTCCCCGACATCGACGAGGACCTTCCGTACGACGGGTTCGGCCCCGGCGTCCACGAAGCCGCCCCCGACGAGGCCGGTACCGAGGAGGTCGGTACCGAGAAGCCCTCCGGAGCCGCCTCCGACGGGGCCCTCGGCCACCCGGCCGCCGGGCGGGCCCGGCTCACCGTGCCGGGCCGGGACCGCGTCGACGTGCTGTGGTGGGCGTACCCGCTCGTCGGCCCCGGCACCGGACGGCTCCTCGTCCTCGCCGCCGACGCGCACGCCCTGCGTCCGCCCGCCCCCTTCGACGGCCTCGGCGCCGCCGGAGCCGTCGAACGCCTCGCCCCCGGATTCGGCCTCCACACCGACGTGCCCGGCGCCGCCGGACTCGCCCGCCGCCTCCCCGAGATCCTGCCCGGCCTCGACGCCGGGGACAGTGCCCGCATCGTCGGCCAGATCCTCGAACTCGGCTATCCCATACTGGAGTTCAGCCACGAGGACCGGGTCCCCGTCACCCCCGACTGGTCGGTGTCCCGCCCCGCTCCGCGCGACGCGTCCGACGCCCTCCCCGGCATGCGCACCGGCCCCGGCCGCCGCTGACCGAGGGGGCCCGCGGGCCCCGTTCACCGGACCTCCCGCTCCGACCGCCCGCACCGGCCCCCGCGGCGTATGTCTCCCGAACGAGCCGTGAAGGTATGCGCACGGCGCTTGTCCGCGCCCCGGCGGAGCGATACACCGTACTGGCCCGTCACTCACGGCGGATCCACGTCGCACCCTGGGGAGCAGTGCATGAGCGTGACGAGTCGATACCGGGCGGCCTGGGAGGACTTCTGGCGGGAGGCCCCCGCCGGTCAGGGCGCGGTGTTCTGGGACGCCGACCCCGCCCTGACCGCGGCACGGCACCTCGCCGTCTTCGAACCCCGCCTGGTGGACCCGGCGTTGCCGCTCGTCGACCTCGGCTGCGGCAACGGCACCCAGACCCGCTTCCTCGCCGACCGCTTCCCCCAGGTCATCGGCGCCGACCTGGCCGGTCCCGCCCTCGACCACGCCCGCCGCGCCGACCCGGCCGGACAGGCGACGTACCGGCTGCTGGACGCCGCCGAGACCGGGCAGACGCGCACCCTGCACGCCGAACTCGGCGACACCAACATCTACATGCGCGGCGTCCTCCACCAGT
Organism: Streptomyces sp. NPDC091281; assembly: GCF_044757425.1. NCBI lineage: Bacteria > Bacillati > Actinomycetota > Actinomycetes > Kitasatosporales > Streptomycetaceae > Streptomyces > Streptomyces sp. NPDC091281. The sequence goes on along the minus strand of NZ_JBIVUY010000007.1, from coordinate 41,907 downwards.
GCGAGCCCGCCGACCGGCAGCCCCTGGTCGACGGGATCGCCGCGCTGCTCGGCACCCGCGGCCGGGCCTTCCTCGTCGAACTCTCCGAGGCCGCCCGCCCCGTCCTCGGCACCCTCGCCGAACGCCCCGACGGCCCGCCGCCCAAACTGGCCCCCGTCCTGCGGCACGGCGTCGCCCCCGGCGAGGTGACCGACGCGGCGGTCCAGGAATACCTCGACGCGGCCGGGCTCGCCGTCCTCGCCGAGGGTGAACTGCCCCTCACCACGACCGAGTTCGCCCCCGACGGACGACGCATCGAGCTGCCGTCGAGATGGTTCGTGGCGGGGCCCGCGGAGGAGTGAGGGGAGTGGCGGGCGCGGGTGGGGGCGGGTGCGGGCACGTCTGTTGAGGCCGGGTTCACGGGCGGTGCGCGAAACGCCCACACCCTCGCGCGCGCCCCGGCGGCCGGGTGGCACCGTGGACCCGAGATGCCCGACCGAACGTCCCAGGAGCGTGCCGTGCCCCCCACCGACCAGCCCCTCGACGCGCTCGACCGCAAGCTGCTCCAGGCGCTCCAGTTCGACGGGCGGGTGCCGTTCAGCCGGGTGGCCCAGGTGCTGGGGGTGTCGGACCAGACCGTCGCCCGCCGGGTGCGGCGGCTGCGGGAGACGGCCGGGCTGCGGGTGCTGGGGATGACCGACGGGACCCGTCTCGGGCGGACCAGCTGGATCGTACGGCTGGCGTGCGCGCCCGACGTGGCCGAGCGGCTCGCCGGGGCGCTGGCCCGCCGCCCGGACACGATGTACGTGAAACTCGTCTCCGGCGGCACCGAGGTCACCTGCGGGATGCGCCCCCGCAGCCGCCGCGAACGCGACGACCTCCTCCTCGGCCGCCTCCAGCGCACCCCGCGGATCACCTCCATCAGCGCCCACTGCGTCCTGCACGAGTTCACCGGCGGCGGCGCCACCGGCTGGCTCACCAAGATCGACGCCCTGGCCCCCGACGAAGCCGCCGCGCTGCGCCCGCCGCCGCCCGGGCCCGCCGCCGGGCCCCTCACCCTCGACGCCGACGACGAGCGCCTGCTCGCCGCGCTCCACGAGGACGGCCGCCGCACCCTCACCGAACTCCAGACCGCCACCGCGCTCACCGAGACCGCCGTCCGCACCCGCCTCGACCGGCTGCGCGCCCGCGGCGTCCTCTACTTCGACGTCCAGTACGACCACGCCCCCCTCGGCCAGGACGTCGACGCCTTCCTCTGGCTGACCGTCGCCCCCGCCCACCTCGCCGCCGCCGGGGCCGCCCTCGCCGCCCACCCGCAGGTCCAGTTCGCCGCCGCCACCACCGGCCCCGCCAACCTGGCCGCCGCCACCCTCCACACCGGCCCCGCCGAGCTGTACACCTACCTCAGCGAACGCGTCGGAGCGCTGCCCGGCGTGCAGTCCGTGGAGAGCGTCCTCAGCCTGCGCCGGGTGAAGGGCCTCGCCTACCGGGAGACGCGGCCCGAACCGGACCGGGCGGGCTCCTCGGGCGCCGCGGGGGAGGGCCGTTAAGCTCGGGGAACCTCCCGGAGTTCCCGGCGATCCCGGAAAGGACGGACCCGGACGTGAAGATCCTGATCAGTGCCGACATGGAGGGCGCCACCGGCGTCACCTGGCCCGCCGACGTCCTGCCGGGCACCCCGCAGTGGGAGCGGTGCCGGGAGATGTTCACCTCCGACGTCGACGCGGCCGTCCGCGGCTTCCTCGACGGCGGCGCCGACGAGGTCCTCGTCAACGAGGCCCACTCCACGATGCGCAACCTCCTCCTGGAACGCCTCGACGAGCGCGCCCAGATGCTCACCGGACGCCACAAGGACCTCTCCATGGTCGAAGGCGTCCAGCACGGCGACGTCGACGGCATCGCCTTCGTCGGCTACCACGCGGGCGCCGGGGAGGAGGGCGTCCTCGCCCACACCTACCTCGCCAACTCCATCACCGGGGTCTGGCTGAACGACGTACGGGCCAGCGAGGGCATGCTCAACGCGCACGTCGTCGCCGAGTACGGCGTCCCCGTGGTCCTGGTCACCGGCGACGACGTCGCCTGCGAGGACGCCCTCGGCTACGCGCCCGAGGCGCTCAAGGTCGCCGTCAAGGACCACGTCTCCCGGTACGCGGCCGTCTGCCGCACCCCCGCCCGCACCGCCGCCGACATCCGCGCCGCCGCCAAGGAGTCCGTGGCCCTCGCCGGGCGCCGGGAACCCGTCCACGGCGGCCCGTTCACCGTCGCCGTCGAGTTCGACGCCGAACACCTGGCGATGGCCGCCACCGTGATCCCCGGAGTGGCCCGCACCGGGGAGCGCAGAGTCGCGTACACCAGCGGCACCATGTACGAGGGCATCCGCACGTTCAAAGCGGTCACGACGGTCGTGTCGGCCGCGGTGGAGGAGCAGTATGGCTGACGAGCAGACGCGCGACGAGGTGGTCCGGTTCACCTCCGACCTCATCCGCATCGACACCACCAACCGCGGCGGCGGCGACTGCCGGGAACGGCCCGCCGCCGAGTACGCCGCCGAGCGGCTCGCCGACGCCGGACTCGACCCCGTCCTGCTGGAGCGGGTCCCCGGCCGCACCAACGTCGTCGCCCGCATCGAGGGCACCGACCCGACCGCCGACGCCCTCCTCGTCCACGGCCACCTCGACGTCGTCCCCGCCGAACCGGCCGACTGGACCGTCCACCCCTTCTCCGGCGAGGTCCGCGACGGCGTCGTGTGGGGGCGCGGCGCCGTCGACATGAAGAACATGGACGCGATGATCCTCGCCGTCGTCCGCGACTGGGCCCGGCGCGGCGTCCGCCCCCGCCGCGACCTCGTCGTCGCGTTCACCGCCGACGAGGAGGCCAGCGCCGAGGACGGCTCCGGCTTCCTCGCCGACCGGCACGCCGACCTCTTCGAGGGCTGCACCGAAGGCATCAGCGAGTCCGGCGCGTTCACCTTCCACGACGGCACCGGCCGCGAGATCTACCCCCTCGCCGCCGGTGAACGCGGCACCGGCTGGCTGCGGTTGACCGCGCGCGGCCGCGCCGGGCACGGCTCCAAGGTGAACCGGGAGAACGCCGTCACCCGGCTCGCCGCCGCCGTCACCCGCATCGGCGAGCACACCTGGCCCACCCGCCTCACCCCCACCGTGACCGCCGCCCTCACCGAACTCGCCGCCGTCTACGGCGTGGAGCCCGACCTCACCGACGTCGACGCCCTCCTGGAGAAGCTGGGCCCCGCCGCCAAGCTCGTCGAGGCGACCGTCCGCAACAGCGCCAACCCGACGATGCTGGACGCCGGTTACAAGGTCAACGTCATCCCCGGCGAGGCCGTCGCCCACGTCGACGGACGGTTCCTCGCGGGCGCCGAGGACGAGTTCCGCACCACCCTCGACGCCCTCACCGGCCCCGACGTCGACTGGGAGTTCGTGCACCGCGAGCGCGCCCTCCAGGCACCGGTGGACGCCCCCCTGTTCGCCGGGATGCGGGCCGCCGTCGAGGAGTTCGCCCCCGGCGCGCACACCGTGCCCTACTGCATGTCCGGCGGCACCGACGCCAAGCAGTTCGCCCGCCTCGGCATCACCGGCTACGGCTTCTCACCGCTGAAGCTGCCCGAGGGCTTCGACTACCAGGCCCTCTTCCACGGCGTCGACGAGCGGGTGCCCGTGGCGGCCCTGCACTTCGGCACCGACGTCCTCGACCGCTTCCTGCGCACGGCCTGACCCGTGGGGGAGAACATGCGCATCCTGCCCCACGGCTCCTGGCCCTCGCCCCTCGACGCCCGGCTCGCCGCCGCCCACGACGGGCTGCCCGAGTTCGCCGGATTCGTCGGCGACGAGATCTGGTGGACCGCGCCCCGGCCCGCCGAGGGCGGCCGCCGCGCCCTCGTCCGCCGCCGCGAGGACGGCACCGAGGAGTCCGTCCTGCCCGCCCCCTGGGACGTCCGCACCCGCGTCATCGAGTACGGCGGCCTGCCCTGGGCGGGCACCCTCCGCGACGGCCGACCCCTCATCGTCTTCGTCCACTGCGCCGACCAGCGCCTCTACGCCTGGCAACCCGGCGGCGAACCCCGCCCGTTGACACCCCACTCGACGGTCGGCGGCGGACTGCGCTGGGCCGAACCGCAGTTCGTGCCCGGCCGGGACGAAGTCTGGTGCGTCCTGGAGGAGTTCACCGGCGACGGCTCCCACGACCTGCGCCGCCTGCCGGCCGCCGTACCGCTCGACGGCTCCGCCGCCGACGACCGGGCCGCGATCCGTGAACTCTCCGACGACCGGCACCGCTTCGTCACCGGCCCCCGCCTCTCACCCGACGGACGACGGGCCGCCTGGCTCGCCTGGGACCACCCCCGCATGCCCTGGGACGGCACCGAGGTCCTTGTCGCCGACGTCCGCCCCGACGGCACCCTCGGCCCGCCCGAGACCGTCGCGGGCGGCCCCGACGAATCGATCCCGCAGGTCGACTGGGCGGCCGACGGCAGCCTCCTCTACGCCAGCGACCGCACCGGCTGGTGGAACCTCTACCGCGACCACCAGCCCCTCTGCCCCCGCGAGGAGGAGTTCGCCGGACCCCTCTGGAAACTCGGCCACCGCTGGTTCGCCCCGCTCCCCGGCGGCCCGATCGCCGTCGTCCACGGCCGCGGCACCGCCGCCCTCGGCATCCTCGACCCCGAGACCGGCGAGGTCGTCGACATCGCCGGACCCTGGACCGAGTTCACCCCCTCCCTCGCCGTCCACGGCGACCGCGTCGTCGGCGTCGGCGCCAGCCCGCGCAGCGCCCACGAGATCGTCGAACTCGACACCCGCACCGGCCGCGCCCGCGTCGTCGGCGCCCCCCACGACGACACCGTCGACCCCGCGTTCTACCCCGAACCCCAGATCCGCACCTTCACCGCCCCCGACGGCCGCGAAGTCCACGCCCACGTCTACCCGCCCCACCACCCCGGCTGCGCCGCCCCCAGCGCCGACCTCCCGCCGTACATCATCCGCGCCCACGGCGGCCCCACCTCCCGCTCCCCCCTCGTCCTCGACCTGGAGATCGCCTACTTCACCTCGCGCGGCATCGGCGTCGCCCAGGTCAACTACGGTGGCTCCACCGGCTACGGCCGCGCCTACCGCGAACGGCTGCGCGAACAGTGGGGCGTCGTCGACGTCGAGGACTGCGCCGCCGTCGCCCTCGCCCTCGCCGACGAGGGCACCGCCGACCGCGACCGGCTCGCCGTCAGCGGCGGCAGCGCGGGCGGCTGGACCGCCGCCGCCTCCCTCGCCGGCACCGACGTCTACGCCTGCGGCACCATCGTCTACCCGGTGCTCGACCTCGCCTCCTGGGCCGAGGGCGAGACCCACGATTTTGAATCGAGGTATCTGGAGACGTTGGTGGGGGCGCTCGCCGAGGTGCCCGCGCGGTACGCGGAACGGTCGCCCGTGCAGCACGCCGACCGCATCGACGTACCGTTCCTGCTGTTGCAGGGGCTCGACGACGTGGTCTGTCCGCCCGCCCAGGCCGAACGGCTGCTGGAACGCATCGCCGGGCGCGGACTCCCGCACGCCTACCTCGCGTTCGAGGGTGAAGGGCACGGATTCCGGCGCGCCGAGACCCTGGTGCGGGCGCTGGAGGCCGAACTCTCCCTCTACGCGCAGGTGTTCGGACTGCGGCCGCCCGGCATCCCCACCCTGGAGCTGCACCCGTGACCGACCGCCGCACCCCCGTCCCGGCCCTGGTCCGGCCGCCCCGCCTCACCCCCGGCGCCCGCGTCGCCGTCGTCGCGCCCAGCGGGCCGGTCGCCGAGGACCGCCTCCAGGCCGGGCTCGACCTGCTGCGCGGCTGGGACCTCGACCCGGTCGCCGCCCCGCACGTCCTCGACCGCGACCCCGTGCTCGGCCATCTCGCGGGCACCGACGCCGACCGGGCCGCCGACCTCCAGGCCGCCTGGTGCGACCCGGCCGTCGACGCGGTGATCTGCGCCCGCGGCGGCTACGGCGCCCAGCGCGTCGTCGACCTCCTCGACTGGACGGCGATGCGCGCCGCGGGCCCCAAGGTGTTCCTCGGCTTCAGCGACAGCACCACGCTGCACGAGGCGTTCGCCGTCCGCCTCGGCCTGGTCACCCTCTACGGGCCCGTCGCCGCCGGGATCGACTTCGTCAAGAACGCCCGCGCCCAGGACCACCTCAGGGCCACCCTCTTCACCCCCGAGACCGTCCGCACCCTCACCTCCACCGGCACCGCCCTCGCCCCCGGCCGGGCCCGCGGAGTCACCCTCGGCGGCTGCCTCACCCTCCTCGCCACCGGCCTCGGCACCCCGCACAGCCGCCCCGGCGCGCGCGGCGGTCTGCTGATGCTGGAGGACGTCGGCGAGCGGCCGTACCGGATCGACCGCACCCTCACCCACCTGCTGCGGGCGGGCTGGCTCGACGGCGTCGCCGGGATCGCGCTCGGCTCCTGGGCGCAGTGCGGGCCGTACGAGGAGCTGCGGCCGGTGCTGGCCGACCGGCTCGGCGGGCTCGGGGTGCCGGTCGTCGAGGAACTGGGCTTCGGGCACTGCGACGGCGCCCTGACCGTCCCGTTCGGGATCGGCGCCGCACTCGACGCCGGGGCGGGCACCCTCACCCTCGACGCGCCCGCCCTCGCCTGACCGCGCCGGAGGCCGTGCTCACGCTCCGTGGCGGTCCGCCGTGCGCGGGGTGCCCCGCGGGCCCACCCTGAGGGCATGAGTCCGAAGACCTCGCCCGCCGCCCGGAGCACCGGGACGTCCGGCACCCCGGACGGGGCGGCGACCCCCGGCCGCATCACCGTCCTCGCCCTCGTGCTCCTCGCCCTGGCCCTCAGCCTCCAGAACACCGGGGACACCCGTGTCACCCTGCTGGTCACGGAGGTGACGCTGCCGCTGTGGTCGGCCCTGCTCGCCACCGGGGCCGTCGGCGCCCTGTGCGGGGCGTACCTGGTGCGGCGCCGGGACTGAGCCCCGTCGGCGCGGTGCCGTCATAGGCTGGTCCGATGCCCCACATCGCACCCCGTCACCTCGCCGAGGGCCCCCGCGTGGGCATACGGCACGTCACCTACGGCGACGGCGAGGAGTTCACCGCGCGGGTCCGGGAGAGCGAGGCGCTGCACCGGCCCTGGCTGTTCCCGCCCGCCACCGCGGACGCCTTCTCGGTCTGGGCCGGACGCCTGATCGACGATCCCGCGAAGGCCGGGTTCCTCGTCTGCGACCTGGCCCGCGACGGCGCCGTCGCCGGGTTCGTCAACATCAACAACATCGTGCGGGGCGCCTTCCAGTGCGGCGCCCTCGGCTACGGCGCCTTCGCGCACGCCGCCGGGCGCGGGCTGATGCGCGAGGGGCTGCGGCTGGTCGTCGGGCACGCCTTCGGGCCGATGCGGCTGCACCGGCTGGAGATCAACGTCCAGCCGGGCAACGCCGCCTCGATCGCCCTCGCCCGCTCGTGCGGGTTCCGGCACGAGGGCTTCTCCCCGCGGATGATCCACATCGACGGCGACTGGCGCGACCACGAACGGTGGGCGCTCACCGCCGAGTCGTCCACCGGCGGGCCGTCCGGCGAGGGGCCGTCCGGCGGTGGGGCGTCCGGAAGGGGGGCGTCCGGTGCCGGGCCGGTCAGCGGCGGGCCGTACGTCCCGGGCTCTTCCGGTTGACCTTCATCGTGTCGAGGTCCGTCACCGTCGACCGGAGTCCCGTGAAGCCGTAGCCGAGTTCCCCGAGCCGGGTCGCGGCCCGGTCCTCGGCCAGCGCGCCCGCCATCTCGTCGCCGTCGGCCGCGTCGGAGACCACCACGTACCGCATCGAGAAGTGCTTCAGCGGGGACGGCTCGTAGGTCAGCGAGCCCTCCTCGGCGAACCGCATGCTCGTCAGTCCGTGCTCGGCGGCCTCCGCGAGCAACCGCCCGCGCGCCTCCTCCGTCAGCCCGTCCCAGGTGCCCCGGACGATGACCCGGTAGGTGTGCTCCTCGCTCACGCTTCCCTCTTCCCGAAGAGTCGATGACCGGCCCGACTCTACGGCGACGGGGGCGTGACGCCCCGCGAATTTCCGGGGCGCCCCAGGGCGTCGCGGGCGTCCGCCCGGCCCCACGGTCGTCCGCCCGGCCCGCTACGCCTGCCGCAGTCCCCGCAGCAGCAGGTCGATCAGCCGCCGGGGGTCGTAGCGCGGGTCGCCGTCGTGACCGGCGCAGAGGTTGCCGATGCCCCGCATCAGCTCGTACGGCTGGACGCCCGGCCTGATCTCGCCCGCGGCGACGGCGGCGTCGAGCAGGTCGCCGCAGACCGGCATCAGCCGGTCGAGGAACTGGGCGTGCAGCGCGCCGAAGCGTTCGCTGTCGGAGCGGAGCGCGTCGGCGAGGCCGTGCTTGGTGACCAGGAAGTCGGTGAACAGGTCGATCCAGCCACGCAGCGCCGCGAACGGGGTGGCGCTCTCCGCCAGCAGCCGCGGGCCCGCCTCCGCGCAGGCCTCGATCTGGTGCTGGTAGACGGCGGTGACCAGGTCCGCCCTCGTCGGGAAGTGGCGGTAGAGCGTCCCGAGCCCGACCCCGGCGCGGGCCGCGATCGCCCGGATCGGCGCGTCGATCCCCGAGGTCACGAAGACCTCCGCGGCGGCGTCGAGCAGCGTCCGCTGGTTGCGGACCGCGTCCGCGCGCCTGCTGCGGGCCGACGCCCCCTTCGCGGGAGAGGCCTGAGCGGCGGGGGTGCCCGGCGCCCCCGACGAAGCCGGGTCGGCCGGGTCTGCCGGGTGGGGCGGTTCTGCTGCGGGCACCACGTGTTCCTCCGACGAGGGGACGACCAGGGACGTTGCTAAACGGATCAGTGTTCCGTATTGTAAGTGGAACAACGATCCGCTTTCAGGTTAACCGATTGCGGACATGCCGCCGTACCCGCCGTCTCCTCCCGTCCGCCGCCGCACCTCGCGCGCGGCCCGGAGCGACGGCCGTCGAAGGGCTTCCTCCCATGACTGACACGACCACGACCGCAACGACCGACACCGCCGTCCACCCGCCCGTCCCCGTCCTCTCGGTCGCCCCCGTGCTGCTGCCGTCCCCCGGCCGCGCCGTGGACCTCCAGGTCCGGGTCACCGCCCCGCTGACCGGGGACGACCTGCCGATCGTGCTGCTCTCCCACGGCCTCGGCTTCTCCCACCACCTCTCCTCGCTGAACGGCTACGCCCCCCTCGCCCACGACTGGGCCGCCCGCGGCTTCGCCGTCCTCCAGCCCACCCACCTGGACTCCCGGACCCTGCGCCGGGACCCCGACACCCCGGCCGTCCCGCACTGGCGCACCCGCGCCGAGGACATGACGTACCTCCTCGACCACCTCGACCTGGTCGAGGCGGCCGTGCCCGCGCTCGCCGGACGCCTCGACCGGAGCCGGGTCGCCGTCGCCGGGCACTCCATGGGCGGGCACACCGCGAGCCTGCTGCTCGGCGCCCGCCTCACCGACCCCGCCGACGGATCGACGGTGGACCTGGCCGACCCGCGGATCACGGCGGGCGTCCTCCTCGCCGCGCCCGGCCGGGGCGGCGACGCCCTCACCGCCTTCACCACCGAGCACTACTCGTTCTTTCTCACCACCGACTTCTCCACCATGACGACACCCGCGCTGGTGATCGCCGGGGACAAGGACGCCTCCACCCACCTCACCGTCAGCGGCCCGGACTGGCACACCGACCCCTACCACCTCGCCCCGGCCCCCAAGACCCTGCTCACCCTGACCGACGCGGAGCACGGCCTCGGCGGGATCTCCGGGTACGACGTCGCGGAGACCACCGACGAGAACCCCGCGCGGGCCACCGCGGTCGCCCGGCTCTCCGCGGCCTGGCTGCGCAGCACGCTGTACGCCGGGGACCCGGCCTGGGACACGGCCCGCGACGCCCTGACGGCCGGGCCGGACGCGGTCGGCGCCGTGACGTCCAAGTAGGCACGGCGATCGCCGTGCCCCGGCGGCGGGGCGTCAGGGGGCGGTCGGGCGCCCGTAGTGCTCGGCGTACTCGTAGACCGCGCCGTCGGGGTGCCGGACGATCAGGTTGCGGCCCGCCGGGGTCTCCAGCGGACCCGCGACGATGTCCGCGCCCAGCTCGGCGGCGGTCTTGTGCACCGCGTCCAGGTCGGTGACGGCGATCGTCGCCGCGACCGCGCGCAGCACGTCCAGCTCGGCCGCCGGACCGCTCATCAGCAGGAAGCAGCCCACCGCCGCCACCCGCACCCCGCCCCGCTCGAACCGCTGCGCGGGCGTGCCCGCGAGGCCCTCGTAGAAGGGGACCGCGGCTTCCAGATCGTCCACGCAGACCCGCAGGGTCGCTCCCAGAATGTTCATACGGGCCAGCGTAGTTGGGGCGGCCGGGGCTGTCGGGAGGTTCCGGCGGGGCGGGCCGGGCCGGGGGTGCGCGCGGCACGGCGGACGTTTGGCCGGTGCCCTCAGGGGGACGCGGAAGGCTCCCGTACGTCATGTCCGCCCGTCGCCGAGACGGCGGACCCGACCGGAGGCGCGCCGTGAGTCGACCCCGCATCGTGATCGTCGGAGCAGGATTCGCCGGGTACCGGGCCGCCCGCACCCTCGCGCGGGCGGCCCGCGGCCGGGCCGACATCACCCTGCTCAACCCGACCGACTACTTCCTCTACCTGCCCCTCCTGCCCCAGGTGGCGGCCGGTGTCCTCGAACCGCGCCGGGTCACCGTGTCCCTCGCCGACACCCTGCCGGACGTCCGGCTCGTCCTCGGCGAGGCCGGGCACGTCGACCTCGACGCGCGGACCGTGACCTGGACCGGCCCCGAGGGCGAGACGGGCACCCTCGGCTACGACCGGCTGGTCCTCGCCGCGGGCAGCGTCAACAAACTGCTCCCCGTCCCCGGCGTCGCCGAGCACGCGCACGGCTTCCGGGGCCTGCCCGAGGCCCTCTATTTGCGTGACCACGTGACCCGCCAGGTCGAGCTGGCCGCCACCGCCGACGACCCCGCCCTGGCCGCGGCCCGCCGGACCTTCGTGGTGGTCGGCGCCGGATACACCGGCACCGAGATCGCCGCCCAGGGCAAGCTCTTCACCGACGCCCTGGCCCGCGCCCACCCCCCGCTGGGCGGGACGCCGCGCTGGATGCTGCTCGACATCGCCGACCGGGTCCTGCCCGAGCTGGACGAACGGCTCTCGCGGACCGCCGACCGGGTGCTGCGCGAGCGCGGCGTGGACGTGCGCACCGGCACCTCCGTCGCGGAGGCGACCCGGGACGGCGTGCTGCTGACCGACGGCGAGCGCGTCGACACCCGCACCCTGGTGTGGTGCGTCGGCGTCCGCCCCGACCCGCTCGTGGATTCGCTCGGGCTGCCCCTGGAGCGCGGGCGGCTGCTGGTCGAGCCGACGCTCCAGGTGCCGGGGCGGCCCGAGGTGTTCGCCTGCGGCGACGCGGCGGCCGTACCCGATCTGGAGAACCCCGGCCAGTACACGCCGATGACCGCCCAGCACGCCTGGCGGCAGGGCAAGGTCGCCGCGCGCAACGTCGCCGCCTCCCTCACCGGGGGCGAGCCCACCCCGTACCGCCACCGCGACCTCGGCTTCGTCGTCGACCTCGGCGGGGTCCAGGCCGCCGCGAACCCGCTGGGCGTCCCGCTCTCCGGCCCCCTGGCGGGCGCGGTGGCCCGCGGCTACCACCTCGCCGCGATGCCCGGCAACCGGGTCCGGGTCGCCGCCGACTGGCTCCTCGACGCCGTACTCCCGCGCCAGGGAGTCCAGTTGGGGCTCGTCCGCTCCTGGTCGGTCCCACTGGACACGGCCTCCCCGGAACTGCCCCGGAGCCCGCACACCCCCGATCAGCAGCCGTCGGCCACCACACCGTCGGCCACGACGCCGTCGGAGCCCACCGCCACCGGCACGCCGAGCGCCACGGGTGGCGGGGGAGGGGACGACACGTCACGCACCATCACCTCCCCGACCCCGAAGCCGGTGAAGGCGGAGCCGGAGCGCCGTCGGCGGGAGCAGGGGCCGGTGGTGGAGTCCGCGACGGGTGGGGGAGGCGGCGAGGACACCTCGCGGACCATCACCTCGCCCACCCCCGAGCCCGTACGGGAGGAGCCCGAACGGCGACGTGAGGGCGCGGGTGCCGTCTCCGGCGGCCCGGAGCCCGTCGAGCCGCCGAGCGCCACGGGTGGCGGGGGCGGGGATGACACGTCGCGCACCATCACCTCCCCGACCCCGGACCCGGTGAAGGCGGAATGGGAGCGCCGTCGGCGGGAGCAGGGGCCGGTGGTGGAGTCCGCGACGGGTGGGGGAGGCGGCGAGGACACCTCGCGGACCATCACCTCGCCCACACCCGAGCCCGTGCGGGACGAGCCCGCGAAGAACGCGCACGCGAAAAGCGGGCGGAACACCAAGAGCGCCCGCGCCAAGGACAGGAAGCGATCCACGACCGGCGGAGGCACGCCCGCGCGCACACGGCGCGCCGCACCCCCCGCCCACGACGACGACCCCACCCCCGAGCAGGGAGACCACTGACCCGATGGACACCGCCGAACTCACCGAACTCGGCCAGCAGTTGCGCGTGGACAGCGTCCGCGCCTCCGACGCCGCGCAGTCCGGGCACCCCACCTCCTCCATGTCCGCCGCGGATTTGATGGCCGTCCTCCTCGCCCGTCACCTCCGCTACGACTTCGACCGCCCCGACCACCCCGCCAACGACCGCTTCATCCTCTCCAAGGGCCACGCCTCCCCGCTGCTGTACGCCGCCTACAAGGCCGCCGGGGCCATCACCGACGACGAACTCCTCACCTTCCGCACCCTGGGCAGCCGCCTCGACGGGCACCCCACCCCGCGGAAGCTGCCCTGGGTGGAGACGGCCACCGGCTCCCTCGGCCAGGGCCTGCCCGTCGGCGTCGGCATGGCCCTCGCCGGGAAGCGCCTCGACCACGTCGACTACCGGGTCTGGGTCCTGTGCGGCGACAGCGAGATGGCCGAGGGCTCCATCTGGGAGGCCGCCGAGCACGCGGGCCACGAACACCTCGACAACCTCACCGTCGTCGTGGACGTCAACCGGCTCGGCCAGCGCGGCCCCACCCGCCACGCCCACGACCTCGACGCCTACGCCCGCCGCTTCCAGGTCTTCGGCTGGCACACCGTCGAGGTCGACGGCCACGACATCGACGCCGTCGACCGCGCCTACGGCGAGGCGCTCGCCACCACCGGGCAGCCCACCGCGATCATCGCCCGCACCCTCAAGGGCAAGGGCGTCGCCGCCGTCGAGGACCGCGAAGGCATGCACGGCAAGCCGCTCCCGGACGCGGCCGAGGCCATCGAGGAACTCGGCGGCCCGCGTGACCTGCGCGTCCGGGTCCAGGAGCCCCCCGCCGCCCGCGCCCTGCGCTCCGTGCCCACCCGGCCGCTCGACCTGCCCCGCTGGGAGAAGGGCGACCCGGAGAAGGGCGTGCCCACCCGGGACGCCTTCGGCAAGGCGCTCGCCGCGCTCGGCACCGCCCGCGGCGACGTCGTCGCCCTCGACGGCGAGGTCGGCGACTCCACCCGCACCGAGTTCTTCGCCAAGGAACACCCCGACCGCTACTTCGAGTGCTACATCGCCGAGCAGCAGCTCGTCGCGTCCAGCGTGGGCATGTCCAAGCGGGGCTGGGTGCCGTACGCCTCCACCTTCGCCGCGTTCCTCACCCGCGCCCACGACTTCGTACGGATGGCCGCGATCAGCGGCGCCGGGATCAACCTCGTCGGCTCGCACGCCGGAGTCGCGATCGGCGAGGACGGCCCCTCCCAGATGGGGCTGGAGGACCTGGCGATGTTCCGGGCCGTGCACGGCTCGACCGTGCTCTACCCGTGCGACGCCAACCAGACCGCCCGCCTGGTCGCCGCCATGGCCGGTCTCGACGGCATCCGCTACCTGCGCACCTCGCGCGGCGCGACCCCGGTGATCTACGGGCCCGACGAGGAGTTCCCCGTCGGCGGCAGCAAGACGCTGCGCTCCTCCGCCGACGACCGGCTCACCGTCGTCGCCGCCGGGGTCACCCTGCACGAGGCGCTGAAGGCCGCCGACGCCCTCGCCGCCGACGGGATCGCCGTCCGGGTCGTCGACCTGTACTCGGTCAAGCCCGTCGACCGCGACACCCTGCGGCGGGCCGCCGAGGAGACCGGCTGCCTGCTGACCGTCGAGGACCACCACGAGGAGGGCGGCCTCGGCGACGCCGTCCTCGACGCGTTCACCGACGGCCGCCCCGTGCCCCGCCTGGTCCGGCTCGCCGTACGCACCATGCCGGGCTCCGCCACCCCCGCCGAGGAACTCCGCGAGGCGGGCATCGACGCCGAGGCCATCGCCGCCGCGGCACGGCTGCTGGTGGAGACCGCGGTCGTACGGTGACGGACCCCGCGGACCCGCCCGCGGGACACCGCACGCGGGCGGGACGGATGTGACGCGAGGTTTGGCCGGGAGCCGTGGGGCTACACGTACCTGCCGGGGCGCGACCCGCCCCGGCAGGTACGTGAGGAGAAGCGCCATGACCGGACCGCGGTACGTCTACGCCGTCTGCCGGCCCTTCGGCACACCCCTCCAGGCCCAGCTCACGGGCGTGGCGGGAGCGCCGGCCAAGCTGCTGAACCACCACGGTCTGACCGCGGTCGTCAGCGAGGTGCCCGCCCGGGACTTCGCCGAGGAACCGCTCCGGGACCGGCTCGGCGACCCGCGCTGGCTCTCCGCCACCGAGCGCGGCCACCACCAGGTCGTCGACGCGCTCACCGCCGTCACCACCCCCGTACCGCTGCCGCCGGGCACCGTCTTCCGGGACGACAGCGGGGTCCGGGTCATGATCGAGCACCGTGAGGACGACCTGCGGGCCGCCCTCGACCGGCTCGACGGGCGGGTGGAGTGGGGCGTCCGCGTCACCGCGGGATCGCTCCCCGAACCCGAGGCCGCCCGCTTCGCCGACCGCCTGCACACCCGGCTCACCGAGCACGCGGAGGAGGCCCGCCGCCTGCCCCCGGGCGGCGACGCGCTCGCCGCCGCCTACCTGGTCCCGCGGGCCCGCTCGGAGGAGTTCGCGGAGGTCGTCGAACGGGCCAGGGCCGCCGCGTCGGGGACAGCGGGGCCGTACGTCGAACTCGCCGGGCCGTGGGCGGCGTACTCCTTCGTGGAGTCCTTCGCGGAGCCGGAGTCGTTCCGCGTGTGACGGTCGTTCCGCGTGTGACGGGCGCTGCGGGTACGGCGGTCGTCGCCGCTACGGCGGTGGTCCCGGGCGGTGCGTCCCCGCGTCCGCCGGGGGCGGCCCCGGCGGGTCAGGCGCCGTCCTTCACGCACAGGACCTCTCCGTGCAGCACCGCGAACCAGCCGTCCTCGTGCCGTCCCCACTCCCGCCACGCCTCGGACACCGCCCGCAGTTCCGCCTCCGTGGCGTGCCCGCCCTCGGTGGCGCGGGCCGCGTACGCCGACGCCACGGTCCGGTCGGCCCACAGCCCGCTCCACCAGGCGCGCTCCTCGGCCGTGCTGAACGTCCACGTCGAGGAGGTCGCCGCGACGTCGGTGAAGCCCGCCTCCAGCGCCCACGACTTCAGACGGCGCCCCGCGTCGGGCTCCCCGCCGTTGGCGCGCGCCACCCGCCGGTACAGCTCCAGCCAGCCGTCCAGTCCGGCCGAGGCGGGGAACCATGTCATCGCCGCGTAGTCGGAGTCCCGTACGGCGACGATCCCGCCGGGCCGCGTCACCCGCCGCATCTCCCGCAGCGCCTGCACGGGGTCGCCCACGTGCTGGAGCACCTGGTGGGCGTGGACGACGTCGAAGGCGCCGTCGGGGAAGTCCAGGGCGTGGACGTCCGCCACGCCGAAGTCCACGTTGTCCAGGCCGCGTCCGGCCGCCGTGGCCCGCGCCTGGTCCAGGATGTCGGGCGCGTGGTCCACGCCCGTGACCCGGCCCTCGGGGACCAGGGCGGCGAGGTCGGCGGTGATGGTGCCCGGCCCGCAGCCGACATCGAGGACGCGCTGCGCGGGCGTCAGCGAACCGAGCAGATAGGCCGCCGAGTTGGCGGCCGTCCGCCAGGTGTGCGACCTGAGCACCGACTCGTGGTGTCCGTGCGTGTAGACGGCGGTCTCCTGCGTTCGCGCCATGGCCTGGGGCCCCTTCCGGACAGGACGGCCCCCGGGCTCCGCTGAACCCGGGGCGGTCCCGCCACCGTACGCCGCCATTCGCATGATGAGACACATCGTCTCGATATACGGTCTGACGGCACGTCAACTCACTCTGTGTCCCGGTCCACGGGCGCGTTCCTGTTCCCCTCCCCGTCCCGTTCGCGTTCCGGCAGCAGTGCCCGTACGACGAGTGCCGCGCCCACGCCGAGCGCCGCGCCCGCCAGGACGTCGCTGGGGAAGTGCACGCCCGTGTAGACACGGGACGCCGCCACCGAGAACGCGACCGGCGCCACCACCGCGCCCCACGCCGGTGACTCCAGCGCGACACCCGCCGCGAACGCCGCCGCCGAGGCCGCGTGCCCCGACGGGAAGGACGTGGTGATGGGCTGGCGCCGCAGCCGCCGTACCGCGGGCACCGGGTCCAGCTCCGGCCGGGTCCGGCGCACCGACCGCTTGCCGACCGTGTTGATCGTCAGCGAGGCCAGCGACAGCGCGGCCAGACCCCGCGCGGCGGCCCGGCGGCCGTGCGGCGTCCCGCTCACCGCCAGCCCGGCCGCCGCCGCGAACCACAGCACCCCGTGGTTGGCGGACCGGCTCAGCCGGGGCAGCACCCGCTCCGCACCCGGCCACCTCCGGGCGGCGGCGAACGCGAACAGCCGGTGGTCGAACGCGAGCAGCCCGTCACGCAGCGCGTGGCGGCCCGGCTTCAGGACGGTGAGGTCGACATCGGGAGTCATGATCCACGGGTACCCTGCTCGGGCCCGTTCCTGCCCCGTCCGGCGGCAGGCGCGCCGCACGACCGGAGGGTGAGAGCGCATGCGACTGCTGCTGGTCCGCCACGGGGAGACCCCCAGCAACCTCACCCGCCTGCTCGACACCGCCGTCCCCGGCCCCGGACTCACCGCGCTCGGCCTGCGGCAGGCCGCCGCGCTCCCCGAGGCCCTCGCCGCCGAACACCTCGGCCCGGACGACGCCCTCTACGTCTCCACCCTCCTGCGCACCCACCTCACCGCAGCCCCCCTCGCCGCCGCGTACGGCCTGGAGCCCGTCGTCCGCGACGGCGTCCGGGAGATCGCCGCGGGCGACCTGGAACTCCTGCCCGGGGACTCCCCGGCGGGCGAACGCTACCTCCGCACCGCCCTCGCCTGGGCCGCGGGCGACACCGGCCCGCGCATGCCCGGCGGCGAGAACGGCACCGAGTTCCTCACCCGCTACGACGCCGTCGTCGCCGAGGCCGCCGCGAGCGGCGCCCGCACGGCCGTGATCGTCAGCCACGGCGCCGCGATCCGCACCTGGACCGCCGCCCGCGCCCGCAACGTCGACGTCCCCTACGTCGCCGCCCGCCGCCTCGCCAACACCGGCGTCGTCACCCTCGACGGCACCCCCGACACCGGGTTCACCGCCCTGACCTGGGCGGGCGCCACCGTCGAACCGGCGGGCGAGGGCGGCCCCGCGGGGGAGCCCCTGCCACCCCGGCCGCCCCGGCCGCACGGCACGGGGACGACGTAACCCCGCGCGGGGCCGTCCGCATAACGGTTTGCCGCACCGCGGGCGCGGCCCGCAGAATGCGCCCCATGGGACATCTGGAAGCCGCGCACCTCGAGTACTACCTCCCCGACGGGAGGGCGCTGCTCGGCGACGTCTCCTTCCGGGTCGGCGAAGGCGCCGTCGTCGCCCTCGTCGGCCCCAACGGCGCGGGCAAGACCACCCTCCTGCGGCTGATCTCCGGCGAACTCAAGCCGCACGGAGGCACCGTCACCGTCACCGGCGGCCTCGGCGTGATGCGCCAGTTCGTCGGCTCCGTACGCGACGACAGCACCGTCCGCGACCTCCTCGTCTCCGTCGCGGGCCCGCGCATCCAGGACGCGGCGCGCGCCGTCGACCGCGCCGAGCACGCGATCATGACCGTCGACGACGAGGCCGCGCAGATGCAGTACGCGCAGGCCCTCTCCGACTGGGCCGAGGCCCGCGGCTACGAGGCCGAGACGCTGTGGGACATGTGCACCACCGCCGCCCTCGGCGTCCCCTACGACAAGGCCCAGTTCCGCGAGGTCCGCACTCTCTCCGGCGGCGAACAGAAACGCCTCGTCCTGGAAGCCCTGCTGCGCGGCACCGACGAGGTCCTCCTCCTCGACGAGCCCGACAACTACCTCGACGTACCCGGCAAACGCTGGCTGGAGGAACGCCTCAAGGAGACCCGCAAGACCGTCCTGTTCGTCTCCCACGACCGCGAACTCCTCTCCCGCGCCGCCGAGAAGATCGTCTCCGTCGAACCCTCGCCCACCGGCGCCGACGCCTGGGTGCACGGCAGCGGCTTCACCACCTACCACGAAGCCCGCCGCGAACGCTTCGCCCGCTTCGAGGAGTTGCGCCGCCGCTGGGACGAGAAGCACGCCCAGCTGAAGAAACTCGTCCTCAGCCTCCGCCAGGCCGCCTCCATCAGCCACGAACTGGCCTCCCGCTACCAGGCCGCCCAGACCCGGCTGCGCAAGTTCGAGGAGGCCGGCCCGCCGCCCGAGCCGCCGCGCGAGCAGGACATCACCATGCGCCTCAAGGGCGGCCGCACCGGCGTCCGCGCCGTCACCTGCCAAGGCCTCGAACTCACCGGCCTCATGAAGCCGTTCGACCTGGAGGTGTTCTACGGCGAGCGCGTCGCCGTCCTCGGCTCCAACGGCTCCGGCAAGTCCCACTTCCTGCGCCTGCTGGCCGGGGAGGACGTCGCCCACACCGGCGCCTGGAAACTCGGCGCGCGCGTCGTCCCCGGCCACTTCGCCCAGACCCACGCCCACCCCGAACTGCGCGGCCGCACCCTCCTCGACATCCTCTGGCAGGAACACTCCCAGGACCGCGGCGCCGCCTCGTCCCGGCTGCGCCGCTACGAACTGACCCAGCAGGCCGAACAGACCTTCGAACGGCTCTCCGGCGGCCAGCAGGCCCGCTTCCAGATCCTGCTGCTGGAACTGGAGGGCGTCACCGCCCTGCTCCTCGACGAGCCCACCGACAACCTCGACCTGGAGTCCGCCGAAGCCCTCCAGGAAGGGCTGGAGGCCTTCGACGGCACCGTCCTCGCCGTCACCCACGACCGCTGGTTCGCCCGCTCCTTCGACCGCTACCTCGTCTTCGGCAGCGACGGCCGCGTCCGCGAGACCCCGGAACCGGTCTGGGACGAGCGCCGCGTGGAGCGCGCCCGGTAGCGCCCTCGCCGGAGTGCTCGCGGGACGGGAATGTTCGTACAGTGGAGGCAGTACGGCGAGATCCGTCCCGTCCAGCCCGTGGGCGGACACGACGATCGGGGCACCACGATGACCGGAGTCGACCCGGACCGTTTGGACGACCAGCAGCTCATGCGCGAGCTGGAGACGATCCACCGCACCCGCCACGACACCCTGCTGTACGCCTCCGACGACGCCCTGCGCGCCCACAACGACCGCATGGCCAAGCTGGAGGGCGAGTACCTGCGCCGCAACCCGCGCCGCTTCGTCGCCCGCGCCCGCACCCGCGACGGCGCCCGCGACCGCGGCGTCGGCACCGACGTCAGCCGTCCGACCCGGCCCGGTGGCGGCGGTGACGGGGGCGGTGGTGACCGGGCGACGGCTCCGGCGACTCCGGTCGGCAAGTGGGGCTCGGGGGCGTCGGGTCCGAGGGGCCGGTCCTGACGGTGCCGCGGAGGCCGCAGAGGCCCCACGCCGCCGCGGGGCCCCGCCGTACGGCCTGATCAGGCCCTCGTGGCCGCCTCGGTGGCGAAGACGTCCAGGAACGTCTCGGAGAACGCCTTCAGGTCGTCCGGCTTACGGCTCGTGACCAGCTTGTTCGGGCCGTGGTCGCAGACCTTCACCTGCTCGTCCACCCAGGTCGCGCCCGCGTTGCGCAGATCCGTCGCCACGCTCGGCCACGAGGTCAGCACCCGCCCCCGGACGACGTCCGCCTCCACGAGCGTCCACGGGGCGTGACAGATCGCCGCCACCGGCCGCCCCTGCGTGAAGAAGTCCCGGACGAACGCGACCGCCTTCTCGTCGGCGCGCAGCACGTCGGGGTTGGCGACCCCGCCCGGCAGGACCAGCCCGTCGAAGGAGTCCGCGGCGGCCTCGCCCACCACCTCGTCCACCGGGAACGTGTCCGCCTTGTCGAGATGGTCGAAGCCCTGCACCTCCCCCCGCTCGGTCGACACGAGCACGGGCGTGTGACCCGCGTCCAGCGCCGCCTTCCAGGGGTCCGTCAGCTCGACCTGCTCGACACCCTCGGGAGCCGTCAGAAACGCGATACGCATGACCGTCGCCGTCCTCTCCGCCCGGCCCGGTGCGGTGGGGGTACGGTCCCGGCGGGCCGGAACTCCGGGGCCGCACCCCGCGTACCCCTGCGACAGCGGCCGACACCAGGCATACGCCCCACGCGGCCCGACACCGGGCGTATGCCCGCGGGTGCCGAGACCGGGCGCCTCCCCACGGCCACGGCCCGCCCCGGCCCGCTCACCCGATCGGCTCTGCGCGTCCCGCCAATGGACCGTGGCCACGGGCGGGCGGCGGCCGGGCGGGCTGTCATGGCCGTGGGGCATGTGGTCACGTGCCCGCAGTCGCCGGCCGAAGGAGCCGTCCCATGCGCCGCACCGCCCGTGTCCTGTCCGTCGCCGCCCTCGCCGGCGCCGTACTGGCCGGCGCTCCGGCCGCCGCCGCGGACCCGGCCGCCGAGATCAGCCCCGCCTCGGCCACTCCCGGCGGCAGCGTCACCGTCACCGTGACCTGCGACCCCCTCGGCGGCCCCGCCCCGCAGACCATCCAGGCCGTCTCGGAGGCCTTCGAGGACGGCAGCGTGGCCCTCGCCCTGGAACCAGGCGGCGACGAACTCACCGGCCCCGCCTACCGCGGCACCGCCCGCATCGCCCCCGACGAGGAACTCGACCTCCCGGACACCGGCCTCGCCCCCGACGAGACCGACACCGACGCCGATCCGGATGCCGGTGCTGATGTCGGTGTGGACGACTTCACCGACGCAGCTGCCGGACTGCCGGACGCCGACGAGGACCTGACCGGCGACCTCGCCGGGGCCGGGGCCGGGGCCGGGGCCGCCGCTGCCGCCGCCGGACCGGTCGAGGCCGCCTGGACCGTCGACGGCACCTGCCCGGCCCCGCCCGGCGGGAAGGGCGCCACCTGGACCGTCACCTACGACGTGAAGCGCTCCGGCGGCGGCACCGGGCCGACCTGCGTGCCCGCCCCCGGCGCCACCTGCCCGCCCGTGCGGCCCTGTGCTCCCGGACAGGCCTGCCCCACCCCGCCGCCCTGCCCGCCCGGCCACTCCGCCGCCTGCCCGACCCCGCGCCCCACGCCGACCTGCGCGGGCGGACGGGACACCACGGCCCACACACCGGCCTCCTGCCCGCCCGTCCCTCCGGTCCACCAGGGCGTACGGGCCGGAACCGGCGGCAGCTTCACCGACTCCGTCCCCGCGCTCACCGTCGGCGGACTGCTGATCGCGGGCGCCCTCGCCGCGGCCGTCCACCGCCTGCGCCGACGGGACCGCACGGACGGCGCCTGACGACCCGCTGCCCCCCTCCCGAGGCCGCGGGCCATAGGAGCGGACACCCGGGGTATCCAGATCAAGGACCTGCGGCACGGCCGGAGCCGCGGACCCCCGACAGCCACGGACAGGCACGGTCAGCGACGGACAGCCACCGGTGGAACGACGCACCAGCCACGGACGGCGTGGAGGAACGCATGCGGCGCACGGAACCCGAGGACCACGGGCCGGTCCGCTACGGCCCCGCGCCGCCCGCCGACGGCCTGCCCGTACCGCCCGACCTGGCCGACGTCCTCGCCGCCGCCGCGTACCGCGCCGACGGCACCCCGGTCGGCGGCCCGCCCGCCCTGCGCGACGCCGCCCGCGGCTATTGGGAACGCCGCGGCACCCCCACCACCGCCGACCGGGTCGTCGCCGCACCGGGCGCGCCCGCGCTGCTGCTCGCCCTGACCGCGGCGCTCGGCGGCGACGTCCTCGTCCCCCGGCCCTGCGCCGCCTGGTGGGCGCCGTACGCGCGCCTCCTCGGCCGCCCCGTCTACCACGTGCCGACCCCCGCCGAGTGCGGCGGCGTCCCCGACCCGTACGCGCTGCTGGAGACCGTGCGGCGGGTCCGCGCCGAGGGCGGCGACCCGCGCCTGCTGGTGCTCTCCGTCGCCGACGACCCGACCGCCACCGTCGCCCCGCCCGAGGTGCTGCACGCCGCCGTCGAGGCCGCCGCGGGGGAGGGCCTGCACCTGGTCAGCGACGAGACCTGGCGTGACACCCTGCACGCCCCGCGGGACACGGTGCTGCTCAGCCCCGCCGAGATGCTGCCCGACCGGGTCACCGTCGTCACCGACCTCGCCGGGGCGCTGCTGCCCCCGGGCTGGCCCGCCGCCGTGGCCCGGCTGCCCGACTCGGCCGCCGGGGACGACCTGCGGGCCCGCGTCCTCGACGTCCTCACCGCGCTCGACGCGCGGGTCGCCGACCCCGTCGCCGCGGTCGCCGCCCACGCCCTCACCGAGCCGGACCCCGTCACCGCGCGCGTCGCCGCCGTCGTACGCCTCCACGCGTCCGTCGCCGCCGCCGTGCACACCACCGTCGTCGCCGCGGGCGCCCTCGCCCTCCCGCCCCAGGCCGGCCGCCACCTGTACGCCGACCTCGGCCCCCTGCGGGAGCCGCTGGCCGCGCGCGGCGTCGGCGACGCACAGGACCTGGAAGACCTGCTGACCGCCCGCCTCGGCATGCCCGCCCCCGGCGGCCACCGCTTCGGCGACGACCTCGGCGCGCTGCGCGTACGGCTGTCCACCGGCCCCCTCCTGGGCGCCACCGACACGGAACGCGCGGAATGCCTCACCTCCCGCACACCGTTGGAACTGCCGCATCTGCACCGTGCGTTGACCCACCTCAGGTCGGTCTTCGACGACCTCCGCGACGAAGCTCAGCGATGGGAGTCTCCTCGATGACGCAACAGTCCGAGCCGACCACCACCAACGACCAGCCGAACACCTTGAGCCCGGCGACCGTCACCTACAGAGCCACCACCACAGGCCCGGCGACCGCCACGGGCCAGGCGACCGCCACGGGCCAGGCGACCGCCACGGGCCAGGCGGCTCCGACCCGTTGGGCGGACACGACCACCGGACCGGCGACCGCACCGGCCGGGGCGACCTCATCGTCCGGGGTGGCCGGGGCGACGGCACCGGCCAGGGCGGCCGGGGCGGCCTCCGCCACGGTCACGGTGAGTGCCACGGGTCCCACGGCCCCTGCGGCCGAGACGCGCCCCGCCTCCGCCGACCCCGCTCCGGGGGCTCCCCCCGCCCCCTCTCCCCCCACCCCCTCCGCCCCCTCCCTCCCCGTCCCCCCGCTGTCCGATCCCCGCCCACCGGGGGAGACGCGGGTCTGGCCGCGAGCTTTCCACGACCGGTTGACCGCCCCGCTGCCCGGCTTGAAGGCGCTGGCCCGCTTCGCCCGCGAGGGTGCCGTGCGCCCCGGTCGGGAGGGCCTCGCGGACGTCCCGCGGTTGCCGTTCGCGCCTGCCCCGTTGCCCCGGGTGGACGTGGACACCGTCGCCGTCACCTGGGTGGGGCACGCGAGTTGGGTGGTGCGCGTCGGCGGTCTGACCGTCCTGACCGACCCGGTCTGGTCCCGCCGTATCCTCGGCACCCCGGCCCGTGTCACACCGGTCGGTGTGCCGTGGGCGGATCTGCCGACGGTCGACGCGGTCGTCATCAGCCACAACCACTACGACCACCTGGACGCCCCGACCCTGCGCCGACTCCCGCGCGACACCGCGGTGTTCGTGCCGGCCGGTCTCGGCCGCTGGTTCCGGCGCCGCCGGTTCACCCGCGTGACCGAGCTGGACTGGTGGGAGGCCGCCGAACTGTCCGGCGTCCGCTTCGACTTCGTCCCGGCCCACCACTGGTCCAAGCGCAGCCTCGTCGACACGTGCCGCTCGCTGTGGGGCGGCTGGGTGCTCACCGCGCCCACCGGACAGCGCGTCTACTTCGCCGGGGACACCGGCTACGGCCACTGGTTCTCCCACATCGGCCGCCGCCACCCCGGCATCGACCTCGCCCTCCTTCCCATCGGCGCCTACGACCCCCGCTGGTGGCTCCGGGACGTCCACTGCGACCCGGAGGAAGCGGTCCGCGCTGCCCTCGACCTCGGCGCCCGCCGCATGGCCCCCATGCACTGGGGCACGTTCGTCCTGTCCGCCGAACCCGTCCTCGAACCCCTCACCCGCGTCCGCGCCGCCTGGACGGCTGCGGGCCGCGACCGGGCCGACCTGTGGGACCTCCCGGTGGGGGGTTCCCGGGTGCTGGAGTGGGAGCCGGGGGAGCCGGGGCCTGCCTGAGACCCCGCGCGGCCACCCCTACGCCTTTTCCGTCCCCGCTCCGGTGCCTCGCCCCGTACCCGTTCGCCGTAGGCGGCGCCACAGGGCGGGGGCCAGGCTCACCACCACCGTGAGGACGATGGCGGCGACGACGCCCTCCCAGGGTTCGGGGAACAGGGAGCCGCCGAGGATGCCGATCAGCTGGTAGGTGGCGGCCCAGGCCAGGCAGGCCGGGAGGTTGCCGCGGACGAAGCGGCGCAGCGGCCATTCGGCGAGGAGGCAGGCCAGCATGATCGGGATGCGGCCCGCCGGGACGAGCCGGGACAGCACCAGGACCGTCCTGCCGTGGTCGGCGAGTTTGGCCTGCGCCTGCGCGAGCCGTTCCTCCGGGGCGCGGGAACGGATCGCCTCCAGCCAGCGCGAGCCGTTCTTCGAGTTCAGGCCGCGCCGTCCGAGCCAGTACAGCGCCGCGTCTCCGCAGAACGCGGCCAGGGACGCCGTCACGAACACCATCGCCATCGAGAACGGCGCCGTCTGGTGGAAGGCGACCACCGCCGCCGAACTCACCAGCGCCCCCGTCGGCACCACCGGCACCAGCGCCCCGATCAGCACCAGCAGGAAGAGGGACGGGTAGCCGATCGCCTGCTGGGTCGACTCCGTCGGGATGACGGTGGTCGTGGTGGTCGTGACCGCCATGAACAAGTTCGGCAGCCCCGGCACCCCTGACAGGCTCGCCAGGTCGGTGAGGCCGGACTGGCCGGACAGGGCGCCCAGGCCGGACAGGGCCGACGCGGACAGCGCTGTCACCGGGCGACCTCGGGGCGCACGCTCTCCCCGTGTCCGAGCCGGTGCACCGCCACCGACGGCGCGCGCTCCGCCGCGAGGCGTACGAACTCCTCGCCCGGGGCGTGGAACTCGTGCGGGCGGACGGCGTCCATCCCGATCGGCCAGAACGTGCCGTAGTGCACCGGCACCGCGCTGCGCGGCCCCAGCTGGGCCAGTGCCTCCGCCGCCCGCCCCGCGTCCAGGTGTCCCTCGCCGAGGTAGGGACCCCAGCCGCCGACCGGCAGCAGCGCCACGTCCACGTCCCCGACCTCCTCCGCCATCGACGCGAACAGGCCGGTGTCCCCGGCGAAGTAGGTGCGCGCCTCGCCCTCCACGACATACCCGAGGGCGGGGGAGTGATGCGGGCCGAGCGGCAGCCGACGCCCGTCGTGCCGCGCGGGCACGACCCGGACGCGTACGCCCCCGACCGCGACCTCGTCGCCCGGCGCCACCTCGCTCATCTCCAGGTGCGCCAGCCGCCGCAGGCCCGGCACGGCCCGTGGCGCGCCCCGGGGGACCAGCAGCCGTGTGCCGGGCGCGAGGCGGGCCAGTGACGGGACGTGCAGGTGGTCGGCGTGCAGATGCGAGACCAGTGCCACGTCCGCCCGCCACGCCTCCGCCGGGGGCACCTCGCCCCGGCGCCGCCGCAGATGCGCCAGCCGCCGTACGAACAGGGGGTCTGTCAGGACACGGGTGTTCGCGTCCTCGACCGTGCAGGTGGCGTGACCCCACCAGGTGATCTCCACCGGCACCTCTTTGCCTCCTTCGCGCGACTCCCCCGAAGCCTACGGGCAGGGGTAGGGTCGGCGGCGAAACCCGGAGGTGACCAGAGGTGGCCGGAGGTGAGGGGGGCTCCATGAAACCGGTGCGGGTCACGGCCATCGCGAGCCTGACGCCCCTGGAGGAGCTGGACGCCGACCCCTTCCTGGTGGACTCCCGCAGCCAGCACGCCATGTGCGCGCGCTGGGCCGCGGAGCGGGGCTACGTCGTCAGCCGTGAACTCCTCGTCCGCGGGCTGCGGCCCGACCACTGCGTGCTCTGGGACGGGGTCCGTCCCGGCGTCGATCTGTTCGTCGCCCCGACCCGGCGGGTCCTTGAGAGCGCCTTGTCGTCGGCCGATGCGTTCACCGAGGAGTGCGCCCGGCGCGGGGTGCGGGTCGAGACGGTCGGTGTCGCCGAACCTGCCTACGACGCCCAGATGAAGGCCCACGTGCACCGTCGCCTCTCGATGCCGACCGCGGGCTACGACGGACGCTGACGCCGATCCTGGCCGACGTACCCCTGACGCCGTCGGCGCCTGCCACCGGTCTCCGTGGACCGTTCTTGCCCTCGCCCCCGTCATGGCCTCTCCCCTTCGCTCGCGTCGCCGTGCTTGCCTGTCTCCCCTTCATCGGACGAGCCCCCTCGATCGGTTCACGTCGGCGCGGACTTTTTCCCGACTGGTCCGCCGACCTCTGGCTCCCCGCTACCGCAACCGCTCACCGTCACCACAGCCGCAACCGCTCACCGTCCCGCGCCTCCCTCAGTCACCTCCCACTCCGTCCCCCGAGCCCTCTCCGTCCGGTGTGACAGGCTGGGGGCACCGGAGGCCCGCGTCGACGAGGGGCCGGAACGTGAGGTGTACGGGGCGTGGTGGGCGGAAGACGTTGGCGGCGGGCCGTCAGCACGGCCGGGCGGAGCGTCGCGGTGTGGGGTGTCTCCACCGTCACGATGCTGGTGCTCGCGGGAATCCTGCCGGACTTCCGGCTCCAGTCGCCCGACGGCGACAGCTCCACCACCATCGCCATGACGGCCGCGATCGGGGCGGGAGCCTTCGGTCTGCTGTCGGCTCTGGTCTGGCCGGTGCTGGTCCGCCTCCTGCTGCTGGTCCCCGCGCTCGTCCTCGGCCTGCTGGTGTTCTTCCTCAACGGCTCGCTCCTGCTGCTGGCCCTGCGCCTGAACCCGTCCGGCCAGAGCGAGGTGGCCCCCGAGACCGCCGTCATCGTCGCGGCCGTGATGTCCGCCGTCGCCTCCGCGACCGGCGGTGCCCTCGCGGTCCGCGACGACGACGCCTACCGGCGCCGCCTGTACCGTCTCGCGGACCGCCGCCGCAGATCCGCCCCGCCGGGTCCGGCCAGCCACGGGACGGTCATGCTCCAGCTCGACGGCGTGGGCCACGACGTCCTCACCGACGCCGTCCGCAAGGGCCTCATGCCGACCGTCGCCCGCTGGCTCGCCGTACCGCCCGCCCCGAACCCCCCGGCCCCGCCGGACGTCCCGGCCCCGCCGGACGTCCCGGCCACTCCCGCCGACTCGGCCGCCCCCGACGAGCAGCCCGCGGCGGAGCCGTCGGCGAACGTGCCCGCGGAGGCGCCCCCGGAGCGCGGCTCCCGACGGGCCGCGCCCCCCGAGAGCGCCCCCGGCCCCACCCACCGTCTCACCCCCTGGCGTACCGACTGGTCCAGTCAGACGGGGGCCAGCCAGCTCGGGATCCTGCACGGCAGCAACCACGATGTGCCCGCCTTCCGCTGGTACGAGAAGGACACCCGCGAGGTGATGGTCTGCAACCGGCCGACCAGCGCCGCCGAGCTCCAGCACCGTGCCGTCCGCCGTACCGGTGACGGCGGGCTGCTCTCCGCCGACGGCGCGAGCCGCGGCAACCTGTTCGGCGGCGGCGCCGACGAGCAGGCCCTCGTGCTGTCCATCGCGACCCGCCGCCGCTCCCGCGCCACCCGCTCCCGCGCCGGGTACTTCGCCTACTTCTCCGATCCCGCCAACGCCGTCCGCACCGCGCTCTCCTTCGTCGCCGAGGTCGGCCGCGAGATCGGCGAGTCCAGCCGGGCCCGCGCCCGCAAGCAGCGCCCGCGCGTCGGCCGCGGCGGCCTCTACCCGCTGGTCCGGGCCTTCGCCACCGTCGTCGAACGGGATGTCGTCGTCGCCGCGGTGATGGGCGACCTCCTCGCGGGCCGCACCTCCGTCTACGCCGACCTCGTCGCCTACGACGAGGTCGCCCACCACTCCGGGCCGCGCAGCCGTGACGCCGACAAGGTCCTCGCCCGCCTCGACCGCTCCCTCGCCCTGATCGAGAAGGTCGCCGAGCACGCCCCGCGCCCCTACCGGATCGTCGTCCTGTCCGACCACGGGCAGAGCCCCGGCGAGACCTTCCGCTCCCGCTACGGGCTCACCCTCGCCGACCTGGTCCGGGCGGGCTGCGGGCTGCCCGTGCCGCGCCGGGCCCGCCGCACCCGCAGCGGCGCCGAGGCCCGCGCCGCCGTCCGCGCCGCGCTGCGCAGGCCCGTCGAGGAGGGCGGCTCGCGGCACCGGCCCGCGCCCGGCGCCGAACCGATCGTGCTCGCCTCCGGCAACCTCGGCCTGATCTCCTTCCCGGACGTGCCGCACCGCATGAGCAAGGAGGAGATCGACGCCCGGCACCCCGCCCTGCTCACCACCCTCGCCAACCACCCGGGTGTCGGCTTCCTCCTGGTGCGCAGCGCCAAGCACGGCGGGGTCGTGCTCGGCCCCTACGGCACCGAGATCCCGCTCGACCGCCTCGACCTGGAGCCCGGACCGCTGGCCGTGTTCGGGCCGGGCGCCGCCGACGCCGTACGGCGCACCCACACGTTCCCGCACACCGCCGACATCATGGTCAACTCCTTCCACGACCCGGCCGACGGCGAGGTCCTCGCCTTCGAGGAGCAGATCGGCTCCCACGGCGGCCTCGGCGGCGACCAGGGACGCCCCTTCCTGCTCTCCCCGCTCGACCTCTCCCCGCCGCTCGCGACCGGCACCGACGACGGACCCGCCGACGCCGCCGCCGACGCCGCCCACGACGGCCCCGCGCCAGACTCCGCGCCCGGCCCCGTGTCCGAGGGCGGGTCCGACGGGCCCGAACTCGTCGGCGCCGAGCAGGTCCACGCCGTACTGCGCCGCTGGCTGCGCGAGTCCGACGGGCCCCAGGTGCCGCTGGACACCCCGCAGGAGGAACGCGCGGCCTGACCGCCCCGCCCCGCGTCCGCCCTCCGGTCCGACTCCCGCCGGGCGACGGGCGCGTGGGCCGGTCGTGGCGGTGGCACGGCGGCGGATGTGATCGGATGGGGGCACGAAACGCGTTCACCGGGACGCCCCTTGCGAAAGGAACCACCGTGGCCACCACGCGCTCCGCACACACCGTCTGGGAAGGCAGCCTGACCGAGGGCACCGGAGTCGTCACCTTCGACTCCTCCGGCATCGGCGAGCAGCCGGTGTCGTGGCCGTCGCGCGCCGAGCAGGCGAACGGCAGGACCAGCCCCGAGGAGCTGATCGCCGCCGCCCACTCCAGCTGCTTCTCCATGGCGCTGTCGCACGGCCTGACCGGCGCCGGCACCCCTCCCACCAAGCTCGTCACCTCGGCCGACGTCACCTTCCAGCCGGGCACGGGCATCACGGGCATCCACCTCACCGTCGAGGGCACCGTGCCCGGCCTGGACGAGGCCGGATTCGTCGCCGCCGCCGAGGACGCCAAGAAGAACTGCCCGGTCAGCCAGGCCCTCACCGGCACCACGATCACCCTGACCGCCAAGCTCGCCTGAGCACCCGCGGCACCGTCCGGCCGGTCACCCACCACGGCGACCGGCCGGCCCCACGCCACCCACCCGCCCCGCGTCCCCACCCGCCCCGCGCCCGCCGCTCTCCTCGCGCCCACCCCATACCGCGTCCCACCCGCCGCTAAGGCTGCCCTGCGCCGACCGGCAGCGCCGCGCACACGGCGGCGACGACACACGCGTACGGGGTGCCCAGCGCCGTCAGGCGGACGCGCAGCCGTTCCAGGCCGACGCGGTGGCCGGTGAGGGGGCCCGTGTCGCCGGTGCGGGCGGCGCACTCCAGCACGGCGGGCAGGAAGTCCGGCGGCTCGACCCCGGCCAGCTCCAGGCCGTGGCGCCGGTAGAGCGCCGCGTAGGGGAGCAGCGACCCGGTGCCGTCCGGCGCCCGGTCCGCGAACGGCCCGGTTGCCCCGTCGCCGGGCCACCGGCTCAGATACAGATTGCTGTACGGCACGCCGCCCGACCCGTCCGGCGGGAACAGCCGCGCGTAGTGCGCGGCCAGCTCGGGCATCGGGGCGACGGCCGCGAGGTCGGTGAACTCCCGTAGCTGCGGGGCCGCTTCGCGGACGAGCGGCAGCCGTGCGAGCAGCGCCTCGTCCGGGTGGGCCAGGCAGAGCGCGGCCGCCTGGTAGAGGACGGTGTCGGAGGGCATCAGGCCTCCCTCGGCCGTGCCGTGCCCGGCCCGCCGTACGGTGTCCGCGTGTCGCTCACGTGCGCTCCCTTGCCGACCCCCGCCTCGAACGTAGGGGCGGGGGTCGGAGCGCACCCGTCCACGGCACCCGTACGGGTCACCCCCGAGGTGCCGCGGACGTTTCAGGGCTTGCGCGCGACGCCCGCGTACACCGGGACGATGCCCTCCGCCTGGAGGGCGACGTCCTCCGGCTCCGGCCGCCAGCCCGACACCGGGATGACGCCCGGCCCCAGGATCTCCAGACCGTCGAAGAAGCGCGTGAACGCCGCCAGCGGACGCGGGTGGAACGGGGTGCCGCTGCGGCGGAACTGCTCCGTCGCCCGCGCGATCGCCTCCGGGTTCAGGTCCGGGGTGACCTGCGACAGGATCAGGTGGCTGCCCGGGGCGAGCGCGTCGACGTAGCGGCGCAGCAGCCCGTACACGTCGTCCCCGGCCGGATCGTCGTCGAGGTAGTGGGTGAGCGCCACCAGCGACAGCGCGACGGGCCGGGCGAAGTCCAGGGACTCGGCGGCCCGCGCCAGCACGCCGTCGACGTCCCGGACGTCGGCGTGCGCGTACTCCGTCGACCCCTGCGGCGAACCGTGCAGCAGGGCCTGGGCGTGCCGGAGCACGATCGGGTCGTTGTCCGCGTACACCACCCGCGCCTCGGCGGCCACGGACTGCGCCACCTGGTGCAGGTTGGGTTCGGTGGGGATGCCGGTGCCGATGTCCAGGAACTGCCGCACGCCCGTCTCGGCGACCGCGCGCACCGCCCGCTGCATGAACCGCCGGTTGGCGCGCGCCCCGCGCACCGCCGTGCCGTCCACGGCGAGGATGCGCCGGGCCAGTTCCTCGTCCACGGGGTAGTTGTCCTTGCCGCCCAGCCACCAGTCGTACACGCGGGCCGGATGCGGCTTGCTGGTGTCGATGCGGACGGGGGCCTCGGACTCGGATCCGGTCATGCTGCGGCTTCTCCTCGACAGGTGCGGGGGGTTGGGGTGGAGCAGGGGGGTGGCGGCCGGTCGGTGGGTCGGTGGGCGGGTGGGTGATCCGCCCGGTCGGGCGGGCGCGTCCCAGGGGGTCAGTACGTGCTGCGGATGTCGCGCAGCAGCTTGTCGGTGCGCGGCGCGGGCGCGGCGTGCGTGGTCAGGTGGTCGAGCACCTCCAGATGCGCCGCGACCTCGTGCCGGGAGTCCAGGTAGAGCGCCCCCGACAGGTACTCGGTGACGACCATGTCGGGCAACTCCGGTTCCGCGAACCGGAACAGGGAGAACGGCGCGGTCGTCCCCGGGTGCGGGCCGCTGGCGAACTCGGCGACCTGAAGCGTGATCCGGTCGCGTTCGGCGTACTCCAGCAGCTTGTCGATCTGCTCGCGCATCACGGCGGGCTCCGCGCTCACCGGACGGCGCAGCACCGTCTCGTCCAGCACCGCCCACAGGTGCGGCGGGTCGGTGCCCTCCAGCAACTGCTGCCGGGTCATGCGCAGGGACACGTGCCGTTCGATCGCCTCCGGGCTGCTGCGGCCGACCGTCCCGGCCTCCAGCACGGCGCGCGCGTACCGCTCCGTCTGCAACAGGCCTGGCACGAAGTGCGGTTCGTACGAGCGGATCAGGCGGGCGGCGCCCTCCAGGCTCACGTACAGGCTGAACCAGTCGGGCAGCACGTCGTGGAACCGCTGCCACCAGCCGGGCCGGTTGGCCTCCTCGGCGAGCGCGACGAACGCGGCGGTCTCGTCCTCCGGGACGCCGTACGTCTCCAACAGCACCTGGACGTACGGGATCTTCAACGAGACCTCGGCGGTCTCCATCCTGCGTACGGTCGCCGGGGCCACGCGCAGCGCGCGCGCCGCCTCCTCCCGGCCGAAACCGGCCGCCTCCCGCAGTTCCTGCAACCGTCTGCCGAGTACCACCTGACCCACGGTGGGTGCGGGCCGCCGCTCACTCACGCCACGTCTCCCCTACGTGTCGAAGCACGCCGGTCAGTGTGTCACGTTCCGGCGCGGGGACGACAGGGATGCCGGAGACGGGTCCACGGCACCCCTCCGACCTGCGGGGGAACCGTGGACCGGCGGGGTGCGGGGCCGCGCATGACCCCGCGGGTAATCGACCCGCGGTGGCGCGGACGGGAGGGTGGGGGCACGGGTTCCGGGCCGGCGCACTCCGGCCCGGGAGCCGCCCGTCCCGACGTTCCGACGTCCCGTTCCCGCCTCGACGGAGGGTGATCCGCCATGTCCGCAGCCCAGTCCGCCGCACCCGCCCTGCTCACCGTGCTCGCCCGCACCGCCGAACCGGGGCGCGCCCTGCGGCGCTTCCTCGCCCTGGACGCCCTGGTGACGGGCGCCAACGGGCTCGCCTACCTCGCCGCGTCCGGACCGCTCGGCCGTCTCCTCGGAGTCGGCTCCGGTCTGCTGCTCGGTCTCGGCGCCTTCCTCACCGTGTACGCGGCGGCGGTGGCCCTGCTCGCGGCGCGTCCCCGCCCGGCCGCGCTGCCGGTCCGGGCGGTCGTCGAGGCCAACTCCGCCTGGACCGCGCTCAGTCTGGTCGCTCTGCTTCTGTGGCTGTCGCCCACCGCGGCGGGCGCCGTGTGGACCGTCCTCCAGGCGGGCACGGTGGCCGGGTTCGCCCTCCTCCAGCACCTCGCCCTGCGGGCTCGGAACAACTGAGCCCACGAGAGGTCGGGTTGAGGTAATCCGCCCTCAACTCATCAGGGTGTGCAGGTAGGTGACCGTCTCTTGGTCGGCCGGGAGCAGCGTCTCGATGGCCAGCTCGGCGACCGTCACGTCCAGCGGGGTGTTGAAGGTCGAGATCGACGAGACGAACGACAGCGTCCGGCCCCGGCGCTCGATCCGCAGCGGCAGCGCGAAGTACGGTACGGCGTCCGCCGGTTCGCCTCCTTGTCCACCGGGCCGACCGTCCGCCGCGTCGTCGGCGACGCACTCCGTCGCGGACGACGCGCCGCGCTCCGGTGCCGGATACGCGGCGACCTCGTCGTACAGCACGCGCAGCGGTCCCGACGGGTACAGCGCGATCTGCCGCTCCAACTGCTCCAGCAGATGGCCCCGCCACTGCGGCAGATTGCGGATGCGCGGCGCGAGACCCCGCGGGTGCAGGGTCAGCCGCATCGCGTTCAACGGCGGCGCGAGCAGCGACTCGGGGACGTCCTCCAGCAGCAGAGTGATCCCCCGGTTGGCGGCCAGCACGTTGTACAGCCCGTCCACCACCAGTGCCGGATACGGTTCGTAGCCCCGGATCAGCCGCTCCATCCCGGCCCGCACCGAGGCCAGCGCCGGGTCGTCGAGCGGGGTCTCGCGGTAACGCGGGGCGTAACCGGCCGCCACCAGCAGGGCGTTGCGCTCCCGCACCGGCACGTCCAGGTGCTCGGCGAGCCGCAGCACCATCGCCTCGCTGGGTCGGGAGCGGCCCGTCTCGACGAAACTGATGTGCCGCGCCGAGGAGTCGGCGCGCAGCGCCAGTTCCAGCTGGCTGACCCGGCGCCGCTCCCGCCACGCCCGCAGCAGCGGCCCGACCCCCCGCCCCTCGGCACCGGACACGGGACCGGACCCGGGAGCGGACACCGGCCCGTTTCCGGGACGGGACGCGGGCGGCGAGGCCGACGCAGCTGGCGAGGCTGGCCCGGCTCCGGAGCCGTCTCCGGCGACAGTGGTCATACGGACGACCGTAGTCGACGCGGGCGCGCCGCGCCGGGGCCGGATTCCGACCGTCGCCGGACGGCCCCGGATTCGTCCGAGGAATGCCGGGCACCCTTCCCACCAGGACCGCCCTGGGTGCCCCGGTGGCACGCGGGACGGACACCCGACGCGCACGGAGCCCACGGCGCCCGAGATCCCCGCACCGCCCCTGGCCCCGAGCCGGGCGGGCTGCCGGGTGGCGGACCCCGGCCCGGCCCCCGGCGCGCACCGACGGACCGGACGGGGGGCGTGTGCTCGACTACGAGACCGAAGCGGAACGCTACGACGCCGCACGCGGCGGCGAGCCCCGCGCGGCCGCCGCCGCCGAGGCCGTCCTCGGCCTCGTGCCGGACGGGGCGCGGACCCTGCTCGACGTCGGCTGCGGCACGGGCATCGTCACCCGCAGACTCGCCGCCCGCGACGGGCTGCGGGTCACCGGCGTCGACCTGACGTCCGCGATGATCCGCCGGGCCGCCGTCCGCCTGCCGGGCGCCGTGATTCGCGCCGACAGCCGCCGACTCCCCTTCCGCGACGGCGAGTTCGACGCCGTCACCAGCGTGTGGCTGCTGCACCTCGCCGCTACGGACGCGGACGCGGCGGCGATCGTCGCCGAGTGCGCGCGCGTGCTGCGGCCCGGCGGGGTCTACGTCACGACGGTCGACAAGGCCGCGTCGCACAACGTCGGCAGCGACATCGACGCCGTCCTCGCCACCCGCCCGCCGCAGTCCGCGCGGGACGCGGCGGCGCTGGTCGGGAGGCACGCCGCCGCCGGTGGTCTGGTGCCCGCCGGGGACGGCCGGTTCCCCGGCCGGGGGCAGGGGCGCAGCCCCCTCCGTACCGTCGCCGACCTGCGGCGCGGCTGGTTCGGCACCCTCCCGCCGGGCGAACCCATCGCGGACCGCTACGCCGCCCGCCTGGCGGCCCTGCCCGACCAGGACCGGCCGCGTCCGGAACCCTGGTTCACGCTCCGGGCGTTCCGGAAGACCTGACCGGTCGTCGCCCGACGGGCCACCGGGCGGCCCCCCTCTTGAGGGGTGGGGGCCGCCCGGCGCGGCACGCGGAGCCCCAGCGGGGGCGTTGTCGAATGGCTCCGCGTACGACTCAGTGACCGGGGGTGCGGTGCGGGGCGGTGCGGGGCGTGCCCGGCCACGGAAGCTGGGGGGTGGGGGAACGGGAGGAGCAACGGGTGGGGGTGGGAGGCTCCGGTACCAGTGGGAGCGCTCCCATAGTGTGGACCGGCGCGGGGGCCGGTCAAGACGTGCGCCCTCCCCAAAGCCTCTAGGTCTCCGAGCGGTCGGGCCTGCTCGCGTCGGGATTCTGAGGGAAAGTCAACTCCGCCTCTGTTCTTCGCCGTTGCCCGGCGCTAGCTTCGTCGCCACCAGTGGGAGCGATTCCATCAGTCGGCACGTCCACCGTGACGCGCCCGAGCTGCGAGGAGTCGCCCATGCGACATCCCCCGTTCCTCCGCCGTGGCCCCCACCCGCCGCGAGCCGCCCGCCGAACCGTGACGTCCTGGCGTCGCCCCGCGCGGCCCCGCCCCGCTCCGTAGGTCTGCCCAGGACGCCGTCCGTCCGCCGTGCCCGTCCCGTACGGGTCACGCGCCGCGGACGCCGTCCCGTGCGGCACGGCGCTCCCCACGCACCCCGCTGACACGAAGGAACCCCGCACCCATGAGCCGTAGCAGAACAGCGATGCTCGCCTCGCTGGCGCTGATCGCCGGAGCCTCCGGGACGGCGCTCGCCGCCGTGCCCGACGGCACCGCCCTCGCCGCCGCCCCCTGTACCGTCGCCTACGCCGTCCAGAACGACTGGGGCAGCGGCTTCACCACCGACGTCACCGTCACCAACAACAGCGCCGCCAAGTCGAGTTGGTCGGTGAAATGGACCTACGCGGGCAACCAGCGGGTCACCAACGGCTGGAACGCGAAGATCACCCAGGCCGGGGCCGACGTCACCGCGGCCAACGAGAGCTACAACGGCACGCTGCCGACCGGGGGTTCGGTCCGCTTCGGCTTCCAGGGGTCGTACAGCGGCACCAACGCCGTGCCGGCCGCGTTCACCCTCGACGGCGTCCCGTGCACCGTCGACGGCGGCGGCCCCACCGACCCGGGGCCGACCGACCCCGGACCGACCGATCCGGGACCGACCGACCCCGGCACCCCCTCCACCCGCGTCGACAACCCGTACGCGGGCGCCAAGGTGTACGTGAACCCCGAGTGGTCGGCGAAGGCCGCCGCCGAACCGGGCGGCAGCCGCGTGGCGAACCAGCCCACCGGCGTCTGGCTCGACCGGATCGCCGCCATCAACGGCGTCAACGGCGGCATGGGCCTGCGCGCCCACCTCGACGAGGCGCTGCGCCAGAAGGGCTCCGGCGAACTCGTCGTCCAGCTCGTCATCTACAACCTGCCCGGCCGGGACTGCGCCGCCCTCGCCTCCAACGGCGAACTCGGCCCGACGGAGCTGCCGAAGTACAAGGCGCAGTACATCGACCCGATCGCCGCGATCGCCGGGGAGAGCAAGTACGCGGGGCTGCGGATCGTCACCACCATCGAGGTCGACTCGCTGCCCAACCTCGTCACCAACACGAGCGGCAAACCCACCGCCACCCCGCAGTGCGACGTGATGAAGGCCAACGGCAACTACCAGAAGGGCATCGGCTACGCCCTCAACAAGCTGGGTGACGTGCCCAACGTCTACAACTACATCGACGCCGCGCACCACGGCTGGATCGGCTGGGACGAGAACCTGACCGGCAGCGCGACCGTGATGAAGGAGGCGGCGACCTCCGAGGGCGCCACCGTAGCGGACGTCCACGGCTTCATCACCAACACCGCCAACTACAGCGCCCTCAAGGAGAACAACTTCACTGTCAACGACACCGTGGCCGGCAAGTCCGTCCGCGAGGCGAAGTGGGTCGAGTGGAACCGCTACGTCGACGAACTGTCCTTCGCCCAGGGCCTGCGCACCCAGTTGGTCTCGGTCGGCTTCAGCTCCGGCATCGGCATGCTGATCGACACCTCCCGCAACGGCTGGGGCGGCACCGCCCGGCCCACCGGACCCGGCGCCACCACCAGCGTCGACACGTACGTGGACGGCGGCCGCTACGACCGCCGTATCCACATCGGCAACTGGTGCAACCAGTCCGGTGCGGGACTCGGTGAACGCCCGCAGGCCGCTCCGGCGCCCGGGATCGACGCCTACGTCTGGATGAAGCCGCCGGGCGAGTCCGACGGGTCCAGCACCGCCGTCCCGAACGACGAGGGCAAGGGCTTCGACCGGATGTGCGACCCGACCTACACGGGCAACGCGTCCAACGGCAACCACCTCACCGGGGCGCTGGCCGGGGCACCGGTCTCCGGGCACTGGTTCTCCGCCCAGTTCCAGCAGCTGATGCAGAACGCCTACCCGCCGCTGAGCTGACAGCGGCGTTTCCCGCCGGGGCGGGCCGTGGCCACGCGGCCCGCCCCGGCGGGGTCCCCCTGACTCGGCCTCTCCGTGCCGTGCCCCGCCGGGCAGATCCGCGGCCGACCGGTGCGTCGGGACGCGTCGGCCGCCGCTCGGACGAGAGGCTGACCGGCATGGCGCACGAGCAGCGGGAACAGCACGAGCAACAGGGCCCCGCCCACCATCACGGCCCCGGCCCAGGCCCCGGTACCGACATCGACTGGGTCGAGATGGCCCCCCGGCTGGAGGCGCACGCCGAGCTGTTCGCGCCTCTCTACGAGCGGGTGTTGTCCTGGCTGGGGCGGGAGGTGACCGAGCCGGGGCTGATCGTCGACCTCGGGAGCGGGCCCGGGGTGGTGTCCTGCCTGTTCGCCGAGGTGTTCCCGGGGGCCCGGATCGTGGCCGTCGACAGCTCCCCGCCGCTGCTGGAGCGGGCACGGGAGCGTGCCGAACGGCTGGGGCACGGTGACCGGTTCGGCACCCTGTGCGGTGAACTTCCGGACGTGGTGAACGAGTTGGACTACCCGGCCGACCTGCTGTGGGCCGGGCGCAGTGTGCACCATCTGGGCGACCAGCGGGCCGCCCTCGCCGCCTTCGCCGAACGGCTCGCCCCCGGCGGCACGTTGGCCGTCATGGAGGGCGGACTCCCGGCACGGTTCCTGCCGCGCCACCTCGGCTTCGGCAGGCCCGGCCTCGACGCGCGGCTCGACGTGCTGGACGCGGAGTGGTTCGCCCGGATGCGGGCCGAGCTGCCCGGCTCCGTCGCGGAGACCGAGGACTGGGCGGCCCTGCTGCGCGCCGCGGGCCTGCGGCACCCCCGCAGCCGCGGTTTCCTCCTCGACCTGCCCGCCCCCGCCTCCGACCGGGCCCGCGCCTACGCCGCCGCGACCCTCGCCCGGCTCCGCGACGGCTTCGCCGACGCCCTCGACGACGGCGACCGCGCCACCCTCGACCGGCTGCTCGACCCGGACGACCCGGCGGGCGTGCACCGCAGG
The DNA here is from genome assembly GCF_044757425.1 of Streptomyces sp. NPDC091281. Classification (NCBI taxonomy): domain Bacteria; kingdom Bacillati; phylum Actinomycetota; class Actinomycetes; order Kitasatosporales; family Streptomycetaceae; genus Streptomyces; species Streptomyces sp. NPDC091281. The sequence goes on along the minus strand of NZ_JBIVUY010000007.1, from coordinate 3,316 downwards.
CCGGACCTGTTCGTCCTCGCCGCGCACACCGTCCACACCGCCGTCCGGCCGGTCTGACGGCCCGCGCCGGACACGCGAAGGGGCGCCCCCTCGGCAGGGGCGCCCCAGGTCACGCGGTACGGCGGTCGGTTCAGCCGACGTCGAACGTCGCCGGGTCGGGACCCGTGCGCCGGTCCTCGTTCAGCGCGCTGATCGCGGCCAGGTCCTCGGTGTCGAGGCTGAAGTCGAACACCTCGATGTTCTCCTTGATCCGCGACGGCGTCACGGACTTCGGGATGACCACGTTGCCGAGCTGGAGGTGCCAGCGCAGCACCGCCTGGGCCGGGGTGCGGTCGTGCTTCTGCGCGATGGCGACGAGGGCCGGGACGTCCAGCAGGCCCTTGCCCGAGCCGAGCGGGGACCAGGCCTCGGTGGCGATGCCCTGCTCCGCGTGGAACTCCCGCGCCGCGTGCTGCTGGAGGTGCGGGTGCAGCTCGATCTGGTTGACCGCGGGGATCACCGAGGTCTCGCCGATCAGCCGCTCCAGGTGCTCCGGCAGGAAGTTGGAGGTGCCGATGGCCTTCACCCGGCCGTCCGCGAGGAGCTTCTCGAACGCCTTGTAGGTGTCGACGTACTTGCCGCGGGCCGGGAGCGGCCAGTGGATCAGGTACAGGTCGACGTAGTCGAGGCCCAGCTTCTCCAGCGAGGTGTCGAACGCGCGGAGCGTCGTGTCGTAGCCGTGGTCGCCGTTCCAGAGCTTGGTGGTGACGAACAGCTCCTCGCGGGGGACGCCGGAGGCCGCGATCGCCCGGCCGGTGCCTTCCTCGTTGCCGTAGATCGCCGCCGTGTCGATGCTGCGGTACCCGGAGTCCAGGGCGGTGGCGACCGCGCGCTGCGCCTCGTCGTCCGGCACCTGCCACACGCCGAAGCCCAGCTGGGGCATCTCGACGCCGTTGTTCAGGATGATCGGGGGGACCTTGCTGCTCACTGGCTCTTGATCCTTCGGTTGTCCGTCAGGGGTACGTCCATCCTCAACGATCACGGGGCGGTCGGCATTCCTGACCGGGCGTGCGGGTGTGCCCCGGGGGACCCGCGTTCACGACCCGTACAGCGCCTCGACCTCGTCGGCGTAGGTGTGCTCGATCGCCCGGCGCTTCAGTTTCAGGGACGGGGTCAGCAGTCCGTGCTCCTCGGTGAACGGCTGCGCCAGGATGCGGAAGGTGCGGATCGACTCGGCCAGCGAGACGAGGGTGTTGGCCGCCACCACGGCACGGCGCACCTCCGTCTCCAGGTCCGGGTCGCTCACCAGCTCGGCCGGGGCCAGCGGCGGTTTCCCGCGCATCTGCAACCAGTGGGCGACCGCTTCCGGATCGAGGGTGACCAGCGCGGCGACGAACGGCCGGTCGTTGCCGACCACGACGCACTGGTTGATCAGGGGATGGTCCCGTACGCGTTCCTCCAGCGGCGCCGGTGAAACGCTCTTCCCGCCGGAAGTGACGAGGATCTCCTTCTTGCGGCCCGTGAGGGTCAGATAGCCGTCCTCGTCGAGGGAGCCCAGGTCACCGGTGGCGAGCCAGCCGTCCCGCAGCGCCTCGTCGGTGGCCTTGGGGTTGTTGAGGTAGCCCTGGAAGACGTTGTCGCCGCGCAGCCAGATCTCCCCGTCGTCGGCGATGTGCACGGTGGTGCCCGGGACGGCCTGGCCGACGGTGCCGTACCGGGTCCGCTCGGGCGGGTTGGCGGTCGCGGCGGCCGTCGACTCGGTGAGGCCGTAGCCCTCGTAGACGCGGACGCCCGCGCCCGCGAAGAACAGGCCGAGCCTGCGGTCCATCGCGGAGCCGCCGGACATGGCGTGCCGGACGCGGCCGCCGAGCGCGGCGCGCAGCTTCCCGTAGACGAGCCGGTCGAAGAGCTGGTGGCGCACGCGCAGCGTCGCGGACGGGCCGGGGCCGGTGCCCCACGCCTTAGCCTCGACCGCCTCCGCGTACTCCACGGCCACCTCGACCGCCGTCTCGAAGGCCCCGGACCTGCCCTCGCGCTCCGCCTTGCGGCGGGCGCTGTGGAACACCTTCTCGAAGATGTACGGCACGCCGAGGAAGAACGTCGGCCGGAAGGCGGCCAGGTCGGGCAGGAGGGCCGCCGCGTTCAGCTCGGGCTGGTGGCCGAAGCGGACCCGGCCGCGGACCGCCGCGATCTGCACCATCCGGCCGAACACGTGCGCGAGCGGCAGGAACAGCAGGGTCGCCGCCTCGTCCCCCCTGCGGGAGTGGAACACCGGCTCCCACCGCTCGATCACGGTGTCCGCCTCGTGCATGAAGTTGCCGTGCGACAGCACACAGCCCTTGGGCCGGCCGGTCGTCCCGGAGGTGTAGATGACGGTGGCGACCGAGTCGGGCGTGACGGCCTCGCGGTGCCGGTGCACCACCTCGTCCTCGACGGCGGCGCCCGCGTCGTACAGCTCTTGCACACAGCCCGCGTCGAGCTGCCACAGCCGCTCCAGCCGGGGGAGCCGGTCGACGACCGTGGCGATCGTCATCGCGTGGTCCTCGTGCTCCACCACCGCCGTCGTCACCTCGGCGTCGTGCAGCATCCAGAAGCACTGCTCCGCCGAGGACGTCGGATAGACGGGCACGACCTCCGCGCCGATCGTCCACAGGGCGAAGTCGAACAGCGTCCACTCGTAGCGGGTCCGGGACATGATCGCCACGCGGTCCCCGAACCGGACGCCGCTCGCCAGCAGCCCCTTGGCCAGGGCGAGGACCTCGTCGCGGAACTCCCCGGCGGTCACGTCCCGCCAGGCGCCGCGCGCGTCCTTGCGGCCCAGGGCGACGTACGAGGGGTCCTCCTCGGCGTACCGGAAGACGACGTCCGCCAGGCCGCCCGTCGGCGGCTCCAGCGACGCGGACGGCGGGCCGGTGAACTCGCGCACGCTCCCCACCACTCCTCCCGGTCCGCCTCACGGCCCCACGGCCTTACGGTCACCGTCGTCCGGCGGCGATTTCCGGCCGGACGGCGCCGTGAAAGCTACCTCACGGCGGAGCGGGAGGGGAGGGGTGCGGAGATGCGCGGGCGCGGTGATCCGCGCTGGTCAGGGGGGACATTGGGCTCACATGGGGAAGGGTCGGGCAGAAACCTGACGGACGAGTAAGTTTCGGTGCCGTAATCTCCACCGAATCCCCGCGACCCGCGCACCCGGGCCCACCCGGCACTCGCCCCCCTCGGCGCCACGCCCGCAACCGGCGCCCCCCCCGTTATGTTTTCCGCGGTCCTGCAAGAGGGCCGCTGGCCTCCGGGCCCGGCATGACTGTTCCCCCCTGTCGAAGGCATGACCTGGGGGGTG